>JAGWXF010000023.1 GCA_018970025.1 Actinomycetales bacterium | reverse complement strand
CGCGTGAACCCCGGCAACATCAAGCAGTTCGACGACAAGGTCAAGGAGATCGCCAAGGCTGCCAGGGACCATGGCACCCCCATCCGCATCGGGGTGAACGCCGGCTCCCTCGACCCGCGCCTGCTGAGCAAGTACGGCAAGGCCACCCCGGAGGCGCTGGTGGAATCCGCCCTGTGGGAGGCCTCTCTGTTCGAGGAGCATGACTTCCGCGACATCAAGATCTCGGTCAAGCACCACGACCCGGTGATCATGGTCGAGGCGTACACCCAGCTGGCCGAGCAGTGCGACTATCCGCTGCACCTGGGGGTGACCGAGGCCGGCCCGGCCTTCCAGGGCACGATCAAGTCGTCCGTCGCCTTCGGCGCCCTGCTGAGCAAGGGCATCGGCGACACGATCCGCGTCTCGCTCTCGGCACCGCCCGTGGAGGAGGTCAAGGTCGGGATCCAGATCCTGGAGTCCCTGAACCTGCGTCAGCGGGGCCTGGAGATCGTCTCCTGCCCGTCATGCGGCCGTGCCCAGGTGGACGTCTACACGCTGGCCGAGCAGGTGACGGCCGGGCTTGAGGGGCTGGAGGTGCCACTGCGGGTTGCCGTGATGGGCTGCGTGGTCAATGGCCCCGGCGAGGCCCGCGAGGCAGATCTCGGCGTTGCATCCGGCAACGGCAAGGGGCAGATCTTCGTCAGGGGCGAGGTCATCAAGACCGTCCCGGAGTCGCAGATCGTCGAGGTACTGATCGAGGAGGCCATGAAGCTCGCCGAGCAGATGGAGGGAGCCTCCGGCGCGCCGGTCGTCACCACGGCCTGACCGGGCAAGGCTCAGCGGATCGCATGCTCGGCGTCTATCGTCGCGGCGTGCGCAGCCGTGTCCGTCACCTCGCAGCCGCCGACCTGGCCGCGGCGCTTGCCATGGTCGGCGATGACCCGGTGGCCAATTGCTTCATCGAGTCGCGGATCCGGATGGCTGGCGCGGACCCCTGGCGCCTGGGCGGAGAGCTCCTGGGGTGGTTTGCCGGCGGAACCCTGGAGTCGATGCTCTTCGTAGGAGCCAACCTCGTCCCGGTCCGGACGACGGCCGCCAGCCGAGCGGCCTTCGCGGACCGGCTGAGGCTCGCCGGGCGCCGCTGCTCGTCGTTCATCGGCCCGGCCGAGGAGGTACTCGACCTCTGGCGCCTGCTGGAGCCCGCCTGGGGGCCGGCACGAGACGTGCGTCATGCCCAGCCCCTGCTGGCGCTGCATGGCAGTCCGCAGGTCGAGTCCGACCCTCGGGTTCGCCGGGTGGACATCGCCGAGCTCGACATTCTGATGCCCGCCTGCATCGACATGTTCACCGAGGAGGTCGGGGTCTCCCCGGTCGCCGGCGGGTCGGGGGCCGCGTACCGGGCCCGGGTGGCCGACCTGATCAGGCAGGGCCGGGCCTTCGCCTGGATCGAGGACGGCCAGGTGCAGTTCAAGGCGGAGGTCGGCTGCGCGACCGCTCAGGCCTGCCAGGTGCAGGGGGTATGGGCCGCCCATGCGCTGCGCGGGCGCGGCATCGCGGCTGCGGCGATGTCCGCAGTCGTGCGCCAGGCCCAGGACTCCATCGCGCCGGTCGTCTCCCTGTACGTCAATGACTTCAACACGCCCGCCCGCAAGACGTACGCGCGAGTCGGATTCGAGCAGGTCGGAACCTTCGCCACCGTCCTGTTCTGATGCCGCATGCGGCGTGCGCGCAGGTGACGCGCGTCAGTAGGGTGTCGCGATGCTCCGCATGTCGAACCTGTTCCTGCGCACCCTGCGCGAGGATCCCGCTGACGCCGAGGTTCCCAGCCATCGCCTGCTGGTCCGCGCCGGGTACGTGCGCCGCATCGCCCCGGGGGTCTTCTCCTGGCTCCCGCTCGGGTACCTGGTCTATCGCAACGTCGAGCGCATCATTCGCGAGGAGATGGACGCAGCCGGCTTCCAGGAGGTGCACTTCCCGGCCCTGCTGCCGCGCGAGCCCTATGAGCAGACCCATCGCTGGACGGAGTACGGCGACACCCTGTTCCGGCTGCAGGATCGCAAGGAGGCCGACTACCTCCTCGGGCCGACCCACGAGGAGATGTTCACCCTGATGGTCAAGGGGGAGTACTCCTCGTACAGGGATCTGCCGGTCGTCCTCTACCAGATCCAGACGAAGTACCGGGACGAGGCACGGCCACGGGCAGGCATCCTGCGCGGCCGGGAGTTCGTGATGAAGGACTCCTACTCGTTCGACATCGACGACGAGGGCCTGCGCCACTCCTATCAGCGGCATCGCGATGCCTACATCACGACCTTCGGCCGGCTCGGACTGCAGTACGTCATCGTCTCGGCGATGTCCGGAGCCATGGGCGGCTCGGCCAGCGAGGAGTTCCTGGCGCCGACCGAGGTCGGCGAGGACACCTTCGTCCGATGCACCGCATGCGACTACGCGGCCAATGTCGAGGCGGTCACCACGGTTCCCCCCGCGTCAGTCGAGCTGGCCGGGATCCCGGCGGCCCACGTCGAGCAGACGCCCGACACGCCGACCATCGACTCGCTGGTCCAGCTGTCGAATGGGCGGCCCGACCTTGCTCGCCCGGATCGCCCGTGGACGGCCGGCGACACCCTCAAGAACGTGGTCTTCATGGTGACCGAGCCATCGGGTGCCCAGGCCCCCCTGGTGGTCGGCCTTCCGGGGGACCGGGAGGTGGACATCAAGCGACTGGAGGCGGTGCTGCATCCCGCGGTCGCGCGGACCTTCGAGGAGGCGGATTTCGCGCGGTACCCGGTGCTGGTGAAGGGCTACATCGGTCCGCAGGCGCTGGGGGCGGCCGCCGGTGTGCGCTACCTGGTCGATCCTCGCGTGGTCGTCGGGACGAGGTGGATCACCGGAGCCAATCAGCCGGGGTGCCATGTCTACGACCTGACCATGGGGCGGGACTTCACCGCGGACGGCACCATCGAGGTTGCCGAGGTTCTCGAGGGGGATGCCTGCCCCGCTTGCGGCGGGGCGCTCACGCTGGCCAGGGGCATCGAGATCGGCCACATCTTCCAGCTCGGCCGCAAGTACGCCGAGGCACTGGGCCTGCGGGTCCTGGACGACCGGGGTGAGCTGGTCACCGTGACCATGGGCTCCTACGGCATCGGGGTCTCCCGGGCGGTGGCCGCCATCGCCGAGCAGTCCCACGACGACAAGGGCCTGATCTGGCCTCGCGAGGTGGCGCCTGCCGACGTCCATCTCATCGCTACCGGCAAGGATCCCGTGGCCTACGAGACGGCCGAGCGGCTGGGGGCCGAGCTCGAGGCGAATGGCATCCGGGTCCTGCTCGACGATCGGCAGGGCGTCTCCCCGGGAGTGAAGTTCAACGACTCCGAGCTGATCGGGGTGCCGACCATCGTCATCGTCGGCAAGCGGCTGACCGAGGGATGCATCGAGGTGAAGGATCGCCGCACGGGGGAGCGGGTGGATGTCGAGGTCGACCAGGCCGTGGCGAGGATCGCCGAGGCGGTCCGATCCGGCCCGGCCGTTTCGATCGGCGCCTAGGTGCGTGCGACGCCCGGCGAACGGGCGATCGAGGCGGTGATCTTCGACTGGGGCGGCACCCTGACCCCATGGCATGAGATCGACCTGCACGCCCAGTGGTACGCCTATGCCGAGATCTACGACCCGCCAAACGCCTCGTCGCTGGCCCAGGAGCTCGCCGATGCGGAGATGCAGCGGTGGCGCCGGCAGCAGGCGTCCCAGGGAGCAGTGAGCACCGGGGCGCTCGAGGCCCTCTTCCTCGATCGGGGCATCGACACCACCAGCGCCCGGCACCTGCGCGCCCTGGGCTCCTACCTGGACTTCTGGGCGCCCCATACCCTGGCCGATCCCGATGCCCACGGCCTGCTGCGGGCATTGCGCGAGATGGGCCTGAGGGTCGGGGTGCTGAGCAACACCATGTGGCCCAGGACCCACCACCAGGAGGTCTTCGCCAGGGATGACCTGCTCGACCTGATCGATGCCGCGGCCTACACCAGCGAGATGCAGGTCGCCAAGCCGCACTCGGAGGCCTTCGCTGCCATCTGCGCAGCGCTCGACGTTGCCCCAGGGGCCTCGGTCTTCGTCGGCGACCGGCTCTGGGACGACATCCTCGGCGCCCAGCAGGCCGGCATGCGCACCGTGTGGATCCCGCATTCCCGGATCCCTGATGACCAGGTTCCGGATGCGAGCGCGGTGCCGGATGCCGTGGCCCACCGGCTCGGGGATGTCCTGGGCATCGTGACTGGCTGGCTCGGCCAGCACCGGCACCCTGCCCCGTGATCCCAGGGCTCGACCCGGCGGCCGTGCTGCTGCTGTGCCTGGCGGCGGCGGGGGCAGGCTGGGTCGACGCGGTCTCGGGCGGGGGCGGGCTGCTGCAGCTGCCGTCGCTGCTGGTCGCCGTTCCGCAGGCGGCCCCCGCCGCTGCCCTCGGCACCAACAAGCTGGCCAGCATCATCGGCACGACGGGCGCGGCGACCACCTACGTGCGCACGTCCGTCGTCGACCTGCGAACGGCACTGCCGATGGCGCTGGCGGCGATCATGGGATCGGCGATCGGGGCGAGCCTGGCCACCCGCATTCCGGCGGCTGCCTTCCGCCCGGCCATCTGGCTGCTGCTGGTGGGGGTCTGGCTGTGGACCCTGCTCCGCCCCCAGCTGGGAGCCGAGCAGCGACTGCGCTGGCCGGGGCGCCGGCGCCACTACGTCGTGGCGGTAGCGGCGGGGTTCGGCATCGGCTGCTACGACGGCCTCCTGGGCCCGGGGACGGGCTCCTTCCTGCTCATGGTGCTGGTGGCGGGCCTGGGGTACTCCTTCCTCAACGCGTCGGCGACCGCCAAGATCGTCAATGCCGGGACGAACCTGGCCGCCCTGATCGTGTTCGGACTTGCCGGCTCGGTGCTCTGGGGCCTGGGCCTGCTCATGGGCGCCTGCAACCTGGCCGGCGCGATCATCGGCGCCAGGATGGCGATCAGGCGGGGCAGTGCCTTCGTGCGGGTGGTCTTCCTGGCGGTGGTCGGGATCCTGATCGCACGGCTGGGCTGGGAGATCGTCGCGCCACTCGTGGGCTCGCGGACGTCCTAGTCCTGGGCAGCCGGGGAGTCCAGGCCCGGGAAGGCCTGGGTGGGACCTCCCCAGGCCACCGATCGCGCAGCGCACTCGCAGCCCGCCTGCACGGCCTGCGCTCGCAGGTCACCGCTCGTCGACGCAGCGAGGTCGGCGTACGCCGGCACCATGCGCTGCTCGACCAGGATGGCCAGCCGACGGGCTGCGGCGGCGTCCTGCACCGGGAACGGGAGTTCGTAGGCCGCTGATCCGGGCACGTAGTCGCCCGCTGCCAGGAGCCGGTCGCGCCAGGCACGGTGGCTGTCCAGGGCCCGGCGCGCCTTGCGCTGGCCGGCAGCGGCCAGGTGTGCGCCGATGATCCCGTAGGCGTAGATGCAGGCGTCCTCTCCTGCGATCGCGGCATTCCTCGCCTGCTGCTCGCTCATGCGCGGATCTCGCCCAGGGCTGGAACGTGCGCGGCCTCGGAGGCGGCGATCAGGGCGAGGATCCGGGCGAGCTCGCCGTCGCTTGCCGCAACGCATGCCTCGCGCCGCTGCTGCGCCGCCGTGCGCTCGGCATCGGCCAGGGCGATGAGTGCCTGGGCAGCCGTCGCTGGCGGCTGGCCGACGGGGGTCGATGCATCCGTCGCGAGCCCGGTGCCCATCGCCGCAAGGTGCGCCTGATGCTCGCGCAGGATCGGCTGCAGCCCGGCAGCCAGCTCGGGGAAGGCCGCCACCGTGGTGGCGTACTGGGCGATCAGCGCGGCCTCGGCGTCGGCCACCTGCGCCCGGACCGCAATCGCATCCGCATCCGCATCCGCCGACGTGGGCGATGCAGAGGAGCAGGCTGCCAGGGCCATGGAGCCAGCCAGCGCCGCGGCCCCGGCGAGGAAGCCGCGCCGGCCCAGGCCGCCTGCGTGGGCCCGGCCCTGAACGCCCGGGCCCGTCCAGGTCACTGACGCCTCCGGGTCACTGACTCTTGCATGATCGGCAGCCGAGCCACGGGCCAACAATGGCACGCAGGGTCCTGCCACCCCGCACGCAGGTACGATGGCATGATCGAGCAGCTCGATCCGCGAACCGAGCACGGCGCGATGGAACCCCACAACTGCATCCAGGGAGGCAGCATGGCAGCGTCGGCAGACGACCTGCGCCGCCGGCTGACCGGGCCCCTGGCTGGCTCGGGCGTCGACCTCGAGGACGTCCGCGTGAGCAGGGCCGGGCGACGTGAGCTGGTGCGAGTGGTCATCGACCGTGATGGCGGCGTCGACCTGGACACCGTCGCGGAGGCGAGCACGCTGATCTCCGCGGTCCTGGATGCCGAGCCGGTCGCCTCCTGGTTCGACGGCGCCTACGTGCTTGAGGTCACCTCGCCGGGCGTGGACCGTCCGCTGGTCGAGCCGCGGCACTGGCGGCGGGCCGCTGGCCGGCTGGTCGAGGCGACCCTTGCCGACGGCACGGTTGTCAGCGGCCGGGTCGCTGCGGTCGATGAGTCCGGGGCCGGCCGGGCGGTGCTTGCCCTCGACGCAGGCGGCGAGCGCGCGATCGACCTCGGCGACGTCAGGCGTGCGATCGTGCAGGTGGAGTTCAATCGCGGGGCGGATGCCAGCGCCACGGACGAGCCCGCGACAAGCGACGAGTGACCTGGAGCGATGGCATGGATATCGACGTCGGCGCGCTGAAGGCCCTGGTCCGCGAGAAGGACCTGTCCCTGGACGTGGTGGTCCAGACCATCGAGCAGGCACTGCTGGTCGCGTACCACCGCACCCAGGGCTCGGCAGAGCGTGCCCGCGTGAGCCTGGACCGTCGCACCGGCCACGTCGTGGTGCATGCGGTGCAGCTCGACGACGAGGGAAACGTCCTCGGCGAGTACGACGACACCCCTGATGGCTTTGGCCGGATTGCGGCGACGACCGCCCGGCAGGTCCTGCTGGCCCGGCTGCGCGAGGCCGAGGGCGACGTCACGCTGAGTGAGTTCACCGGCCGGGAGGGCGACCTGGTCTCCGGCGTCGTCCAGCAGTCGACCAACCCGAGGATGGTCCGCATCGACATCGGCAAGCTGGAGGCCAGCCTGCCGCCCGAGGAGCAGGCCGCGGGTGAGTCCTATCCGCACGGGATGCGCATCAAGGCGCTGGTCACGGCCGTTCGCAAGGGGTTCAAGGGACCGCAGGTCACGGTCTCGCGGACCCATCCGGGACTGGTGAAGGCGCTGTTCGCGCTCGAGGTTCCCGAGATCGCGGACGGGACCGTCCAGATCTGCGCCATTGCCCGCGAGGCGGGCCACCGGACCAAGATCGCGGTGCGCACCGCGGTTCCGGGGGTGAACGCCAAGGGCGCCTGCATCGGCCCGATGGGGCAGCGGGTCAGGGCCGTCATGGCCGAGCTCGGCGGGGAGAAGATCGACATCGTCGACTACAGCGACGACCCGGCGGAGATGATCGCCCACGCCCTCTCACCGGCCCGGGTGAGCAAGGTGGTCGTCGTCGACCCAGTTGCGCGTGCCGCGCGGGTGACCGTGCCGGACTATCAGCTGTCGCTTGCCATCGGACGCGAGGGGCAGAACGCCCGGCTGGTGGCCAGGATGACGGGCTGGCGCATCGACATTCGCTCCGATGCTGCACCTGAGGCGGCAGCGGACGCCGCAGGCCCAGCCTCAGCCGAACCTGCCGCCGATCCGGCGGTCGGGGCAATGACCGCGCTGGCAGATGGCTCGGCGACGAAGCCGGAGTAGCCCGCGCTCGGAGCCCATTGACGGGCTCGGGCCGGTTCGCACCTGCCTGGGGTGCCGGCAGCGGGCACTGGCGGCTGACCTGCTGCGCGTGGTGCTCGTCCAGGGGCGGCTGGTTGCGGACCCGGCCAAGCGCCTGCCCGGCCGTGGAGCGTCGATCCACCCGACCGTTGCCTGCCTGGAGGCGGCATCGCGCCGGAAGGCCTGGGGGCGGGCGCTCCGGGTCGCCATGCCGGTCGATCCCAGCGATGTCGAGGCCGTCGTCCGGGGGCGGGTATAGTTCGTGGCCGCGGGCCCTCGGGCTCGCAGGCCTCGCAGCGGGGCCGAACGAAGTCCGGGTCACCACGATCCACCGTCAATGCAAACCGTCAATGCCAACCGTCAACGTCGGGAGCACCCATGAGGACGTTCGCCCGATGAACGCGCGAGTCTGAAGATGCGCCGTTCGCACTGACGGCCCGGGTACGCCCGGGCCGAAGACAGGAGAGTTGTGTCAAAGGTTCGGGTACATGAGCTCGCCAAGGAGCTCGGAGTCGAGAGCAAGGTCGTCCTTGCCAAGCTCGCCGAGCTGGGGGAGTTCGTCAAATCTGCCTCCTCCACGGTCGAGGCGCCCGTTGTCCGCCGGCTGAAGGAGGCCATGCCCGCGGCCCCTGCGGCTGAGGCGGCCCCGGCGAAGCCGGCCAAGAAGGCAGCGGCGAAGAAGTCGGCTGCACCGGCCGCTGAGATCGAGCCCGCGGCAGCGGGCGATGCGGTTGCGGCTCCTGCTTCTGCGACCATTCCCGGTTTCGGGCCCGCTGGCCCTGCCGAGCCGGCCATGCGGCCGTCAATTCCTCAGGTGCCCCCGGCGGCGACCGCTACCGGCCTGCCCACGGGCGCGCCCCCCGGTCCAGTGCCGATGCCGGGCCGTCCGGCGGGGCCGACGCGCCCGGCAGCCGCGTCCGCCGGCACCGATGCCGGGAGCCGTCCAGCGGGCCCGAGGCCGGCTGGACCCCGCCCCGGCGGACCTCGCCCAGGCAACAACCCCTACAGCAGCAGCACCGGCATGGGCCGTCCGGCTGGGCCACGCCCCGGCAATAGCCCGTACGGGCCGGGCACGGGCATGGGTCGGCCGGCGAGCCCGGGCGTTCCCGGAGCGCCGCGACCGAACCCCGGCACGATGCCGCTGGCGCGTGGCCCTCGTCCAGGGGGCCCTGGAGGTCCGGGCGCCGGAAGGCCCGGCGCAGGGCCAGGCGGTCCCCGCACTGCCGGAGGCTTCGCTGGCCGCGGTGCCGGCGCCGGTGCCGGCCGGCCAGGGGGCGGTGGGTTCGCGGGTCGAGGCACCGGGACGACGGGTGCCCCGGGCCCGGGTGGCTTCACCGGCCGTACCGGAGGCCCGGGTGGCCGTGGCACGACCGCGGGTGCCTTCGGCAAGGGCGGCCGTCCGTCGCGCGGGCGCAAGTCCAAGCGCGCGAAGCGGCAGGAGTTCGACAACATGCAGGCACCGTCCATTGGCGGTGTCCGCCTCAGCCGCGGGAACGGCGAGGTCGTCCGACTCCCGCGCGGGTCGAGCGTCACCGACTTCGCCGAGCGGATCAACGAGACGCCGGCCGACCTGGTCAAGGTGCTCATCGGCCTCGGCGAGATGGTCACCGCGACGCAGTCCATCGATGACGACACCCTTCGGCTGCTGGGCGAGGAGCTCAACTACCAGATCGAGGTGGTCTCGCCCGAGGATGAGGACCGCGAGCTGCTGGAGTCCTTCGACCTGGAGTTCGGCGGGGATGAGGGCCAGGACGAGGACCTGATGGCCCGGCCGCCGGTGGTGACCGTGATGGGCCATGTCGATCACGGCAAGACCAAGCTGCTCGATGCGATTCGCTCCACGAATGTGGTGAGCGGGGAGGCGGGCGGCATCACGCAGCACATCGGGGCCTATCAGGTGGTCGCCCTCACGCCCGATGGCGAACGGGCGATCACCTTCATCGACACGCCTGGCCATGAGGCGTTCACGGCGATGCGTGCGCGCGGCGCCCAGGTAACGGATATCGCGATCCTGGTCGTGGCCGCGGACGATGGTGTCAAGCCGCAGACGATCGAGGCACTCAACCATGCCCAGGCGGCGCAGGTGCCCATCGTGGTCGCCGTCAACAAGGTCGACAAGGAGGGTGCCGATCCCACCAAGGTCCGCGCCCAGCTGACCGAGTACGGCCTGGTCGCCGAGGAGTACGGCGGCGACACGATGTTCGTCGACGTGTCGGCCAAGCAGGGCCTGGGGATCGACAGCCTGCTCGACGCGGTGCTGCTGACGGCCGATGCCGCGCTCGACCTTCGGGCCAATCCCAGCCAGGATGCCCAGGGCGTGGCGATCGAGGCGCACCTGGATCGCGGGCGCGGCCCGGTGGCGACCGTGCTCGTGCAGCGCGGCACCCTGCGGGCCGGCGACTCGATCGTGGCTGGCGATGCCTTCGGGCGCGTGCGGGCCATGCTCGACGACGAGGGCAACCCCGTCCAGGAGGCTGGTCCGTCCTATCCGGTGCAGGTCCTGGGCCTGACCTCGGTCCCGAGCGCCGGCGACACCTTCCTGGTGGTACCGGAGGATCGCGTCGCCAGGCAGATCGCCCAGACTCGCCAGGCCCGGGAGCGCAATGCCCAGCTCGCCAAGAGCCGGGTGAAGCGCTCGCTGGAGGACTTCCTGGAGTCGATCCAAAAGGGCGAGGTCGCCGAGCTCACCCTCATCATCAAGGGCGACGTATCCGGATCGGTCGAGGCCCTCGAGGACGCCCTGGTGAAGATCGACGTCGGCGACGAGGTGTCGCTGCGCGTCATCCATCGCGGCGTCGGCGCCATCACCAAGAACGACGTCACCCTGGCCAGCGCCTCGAAGGCGATCATCATCGGATTCAACGTCCGCCCGGAGGGCAAGGTCGCCGAGCTCGCCGCCCAGGAGGGGGTGGAGGTCCGCTACTACAGCGTCATCTACCAGGCGATCGAGGAGGTGGAGGCCGCGCTGAAGGGGATGCTCAAGCCCATCTACGAGGAGGTCCAGCTCGGCACGGCGGAGGTTCGCGAGGTCTTCAAGTCGTCCAAGTTCGGCACCATCGCCGGATGCCTGGTGAGGTCAGGGGATATCCGGCGCAACTCCATGGCCAGGTTGATCCGCGACGGGGCAGTCGTAGCAGACGGGCTCGGCATTGCCGGGCTGCGCCGGTTCAAGGATGACGTCACCGAGGTGCGGGAGGGCTTCGAGTGCGGCATCAACCTCGGCAGCTTCCAGGACGTCAAGGTCGACGACGTGATCGAGACCTTCGAGCTTCGCGAGAAGCCGCGCAAGCCATAGCAGTCAGTCCTGATCCGGCCGCCTGCGCATGCGCGGGCGGCCGGATCATGTGATCGGTGCACGCACGAAGGGAGAGGGCCCATGAGCAGCCAGGCACGCCAGCGCAAGATGGCCGAGCGGATCAAGGAGATCGTTGCTGCCGCGGTGGAGTTGCGGATCAAGGACCCGCGGCTGGGGTTCGTGACGATCACCGATGTTCGGGTGACACCGGACCTGCGCGAGGCGTCCGTCTTCTACACCGTCTACGGCGATGACGCTGCCCGCGCCGGCTCGGCGGCAGCGCTCGAGGCAGCCACGGGCATGCTGCGCAGCGAGGTCGGCCGGCAGACCGGGGTGAAGTTCACGCCCAGCCTGGCGTTCATCCCCGACGCCGTGCCGGAGAACGCCGCCCATGTGGAGGACCTGCTCCGGCAGGCGGCCGCGGCCGACGCCATCGTGCATGAGCGCGCAGCGAATGCCCGCTTCGCCGGGGATCCCGACCCGTATCGCAAGCCGGCCCCGAGCCAGGACGCGAGCCAGGACGCGGGCCAGGACGACATCGAGGACGTGACCGCGGCCCCGCAGGCTCCCGTCGGCGAGCCTGACCCGGCCGATTGAGCCTGCGACCCCAGCCGCCGGATGGGCTGCTGGTCATCGACAAGCCGGCCGGTCTGACCTCGCATGACGTCGTCGCCCGTGTCCGCCGAGTGCTGGGCACCAGGCGGGTCGGCCATGCCGGCACCCTGGACCCAATGGCGACCGGGGTGCTGCTGCTGGGGATCGGCCGGGCGACCCGGCTGCTGGGCCACCTCGCCCTGCAGGACAAGGAGTACCTCGCGACGATCCGGCTGGGGTCCGCCACCGTCACCGACGACTGCGAGGGCGAGATCCTGACGCGTGCCGAGCCCGGGCAGGTCGAGGCGATCCTGCCCGGGCAGATCAGGCAGGGGATGGCCGAGCTCACCGGCCGGGTCATGCAGGTTCCCAGCGCGGTGAGCGCGATCAAGGTGGACGGCAGGCGGTCGCATGCACGCGTGCGCGAGGGCGAGAAGGTCCAGCTCGCACCCCGGCCCGTCACCGTTCATGCGCTGGAACTGCTGGCCGAGCGCCGCATGCCGGGCTTCGTGGACCTCGACGTCCGCGTGGCCTGCTCCACGGGCACCTATGTGCGCGCGCTGGCCCGAGACCTCGGCAGCCTGCTGGGCGTCGGCGGCCACCTGACCGCCCTGCGGCGAACGCGAGTCGGGCCGTGGTGCCGACCGGATGCGGTGGAGCTGGCGGCTTGGGAGCAGTCGAGCGACCCTGCCGCCCCGATCCTGCCGATGGGCCAGGCAGCCCGGCGATCGTTCCCGGTCGTGGTGCTGGATGAGTCGGATGCGGGCCATGCCCGCCATGGCCGTCCGATCGACTGGCCGCCTGATCGCGATGAGGCGGTCGTCGCGCTCGTGGACGTCAGCGGGGAGCTGATCGCCCTCGGCGAGCGCGCCGGTCATCGGGTGCGCTACCTCGCGGTGCTCGCCGCGGCCCAGGCGGCCGGCACGCCCTAGGGTGTGATCGATATGTCTGCACCGCCGGCTGCCGCCATGCAGGTCCCGCCGCCCGGCTCCGTCCTCGCGATCGGGGTCTTCGACGGCGTGCATCGCGGTCATCGATCGCTCCTGGCCCGTGCCCGGGCGATCGCCGACCAGTCCGGGCTCCCCCTCATCGCGGTGACCTTCGATCCTCACCCGGCGTCCATCGTGCCGGGCCGGGACGTCCCGGCGGGCCTGTGCGCCCTGCCGGAGCGGATCGCCATGCTGGAGCAGGCGGGCGCCGACGACGTGGTCGTGCTCGACTTCGACGCGGCGATGGCGGCCATGCGTCCGCAGGATTTCGTGGCCCAGATCCTCGTCGGGCGCCTGCGTGCCCGGGCCATCGTCGTGGGGGAGAACTTCCGCTTCGGGCATCGCGCGTCAGGCGACGTCGACCTGCTCCGCGAGCTGGGGGCGCCTGCCGGGTTCGCCGTCGAGGCGGTCGGCCTGTTTCCCGCGGATGCGCCGTGGTCCTCGACCGCAGCCAGGCAGGCCCTCGCGGATGGTGACGTCGCCACGGCCGGACGGATTCTCGGCCGCTGGTACCGGCTGAGCGGCGTCGTCGTGCACGGTGACCACCGCGGGCGCGAGCTCGGCTACCCGACTGCCAACCTGTCCTGGTCCGGGAACGCTGCCATGCCGGCGGATGGTGTCTACGCCGGGTGGCTGGTCCTGCTGGACGAGCCAGCCCGGGCGCCGATGGCCGCAGCGATCTCCGTCGGCACCAACCCGCAGTTCGACGGCCGCGAGCAGCGAGTGGAGGCGTACGTCCTGCCCGAGCCGGGGATCGACCCGGGCTCGCTGGACCTGTACGGGTGTCGGGTGGGGCTGGACTTCCAGGCGCGCCTGCGGGGGCAGCAGGCCTTCGGGACCGTTGCCGGACTGGTCGAGCAGATGGCGGCTGACGTCGCCGCGGCCCGCTCGCTGCTGCTGGGCTGAGCGGGCGCCGGCGCCGGCGATTACCGCAGGGCGCGCAGGTGCTGGTAGCCTGCCCCTCGTCGCCATCCGGTGACTCGACGGCCATAGGGCGGGCGCCCTGCGGCACGTGTCCAGATTCATCACTCTGCGGCCCCTCGGAGCCGCCGACGCGCCCGAGAGGAATGCATGTCACTCGACACTGCCACCAAGGCTGCCATCATCGCCGAGTACGGCAGCGGCCCTGGGGACACCGGCTCGCCGGAAGTCCAGATCGCCCTGCTCACCAGGCGCATCAGCGACCTGACCGAGCACCTGAAGGCCCACAAGCACGATCACCACAGCCGGCGGGGCCTGCTGATCCTGGTCGGGCAGCGCCGACGCCTGCTGCAGTACCTCATCCGCACGGATATCAACCGGTACCGCGCGATCATCGAGCGCCTCGGCATCCGCCGCTAGGCACTCCACAACTGCATACCAGCGCCCAGCGCCTCCGATTGCGTCCGCATCGGAGTGCAATGGGAGCTCCACCGGGCGCTGGCATGCGCCCGAGCCAGGGCCGTACATCGGCATCTTGCCTGTCGGTCCTCGGTCGTGACCTCCGGGAGTCAAGTCCCGGAGGCCTCAATCGAAGACCGCCGCAGCCCGCGCGAATGCGTCCCTGGGTCACCACCGCTGACGACTGACGTCGGCGCCTACGGATGAACAGGAGGCATCATGGATGGATCCATGATCACGACCGCGAAGGCCACCATCGACAACGGGTCGTTCGGCACGCGGACCATTACCTTCGAGACGGGCCGCCTCGCGCGGCAGGCAGCCGGATCGGTCGCCGCCTACCTCGACGACGAGACGATGCTGCTGTCGGCGACGACCGCATCGAAGTCCCCGAAGGACCAGTTCGACTTCTTCCCGCTGACCGTTGACGTCGAGGAGCGGATGTACTCCCTGGGCCGCATCCCGGGCTCTTTCTTCCGGCGTGAGGGGCGTCCCAGCGAGGATGCGATCCTCACCTGCCGGCTGATCGACCGGCCGCTGCGCCCGACCTTCACCAAGGGCCTGCGCAATGAGGTGCAGGTCGTGGTGACCGTCATGGCACTGCACCCCAATGAGCTGTACGACGTGCTTGCGATCAATGCGGCGTCGGCATCCACCCAGCTGGCCGGGCTCCCGTTCAGCGGGCCTATCGGCGGCGTGCGAGTGGCCCTCATCGACGGTCAGTGGGTGGGCTTCCCGACCCACGAGCAGTTGCAGGCGGCCGTCTTCGACATGGTGGTGGCGGGGCGGATCGCGGGCGATGACGTCGCGATCATGATGGTCGAGGCCGAGGCAACGGACCGCACCATCGAGCTGATCGCGACGGGGGCGACCGCGCCGACCGAGGAGGTCGTGGCCGAGGGCCTTGAGGCAGCCAAGCCGTTCATCCGGGCGCTGTGCGCGGCCCAGCTCGAGCTCGCCGAGCAGGCAGCCAAGCCGGTTGCCGACTTCCCGGTCTTCCTCGACTACCAGGATGACGCGTACGCAGCGGTCGAGGCTGCTGCCGCCGATGCCGTGCGCTCGGCCCTGGCGATCGTCAGCAAGGCGGAGCGAGAGACTCGCCTGGACGAGATCAAGGCGGATGTCATCGCCCGTCTCGGCGAGCAGTTCGCCGGCCGCGAGAAGGAGCTCTCCGCAGCGCTTCGATCCGTGACCAAGACGTGCGTCCGCGATCGCGTCCTTCGCGACAAGGTGCGCATCGACGGCCGTGGCCTGGCCGACATCCGCACGCTGTCCGCTGACGTGCAGGTCCTGCCGCGGGTCCATGGATCGGCCCTCTTCGAGCGAGGCGAGACGCAGATCCTCGGGGTGACCACGCTGAACATGCTGCGCATGGAGCAGCAGCTGGACACCCTCAACCCGGAGACCCGCAAGCGCTACATGCACAACTACAACTTCCCGCCGTACTCCACCGGCGAGACCGGCCGGGTCGGGTCGCCCAAGCGGCGGGAGATCGGTCACGGGGCCCTTGCCGAGCGGGCGCTGATCCCGGTGCTCCCCTCGCGCGAGGAGTTCCCCTATGCCATCCGGCAGGTATCCGAGGCCCTCGGGTCGAACGGCTCGACCTCGATGGGCTCGGTGTGCGCGTCCACGATGTCGCTGCTCAATGCCGGGGTGCCGCTGCGGGCACCGGTGGCTGGCATCGCGATGGGGCTCATCTCGGGCGAGGTCGACGGCGCCACCGAGTACGTCGCGCTGACCGACATCCTCGGGGCCGAGGATGCATTCGGAGACATGGACTTCAAGGTGGCGGGCACCCGTGACTTCGTCACGGCCCTGCAGCTGGACACCAAGCTCGACGGCATCCCGGCCTCGGTGCTCGCCGGCGCGCTCAAGCAGGCCCGTGACGCGCGCCTGACGATCCTCGACGTGATGAGCGAGGCGATCTCCGGACCCGATGAGATGTCGGCGACGGCACCGCGGGTCATCAGCGTGAAGATCCCGGTCGACAAGATCGGCGAGGTGATCGGGCCCAAGGGCAAGATCATCAACCAGATCCAGGAGGACACCGGCGCCGACATCACGATCGAGGACGACGGGACGATCTACATCGGCGCCACGTCAGGCCCTGCTGCCGAGGCGGCGCGCGCGGCCATCAACCAGATCGCCAATCCCACCATGCCCGAGGTTGGTGAGCGATATCTCGGCACCGTGGTCAAGACGACGACCTTCGGCGCGTTCGTGTCGCTCATGCCGGGCAAGGACGGCCTGCTGCACATCTCCGAGGTCAAGAAGCTGGCCCCGGGCAAGAAGCGCATCGAGAACGTCGAGGACGTGCTGAAGGTTGGGGACAAGCTGCAGGTCGAGATCAAGGAGATCGATCCTCGCGGCAAGCTCTCGCTCATCCCGGTGGTCGACTCGAGCGAGCAGGCTGCGCCTGCAGATGCCTAGGGCGGCGACGAGCACGCTGCTGCGTGAGCCGGACGGCAGCCTGGTGCGGTGCACCACGCTGCCGGGCGGCCTGCGGGTCATCACCGAGCACGTGCCAGGCGTCCGCTCCTTCGCCTTCGGGGTGTGGGTAGGGGTCGGCTCGAGGGACGAGACACCGGCCCAGATGGGCTCGGCTCACTATCTCGAGCACCTGCTGTTCAAGGGCACGAGCAAGCGCAGTGCGCTGGAGATCTCCGCGTCCATCGAGGCGGTCGGCGGCGACCTGAACGCCTTCACGACCAAGGAGTACACCTGCTACCACGCACGGGTCCTCGACACGGATGCTGACCTGGCGATCGAGGTGGTGTGCGATGTCGTGAACGACGCACTGATCAGGACGCCCGATGTCGATGCCGAGCGAGGCGTGATCCTGGAGGAGATCGCCATGACCGACGACGACCCTGGGGACAGCGTCCATGATGAGTTCGCTGCCGTCCTGTTCGGCGACTCTCCGCTGGGCCGGCCGGTCCTGGGCACCCGCGAGACAATCGAGTCGATCTCCCGCGGGGCGATCAACCGCTTCTACCGCGGTCGCTACCGGCCCGAGCGGATGGTCGTTGCTGCCGCCGGCAACCTCGACCATGCTCGCGTGGTGGCGCAGGTCCGCCGGGCCTTCGATCCCTACCTCGATCATGGCGTCGACGTCGCCCCGGCGCGACGGCGCGGCCGCTCGCAGCGGCGCATGAACGGGCTCCGGGTCACGCCACGGCAGACCGAGCAGGCCAATCTCGTGCTCGGGGTTCCTGGGATTGCCCGCAGCGATGAGCGCCGCTACGCGCTTGCGGTGCTCACGACCGCATTCGGGGGCGGCATGAGCAGCCGCCTGTTCCAGGAGGTCCGCGAGAAGCGCGGCCTGGCCTATTCGGTCTATGCGTACTCGCAGGGATTCGCCGACGACGGCCTGATCGGTGTCTACGTCGGGTGCACGCCGAGCAAGGTGCACACGGTCATCGAGGTATGCCGCGAGCAGGTTGGCGAGCTGGTCTCGGCCGGCCTGACCCCAGAGGAGCTCGAGCGCGGCAAGGGCCAGGTTCGCGGGGCGACGGTCCTGGGCCAGGAGGACACCGGTGCTCGGATGACCAGGATCGCCCGATCCCAGCTGCACGACGAGCCGCTGCTGAGCATCGACCAGCTGCTGGCACGGGTCGATGGCGTCACGGCTGCGGACGTGCAGGAGGTCGCCGCCGATCTGCTGGCCGAGGCGCCGTCCCTGGCGGTCATCGGGCCCTTCGACGATCATCAGGCCTTCGCGGGTGCCATCCACCCGGTGGCTGGCTGAGCCGGCGGCGGGCACCGGGCAGCGGCGGCGCAGACGAGGAGGAGCACGATGACGGACGTTCCCCTGGCGGCCACCGGTGACGAGCGTGCCCGGCTACCCATCAAGGTCTCGGTCATCGGAGCGCGGGGGCGGATGGGATCAACCGTCGTCGCCGCGGTGGAGGGCTCCGGCGACTGCCAGCTGCATGCGGCGATCGATCTCGGGGACGATCCTGCCAGGCTGGCCGGCAGTGACGTCGTGGTCGACTTCACGACCCCAGACGCCGTGATGGCCAGCCTGGCCCACTGCGTAGCGGCAGGCATCCATTGCGTCGTCGGCACGACCGGCTTCGATGACGAGCGGCTGGAGGAGGTGCGCCGGTGGTGCAGTGCCTCGCCTGGCACGGGGGTACTGATCGCCGCCAACTTCGGCATCGGCGCGCTGCTGATGATGCACCTGGCACGCCAGGCGGCGCCGTACTTCGAGTCGGCCGAGATCATCGAGCTCCATCACCCGGACAAGGTCGACGCTCCCTCCGGAACGGCCCGTCGCACGGCTGAGGTCATTGCCGCGGCCCGGGCCGGCGCCGGCCTGGGGCCATCTCCCGACGCCACCGAGCATGAGCTCCCAGGCGCGCGCGGGGCCACGATCGCCGGGGTGCGAGTCCATGCCGTGCGGGCGCGTGGCCTGGTCGCCCATCAGGAGGTCATCCTCGGCGGGCCGGGGGAGACCCTCACCATCCGGCATGACTCCATGGATCGGACCTCGTTCATGCCCGGCGTGCTGCTGGCCATCCGTTCGATCCATCGGCACCCCGGCGTGACGGTCGGCCTGGAGCACTTCCTCGGCCTGGCCGGGTAGCGGGTGCACGGCAGGGCTGGGGAGCGGATGCACGGCAGGGCTGAGCGCGCATGAGGGGTGCACGCAACGCCGTGCTGGGCGTCCTGGGGGCGTATGTCGTGGCCGCCCTCCTGGTCACCTGGGGCCTGCTCGCCTCATTGGATCCGGTGCGGATGCTCACCGGGATCGCCATCGTCGCGCTGCCAGCCCTGCTCGGCTGGTGGGCCTGGCGCAGGGTGCGGATGGTGGTGCTGATCTCGCGAATGACGGAGATCCTCAGGGCAGAGGGCGGGTCCACCATGCCCGAGCGGCCCCGCCAGCCGACCGGTCGGCCGATCCGGGATGGCGCCGATGTGCGCTTCACGTTCGTCATGCGGGATGTCGAGCGCTACCCGGGAGACTGGCGCACCTGGTTCCGGCTTGGCCTTGCCCTGCGCGACTCCAGGGACGGCAAGCGGTCGCGGCGTGCCATGCGCCAGGCGGCCGCGCTCTTCGAGCAGTCCCATGACGCCGAGCGGCACCGGGACTGAGCCCATCCATGGAGTCCCGGGCCCCTGCCTACTGCCGGGCCTGCCAGCGGCAGAGCTGATCGGCAGCCGTCTGGTAGCCGTCGCGGCTGCCGACCAGGTCGATCGACCAACGGCAGACATGCGTCCTGATGCTGGTGACGCCGCCAGCCGCGTCCTGAGACTGCAGGACGACTCGGGCACGGCCGACGTCGACGGCTTCCACCGCGGACCATCGGCCGCGCCTGGTCGTCATGAATCGGCGGATCACGAATCCCTCGTCGTCCACGTAGGTGCCCAGGGTCCAGGCGCGCATGACCCCCATCAGCGTAGTTGCCAGCACGGCGCCGATCAGGGCCAGCAGGGCCGGTGGCTGGCCGATCCCGGCGAGCATCATCGAACCGGCCAGGGATACCCAGCCCAGGGTGCCCAGGAGGAGGAGGGCCAGGCGAGCCGGCCCGCGAGGTGGGATTCGGGTCAGGGACTGGTCCGCGGAATGGCGCGCGGGCCACCACGGGACGAGCGGCCGGCGCTCCGCCTCGGTGCGCCCGTCCATCAGCGTGCGCCCTCCCACCGGCGCTCATGCGTGGGTCGGTGGGTCGTCACGGCGACCACCCCAGTGCTCGGACCGCAGCGGCCGCGACGGCTGCGACGACCACCACGAGCAGGAACGGCGCACGGAGCAGCAGGGCCACGATGGCCGCGCCCAGGCCGGCGAGCCTGGCATCGACGACCAGCGCGGTGCTGGCGGCGGCCGTCTGGACGACGACCAGGCTGGAGAGCAGGGCGATGGGCAGCAGCCCGGCGATGGCCCGTACCAGCGGGCGCTCCAGCAGGCCGGTGGGGACGAGGTAGCCGGAGAGCTTCAGCGCGTAGCAGCCGAGCGAGCCCAGGAGGATCGCTGCCCAGATCATGGGCCACCGCCGGTCACCGATGCCGCCGGGTCATGAGCATGCCGGCGGCCACTGCCACGACTGCCGAGGCGAGGACCGGTATGCCTGGCCTGGTCAGGGGAGTGAGGGCAAGCGCGACGACGGCAGCGCCTGCGGCGACGAGCCATGCGGTACGGTCCTTCAGCCGCGGCCAGAGCAGTGCCAGGAAGCCGGCCGGGATGGCGGCATCGAGGCCGAAGCGGGCCGGGTCATCCAGTGCTGAGGCGCCGACCGCACCGAGCAGGGTGCCGAGGTTCCACAGGACGTAGACGGCGGCTCCGGTAGCCCAGAAGGCGAGCCGGCCGCCTGCCGGCGTGTCCTGATGGGCCATGCCCATCCCGGTCGACTCGTCGATCGTCCATTGAGCGGCCAGGACCCTTCGCCACGAACGTGGGCGCAGGAGCGGCGCCATATGGAGTCCGTACAGCCCATTGCGGGCGCCGAGCAGCCAGGCGGTGATCACCGCGGCCACCGCGCCGCCGCCGGCTCCGAGCACGCCCACGAGCGCGAACTGCGAAGCCCCGGTGAACATGCCAAGTGACAGGGCCTGCGCCTGCCATGCCGTCATGCCACTGGCGACCGCGATCGCCCCGAACGATATGCCGTAGGCCCCGGTCGCCAGGCCGATGCCAAGGGCATTCGCCCGGATCGCGCGGACACGCGATGGGCTGAGTGCTCCCTCGACGGGCTGGTCCTGCGCGGGGTCGGTCACTGGTGTCCTCTGATGGGCGGTACGCGCAGGATAGTGACGATCTCGCATCACGGACCAAGCCATCGACTTGCCGGCTCGGCATGGCTGGCCAAGCCATGCATTTCCCGGCTCGGCATGACTGGCCAAGCCATGCATTTCCCGGCTCGGCATGGCTGGCCAAGCCACGCATTTCCCGGCCGGCGCCGCAGGCCTGTGCCAGGGTGGTGCGGTGACCTTGGGGATGGTCCTGGCACGGGGGAGTCGGATGTCGACGACCGGTGACCGGCGCACGGCATCGCCGACCGCCGGTATCCGGCGTGGCCTGGTCGCGATGGCCCTGACCTGGCAGGGACTGACCGTCGGACTGGATCCGCAGTTGCGGCCTGGGGCCCAGCCGGTACTGGCCCTGCAGGTCGTGGTCGCGCTGGTGCCGCTGACGTGGCTGGGGGTACTGGCCTGCTTCTGGCTGCCCTCAACCTCCGCCAGGGTGGAGCAGGCCGCCTGCGCGGCCAATGCGGTAGCCCTGCTCGCTGCCGGGCTGGCGATCGACGCGCTCGCGGGAGCCGAGGCGCTGCGGTCGGGTTCACTGATGCCGGGGGCCAGTCTGGTGAGCGTCGCGGGCGGGGTCGGCGGCATGCTCCTGGCTGCTGCCGCGGCCCGGGTGCTGATCGCCGTGGCGGCGGTGGCGCAGGTTCTGATCATCGCAATGATTGGCGCTGCAGGGCCGTGGCCCGGCCTGGTGGCTGACCTGTGCCTGTATCCGCTCTATCTGGTGGCGATTGGAGCGGCGGCGGTCGGTGCCCGGCGTGCGCTGCTGCATGCGGCCAGCGAGCACGAGGACGCGCTGGCGGCCGCGGAGCTGGCACGAGCCCGCTCGACTGCGCTCTCGCAGGTGCGGCGCATGCTCGCCGGGCAGGAGCGCCGGATCCACGAGACTGTCCTGAACACCCTGTCCGCCATTGCGGGAGGTGGCCTGGGGGCTAACCCTGGCTCGGTGGGCCGGATCCGGGCGGCAGCCAGGGAGAGCGCCGCGGTGCTTCGGTCGATCGACGATGCGTCCGTCGCGGGGACCTGGCCCCTGGCGCGGCAGTGGCGCACGGACCTGCTCGGTGCCATCGACCGGCTCGCCATCGGGGGCATCACTGTCGACCTCGTCGTTCGTACCCGGGCCGTCATTCCGGACATCGTGTACGAGGCCGTTCTCGCGGCTACCCGCGAGGCCCTCGCCAATGCCGACAGGCATGCGGGTGCGAGGTCCGTGACCGTCACCGTCTCCGAGAGCGTCGACGACCACGGATGCCAAGCCGTTGACGTCGTCATCGATGACGATGGATCGGGATTCGACGTGGATGCCACGCCCAGGCGTTTTGGCATCGAGCAGTCGATCGTGCGCGCGATGCGCGACGTGGGCGGCGATGCGCGCATCGAGTCCACGCCGCGACGTGGCACGGTGGTGAGCCTTCGGGTCCCGATCGGCCCGGATCGGCCGCCCGAGCCCCAGGTGCCGGCCGTGGGCGCAACGCCTGCGGGGGCCCAGGCAGGCACGATCCCCCGCAGCAGCGCCGCCTTTGCCCGGCCGGTCCTGGGGTGGTTCGGGGTGTACGTCCTGGTCGCGGCGCTGCTG
Organism: Actinomycetales bacterium; assembly: GCA_018970025.1. Lineage (GTDB taxonomy): Bacteria > Actinomycetota > Actinomycetes > S36-B12 > S36-B12 > REEB460. The sequence goes on along the minus strand of JAGWXF010000023.1, from coordinate 31,485 downwards.
ACCTGGCAGCAGCTGGGGTGGTCGCCCGATGCCGTCGGCTCCCTGACGCTGGTCACCGCGCTGGCAGTCGTGCTGTGGATCCTCAGCGCCAGGGCCATGCTGTCTGGATGGTTCGTCCTGGCAACGGCCATCGTGGCCCCTGCGGCCTATGCCCTGCAGCAGCCGTCGATCACCGGCGCCTCACTGCACTGGGCCGACTGGACGTCACAGGCGATCGCCGTCATCTGGCTTGTGGTCACGGCGATCGGGCCTTGGTGGAGCATCTGGCTTGCCCTGGCCTCCTGGCTCGTGACCCAGGGTGATCCGCTCCATGAGCTGACGCAGCCAGGCACCGCTGTCATCGTCGCCGGGGCGATCTTCGCGCGCAGCGTGCGCCGGCATTCCCGGCTGATGGGGCGCGCCCTGCAGGAGCGTGCCGCAGAGCAGGCGCAGGCAATGGCTGAGGAGGACGGTCTGCGCCGGATGCGCATGCGTCACGAGCTGCTGGAGGAGTCCGGTGCGCGCCGCACGCTGGAGGGCATCTGCGAGGGGATCCTGGACCCGCTGGCGGAGCCGGTGCGAGCCAGCTGCGGAGTAGAGGAGCGCTTCATCCGAGCAGTGATGCGACTGGACCCAGGAGCCGATCTCGTTCACGAGCGGGCCGGCCGACTGGTCGTGCAGGGCCGTCATCGCGGCATCATCATTGACTTGGACCTCAGCGACACGGCCGGATGGCCGGCGAGCGCATGTGACCGGTTCTTCGAACAGGTCGAGCAGGTCATCGGCCTGGCCGACCCATCGGAGCCGGCTCGGCTGTCGGCCCGCCGCGAGGGCCAGGCCCTGGTCCTGCGGCTGGTGGCGGGGGACGGCATCGATGTCATCGAGGCGCGCCATGCGTGAGCGTGCCGTTGGTGGGTTGGCGGCGCGCCATGCGTGAGCGTGCCGTTGGTGGGTTGGCGGCGCGTCATGCGTGAGCGTGCCGTTGGTGGGTTGGCGGCGCGTCATGCGTGAGCGCGAGGTCCATGAGCGGCAGGACGGCAGTGGGGATAAAGACTGGCCGCGCCTAGCCGTGATCGATGACCATGAGCTGATGCGCGAGGGCCTGCGTGCGCTGATCCTGCGCCAGGCTCCTGCGGGGACCTCGATCGTGTACTGCGGGGGCAGCCCCGATCAGGCGTCCCGATGCCTGCCGCAGGTGGCCCTGCTCGATGTGGACCTCGGCCCGACTGGCCCGCCGCTGCTGCAGGGCATGCAGATCCTCCAGGGCGCAGGCGCGCACGTGCTGCTGATGAGCGCCTATGAGGATGCGCGCGCAGTTCGCGCTGCCCTGCGGGCGGGGGCGCTCGGGTTCGTCCCCAAGCGCGTCTCCTTCGAGGAGCTGGCGCGAGCTGTGCAGGTGGTTGCCCGGGGCGAGCTGTACCTGTCTATCGACCTGGCCTCCATCCTGGCGACGGCTGCGGAGACTCCGGACCTGAGCCCGCGCGAGCTCGATGCCCTCCGTCTGTACGCGTCCGGTTTGAAGCTGTCGGCCGTGGCGCATCGGATGGGCGTCTCCCCGCATACTGCTCGCGAGTATCTGGATCGGGCGCGGATGAAGTACGCCCAGGTGGGTCGGGCGGCTCGGACGAGGACGGAGCTGTATGCCGAGGCGAGCCGGGATGGCCTCCTGGACGGTCCAGCCTGACATGTCCCCGCAAACGGGGACATGTCAGGCTGCGAAAGTGTTCCGAGGAGCGAAACAATCGGCCTGCCGGCCAGCGCGGGGGGCTCGCCGGACGGCTCGTCCGGGTACGTGGAGGTCCACGCGTGCCCGGACGAGCCATGTCTGGCCGGTCAGCCGCCCGCTGCTGCGTCCGGCTCGGTGATGTCTGTCACGAGTCGGACCTCGACGACCGTGGCCTGCGGCGATCCGCTGCCGTCCTGTTCCCCGGAGGACCCGGTGTCCCAGGCCCTGCGGGCCGAGTCGGGCGCCCAGCCAGCCGACTGCCAGAAGGCGCGCCGGGCCTCATCGGCCAGCAGCGTCCAGGTAACGGCGGTGTGGCAGCCGTCTGCTCGGAGGTGATCGACGCAGGAGGCCATGAGTCGGGAGCCATGGCCAGCGCGCAGCCGGGCCGGATGAACGATGAGCGCGTGGATCTCGCCACTGGCATCGGAGAGGTCCGGATCCTGCGCGGGCCCGATGGCGGCGAATCCGACGAGCTCATCGGATACGCCTTCGGTGGCCACCAGGACCCGGTAGCGCCGGCTCGGTGGCCGCAGGATGGCATCAGCCCATGCCTCCGCGACGGCGGGCCGTTCGAGGGTCATGTCGATCGAGCGGATGATGTCGGGGTAGAGGCTGTTCCAGGCCGCAACCTGGAGGGCAGCAATGTCGTCCACGTCTGAGGTTCGGGCGAGTCTGACGCCGTTGGGCATGCCACCATCATGCCTTCCTCCGGGTGGCGACCGTGTTGAGCCTTCCTCCGGGAGGCGCTCGCGGTGAGTATCGTGCCGAGCGTGGAGGAACCCGAGATCACCTTTCGCAGTGACATGACGGTCGAGCTCGTCCGGTCCAGTGCAAGCGATGCGGACGTGGTCTTCGCTGCGCGGGTGTCGACAGCAGGCGAGCAGTCGCTCGCGGATCTCGATGCCGACCCGGCCGCGGCCAGGGGCCTGATCAACTACCTGATGCGCGAGCGGCATGGCAGCCCGTTCGAGCACAACTCCATGACCTTCTTCGTCCAGGCGCCCATCTTCGTGTGGCGCGAGCACATGCGGCACCGCATGGCCAGCTACAACGAGGAGTCGGGGCGATACCGACAGCTGCAGGGCGTGTTCTACGTGCCCGCCCACGATCGCAATGTCGTGCAGGTCGGCAAGACGGGCGCCTACGAGTTCCTGCGCGGCACGCAGGCGCAGTACGAGCTCATCGACGAGCAGATGCGCGCTTCGTGCGCCGCTGCCTATGACGGCTACCTGCGGATGCTCCAGGCGGGGGTGGCTCGCGAGGTGGCCAGGATGGTGCTGCCCGTATCGATCTACTCCAGCGCCTACGTCACGATGAACGCCAGGGCGCTGATGAACTTCCTGTCGCTTCGCCGAAAGGTCGAGGGGTCGCGGTTCCCGTCGTACCCGCAGCGCGAGATCGAGATGGTCGCCGAGCGCTACGAGCAGTACTGGGCAGACCTGATGCCGCTGACCCACGCGGCCTTCGTCGCCAATGGCCGGGTCGCTCCCTAGCAGCGGTACCCTTGCGCCATGCCCGGCCCATCGACCCCTGCGGCTCCCCTGGGAGTGATGCTCACGGCGATGGTCACGCCGTTCCATGCGGATGGCTCGCTGGACCTCGATGGCGGCCAGCGACTGGCCACGCACCTGGTCGACGATCTCGGTCATGACGGCCTGGTCGTGAACGGCACCACTGGAGAGTCCGCGACGACGACCGACCAGGAGAACGACGACCTGCTGCGAGCGGTGATCGAGGCCGTCGGCGACCGGGCCACGATCGTCGCTGGCGTCGGATCGAACGACACCCGTCACTCCGTCCACAGCGCGCGCTCGGCAGCGTCCATCGGAGCGCATGCGGTCATGGCGGTGAGCCCGTACTACAACCGGCCCCCGCAGGAGGGGCTGATCGCCCACTTCCACGCGATAGCCGACGCGACCGACCTGCCGATGCTCGTCTACGACATCCCCAAGCGCACAGGCGTGGCGATCGAGACCGAGACTCTCGTGCGCATTGCCGAGCATCCGCGGATCGTGGCCAACAAGGACGCCAAGGGCGATCTCGACGCTGCGCAATGGGGGATCGCGCGTACGGATATCGCGTGGTACTCGGGGGACGACATCCTGAACCTGCCCCTGCTGTCGATCGGGGCGGCGGGCATGATCTCGGTCGTGGGGCATCTGGTCGCCGATCGGCTCCGGCTCATGGCCGAGTCGTTCTGGGCGGGGGATGTCGCAGCGGCGACGGCGATCAATCGGGCACTGCTCCCGGTATACGCGGGTATCTTCCGCACCCAGGGGGTCATCCTGGTCAAGGCGGCACTGGCCGAGCTCGGCCTACCCGGCGGGCCGGTTCGCCTGCCCCTGGTGGATGCCTCACCTGCCCAGCGAGACCAGCTCAGGCGTGACCTTGCCGCCGGCGGCGTGCCTGGCTTTCATGGCTGACCCGGGCGCGATGGCTCCCCGCAGCGCCGGGATGCCCGCCGCTGGGATGCCCCCGATCGGAGCCCCGACGTGATCCACAGCGAGCTTCCGGCGCCGCCGGCCATGGCCGACGGTGCCCTGCGGATCTTCGCCCTCGGCGGACTGGGCGAGATCGGCCGAAACATGACGGTGTTCGAGTTCGGCGGCCGACTGCTCGTCGTCGACTGCGGCGTGCTGTTCCCGGAGGAGTCGCAGCCGGGGGTCGACCTGATCCTGCCGGACTTCGGCCCGATCCGGGATCGGCTCGATGACATCGACGCGGTGGTCCTGACACACGGGCACGAAGATCACATCGGGGCGGTGCCATACCTGCTCCGGCTGAGGCCGGACATCCCACTGCTGGGATCGCGGCTCACCCTGGCCCTGGTGGAGGCGAAGCTCCGCGAGCATCGCATCAGCCCGCTGTCGATGGATGTCGCCGAGGGCCAGGTGCATCAGGTGGGCCCGTTCTCGCTGGAGTTCCTGGCGGTGAACCACTCCATTCCGGATGCCCTCGCCGTGGCTATTCGCACGCCCGCCGGAGTCGTGCTCCATACCGGCGACTTCAAGATGGACCAGCTGCCGATGGATGGGCGCATTACCGACCTGAACGGCTTCGCGCGGCTCGGGGATGCCGGTGTCGACATCCTCATGGTCGACAGCACCAACGCGGAGGTTCCGGGATTCGTCCCGAGCGAGCGAGACATCGTCCCGGTGCTGGACTCGGTCTTCATGCGCGCTCGGGGCCGCATCATCGTGGCGTCGTTCGCATCGCACGTGCATCGCGTGCAGCAGGTCATCGACATGGCGCACCTGCACGGCCGCAAGGTGGCGCTCGTGGGCCGCTCGATGGTCCGCAATATGGGCGTGGCCCGCGACCTGGGCTACCTACGGGTTCCGGGGGGCATGCTGATCTCAGCCGACGAGGCTGCCAGCCTGCCGCAGGATCAGTCCGTCCTGGTATGCACCGGCTCGCAGGGAGAGCCGATGGCCGTCCTGTCCAGGATTGCCAATCGTGATCACCAGATCGCGGCGGGGCCCGACGACACCATCGTGCTGGCGTCCTCCCTCATCCCGGGCAACGAGAACGCGGTCAACCGGGTCATCAACGGGCTCGCACGTCTCGGGGCGACCGTGGTGCATAAGGGCAATGCACTCGTCCATGTGTCCGGTCACGCGGCCGCGGGGGAACTGCGGTACGTGTACAACATCGTCAAGCCCCGGCACGTTCTTCCGGTGCACGGCGAGTGGAGGCACCTGCGGGCCAATGCCGCGCTCGCCCAGGGCGTCGGGATCGACCCCGAGCGGGTCATCCTGGCGGACGACGGCGTCGTGGTCGACCTGGTCGACGGTCGGGCTGGCATCGTCGGGTACGTCCCCGTGGGCTACGTGTACGTCGACGGCTCCAGCGTGGGCAATGTCACCGAGACCCTGCTCAAGGACCGGCGAGTCCTCGGAGAGGAGGGGTTCATCTCGATCTTCGTGGCAGTCGACCTCATCGAGTCCAAGGTGGTCGCCGGGCCCGAGATCCATGCCCGTGGGCTGGGGCTGGGCGACGCAGAGTTCGACCCAGTGCTGGATCAGGTCCGCACCGCGCTGGAGGAGGCCCTGCTTGACGGGGTCGTCGATGTCCATGACCTGCAGCAGCGGGTGCGCAGGACAGTCGGCAGGTGGGTCGGCACGCGCCACCGTCGCAAGCCGATGATCGTCCCCGTCGTCGTCGAGGCCTGAGATCCGCTGGCCCAACCTCAGGAGGCGGCCTTGCACCAGGTGGCGTAGTCGGCCGGCTCGGTCCTGGGCACGATGGCCCAGCCCCACCTCCCGTCCGCGCGATCCTGGTCCTCCCAGAGCACTGATCCGATGACGGTCTGCTCGCCGGTCGTGCCGCCAGCGCTCACCAGGCCCACGGACGCCCGGTCGTCGCATGACGTCGACCTGCCGCGGGCGACGAGCAGTGCCTGGTCCGACTGGCCGGGCAGGATCTGCACCTGCGCCTGCGACGGGACGTATCCCGCGGGGACGTCCTGGCCCAGCCGGTGCAGGTCCATGCCGATAGCGAACGGATGCTCCGGATCCGGCGGCGCGATGTCGTCGGCCGTCCACGGGTCCGGCTGGGGACGGCCCTCGTAGGTCCAGGCAGTGGCCTTGCCGCCGGCGACAGTCGAGAACACGGGCGGGGTGGGCAGGGTGGTGCTGAGGTCGGGCGCCAGCGGCAGGTCCGGGCCAGGCGTGGCACCGGCCTGCTGCACGATCGTGCGGGCGATCTGTCCGTTCGATCGAGGCTCGGTGACGATCTTCGGTGACGTCTGACCAGGGGCCTTCACCATGAGCGGCACGTGTGCGACCTCCGTCCACCGCTGCTGGAGCGTGTCGCCCATGCGACGGTCACCCGATGTGGTGATGCCGGCGCCATGATCGGCGGTCAGCACGACCATCGTCTGGTCGTACGTACCGGCGGCCTTGAGCGCGTCGATGAAGCGCCCGAGCTGCCGATCGAAGTCGAACGCCGCGTTCGCGTAGAGCCGTCGCTCCATCGAGCCGAGCTCGGCGCTGCGCATGAGGCCCTTGCGATCCGTGCCGACCATGTGGGCGCCCTCGACGACCGGGAGCCTGGGCGGGTAGATGTCCTTGCCGGCGCGGTCGACGGCCCATGGCGCATGCGTGCGGATGGAGTGCCAGAAGGTGAAGGTCGGCGTACCGGCCGCCGACGCCGCACGCCACTTGGCGATGACCGCATCGACGGTGTTTCCGGGCGCGCTTGATCCGAACTCGTCGCCGCCGGACCAGAAGTCCCGCCACTTGCCGTCCAGCGATGGGAACAGGTCGGCATATGGGCTGGCCAGGGTGCGGCCGGCCACGGCTGCGGTATCCGCGAGGATGGCGCCGATGCGAGTGGCAACCGTGTCCTGGTCTGCCCCGATCATCTGGTCGGCAGTCACGCAGCTGGGATCATCGCAGGAGAAGGAGAAGATCGGCGACTGCATGACGATCGCGTACTGGGATGCCAGGCCCGGGATGAAGCCGAGCGAGGCCCGCATGCGGTTGGTGTCGTCGACGGCTGAGACGTCCGCCACTCCGTTCATCATCGCAGGAACGGCGAAGTCCGTGTAGTTGGCGGTTGCGTAGGACTTGGTATAGGTCGTGGAGTCCTGCTGCAGCTGGGCGAGGTTCACGAACTCGGGGCGGACCTTGCCCTGGGCATCGAGGACCAGCGGGTACTGGAGCTCGTCGGAGATGATCCAGGCGATCGACGGTCGGGGCGACGCCGGATCGAAGGCAAGGACGGGCCTGGGGACGGAACCGGATGCGAACGCCGCCGTCACGCCGGGAAGGACACAGGCCACCACCGCGCAAGCGAGCAGGACTCGCCCGGCACGCCATTTCCGCGCGGCAAGCGCTATCGCGGCGCCAACGACGGCGCCGATCAGCCAGCCGACCGTAGGCGCGGCGGTCAGCAGTGGGCGCACGAGGGCGTTGCCGGCGGCGAACCAGGCGATGGCGAACGTGGCGGCTGTCAGGATGGCATCTGCTGCCGGCGGCGGCAGGCGCAGGGCACAGCCCGCCAGGCCGACCATGGCCATCCAGGCGGCTGCGACGACCAGCAGGACGACGACCAGCCAGGCCACCACCCCCATGCCGTGAGCCGCGAAGAAGGCCTCGTTCCCGGCCATGGCGTCGATCGTCGGGATGAGGATCGATAGCGCGAGCAGGGCCATGGCCCACGCGCCGATGTCCAGCGCACTGGTGTTCTGGCGCGTGCCCGCACGGTCGCGGATGCTCGCCCAGCCCCTGGCGGGCGCGTCAGTCGTTCCAGGCATTCACCACCACCCGGGTCGGGGATGTGCGGCCGACCTGCTCCACGTTCGCGAACCGACCCTGCAGGCAGCGCATCAGCTCTGCCAGGGCGTAGGTACCGCGCCAGCTGGGGATCTGCCGGATCAGCACCTGCACCTTCGGGTCGTCCTCGTCGGCGAACTCCACCTGCAGCGGTGCACCGAATCGCGCCAGGGCCTCGATCGCCAGCGGCATCGGGGTGCCCTGGGTGATCACGACATGGTGGAGCACCGCCTGGCAGATGAGGGCACTGGGGCGGACTCGGCTGGTGAACGCCGCGAACTCAGCATCCAGCAGGCCGCAGGCCGGGCTCAGGTTCGTGATGTCGCCGAGGATCGGGGTGATGCGGTCGGCCAGGTCGCCGCTGACACCGCGATGCAGGACGTCGAGGGCGCCGGCATCGGAGTCGAGCACGATCACCCGCGCGCCGACCTGCCGGGCGAGGTCGGCGCCGGTGAAGCCGTCATTCCCCCCCACGTCCAGGACCAGGCGCTCGCGCCCGGCTCGCGCCTGGATGAAGGCTCGCGCCATGGACGCCTTGCGCTCGAGGTCCTGCGACTCGTAGTGGGTCCGGGGTCCGTAGTCGTGCCAGGTGGTGGCGTGGTCGCCCCCGCCGAGCGAGGAGGCGTGCGCGCGCAGTCGCCGTGTCAGCCCGCGGGTCGCCCGCAGCGCGAGGTCGCGGTCGTGTGCGGCCTGGGCGCCGAAGGCCGTCTCGGCCGGGGCATTGCGCTCCACCGGGCGCGTGGATGCCTGGAGCAGGAACAGGGAGGGGCGTCGCCGCAGGCGAGCGGGCATCAGCTCCCGTGCGACCTGGGAGGTGATGCCGCGGTGCTGGCCGAGGGTCCAGGCATCCGCCGCGGTCACTCGCTTGCCGGAGCCGACAGCGAGCGGGTTGATGAAGTGCTCGATGAACTGGCGGGCGGCATTCCAGGACGGGTTGGGACGCCAGCGCTCGACTGATCCGATATCGATCAGCGCAGGCCGGACCCCGGTGAACTGGATGTTCATCGCGGAGGCGTCCTTCAGGTCAAGGCCGACGTCCAGCAGCGCCAGCCGGATGTCCAATGTCAGCATCGCCGCAGCGCGGAGCAGGGAGTTCGGCCACTCCCATGGGTAGGTGATCGATTCAATGCTGGCCACTGCGTAGGCGCGGCTGCCATCGGCTGCCTGGCGGCCAGTCGCGGCCGTGTACGCCGACAGCGCTGCTGCCTCCTGCTCGGCGCTTGCCTGCTGGAAGGGCAGGATCGCGCCGGCGTCAACCAGGGGTGCGTAGGCCGGCGAGCTGATCAGGTGGTCCAGGGCATCGGCAGAGGCGGGGGATGCCACGCGCAACCAGGTGCCGTCCGCATGGACGGCGGCGTTGTCCGGGTCGCGGAAGCTCGCCGAGGCGATGTGGGTCACTGCTCGCTTGCGGGGCCGTCGACCTCAGGGGCGTCGGACTTGCGGCGCGTCAGGCGCGACATCTTCGAGCGGATGAAGAACCAGGTCCCTGCCGCGCCGCTCGCGATCGCGGCCAGCAGGTAGGAACCCGATCCGGCATCGATGTACCCGATGAGGCCGAGGGGAAGGGTGCTGTCAAGTTCACCGAGCATCCGCGAAGCGTACATGTGCCATTCATTCCCGAGGTCGCAGACGCGTCACGGTCGGGCGGGTACTCGTGACTGCCGAGGTTCCGGCTCCGCCTGACGAGGGTCGGTCGTCCTCTGGCGTCGCCCGCAAGACCTGGGGCACGACACGACTCTTGAGAAGTCTGTGGCTATCGGTACTCCTGTGATTTGGCCACTAGCATGCACGAATGGCCTCCCGCACCTCCGCTCCCTCACGCACGGGGCGCGGCGCCTCCACCCGTGCGCGGAGTGGGCCGGCCCGCGGCTCGCAGGGCCGATCGCCCTCCCCATCGGCCTCCTCGCGCGGGCGGTCAACGAAGGGAACAGCGCCGCGCGGAGGCACGTCGGCACAGGGCAAGGCGCCGGCACGATCGAAGGCACCGGCACGATCGAAGGCTCTGCCTCGGCGCGCGGCTCGCCGCGGAATGCTGCCCCGACTCTTCGGGGCTATCGGCCGGGCGATCGCCGCGGTGTGGCTCCTGCTTGCCCATGGCGTGGGTGCCCTGGCGCGAAGCGTCGGCCGGAGCGCTCGCGAACTCGAGCCGGAGCAGCGCCGGGACGGCCTGGCCCTGTTCATGATCGCCCTGGCGGGCATCTTCGCGGCCGGCATCTGGTTCGGGGTCGGCGAGTGGTTCGTCTCCTGGACGGCCATGGCGGCAACGGCCGCCCTGGGCGCCCTGGCGTTCCTGGTGCCCGTCGCGATGCTGGCCCTGGCCTGGCGCTTCCTGCGGCATCCAACGGAGCAGGACGCCACTGGCCGACTGGTCATCGGCTGCACGGCCGTGACCATCTCCATCGCTGGCCTGTGGCACCTGTGGCACGGGATGCCGGCACCGGGCACCGGCGCCAATCGCATGGACCAGGCGGGGGGCCTGCTCGGCTGGGTCGCGACGGCCCCGGCCTCGGCTGCGATGGGCCAGGTCGTCACTGCCCTCCTGCTGGCCCTCATCCTGGTCTTCGGACTCCTGGTGGTGACGGCGACCTCCCTTCGGCGCTTGCAGCGCGGTGCGCTCTTCCTGGTCTCCCTGCTGTTCGGGTCCGCACGGCGGCCGCTGATGGATGGCTTCGATCAGGAGGTTGATCAGGACGCCGCGCACGATGCGGACGAGGATGCGCCGGACGATGACGAACCCTTCGGCGTGATCGATCGAGGTTCGAAGGCTCGGCAGGCATCCCGGGATGCCGATTCCGGCAGGGCCCGCGACCAGCACCTCGCGGAGATCGAATCACAGGCGCCGGAGGGCATCGAACGCGGTGACGACCACCGACCGGCCGCGATCCTGATGACCGGGATCAGCCCGGCGCGCGCATCGGCCGGGCTTGCTCGTCCCCCGCAGCGGGGATCCGCGTTCCTGGACGGGACCTCGGGGGAGAGCCTTGCTGTTGCTGCTGCAGGCGCGAGCGTCGCCGCGCCGGCATCGGTTCCGCTGGTCAGCCCCAGGACGACCAATCCAGGGCTGGGCAATCCGGCCCTGGCCCGTGAGGTCGCCCTCGCCGAGGCGAGCATGCGACAGGCTGCCGGGCCAGAGCATCCGGCCAGGTCGCAGACCGTGGCGATCAGCCGCCCCGCAGCGTCAGCCTCACGTGCGCAATCGGTCGTTGGTACCGGATCGGCCGCTGGCGCCGGATCGACCGCTCGCTCCGGATCAGCCAGGCCCGCCGCGCCCCGGGCGCCGAAGGCGAGCCCGGCCCGCAGCGGCTACGTGCTGCCGCCTGCCTCGTCACTGGCCCATGGGCCTGCGCCGAAGTCCGCGACCCGGGCCAATGAGCAGGTCGTCGAGGCCCTGGCCGAGGTGATGGAGCAGTTCAGCATCGACGCCCGGGTGGTGGGCTTCATGCGGGGGCCGACGGTGACCCGGTACGAGATCGAACTCGGCCCCAGCGTGAAGGTGGAGCGGGTCACCGCGCTGAGCAAGAACATCTCCTACGCAGTGGCGAGCGCCGACGTGCGCATCCTGAGCCCCATCCCGGGCAAGAAGGCCATCGGGATCGAGATCCCGAACACCGATCGGGAGCTGGTTGCGCTCGGGGATGTCCTGCGCAGCGACGAGGCCGCCGATGATCGCCATCCCATGCTGGTGGCGCTCGGCAAGGACGTCGAGGGCGGCTACGTCGTGGCCAACCTCGCCAAGATGCCGCACGTGCTGGTTGCCGGCGCGACCGGGGCTGGCAAGTCCAGCTGCATCAACTCCCTGATCACCTCGATCCTGATGCGGGCCACGCCTGATGACGTCCGGATGATCCTGGTCGACCCCAAGCGCGTCGAGCTCACCGCCTACGAGGGCGTCCCGCACCTCATCACGCCCATCATCACCAACCCGAAGAAGGCCGCTGACGCACTGCAGTGGGTGGTCGCCGAGATGGATCGCCGCTATGACGACCTGGCGAACTTCGGATTCCGGCATATCGACGACTTCAATGCCGCTGTTCGCGGCGGGAAGGTGAGCGCTCCTGCCGGCAGCGAGCGGGACCTGCGCCCCTACCCCTATCTGCTGGTCATCGTCGACGAGCTGGCCGACCTGATGATGGTCGCACCGAGGGACGTCGAGGACTCCATCGTCCGCATTACCCAGCTTGCGCGGGCTGCCGGAATCCATCTGGTGCTCGCCACGCAGCGACCCAGCGTCGACGTGGTGACCGGGCTGATCAAGGCGAATGTCCCCAGTCGGCTGGCCTTCTCGACCTCCAGCCTGGCCGACAGCCGCGTGATCCTCGACCAGCCGGGAGCGGAGAAGCTCGTCGGCCAGGGCGACGGACTGTTCCTGCCCATGGGAGCCAGCAAGCCCATGCGCATGCAGGGGGCGTTCGTGTCGGAGAAGGAGATCCGGGCAGTGGTCACCCACTGCAAGGGGCAGTGCGCGGCGACGTACGTCGAGGCCGTCACCGCGACGGCAGCGCCGGCCAAGGAGATCGACGCCGATATCGGCGACGACCTTGACCTGCTGCTGCAGGCAATCGAGCTGGTCGTGTCGACCCAGTTCGGGTCGACATCCATGCTGCAGCGCAAGCTGCGGATCGGGTTCGCAAAGGCAGGAAGACTCATGGATCTGATGGAGACGCGTGGTGTCGTCGGGCCCAGCGAGGGGTCCAAGGCTCGGGACGTGCTGGTGACGCCGGATGAGCTGCCCGGCCTGCTGCTGGTGGTGCGCGGTGAGGGCTAGCGCGTGGCTGGTCGGGCCGTTCGCCAGCGGCGGGGAGCCGGCCATCACGCAGTACTCGCCCCGCCCCAACGTCATCAGCCCGGCACGGCAGACCTTGCCCAAACGGCGTGCGGCCTGGCTGGACAGGCCCTATGATGAACATTCTCACTCGTCGCCCACACGGGTAGGTGGCTCGATGACAAGCGCCGGAAGCATGCTCGCGCAGGCGCGCATCGCTGCCGGCATGTCAATCGACGATCTTGCATACAAGAGCAAGCTGCGCGCAACCATCATCGCCGCGATCGAGTCGGACGACTTCAGCCTCTGCGGGGGAGAGGTCTACGCGCGAGGCCAGGTCAGGGCCCTGGCGGCCATCGTGGGCCTGGAGCCCGAGGAGGCCGTCGCGGCCTACGAGGCGCAGCAGTCGCGCGGGGGAGCGTCCGCCTAGGCAGGTCGTGGCGTCGGGCCCGCGTAGGCTGGCCCGATGCCCGCATCTCATCCGTCGCCGAGCTCGGTTGCGATCGTGACCCTGGGCTGCGCCCGCAACGAGGTCGACTCCGAGGAGCTGGCAAGCCGGCTGATCGCTGACGGATGGACCATCGTGGATGACCCGGCCTCGGCGTCAGCGGTCCTGGTGAACACGTGCGGCTTCGTGGAGTCGGCGAAGAAGGACTCCATCGACGCGGTCCTGGAGCTGGCGGACGCCCCATCGGGGACGCCCCAGCCGAAGGTGGTGGCCGTGGGGTGCCTGGCAGAGCGCTACGGCCGTGAGCTCTCCGCTGCGCTGCCAGAGGCGGATGCCGTCCTGAGCTTCGACGACTATCCGGACATCGCCAGCAGGCTGCGGGATGTCGTCGACGGCGAGCGCGTCATCGCGCATGAGCCGACGGATCGGCGCCGGCTGATGCCGATCACCCCGGTGGCCCGGTCAGCGGCCGAGGTCTCCATCCCTGGCCACGGCCAGCGCGCGGAACCCGCCCCTGAGCCGGCTGACGACTCGGCGGGCAGCTGGCCCAGCGGGCGCGAGCCGCAGTGGCAGCCGCCAGTGCTGCGGCACCGGCTCGGGCATGGGCCCGTCGCCCCGGTCAAGCTGGCATCCGGATGCGACCGGCGATGCTCGTTCTGCGCAATCCCTTCCTTCCGCGGCTCCTTCGTCTCGCGCCCCCCGGGCGAGATCCTGCAGGAGGCAGCGTGGCTCGCCGACCAGGGCGTGCGCGAGATCGTGCTCGTGAGCGAGAACTCGACGTCATACGGAAAGGATCTTGGCGACGTCCGTGCGCTTGAGGCGCTGCTGGCGGAGCTCGAGCGGATCGAGGCCCTGGACCGGATCCGGATCGCCTACCTGCAGCCGGCCGAGGTCAGGCCGTCACTGATCGAGGCGATGGCGGCAGGGCCGAAGGTCGCCGACTACTTCGACCTGTCTTTCCAGCACGCCAGTGGTCCGGTCCTGCGCCGGATGCGCAGGTTCGGCGACGCGGATTCCTTCCTCGGGCTCATCTCCCGCATCCGTGACCTGGCACCGGATGCCGGCATCCGCAGCAACGTGATCGTCGGGTTCCCGGGGGAGACTGAGCAGGACCTGGAGATCCTGTCCGGATTCCTGCAGTCGGCGCGGCTGGATGCGATCGGGGTGTTCGGCTATAGCGATGAGGACGGCACGGAGGCGGCGAGCCTGCCGGGCAAGCTCAGTGACGGCGAGATCCGCGATCGCGTCGGCCTCCTGGCCAGTACGGCGGACGAGATCATGTGCCAGCGGGCCGAGGACCGCATCGGGGAAGGCGTCGTCGTGCTCGTCGAGTCGCTGGAGTCGGGCGAGGGCTCGGGCCGCGCCGTCGGCCGCGCTGCTCACCAGGGGCCGGACGACGCCACCACGTCCGTGATCGGGTACGCAGGCGCCGTGGGTGACCTGGTCCGGGCGCGGGTCGCCGATGCCGAGGGCGTGGACCTCGTCGCGAGGCGTGGATGAGCCCTGCGCCGCCTGAGCGGCCGGGGCCGTGGCCTGCCAGCGCAGTCCTGAACCTTCCCAACGCACTGACCGGATTTCGGCTGGCCTGCGTGCCAATGCTGGTGGCGCTCCTGGCCATGCCCGTCAGCGCCACCGGGCTGTCCCGGGACGCCGCCGCCGCCGTCTTCGTCGTGGCGTCCATCACGGACATCCTCGACGGGGCCATCGCGCGACGGCGCGGGCTGGTGACCACCTTCGGCACGATCGCCGATCCGATTGCGGACAAGGCCCTGACCGGCACCGCGCTGGTCGGCCTGTCCGTCCTCGGCGAGCTGCCCTGGTGGGTCAGCATCGTCATCCTCGCCCGGGAGATCGGGGTGACCCTGCTGCGGCTGTGGGTGCTCAGGGCGGGCGTGATCCCGGCCAGCCGCGGCGGCAAGCTCAAGACGGTCGTGCAGACGATCGCGATCACGATGTACCTGGTCGTCCTGCCTGCCGGCCTTGAGGGGCTTGACCCATGGTGGCAGGGGGCTCGCGCGCTGGTCATGGCGGTCGCGGTCGTGCTCACCGTGGCAACCGGTGCCGACTACGTCCGCCGCGCGCTGCGGCTGCGCGCCGATGCGAGGGATCTCCATGAGCGCTGATGCGCGCGGCATCATCGAGGCCTGCCGGGCTGCCGACATCACGCTGGCGACCGCAGAGTCGCTGACCGCTGGCCTGGTGGCTGCGACCCTGGCCGAGGTCCCAGGCTGCTCGACGGTCCTTCGAGGCGGCGTCGTGGCGTACGCGACCGAGGTGAAGCGGGACGTCTTGCACGTCCCGGCAGGCCTGCTCGATCACGTGGTCAGCCAGCCGGTGGCCGTGAGCATGGCCCGTGGAGCGGCCAGCCTGCTCGGCGCGACCATGGCACTGGCCACGACCGGGGTGGCAGGTCCGGCGGACCTGGACGGCCAGCCGCCCGGCACGGCGTGGATCGCCGTCCACGACACCCGGGGGGCCGGGCACACGACCAGCCGCCTGCTTCGCCTGCACGGCGACCGGGCCAGTGTCCGTGGCCAGACCGTCATCGCGTGCCTGGAGTTGCTGGCCGGCGTGCTGCGCGCCTAGTACCGTCGGGATGGATCCTGCCGGAATACCGGGCAGGGTCAGGGCGTTGCGGCGGTGGGCAGATCGCTTACCGGTCGGGACCGGTTGGCTGCGCGGGTCGCATGCGTGGGTTAGCGTGGGGGCGTCAGCCGGAACCCGAGAGCGGATGCGACGTATGCAGAAGGGAGGGTGTCGATGATCGTCTTGCGCCAAGTCATCGGTGATGAGCTACGGCGCCGTCGGCAGGATCAGGGTCGCACGCTGCGTGACGTGTCCGCTGCCGCCGCTGTATCCCTGGGGTACCTGTCCGAGGTCGAGCGGGGCCAGAAAGAGGCGTCCAGCGAGCTGCTCGCCGCCATCTGCGGGGCACTGGATGTCCCGCTCTCGGATGTCCTCACCTCGGTGACCAGTCACGTGGCCGAGGCCGAGACCGTCCGCATCTGAGCCGTGCGCCTGACCGACTTCTGGGAGCGGATGGGCCAGGTCTTCGGCCCGGCGTATGCCCGCTCCTGGGCGCAGGACGTCGTACTCGCGCCGCTTGGGTGCACCGTCCTGCAGGCCCTCGAAGCCGGCACCGACGTGACAGACGTCTGGCGGGCCGTGTGCGCGTGCGCTGACGTCCCGGACTCGATTGCATAGAGTCCGGGCATGCTCCGGCCGGCCGCTCATGCCCGCGGCCTTCGCTATCTCGCCGTGGTCACCTACGGCCGCACGGGGAGCACCGTCCTGCAGGCAGCCCTGAACTCGCTGCCAGGCGTGTGCATCCGAGGCGAGAACTACTCGGCCCTGCGCGGCCTGCGGCAGTACGCCCAGTCCGTCGCGGAGACCGCCAGCAGGCATCATGCGGGCAGGCCGACGCACCCCTGGTATGGATCGGCCCGGCTGCAGCCGCCTGACGTCGTGGGCGACCTGCGCCGGCATGTGGTGGAGTACCTGCTGCGGCCGCCGCGTGGAACCCGGGTCGTCGGGTTCAAGGAGATCCGGTACGAGCCGGGTCACTTCGCGGACTACGACGACATGCTCGACTACCTGATCTTCCTCGACAAGCTGCTGCCGGGGATCGGCTACCTGATGAACGTGCGCGAGCCGCAGGATGTCGCCCGCAGCGGGTGGTGGCCGGATCGGCCGGATGCGACGGCCTCCCTGGAAGTCGCCCGAGCCTGGCTGGTCGATGCGGTTGACGATCTCAATCGCCACTTCGGCGCCGCGCGTCCTGGTGAGCGCGCCGTCCTGGTCGACTACCAGTCCTGGGCCGCGGACCCGGCAGCCCTGATCGACGCCCTGGGCCGGCTCGGGCTCCCGAGGGACGACGCGGCCGTTCGAGCGGCACTGGCCACCCGACTGGATCACGGCCCGCACGCGGGTGACCGGTGACCGACCCCGGGCCGCCGGCGGGGGCGACGGCCGCCTCGCGCATCCAGCAGCGAACGCTCATCGTGCTGTCGGGCGGAGCGATCCTCGGCGGGGTCGCCGTGGCCGGATCGATCCCGGCCGGCTCGCTGCTCGCAGCGTCCATCTCCGGGTCCGAGGCCGTGGCCGGCCTGGCCCAGACGGCCGGCGTGATCGGTGCTGCGCTCATGGCCCTGCCGCTGGCCCGGATCGCCCTGAGCCGTGGCCGGCGGGCATCCCTAGCCGTCGGCTACGCCACCGGTGGCCTGGGGGCCGTGGTGGTGACCGTCGGCGCGGTCGCCCGCAGCCTGCCCCTGCTCCTGGCTGGCTGCCTCCTGGTGGGGGTGGCATCTGCGTCCGGCTATCAGGCCCGATACGCCGCGACCGACCTCGCAGCACCCGACAGCCGCGCCCGTGCCCTGTCCCTGGTGGTGTGGGCCGGGACGATCGGGGCCGTCCTCGGGCCGAACCTGCTCGGCGCCTCGGGCGGTGTCGCGCTCGGCCTTGGCCTGCCGCAGCTGACCGGGGCGTACCTGCTGTGCGCGGCCTGCCTGGGCCTGGCCGCGATGGTCCTGCTGGCCTTCCTGCGACCTGACCCGTACCTGGTCTCCCGGGCTCAGCAGCCGGCGTCATCGCTGGCCAGCCCGCGGCTGTCGGACGGCATCGGGCATCTGCGCGGCCGGCCCAGGGCAGTCCTGGGCATCACCGCCATTGCCATCGGCCACGTGGTCATGGTGATGGTGATGGTCATGACCCCGGTGCACATGGCGCACGTGGACGTCTCCCTGAGCCTGATCGGCCTGGTGATCAGCGTCCACGTCGCGGGGATGTATGCGCTCTCCCCGCTGGTCGGGTGGTGCGTGGACCGCCTCGGCCGGGTACCCGTCATCGGCGCCGGCGTCATCGTGCTCCTGGCCGCATGCGTCATCGCCGGGCTGGCGCCTGCGTCCGATGCGGTCGTCCTCGGCATCGGCCTGTTCCTGCTCGGCCTGGGGTGGTCATGCACGCTCATCGCGGGCTCGACGATGGTCACCGATGAGGTGGACGCCCAGGAGCGGCCGTCGGTCCAGGGCCTGTCCGACCTGGTGATGAACGCCGCCGGGGCCGTCGGCGGGATCATCGCAGGCATCGTCGTGGCCGTGTCGGGCTACGGAGTCCTGTGCGCCGTGGCGACCGTGCCGGTGGTCGGGCTGGCAGTGCTGGCGGGTAGCCCCCGGATGCGCCGGCCCTCGGCGTGTCGGGTGCATTCGAACACTCGTTCGATATAGATTCACCGCGCATCACCTGCGGGGAGGCCATCCACAGCCTGTCCTGCCAAGCCGCGGGTGTCAGCGGGTCGACGTACGGTGCAGTGGCTGGGCACGCTGCGTGATCCGCGGCAGCCAGGCTCGACAACCGCAGCGATCGATGGCCAGCCATCGGTCCGACGTCAAGGAGACGACATGGCCACCACCGCCAATGACCGCGAGAAGGCACTCGACGCCGCCCTGGCCCAGATCGAGCGCCAGTTCGGCAAGGGCTCGGTGATGCGGCTCGGCGAGGACGGCCGGGTCCCGGTCGAGGTCATCCCGACTGGCTCGATCGCGCTGGACGTCGCATTGGGCATCGGTGGCCTGCCGCGGGGCCGCATCGTGGAGATCTACGGCCCGGAGTCGTCCGGCAAGACCACGGTCGCCCTGCATGCCATCGCGAACGTCCAGGCAGCCGGTGGCCTGGCGGCGTTCATCGATGCCGAGCACGCGCTTGATCCGGACTACGCATCACGGCTCGGGGTCGATCTCGACAGCCTGTACGTGTCGCAGCCGGATACCGGTGAGCAGGCCCTGGAGATCGCCGACACGCTCGTCCGCTCCGGGGCACTCGACCTGATCGTCATCGACTCGGTGGCCGCCCTGGTCCCCCGGGCGGAGATCGAGGGGGAGATGGGCGATAGCCACGTCGGCCTGCAGGCTCGGCTGATGAGCCAGGCCCTGCGCAAGATGGCCGGTGCCCTGAGCAACACGAACACGACCGCGATCTTCATCAATCAGCTCCGGGAGAAGATCGGCGTGATGTTCGGCTCGCCGGAGACCACCACCGGCGGCAAGGCGCTGAAGTTCTACGCGTCCGTCCGGCTCGACGTCCGCAGGATCGAGACGCTCAAGGGGGGCACGGAGGCGGTCGGCAATCGTACCCGCGTGAAGGTCGTCAAGAACAAGGTCGCGCCGCCGTTCAAGCAGGCTGAGTTCGACATCCTCTACGGGGAGGGCATCTCACGGGAGGGATCCCTGATCGACCTCGGGGTCGAATGCGGGATCGTCAAGAAGTCCGGTGCCTGGTACACCTGCGACGGTGATCAGCTGGGCCAGGGCAAGGAGAACGCCCGGGTCTTCCTGCGGGACAACCCGGATCTCGCCGATGACATCGAGCGGCGCATCAAGGAGCATCTCGGGATCGGGGTCCGCCCGCAGGCCTCGGCAGCGGAGGCGGTCGTCGTCCCGGAGACGGTCGACGTGCTGCTCGAGCCGGATCTCCTCACCCCACCGGCACCCACCGGTGCTCGGTCGTCCCGGAGCCGAGCCTCGGCAAAGCCGGCCAGCGAGTAGGCCCCTTCCCCGTGGAGGAGCCTGACGCGGATCCGGTCGCCTTCGCGCGCCTGATCCTGCTCCGCAAGCTTGCCGCAGCGCCCCGCACGAAGTCGCAGCTCCGCGAGCATCTTCGGTCCAGGGGCGTGCCGGACGACATCAGCGATCGGCTGCTGGAGCGATTCACGGACCTCGGCTACATCGATGACGAGGCGTTCGCGCACGCATGGGTGCATGCCAGGCACCAGGCCAAGGGCCTTGGGCGGCGTGCGGTCCGACGTGAGCTGCAGTCCAGGGGAGTGGAAGACACCCTCGTCGAGGAGGCGCTCTCAGCGATCACGGATGCGTCGGAGCGGGAGCGCGCTCGAGCGTTCGCAGTGCAGCGCGTGCGTCGACTCAGGGGCCTGGATGCCTCGGTCGTGCATCGACGCGTCACGGCTGCGCTGATGCGGCGTGGCTATGACTCGGGCCTGGCGAGCGCGATCGCGCGTGAGGTGATCGGTCAAGGCTGATGCTCCGGTGGGCTGCGGGGGTGCCGTGCTGGCATCCGGCGTGGGCTTGGTCACATGATGGGCGTGGAACGCTTCTCGATTTGCACGCTGTTCAGATGCTCCTTATCGTCGAGGGGCACGTTCAGGAGCGCGTCAACGCGCCCAAGCCCCTTGGAGTTGTCACATGCCTGGTCTGTCAGCGTGGGCGGTCCGTCGTCCCGTCGCGGCACTCATCGCCTGGTTCTGCGCGGCGGCTGCGGTCATCGGACTCGGTGCCGGCTTCGGCGGGGCGCTCAACGACTCCTTCGACCTGCCGGACACCGAGTCGACGAGCGCGATGGAGCTGCTGAGCCAGACGGGCATGGGTGGTGGGCTCGATGGCGGAGCGACGATCGTCTGGTCGCCTGATGCCGGTTCCGCTGTCGCACCCGGCGTCATGGGCCAGGTGAGCCCGGTGCTGGAGGGGGTTGCCACCCTGCCCTCGGTTGCCTGCGTGACGAACCCGACTGGTGCCAGCTTCGGGCGAGACTGCCCGGCGCCTGCTGCGGCCCCCAGTGCCGAGGATGTCTCGAAGATGCCGCAGGAGGTCCAGCAGGCGATGCAGGCCGCCGCAGCCGCCATGTCCACGGTGAGTGCCGACGGTCGAGTGGCGTACGCGACGGTGACGTTCGCCGAGGGTGCGCAGGCAGTTGACCGGGCGGATGCGAAGGCCATCCTGGAAACCGTGCAAGGGCTCAACGGTCCGGGTCTGGCGGTCGGTGCGAGCGGCACTGCCCTCGAGGCAGCCGGGCAGGAGCCACCGAGCAGTGAGGCCGTCGGCCTGGCCGTGGCGATCATCATCCTGCTGATTGCTTTCGGCTCGATCGTGGCTGCCGGCATGCCCATCGTGGTGGCCCTCGTGGGGCTTGCCATGGGCCAGATGGCGGTCCTCATGGTCGCGCGATTCCTCGACGTCGCCACGTTCGCGCCAACCCTGGCCGCGATGATCGGGCTCGGCGTGGGCATCGACTACGCGCTCTTCGTGATGAACCGGTATCGCCAGGCATTGCTGGCCGGGCACGAGCCGAAGGCGGCGGCGACCGAGGCCGTGGAGACGGCCGGGCGCGCGGTGCTGTTCGCGGGCTCCACCGTGATCATCGCCCTGCTCGGCCTGTTCGTGCTGCGCATCAACTTCTTCAACGGCCTGTCCCTGGCCGCCTCGGTAACCGTGCTGATGGTGATGCTGTCGGCAGTGTGGATGCTCCCGGCGCTGCTCAGCCTGCTGGGCACCAGGGCCCTGGCCCTGCGGCTGCCGTGGGGGCGTCGCGCCGGCTCGTTGAGCAAGCGCCCGGAGGGCCGGGCGTGGGCACACTACGGGCGGGTGCTGCAGCGGCGCCCATGGCTGCCGGTGGCACTGGCATTCGGGTTCGTCGCGATCCTGGCCATCCCCACGTTCAGTCTGCGGCAGGGCTTCGCGGATGACTCCGGCAAGCCTGCGGGTTCGGCGGCGCGCATCGCATACGACCTGCGGTCGGAGGGCTTCGGGGCCGGGGTCAACGGCCCGTTCATCGTGGCTGTCAAGCTGCCCAAGCAGGGCGATGTCGCGGCATACTCGGCGATCATCACGGGCCTGGCCGCCACCGAGGGCGTGGCCTCGACGCAGCCGAGTGTCGACATGCTCCCGCTGGTCGCGGCCGACCCAGCCTCCTTCGGCCTCGACGGCGACATCGCGGCCATCGGGGTCATCCCGACCACAGCACCGCAGGACGAGGCGACGACGGCATTGCTGGACCGGCTGCGCAGCCAGGTGAACCCCTCCCTGGAGCAGGCGACCGGAGGGGCGATCTACGTCGGCGGCACCCAGGCCATCACCAGTGACTTCACCACCGTGCTCACCGACGCGCTGCCGATCTTCCTGGCTGTCGTGATCGGCCTGGGCTTCCTGGCGCTCGTGCTGCTCTTCCGCTCGATCGTGGTACCCCTCACGGCCGCGGTGACCAGCCTGCTGAGCCTGGCCGCAGCCCTGGGGATCACTGTCGCGGTCTTCCAGTGGGGGTGGCTCGCCGGCCCGCTGGGCGTCCCGGGAACCGGGCCGATCTTCCCCTTCCTGCCGATCATGGTGTTCGCGATCCTGTTCGGCCTGTCGATGGACTACCAGGTGTTCCTGGTGTCGCGGATGCAGGAGGAGTGGGCGCGCTCTCGGGACAACGCGGCCTCGGTGCGAAGGGGCCTGGCCGGCTCCGGCCGGGTCATCATCATTGCCGCTGCGATCATGTCGAGCGTCTTCCTGGCATTCGTCCCGAGCACGAACCCGATGGTGAAGCTCTTCGGCATCGCCCTGGCCTCCGCAGTGCTCATCGATGCGTTCATCGTCCGACTGGTGCTCGTGCCCGCCCTGATGTCGATGCTCGGGTCGGCGAACTGGTGGCTGCCGCGCTGGCTGGACCGGATCCTGCCGAGCGTGCGGATCGAGCCCGGCGAGGACGAGATCACCGATGACGACTCCGATCCGAGGCTGCAGCCTGCGGTCGTGTGACCCAGGGTCGGGGCCCCGCAACGCCGGTCATCGCCTGCGATGTCGGGCGCTGGTCGGCGGTCGGCTCCCATGGGATGCTGTGCCCGTTGGGCGAGGCGAAACGCGGGGTGCTGTCAAGATGGCAGGTCAGATGATGGGTATCGGTCGGGCTGGGTCAGGCTCCCCAGGTGGCATGCGGCAGCACACGGCGGGCGCGCTGGTCGTCGTTGCGGTGGGGTTGATGGCCTCGGGCTGCTCATCGGTGCCCTCCTGGATCCCCGGCGCCCAGCCGCACCTGGACACCAGCGGCCTGGCGGCGGCAGTCGAGGAGGTCGTGGGGGTCCCGGTCACCGTCAGCTGCCCCGATGACATCCCGATGGCCGCGGGCACGGTGACCGAATGCAGCGTGTCCGACGGGAGCACCAGCAAGGTGCTGGTCGTGACGCAGACCGATGACCAGGGCAATGTCGACTGGGAGATCAGCGAGCGGGATGCGCCGGCCGGCTGAGCGGCCCAGGCTCGTCCGCGCCGGCTCGACCCGGTTGGCATCCCGGTTCGGGACGTCCCTGATCGGTATCGGCCTGGCCGGGGTTGGCCTGATCGGACCGCTCGGGCTCGCCCCGGTGGCGGTCGCGGTGCCCAGGCCTGATCCCAGCCAGGCTGCCCAGGTGCGCGTGTCGGGGGTACCGGCCTCGGTCGAGCCGGGTGACGCACTCACCCTTGACCTGGCCGGAAGCCGACTGGGGCCGGGCACCTGCGTTCGCTCGGTGAGCGTCGCCTGGCTGCCGCAGTCGTCCCTGGCCGGCTCGATCGGGCCGTCGCTTGCCTGGCAGGAGGGCGCCGACCGCACCGGCCAGCGGTGCGACGGACGCCTGCCGCAGCGCACGGTGGAGGTCAGCGTCCCGGAGGACTTCACCGGCGGCAGCCTGGTCGTCAGGATCACCGGCTTCGCCGCGAAGGCCACGGCGCCGGCGAGCGCGACCTGGGCATCGGCAAGCGTCCCGGTGCGCGTCCAGGGCCGGGCGCCGATTGCCCGCCTGTTCGCCCAGGCAGGCCCGGCCAGTACGGGCCAGCCCCTGGTCATGGATGCCCGTACCTCATGGGATCCGCAGGGACAGAGCCTGCGGTACGAGTGGGATCTCAACGGCGATGGCCGGTTCGGCGACGACCCTCGCAGCGCTGAGCCCGGACTGGCGACGATCCCGGCCGAGCGGACGGCAGTCATGACGACCCCTCGGACGGGCAGGCTCCTGGATCCGGGCCAGATCGCCGCCGGCCTGACACGGATGCGGGCCTGCCAGCCCGCCACGGATGCCTTCGTCTCCCTGGAGGTGGCGCCGGAGGTCACCGGTCGCCCGCTGGCCCGCGCCGGCATGCACCGACTGTGGGACATGAAGGTGACCTGGCGTGACGTCAATCCCGAGCCCGGCAGGTTCGAGTGGGGGCAGCTCGACCAGCGGGTGCAGCAGGCACGCGCTGCTGGTGCCAGGGTGCTGCTGGTCCTGGGGATGACCCCGCAGTGGGCCGCTGCCGACCCCAATGCGGGGGATCCTCGCTGGGGGGCCGGCTCGGCCAGCCCGCCCAGGGACATCGCGGACTGGAGCGCCTACGTCGATGCCGTCGTCAGCCGGTACGGATCGCAGATCGCGGCGTACGAGGTCTGGAACGAGGCCAGCCTGCGGACGTTCTGGACGGGCACCGGCCCGCAGATGGCCGACCTGACCGCGACGGCGTATCAGGTGATCAAGGCCAGGCAGCCGACCGCGACCGTCCTGGCGGCGTCGGTCACCACGCGTCTGGCCAGGCCGATGGAGCTGTTCATGAACCAGTACCTGGACGCCCTCGGCAGGTACGGCTACCCATTCGACGCATTCGCCATCCATACCTATCCTGCGGGCAATGCCGGTGCCGATGCGCGGGTCGCCGACATCACCAACTGGCAGCAGGTCGTCGTCGAGCGGGTGGGCCCCGATTCCCCGGTGCTGGACAAGCAGGTCTGGGATACCGAGGTCAACTACGGCCTGGCCGGCCCCGGCCCTCGTCCGGCGACGTCCTTCAGCGACGAGCAGGGCGCGGCGCTGATCACGCAGACGTTCGTCGACTCCCATCGCCTGGGCATCGATGCGACCTTCTGGTACATGTACACGGCTTCGCCGTTCGGCCTGCTGGGGGTCCAACTGTGGTCGGGGACGCCGCAGAGCCTGAGCGCCTGGTCGGCCGTCCGCCAGCGCTTCGCGGCCGGAGTGAACCCCTGCGCCGGGGCCGGCGAGGGCTCGATCCCGGTCGCGGTGCGAGTCATCGCGGCCGATGGACGTACCGCGGTTGCGGCGATCAGCACACCGACCGCCTCTCGGTTGGCCGCCAACGGCACGATCAGCGCACCGGCCGTCGTGCATCCTCCCGGCTCGGCCGTCGGCCTGCAGATCGGCAGCCCGACGGATGCCGACGCCGGGCCGATGATCGGCTGCGTCGACGTCGGCGGCGAGGGCCAGTTCGACCGGCCGGTGGTGCTGGCCGGCCCAGCGACGAGCGCGGAGATGCTGGCGCCGCCAGCGCCGGGCAGCCATCGGGTGTCCATCGCCTTCTGGGCGGCAGCAGCCAATCCTGGTTGCGCGCGCACGACCGCGCAGGGCCCGGGCCTGGTACAGGTGGCGAGCACCACGATCGCCGTCGGTGGGCCTCGGCCGGTCGGGGCCCGCGCCAAGGCCACCGTTGCCTTCGGCCCGGCCACGGTCGTCTCGGCCGGGGCGACGGATCCCACGGGCGCGCAGCAGGGCCTGGTTGCGCGCGGCGACTATGGGCTGGACCTCCCGGCGAAGGCGGATCCGGGGCTGGCATCCGGTCGATTCGTGGCCCGACTCGCATCCGCCTGGGGGCTGGTGAGGACTCACGCAGGCCGGGCCGCCGGGTCGGACGCCGTCTCAGCCCTCGGATCCGGCTATGTGCTGCTGCAGGGCACGGGGCGGGGGACAGGGCATGGCACCGGGCATGGCACCGGGCACCGCACGGGCGGGCCGCTGCTGTGCCTGCAGCTCACCCTGCGACCGTCCGGAAACGTCCTGACGTCCATCGGTGGGAAGGGCACGGCCGTGCAGCTGCAGCTTGCCGCGACCGACATCGCTGTCGACCTGCTGGGCCCCCGGGGACAGCGAACCGGCGCAACGACGTTCAGCGGATCCCTCGCAGCAGCCCAGGCCGACTCGCCCGCCCTGATGCCGGCAGCGTGCGGCTCCCTGGTCAGGTACCTGCGATGAGCAGCATGCAGGGAGCGTCGAGCCAGTGGCCCGGCATGGAAGCCATTGCGACCAGGCGGCTCGAGCTGCAGGCCGTGCTGCCATCGGAGTACCGGCTGCTCGCCCAGGATCGATCCGAGCCGCGACTGTGGGTCGATCGCGGCTTCGGAAATCCCCATCGCCACCTGGTGGATGATCCCGGACCCCTGCCGTACCGGATCCCGCAGATCGCGGAGCATCCCGAGCGAGCCCCTTATCTGCTGCGGATGGCGGTCCATCGCCAGGCGCGCTGCATCATCGGCAGTGCCGGGTTCCACGGGATGCCGGATGCGGACGGGATGATCGAGATCGGCCTGGAGGTGGTGCCGCAGTGGCGCGGGCAGGGCCTGGCCAAGGAGATCCTGCACGGCATGTGGGGCTGGGTCGTCCGGCAGCCCGAGGTGCGGACCCTGCGCTACTGCGTGAGCCCGTCCAATGATGCCTCGCAGGCGATCATCCAGGGGATCGGCGGCACGCTGATCGGCCAGCAGATGGACGAGATCGATGGCCCGGAGGACATCTACGAGCTCGAGGCCCAGGAATACCGGGAGCGGTTCGTCACCCGGTGACGCGCAGGGGCGTCGATCGGCGTCAACCTAGGATCAGGTCATGCGCGCTGACCTCGATGCCGCGGACCTCGAAAACGTCGCGCGACGCACCTATCAGGTGCGCACCTACGGCTGCCAGATGAACGTGCATGACTCGGAGCGGCTCGCTGGCCTGCTCGAGGACGCCGGATACGAGCCGGCCGCCGATGGCGACGTCGCCGACGTCGTGGTCTTCAACACCTGCGCAGTTCGAGAGAACGCCGACAACCGCCTGTATGGCAATCTCGGCCACCTCGCCCCGGTGAAGGCAGCCAATCCGGGGATGCAGATCGCAGTGGGCGGCTGCCTGGCCCAAAAGGACCAGGGCCAGATCGTCGAGCGCGCACCCTGGGTCGACGTCGTGTTCGGCACCCACAACATCGGCTCGCTGCCCGTGCTCCTGGAGCGGGCCAGGGTGGAGCAGCAGGCGCAGGTCGAGATCATGGAGGCGCTGGAGGTCTTCCCGTCGACCCTGCCGACCAAGCGGGATTCCGCGTACGCCGCCTGGGTATCGATCAGCGTGGGCTGCAACAACACCTGCACGTTCTGCATCGTGCCGTCCCTGCGCGGCCGGGAGCGTGATCGTCGCCCGGGGGAGATCCTGGCCGAGATCGAGGCCCTGGTCGCGGACGGCGTGCTGGAGATCACCCTGCTGGGCCAGAACGTGAATGCGTACGGGGTGGAGTTCGGCGATCAGCGGGCCTTCGGCAGGCTGCTGCGGGCCTGTGGCGAGATCGACGGGCTGGAGCGGGTGCGCTTCACCTCCCCGCACCCGCGTGACTTCACCGGCGATGTCATCGATGCCATGGCGCAGACGCCGAACGTGATGCCCCAGCTGCACATGCCACTGCAGAGCGGATCGGATCGCGTGCTGCAGGCCATGCGCCGGTCGTACCGCCAGGATCGCTACCTGCGCATCATCGACGACGTCCGGGCCGCGATGCCGCACGCTGCGATCACCACGGACATCATCGTGGGGTTCCCCGGCGAGTCCGAGGAGGACTTCGAGCAGACGATCGATGTCGTTCGGCGGGCCCGGTTCGCCGGGGCATTCACCTTCCAGTACTCCCCGCGCCCGGGGACGCAGGCGGCAACGATGGCCGGCCAGGTGCCGGCCGAGGTGGTGCAGGCCCGGTACGAGCGCCTGGTCGAGGTCGCCAACGAGATCGCGTGGCAGGGCAATCGCGGATTCGTCGGCCAGCAGGTCGAGGTGCTCATCGCCCAGGGCGAGGGGCGCAAGGACGCGCGCACGGATCGCATGTCCGGGCGGGCCCGCGACAACCGGCTCGTGCATGTCGCGATAGACCCGGCGCAGCCGGCACGTCCGGGTGACGTGGTGACCGCCGAGGTCACCTATGCGGCACCGCACCACCTGGTTGCCGACCGCGTGATCGCCGTCCGCCGGACACGGGCTGGCGATCGAGCCGAGCAGCCGACCGCGGCCCGGCCTGCAGTGTCGCTGGGCATGCCCGGTATCAGGGCACGGTGACGGCGACAGCTGCCCAGGTGCCCGCCGTCCGCGTGCTGGCAATCTGCGGGCCGACGGCGGTGGGCAAGAGCGCCCTCGGCGTTGCGGTCGCGCAGCGGCTCGGGGGCGAGGTGATCAGCGCGGACTCCATGCAGGCCTACATCGGCATGGATATCGGGACGGCCACGCCCGATGCCGACGAGCAGGGCGGCGTGCCGCACCACCTGCTGGATACCTGGCCCGCCTGGCATCACCTGACCGTGGCCGAGTACCAGGAGCGGGCGCGGGGGAGCATCGCGCAGGTTCACGGCCGCGGTGCCCTGCCGATCCTGGTCGGCGGGTCGGGACTGTACGTCTCGGCGATCCTCGATGACCTGCGCTTCCCGGGCACTGATCCGCAGGTCCGCGCCCGGCTGGAGGATGAGCTGCGGGCGGACGGCTCCGCGGTGCTGCACGAGCGACTGGCCGTGCTCGACCCGCAGGCAGCGCAGGGCATCCTGCCGGGCAATGGCAGGCGCATCGTGCGAGCACTGGAGGTGATCGAGCTGACCGGGGGGCCGTTTATTTCGCGCCTGCCCGAGCCCGTCGACGTGTATGCCAGCGTGCGGGTGGGGCTGACTATCGACCGCGCGGAGCTCGACGAGCGCATCGCTGCCCGGGTCGGCCGCATGTGGGAGCAGGGCTTCGTGGAAGAGGTCCGCCGGCTGGCCGAGCAGCCGGGCGGCCTGTCGGCGACGGCCGCTCGCGCCCTGGGGTACCGCCAGGTGCTGGCGCTGCTCGCGGGGGAGATCACCGAGGCCCAGGCCCGCCAGCAGACCATCGATGCCACCCGCACGTTCGCCCGGCGGCAGCAGCGCTGGTTCGTCCGCGACCGCCGGATCCACTGGATCGACTACGACGCCGACGACCTGCTCGGCCAGGTGGTCGGGCTCGTCGACTCCGGGCTGGGCACGGCGCAGTAGTACTCCGTCCCCAGGAGCAGGTCCGCCAGCGGCCCGGGCAGGCGGGTCAGTGCCGCCAGGGTTCGGATCGAGCCGTCAGCGGTGGCCTGGCTGGCATGGGCGCGCAGGGCCGCCCGCTTTGCCGCCATCTGCCGGTGCACCCGCACCCGATGGGTGATCTGCGATCGTGGCGTCCAGGCGCGATCGAAGGATGTCGGGTCGAAGGACGCCGGGGTCAGGTGCAGGCGCGCCGCGGCATGCACGGCTGCCGCGATCGGCTCCCGGGGCAGGGTCGCCTCGAACAGCCGTGGCTGCCGCTGCGCCCGATGGGCGGCCCGTCGGGTGGCGTGGTGGACCTGGACGTGGTCCGGATGGCCGTATCCGCCCTGCGGGTCGTAGCCGACCAGGACGTCGACGCGTTCCTCGTCGAGGATCGCGGCGATGCGATCGGCGATTGCGTCCGGATCCTGATCGGCGAAGCCGCCGGCCACCTCCCCGTGCAGGCCCGAGTCGGCGTACCCGAGCTGCTCGAGCCGATAGACCCCCAGGATGTCGGCCGAGGCTGCCAGCTCGGCCTGCCGCATCAGGCCGAGGTGCGCCTGGTGCTCGGTGGCGGCCAGGCCGGCCTCGCCGCTCGTCGCCACGATCAAGGTGACCCGGTGCCCCTGCTGCGCGGCACGGGCCATGGTGCCGGCCGTCAGCAGCGCCTCGTCGTCGGGGTGGGCGTGGACGAAGGCGATGGATGTCGGATGCGCATGCGGGCCGGCCATGGTGCTCCCATTGTGCGGCAATTCGGATCAACCTGCGGCACATCCGGCCGGCGCCGCTGCCGGTGATGCCGGCTCCGGCCGTCCATGGCCTGTGCTGATCCCGAGCCGGGTGGTCTAAGCCTGTGATACCTTTCTAAAGCGGGCGTGGGTTTTCTTAGGCATGCCGGATGCCACATGCCGGCGCACGGAATCGAGGTCTGATGGGCGGGAGGACAACCGGGACCTCCGGTCGGGTGAGCCGGGGGGTCCATCGTCGTACGGGTCGCAGGAGATTCCTGCCGCTGGTCGTCATGGGCGGGCTGCTTGCGCTGGAGGCGTCGGCACTGGCGCCCATCACGGGGCTGGTCTCACCAGCGACAGGGGTTCCCGTCACCTACAACCCGGACTACACCTGCGCGGTTCCGTTCCTTGATCTCAACCCCGCCACCAGTGCCCCGAGCAGTCAGTTGATCGCAAGTACTGGCGTCACCGTCACTGCGACTGCCAACACTGCTGTGCTAGGGGATACCGCCGCCACATACCTCTATCAGAATCCCGTGAAGGTCAGCACGACTCTCACCTTCTCGCCGCCGGTCCCGGCGATCAAGGTGGTCACTCGCAACCATGCCGATGCCACAACTACGGGTGGCCCAGGTGCTTTCGAAACACTCACCTTCACGAGCTCAAGCGGCCTCAATCAGTCCGTCACGAATACCGACGGACCCTTCGCGTATGTGTCACCCACGCAGTTCAGCGGCATGCTGAACTCTCTCCAGATCGCCTATACCTATGACAACAGCCCGCCTCCCCTGACCGATGCACGTGGGTCTTACCTCGACATGTACATCTCCTGTGTCGGCCTGGCTCCGACGACCCAGACGGTGAACGGAGCCACGGGAACCCCCGTCACGGCGACCAGCGCCTTCACCTAGACGGGCTTCTTCGGGACCATGTCGTATGCGGTGACGTCCGGCACCCTGCCGGCCGGGCTGAGCATCGATCCTGCCACCGGCATCATCTCGGGCACGCCGAGCGCCGCATCAAGCAGCACGGTGACCGTCACGGCCACCGGCAGCACCTTCGGAACAGCGACGACCTCGGTCACCTTCAATGTGACCGCGCCGGCCCCGTCCACGGTGACCTATGACGGGAACGGTTCGACAGGGGGCACGGTGCCGGTCGATGCGGGAACCTACGCCAGCGGCGCATCGGTGACGGTGCTGGGGAACACGGGTTCGCTGGCGAAGTCTGGGTTCACCTTCGCCGGGTGGAATACGGCGGCGAACGCCTCGGGAACGTCGTATGCGCCGGGGTCCTCCTTCCTGATGGGCTCGTCGAACGTGACGCTGTATGCGAAGTGGACAGCCGTGACGCCGCCCGCGCCTGCGCCGCCGGCACCAGCGCCCTCCGAGCCTGCGACGGAACCGGCGCCGCCGGCGCCTGCGCCGTCCCCGAGTGCGTCTCCGGCACTGGTGATCATCCAGAACCAGGACAACCGGAGCGTGCCGCCGGGTGCGGGGGTGGCGCCGGGTGGGGCGCTGCTGCTGGTGGGCGGGGTGCCGTCGGGGGTTCGGGTGGTGCCGGATCGGTCGGTGGCCCCGACCGGGCTGGATGCGTCGGGCGATGGGTTCACGATGCGGCTGCGTGGGCTTGGCGCGAAGGACCAGCCGCTCGGACTGGCACCGGATGGGGCACTGGTGCTGGAGTCGAGCCGGTCGGCGGAGGTGTCGGGGACGGGGTTCCGGCCGAATGCGCCGGTGAAGGTGTTCTTG
>JAGWXF010000022.1 GCA_018970025.1 Actinomycetales bacterium | reverse complement strand
CGCCGCCAACATCGCACTCGCGTCGCTGCCCGGCTTCACCCTGCCCGGCGACACCAGTTCGTCGTCACGGTTCTTCAGCCAGGACATCACCGAGCCGTTCGTCATGGACGCCGACGGCATGATGACCGTCCCCACCGGCCCTGGCATCGGCGTGCTGCCGATCCCCGAAGTGCTCGAGAGTCTGACGGTCGAGCACACGGTCCTGGTCGGGTCGTGATGACGGTCAGCGACGCGCGAGGACGAGCCATATCCGTCCACGGACTCCTACGGACAGTGGAGGCGCTCGTGCTGACCGAGTCTCCTTCGTCCGACATCGGGCAGGCTGAACGGATCTGCGGCGTTACCAGCGAACTCGGTCAGGATCTCCTCGGAGTCGGACCGGAGACGGTGGTGACTGATGGACGACCGCACCTTCGGTGGTCCTTCGGGCAACCCCGGGTCATGCTCCTCGGACATCTCGACACCGTGTGGCCGATGGGCTCACTCGCCCATCACCCGTGGATCGTGCGCGATGGTCGCGTCAGCGGCCCGGGCTGCTTCGACATGAAGGCGGGCGTTGCGCAGATGCTGCACGCACTTGCGAGCCTGCCGTCAATGGAAGGCGTATGCATCCTGCTCACCACAGACGAGGAGATCGGGGCCCCGACGTCTCGCGCCCTCATCGAGTCGACGGCCCGCGGCGTGGACGCCGTGCTGGTGCTGGAGCCGAGTGCCGAGGGCAGACTGAAGACCGGCCGGAAGGGCGCAGGCACCTACGTGCTGCGTATCGAGGGACGTGCCGCTCATGCCGGCCTCGAACCCTGGGCGGGCGTGAACGCAGGTGTGGAGCTAGCGCACCAGATCCTGGCCGTGAGCGCCTTGGGATCGGACGACCGCAAGACCACCGTCACCCCGACGGTGATGAGCGCCGGAACGGCGTCGAACGTCGTGCCCTCCACGGCCAGCGTGTCCATCGACGTCCGAGCCGCCGAGCTGACCGAGCAGGAGCGCGTCGACAAGGCGCTGCGGGCGCTGCGTCCCGCGGTGCACGGGACTCGCCTCGTTCTCGAGGGCGGACCTACTCATCCACCGATGACGGAGGAGATGTCGCGTGCTCTGTTCCGCCTTGCCCAGGACTGCGCACGCGACCTCGGCCTTGAACCGCTCGAAGGTGCCGCCGTCGGCGGCGCGTCCGACGGAAACTTCACGGCGGCTCTCGGGGTGCCCACTCTCGACGGGCTCGGCGCCGTGGGCGGCGGAGCACATGCGGCGAACGAGCATGTCCTGGTAGAGGAAATGCCTAGGAGAGCCGCACTGCTGGCTGCTCTCCTGAAGAGGCTGTGCCGTTGAGCGACATGGAGCCGGCTGTGGAGGTCCGAGAGCTCGGCACTCTCGACGAGTGCCGCAGCGTTGACCCCTTCCTGGCCAGCGTGTGGGGTCCCCAGACCCCGAGGCTCGGCGTGGAGCTTCTCCGCGCACTGACGCACGCCGGTGGTTACGCGGCAGGAGCGTACCTGGGAGCAGACCTCGTCGGTGTCTCCGTCGGCTTCCTGGCGTATGACAAGGAGATGTCGCTGCACAGCCACGTCACGGGGGTTTCTGCTCGGACGCGCGACCGCGGTGTGGGAATGGCGCTCAAGAGTCACCAACGCAAGTGGGCGCTGGACCGTGGGATCCGCGCCATCACCTGGACCTTTGATCCTCTGGTGCGGCGAAACGCCTGGTTCAACATGGGGCGTCTTGGTGCGCGCCCGGTCGAGTATCTCGTCGACTTCTACGGCACGATGCCGGACTCCATCAACGCCGGTTCGCCGTCCGACCGGCTACTCGTGGTCTGGAACGTGTCGGACCCACCGCCCGACGTCATCGTCGAGACATCAGGAGCGGTGATCGTTGTCCCCGACGACATTGAGCGCATCCGCTCGACCGACCCCGCCGCAGCCCACCGCTGGCGACTTCGCTTGCGCGAGCAGTTGCAGGGCCCGGTGGCCGCTGGGCAGGTCGTCGGGTTCAGGCGTACGGAGGGCTACGTGCTCGGTCCATGACCGGGCGTGGCCCGCAGGAGTCTCACAATCAGCGGTCCCTCCGTCGAGCGATCGCCCCGCCCTCCCTCACCGACCCGGCTGATCGGCGAGGGACAGCCTGCAGGTCCATGCCCTCACCTCACGATGGCGACGGCACCTCGAGCAACGCGTCAGCCAGGGGCTTTCGGGTGAGATCGGGGACGGTGCAGTCGGCCGCTGGATAGCCAATGGGAAACAGGATGTAGGGCCGCTCGGTGGACGGACGGTCGAGGATCTCGTTGAGGAATCCCATCGGATTGGGTGTGTGGGTCAGCGTGGCCAGGCCCATCGTGTGGAGGCTGGCGATGAAGAGGCCGCAGGCGATGCCGACTGACTCGTTCACGTAGTAGTTCTTCCGCAGACTCCCATCGGGCATGGGCGTCGACTTCTGGGCGAAGACCACGACGATCCAGGGCACAACCTCGAGGTAGGACTTGTCGGAGTCCGTTCCAAGCGGTTCGAGCGCGGCGCGCCAGGCCGGGGGCAGCCGCCCGCCCTCGTAGTTCTCTGTCTCCTCGATCTCTGCCGCGACCCGAATGCTGTGCCTGACAACTTGGTCGTTCGTTGCCACGAACGTCCAAGGCTGCTGATGAGCCCCGCTCGGGGCGGTGTTCGCGGTGGCGACGGCGATCTCGATCATCTCCCTCGGTACGTCGTCACCAGAGAACATCCGTACGCTGCGGCGCGAATCCATGTGCGCCAGGAACTCCTGCCCCCTCTGCATGGCGACGTCCGTCGCAATGCGCGGGGGCGAGTAGGACACAAAGCGGGACATCAGACTCCTATGGCTTCTTCCGGTGACGCAAGCAGATGCTCCACCCCTCCCACGCCCCGTTGACAGCAGCGGTCCAGCCAGCGGGAGCTTTAGAGAAGTTTCTTACGCTAGTCTTCCGACTCTGTCAATGGATATGCGGATCGAGGAGTAGCGACGTGGGAGCGAACAACCCGAGCCGCACTCAGCCCAGCAGCGGACATGCACCCGTGGCTCTCCGCGTACTCGAAGATCGCCTTTCGGTGTGTCGCCTGCCTGCGAGCGCACCGTGGCCGGCTCCCTCATCGACCGCCGGCTTCTGGTCGGTCACCCGCACCGACGCAGAACTGTCGGTGGTGTGCCCGGAGGATGCCGTGCCTGGCGCCGGCGCTGTGCAGATCGAGCAGGGGTGGTGCGCCCTCGAGGTAGCGGGGCCCCTGGACTTCTCGATGGTCGGCGTGATGGCGGGGCTCACCGCGCCGCTGGCGGAGGCCGGCGTCAGCGTGTTCGTCGTGTCGACCTACGACACCGACTACGTGCTCGTGCGCTCGACCGCGATCACGCAGGCCATCGTTGCGCTGCGCGAGGCCGGGCACACCGTTCACGGCGACTGACACTCGGGTCCACCAGCGGCTTCGCCGGCCGTCGTCCGGGCGCGTACCTGCCGTCGATGATGCCCTTGTGGATGGCCCGGTAGGGGCTCTCCTGCTTGGACGACGACGGCACCTGGGCTCCCGTTCCGTGACCGACGCTGGCTGTCGCGACCGTGCCTCTGGGCGATCTGACCGACTCATGCGAGAGCCGCGCCTGCCGGTTAGGTCGGCAAAGGCGTAGCCCACAGCGCTCCCGCCGTCAGGAACCGACCGGGAGAGTGAGCGAGGAGGGAGCGCCACGCCGGTGCACGAGGCGCAGGTGCACCGCGGGATGGTCGCGCCGGCCATCGGCGGAGGGCAGCGAGAAGGTCGACCAGGCCGATCGCACGGTCAGCCTGAGCCGGGCACCCACGGGGAGCACGCGAGCGCAGAACCTGAACGTGATGATGTCGAGTTCCTGCTCGACCCCGGGGACCATCGGCCGGACCGTACCGTTCACGTCGCGACGGCTGAGCCGCAGGAGCGCGCTCGACAGGAACACGGCATCGCCGCTCGGAAGGATGCCGTGCACCAGCACGAGCAGATCAGTGTCGACAGCGTCGGAGACGACTCGCAACCTCAACGACGGCCGTCCGATGATCGGGCATGCCTGCTCGAGCGGACGCGAGTGGTAGACCACGCCCTCGCCATCGACCGAGAGGGTGAAGAGCTGGTTCGTGGGGTCATTGCCCGCCTGCACCATCATCAGGTCGTCGTATGCGAGGGAGGGCCCCTCGGGTGTCATGCGGAGACGTGGCGTCAGCTCCAGTTCGAGCACACGGGCGTCCCGAGGATCCAGAGTCAGCGGGTAGTCCGGGCCGTCCGCCGGCGTGTCCTCGAGCCAGCCCGAGTGGAAGGCATCGTTGAGGCCGGGCATGGATCGGAGGTAGAGCGGGTACTCCCCCACGGTGGCGGACTCGACCGAGGCAGCCGCGCGCCACGCCTCGGCGCCGGCCACGTAGTAGACGAAGCGGTCGGTGAGCAGCTCGGGCTCGGGTTCGTCGAACAGCACGTGGCGGAACCAGTCCGTGCGGAGCTGTCGTACGTCCACGCGCGCTGCAGGACCGAAGTGGAGGTCGCCCACGCTGGCGGTCCCGATCTGCGAGCCCAGGTGGTCCCACGGACCCACCAGCAGATGGCTGCTGGGACTCGCCGACCCAGGCGCGAGCCGCTCGAACCGGGACCAGATGTGGAAGGTTCCATGACTGCAGTCGTCGTGCGCGCCTCCCACGGCGAGGACCGGCACAGCGATGGCTGCGACCTCGTCGTCACGGCACTCGAAGCCGTTCCATGCCGGCCCGGGATCCGGAGTCTCGAGGTGACGGGCCAGGTCCTCGTCGTACGGGACACCGAACGCCTCGGCAGCAGTCCAGATGGGGAGATCCGACGCGAGGACCTCGGTGATCTCCTGGGCCCAGAGGCCGTCATCGCCGTTCGACTCGTAGGAGGTGCCACGACCGACGAGCCCCGAGCGCCATCTGGGTGTCGACAGCGAGGTAGGCCAGCCCGTGGGACACGAAGTGCAGACCGTTGGCGTGCAACCCGTCCACTCCATAGGGCGTGAGCTCGAGGACCGTCGGGACGCCCGATCCCGTGCCCCGAGGCGTGTACGCGACGGCGTTCAAGCGCACGCCATCACGCATCGGCACGCTGACCCGCCTGAGTCGAGCCCCCGAGGACCGGCCGGGTTCCGGGCGCGTGGTGCTGAGCACGGGCATGGGGACTCCTTGGTCGGGAGGCGGATGGCGATCGGTCAGAGGAGCAACGCGTCCCACGCGCTCGTCGCAGGCCCCGAACTGCCTATGGAAGGGTCACGATGCTGGGGTGGCGGCGCAGAAGGGTTACAGCGCAAGCCAGCCACCGTCGACCGGGACGTAGGCTCCCGTCATGTACGCGGACTCGTCCGACGTGAGGAACGCGCACACCGATGCGATCTCCTGGCTGGTAGCGGGCCGTCCCAGCGGGATGCGCTCACGCAGCCAGGCTCCTCGGACGGGGTCGTCGATCGAACCCTGGCTCATCGGGGTTGCGACCGGTCCAGGACCGACCACATTGACCCGCACACCGTGCCGGGCCCAATCGACCGCGAGGGCGCGACCGAGTTGCAGCACCGCGCCTTTCGACGCGGTGTACGCCGCGTTCCCGCCGTACCCGACCTGGGAGAGGATCGAGCCGAGCAGGACCACCGAGCCGGACTGCTGGGCAACCATGTGAGCGCCGATGGCACGGGCAACGAGGAACGTGCCCGTCACGTTCACGCGCATCGTTCGCTCGAAGACGTCCAGCGGCATCTCGTGCGCGTCGACGAATGCCTCCTCGATGCCCGCGCAGTGAACGAGCGCGTCGATGCGTCCATAGGCCTCGACGGCCGCGCGGGCGAGGTGGGCGGTGTCGGGTTCATCGGTCACATCGGCCGCAATGGCAGCCCCTCCGCACTCGTCGGCGGCTGCGGTGAGGGCCTCGGACGGCAGGTCCGACAGCACGACCCGGTCACCACGGGCGGCGAGTCGGGCCGCCGTGGCGCGGCCGATGCCGGACGCGGCACCGGTGACCACCGTGACCTGCGCGGCGCTCATGCCCGGCCGCCGTCGAGCCGGGCGAGGAAGTCGCTCACGAGCGGGTAGAACAGATGCGGAGCCTCGACGTGGCTGTTGTGCGACGCACTCGCGAGCACGTGCCACTCGGCACCGGCGATCCCCTCGGCCAGGGTGCCCATGACAGCCGGGGTCGCCTCATCGTGCTCGCCTGACAGGCAGAGCACGGGCACGTCGATCTCCGCCAATCGCGAGCGGACGTCCCAGCCGTGGAGCACGCCCATCGCGGCTCCGTTGTCGAACTCCGAGCCTCCGGCCATCACGCGGTACACCTCTCCGTCTTCCTCGAGCGACGCCTCGCTGCGCCGCAACGGTTCGGGCATGGGGTCGAGCCGGCAGACGAACCGCCGGTTGAACTCGTGCTCGGCTGCGCGGAACTCCGCGGTGTCGATCCGGCCCGTCCGCGCTGCGTCCTGCAAGGCCACTCGCGCCTCTTCGGGCAGGGTGGCGATCAGGGCATCGGTTGCGGCCTTCCACTCCTCGATGCTCGCGAGCGAGGAGTACAGGACCATCCCGATCAGGCCCGGCGGATTGGTCAGCGCAGCCTCGAGGGCGAGCATGCCGCCCCATGACTGGCCGATGAGGGCGTAGCGATCGAGGCCGAGTTCGTTCACGAGGAGCGCGAGCTCCTCGACGTACAGGCCCGGCTCGAACATCGCGGGATCGTGCGGCACGTCCTTGAGCGAGGACGCACCGCAGCCGAGCTGGTCGTAGCGCACGACCGCCCGCCCGGTGAGCGCCAGGCCCTCCATCGGCTCCAGCGAGGAGGACGGGTATCCGGGGCCACCGTGGAGCAGGATCACCGGCACCCGTCCGGACCGCAGGTCGCCCGCCACGCGGTACCAGGTGCGGAAGCCGCGAACATCGAGGTACCCGTCGAACTGCGCGGGGACAGCACGCGGCCCATCGGCCGATCCCGTCATCGAGATGCCCCTTCCTCGCGAGCGTGGGCCGCGGGCGTCACGGGATGCTCGCAGCGATGCGCTCGCCGGCGACGACGACCGGCAGGGCCGGGGTCGCCCGCGGGAGCTCGGGGAAGATCGACGCGTCTGCGATGCGCAGGGCCTCCACGCCGTGGACCCGGCCGTCCTCGTCGCACACTCCCCTGTCGTCCGGCGGACCCATGTTCGCGGTCCCGGCCGGGTGCCAGTAATGGCTGTGGGTTCGCCGCATCCACTGGTCGGTGCTCTCGCCGTCGGACGGGGAGTTGGTCCGCTCCCCCAGGAACGGGGTGAGCTCGCTGCTTCGGCACAACCGCTCCGCGACCTCGATCCCGTCGGCGAGTGCCGCGCGATCCATGGACGACTCGAGGTACCCGTGGTCGGGCGTCGCCGGTGCGGCGGTGCCGTTCATGACGAGCCGACCGCGCGAGCGCGGGGGCAGGAGGCCGACTGGCACGACCACCGACCATCCCGTGGGCGAATCAGGTCGTGGCTCGACCCAGGGATAGACGTGCAGGTCGTACGGACCGGTCGCGGTCGCGGAGGCGATCTTGGCCAGCGCCTGCTCCTCCGGGAGCCAACCGTGCTTCGCGCGGAAGTCGTCAAGCTCGGCCGCCAGCAGCGCCGAGGCGTCGAACTCGAGGGTCACCGCCGGATGGTCGTGCAGGTTCGCGCCGACGCCATTGAGCTCCACGAGGTGGTCGGCCCCGACCGCAGCGACATCACCCGCCGATCCGATTCCCGAGCGGACGAGGACCTCGGGCGTCCCATAGGCGCCGGCGCACAGGACGACCTCCGAGCACCTGACCACGGTGGTCGCGCTGAACCTCTCGACGATCACGCCGGTGGCACGCCCACCGTCGATCACGACCCGCCGCACCACGGCGTGGTCCCACACCTCGAGATGGCCCGAACGGCGAACGGGGTCGAGGTAGCCGAACGATGCGTTCCACCGCACCCCGTCGACCACGTTGACCGGGCTCACATCCACACCGACGGCCCCATCGAGGTCGTCGAGGTCCGCACGGCGCGGGATCCCCTCCGCCTCGCACGCGGCGACGAAGGCGAGCTGGAGGGGCTGGACCTCATCGTCGGAGTACCGGCGCACGCGCATCCGCTCGGTCGCGCTGGCAAAGTGCGGACGCAGGTCCGCCGCTGACCATCCGCTGAGCCCGGACTCAGCCCAGCGGTCGTAGTCGCCCGACCATCCCCACGACTGGGCGCAGCCGTTGTGCGTCGAGCACCCCCCGAGGACCCGCGCCCGCTCGAACGGGATCACCCGCCCGTCGGCCGCCGGGCCCCGGTAGCCCCAGTCGTGCGTCGTCGGCAGGCTGCTGGCGTCGAGCAGTTCCGCGGGCCAGCGGCCGGACGTCAGCGAGCCGTAGTCGGGCCCTGCCTCGATGAGCAGCACGCGGCGGTCGCCACGCTCGGCGAGCCGGCCGGCGACGACGCTCCCAGCCGTTCCCCCGCCGACGACGACGACATCGACGTTCATCCGCGTCCCGCCGCGTCGACGCCCGCGATCCAGCCGAACGTGACCGCGAGTCCGAGCGTGGTTCCGCCGGCCCAGTACGCCTGGCCCGCCGGGGATGCGACCGCGTTCCCAGCGCCGTACAGGCCGGGAACGGGCTCCCCGTCGGTGCGCAGCATCCGCGCACGCGTGTCGATGCGCGGGCCGCCCTTGGTGTCCAGGACTCCCGGGATGAGGACGACGGCGTAGTAGGGGCCGGATCCGGCGAAGGCGTGCATGGTCGGGTTGGGCATGCCGTCGTGCCGCGGAGGGCCCGAGCGTCGGCGCTCGGTGCTGGTACCGCCGCGCCCGAAGTCGGCGTCCACGCCCTGGCCGGACATCACGGCCCACCGGCGCAGGGTCTCCTGCAGCGTGTCGACGAAGCGGTCGTCCAGGCGCGCGCCCGGGAGGACGTGGTGGTAGGCAGCGAACTTCTCGTCGATGCGCTGAGCGAGCTCCGCCCAGGTCTCACCCACCAGCTCGTGCCCCTCGCCGGCGACCGGGGGCAGCGGGTTGCCGCCCCCCTCGGTGACGGGGGCATCCTCGGGCATGGATCGGCAGCGCCGCGAGACGTCCGCGTCGTAGAGCATCACGAGCGGGAGGTTGGGATAGATCGCTTTCGCGGGGTCCCACGCGAAGAACGCGCGCGTCATCTCGTTGTACGTCGTCTTCTCGTTGACGACGCGACGGCCCGCGGTGTTCACCACGATCATGCTGTCGCCGGGCAGCCGGAAGGCGCCGCTCACCGGCGCCGGCGCGTGATCGAGGACCATCGGCACGTGCCACGCCTCGTTCATCCCGGCCAGGTCGAGGCCGATCTCCGCAGCGATCCGCACGAGGTCACCGGTGCAACCGGCGCTCGCGAGACCGCCGAGCACCGGTCCGCGAAGGTGGTTGCGGCGTAGGTCCTCGTCATGGGTGAAGCCGCCCGTCGCGAACACCGCGCCCCGTCGTGCCTCGACCAGCACCAGGTCCGACGCCCGCGTACCCGCCGCGACCCCGACGACCTGCTCGTCGTCGTCCATCACCAGCCCCCAGACCGCGCTGCCCGTGCGCAGGCCGACTCCGAGCGCATCGGCCGCGGACCTCATCGACTCGATGATGTCCATCCCCAGACCCTCGGTCCCGTCCGGCATCGGCAGGTAGAGCCCGCGGCCGTTGGGAGCGGCGTTCTCGTGCAGGTCCGCGTAGTAGTCCAGGGTCCCGGCCAGCGAGCGCAGCGGAAGGGCGCCGCACTCGGCCAGCCCTGCGACCGCCTCGGCGCCGCGGTCGTAGAAGGTCTCGATCAGGGCGTGCTCCGCAGGCGGCAGCCCGAGGCTTCGATGCCCGGGGTCGTACAGCTCGGGGCGCGCGAGCCGGGCGAGGTAGCGCAGCGCCTCCGGACGTGGATCGACCAGGCCCAGATCGGCCATCCACGGGTGGTTGCAGATCCATAGCCAGGTGCTGGCGACCTCCCCGTCGAAGCGCCCACCCGCCTTGGCCGTCGTGCCGCCGACCGAGACGTCCTTCTCGAGAACGAGCACCTCGGCCCCGTTGAGGGCCGCGCCGATCGCCGCCGACCACCCGGCAGCGCCCGATCCCGCAACCACGACATCGGTGGTGATGTCCCATGGCACGTCCTCGCGCTGCGCGCGCAGAACTCGCTCGCCCATGCCGCGTCAGACCACCGTGATCTCTCGGACGACGATCCGCTCGAAGCGAGAGACGTGGTTGAGCGTGTCGTTGCGGGTCTCGGCCGCTGCCGGGCGGCCATACACGTGGTCGAAGTCCTCCTCGGTCTCGAACCACTGCTCGGCGACGCCATCCCACTCGCAGTCGGCCGCGGGCTTGCCTGCCCAGGTGTCATCGTCCGACGTGCGGATGTTGACCACATAGTGCTGCAGGTGAGGCGCCTGCCGCGCTGCGATGAGGTGCAGATGCTCCTCCCACCACGCCGT
This sequence comes from Actinomycetales bacterium, assembly GCA_018970025.1. Lineage (GTDB taxonomy): Bacteria > Actinomycetota > Actinomycetes > S36-B12 > S36-B12 > REEB460. The sequence goes on along the minus strand of JAGWXF010000022.1, from coordinate 45,044 downwards.
GAACTCCTCGAGTGAGAGCCCATCAGCGCGCTTGAGGAACCACATCACCTTGATCATGGGACACCTTCCGTTTAGACTCCGGCTGACCGTAACAAACTTACGGTTGCGAGTCGAGAGTCCGGCATTCCCCCACCTGCCTGGACGCAGGCCGGCTCGAGCGAGGTCCTCGCCCAATCGGAGGCACCACTGGCATGACGACGGTCACCGAGGACTCATCAGCGGCAGGCACGACGGCGACGGGCTCTGCGGACTCCCTCCGACACGAGCGCCGAGCATCGCTCCAGCACGGGCTGTCGCTCCTCATGAGCGCGTGGGAGGAGTTCGACACCGCCCGGCCCCACCAGCCGCCCGTTTCGGCACAGACGACGGAACTCCTCGAGGCATGCCTCCCCGCCTCGGGCGTCGGGGTCCAGCGCGCCCTCGACGAGGCCGCCACGATCCTGGACGAGAGCCTCGCGCAGTCGCGCCCGCGATTCTTCGGCTACGTCGGCTCCTCCGGCCTGGAGTCGGCCGTTCTCGCGGACGCCCTGGCCGCCTCCCATGACGTGAACCTCGCAGCCGAGTCCGAGGCGGCGTACCTGTGCGAGCAGCAGGCCCTGCGCTGGATCGGCGAGTTCGTCGGCTACCCCAGTGCCGGTGGCGCCTTCACCAGCGGCGGCATGCTGTCGAACCTGACCGCCCTGATGGCGGCCCGAACGCAGGCCCTTCCCGACAGCCGCGTGACCGGGCTGGAGGGCGCACGGCCCGTCGTCTACTGCAGCGCGGAGGCGCACTCCAGCATCGAACGGGCAGCCGAGCTCCTCGGCATCGGCCGTTCGGGGGTGCGCAACGTGCCGCTGGACGCCGATCGGCGGATGAGACCCGACCTGCTGGCCAACATGCTGCGCGAGGATCTCGCCTCGGGTGCCCGACCAGTCGCCGTCGTGGCCACCGCCGGCACGACACTGACCGGGACGGTCGACCCAATCGACGCCATCGCCGATGTCTGCGAGCCGCTCGGTGTCTGGCTGCATGTCGACGGCGCCTACGGACTACCCGCCGCATCCACCGAGCTCGCCGGTTACCTGTTCACCGGGCTGGACCGCGCCGACTCAGTTTCACTCGACGCCCATAAGTGGATGTTCGTGCCCAAGGCTTGCGGGGTCGTCCTCGTGCGGGATCAGTCGACCCTCTCGAAGGCGTTCCGCCACGACTCGGCGTACATGGTCGAAGAGGAGGGCTACGCGCACCCAGTCGACGGTACGCTCGAGTACTCCCGGCCGTTCCGGTCCCTGAAGCTGTGGACCGCCCTGCGCAGCCACGGCGCCGACGCCTTCAGGACCGCCATCACCGGCAACCTCGTGCTGGCCCAGACCCTGGCGCAACTCGTGCACGAGCAGCCGCGGCTCGAGCTGCTGGTCGAGTCACCGCAGTTATCGGTCGTGCCGTTCCGGTACGTGCCCGACCAGCCAGGCGTCGACGTCAATGCACTGAACATGCGGCTGGCTCGCGCCCTGCAGTCGGATGGCCGCGTCTACGTGACCAGCGCGGTCGTCGACGGCCGCGCCTGCCTCAGACCCTGCATCGTCAACTTCCGCACGACCGAGGCGGACATCCGCGCGCTTGTGGACCTCTCAGTCGCTGTCGGGACTACACTGGCCCACGCATGACCGAGACCGCCTCGACGTCGCGACCATCGGCCTCCCCTGTGCATTCGTGGGCGGACGTGCTCCTGCCCTGTGTGCCCGGCATCGGCGTCGCCGTCGCGGGGTCGTCCTGATCCTGCTGGGAGAGACGGCCGACTGATGACCCTCGTCCGCACCCATGACGCCATCCTGCGCCGCACCGCATGGCTGATGCTCGTGACCGACATCGGGTTCCTCCTGTATTGGACACTGATCGCCACTCAGACACTCCCGCCGGACCAGATGTTCGACGGCTACGACCTCCCCTCCGTGGCCGCTTGGAACCTGTCCTTCCTTCCGCTGGACGTGCTCGCATCGATCACCGGGCTCCTGGCCCTGCGCGCCCTGCACGTGGGAAGGCCCGCAGTACGCGTGCTGCTGCCGATGTCCCTGACGCTCACATCCACCGCGGGCGGCATGGCACTGGCTTTCTGGGTCATCACGGGTGACTTCGAGCTCTCGTGGTGGCTGCCCAACGCCTATCTGCTGCTGTTCCCGATCCCGTTGCTCGTGGTGCTCGCGCGGCGCCCGCAGATCCTCGACATCCCGCGCCTGCAGGCCGACTGACTCGCTTCGTCACCCATCGGAAGGATTCATGCCCCAGCGTCGTCGATTCCGACCCGACGACGCCGTCTTGGATCGAGAGTCGCACGCAGTCGAACCACGCGATTTGGTCTCGGCGCTGAAGCCAAGCACCGTTCCCTTCGCGGTTCCCGCCGTGTCACAGGCGGTCGCCCTGGCGAGCTTGAGACAGCGAACCGCCCTGCTGGTACATCGCCATGCTCGCGAGCGTCGTCGTCCTCGATCGGCTGATGCCGCTCTACCTGCAGCGCCCTTGGGCAATGGCGTTCTTCGCCCTCGCGGTGATTGCTGCGCTCGCGTGGCCTGCTCCCGCGGGCTGGCAGTGGCTGACGTACCTCTCTGTCGCCAAGCTCGTCCTCGGCCACGCCGTCCACGAACAGCCCTACCGGCCGTAACAGCCCCCGTCCGACCAGGGATCAGTCGTGAGGCGCGAGGAACTCGAGCACCTGCTGCGAGCAGCAACGTCGAGGCTCAGGGATCGAGTTCCCTCAGCTGCGCCGCGAGATCGCTGACGAGCCCGGCGTCGTGTATCGATAGGTCAGGGCGAGGCGGTGGGTGACCGCAAGACGGTAGATCAGCGCGAACGCTGTGGTGAACCACGCGATGAGCCAGCCACCGACGAGCCAGACCAGCAGCGTTGCGAACGGGCCTCGCAGGAAGAATGCGGCGAATCCAGAGAGGTTCCAGCACACGACCCCGACCACCACGACCAGCAGGATGGTGATGAGCCAGCGGCCGAGGCAGGCACGCAGCACCGAGACGTTCGCTCGCAGCGGCCTGGCCTGGCCATCGAGCACCGCGAGTGCCAGGAAGGGCGTCGCCGCGATCACGATCACGCCGGGCAGGACGTATAGCGCGAAGCCGATCGCCACGGCGACGCCCCAGATGACGGTCCAGATCAGGTACCTGAGGGCATTCAGGCGCAGCTCAGTCGTGATGTCAGCCCACCGAACAGGCCCATCGGCAACCCGCAGGGCCGACGCGGCAGCAAGGGCGAAGCTCGCCGCCAGCGCGATGGCGCTGATGACCGCGGATGCGGGCACCCACACCCCGGAGCCATAGGTGAAGGCGGGCCAGATGAGGAGCGCCTGGATCACGGCGTTGAGCACGATCACCGGGATGAGCACGCGCCAGGCCCGCCACATCCGCACGAAGGCAAAGGCCAGGGACGAGATGCGATAGGGCGGGGTCACGACTGCCCCGCAGCGGCATCGACGATCTCCTGCACCGAGCCGTCATAGACGACCTCATCGCCCACCATGACGGACATGGTCGTCGAGCCCTTCCCGGGGGCCGTCACGGTGATCCTTGCGTCGTCCATGGTGGTGCCCTCGCAGACAACGGCCTGCGCCTGCTGGGCGCACGTCGGCACGATCTTCAGGGCGTAGCCCTCGCGCAGCAGGACATCGATCGTCGCCGTGCGCACCTTGAAGGTGTTGTCACCGCTGACGGGTGCCAGGGCGCTGATCTGGCTGGCGCATCCTGCCGCCGTGAGTGCCACGGCCGCGGCGCACGCCACGGCTGTGATGCGGGAGCAAACCGTCATGTCGGCCACCCGCTCTCCCACGCCATGATGCGTGCCTGGTCAGCTGCCTGCGCCTGCTCGATCGCCGCGTCCGTGATGCGGCTCAGGTCGAACGGCGCCGGCAGGAGCAGCTCGGTATTGCGATCCAGTGGGGAGCCGATCCGCATGGTCGGCGACTCGACCCAGTCGTTGGCAGACAGCTGCCGGCTCAGGCTGGCCAGGCCGGTCGCGCTCAGGTCACCGTCCCACTCGGTCGGCGACGCATGATCCAGGACCGTGGTGAAGATGCTCAGCGTCCCGTCCCGATTGTCGATGACCTCCAGCACCTGCTGCTGCTGCGGGAAGTCGATGCACGAGGCGGTGGTGATCTCCCAGAAGCCGCCCGGGGTTCCATCGGGACGAGGATGGGCGATGATCGTGTTGTTGTGGGTATGGCCATTGAGCCAGGCGATCACGCACGAGTTGCTGGCCAGCAGCGCGATGAGCTCCTCCGCGTGGACCAGACGCTGCGGATTCGTCGCCAGCTGGGCATCGTTCTCCAGGGTGAGCGAGTTGTGGTGGCTGAGGACGAAGCACAGCCGGCCGTCGCGGCCCGCCTGGGCCAGCCCCTCGCGCAGCCACTCGAACTGCTCCTCGGGAACGGCGCCGTCTGGTCCGGCGATCTGGTTGCAGGTGTTCAGCCCGAACACGCGCATCAAGGGCCCGACGTCCGCACTCCAGTAGGTGCGGCCCGATGCCAGGTTCTCCTGGGTGAATCCGTGGCCGACCGGCCCAGGATTCGTGCTCGTGGAGAAGTGGGCCTGCATGAAGGCCCTCTGCTCGAGGAGCTTGCGCGCGGGATCCGGGGTGACCCTCCGACTGCCGTAGAGCGCGCCGATGTTCGTCGATGCCGCATTCCAGGCCCGGCCCATCGCCGTGATGTCGGCGGCCCAGCCCTGCACGTACCCCAGCCCCAGGGCCAGCCAGTCGTAGTACTTGTGCTGGCCCACGGCGAACTGCTTCAGGGCGGCTGGGACGGCGAACGTCCCCATATAAAGCGTGTCGTGATTGCCGTACACGGTGTACCAGGGGCTCGGGAGGCCGCCGCTGTCGACCGTCTGGGTGACGGCAGCCTCGAGCATGCCAGGCACCTGCGGGAACCCGTAGTCGCCGAACCAGTCGCCGGCGGGATCGTCGGGGTGGTACGCCCAGTACGTCTCCGACCAGGCCTGCACCCCCTCATAGACGTCCGGTGCTCCGGAGTTCGGGACGAACGGGGTGCCGTCCAGCAGCTGGATATACCAGCGCGTCTCCAGCTCGCTGAGCTGGTCGGCGCTGTCGCCGGTGACGAAGGCGGCTGCCAGCGGCGCCCCGGTCAGTGGCGAGAAGCGGGCATCGGCGACGCTGCGCACCATGGCGGCGCCGACATGCGTGGTCAGCGGGTCGTGGGGCCGGAAGGCACCGCCGAACAGGGAGTGGTCGAAGGCGATCAGCGGCTCCAGCCGGCCTGGGCTCTGCGCATCGATGATGTGGATGTCGGAGAAGTGCCCGCAGTAGAACAGCGACCGGCGCTGCCCGATACGGGCCGGGCTCGGGGCGACGCCCGTCAGGTCAACTCGCGGGATGTACCGCTCTCCTGGCCCGGCGGCGAGCACTCGATAGCTCCCCTGCGCAGTGGCTCCGATCCGGATCGTCTGATCGAGGGTGGTGGGAGCAGTGCCGGGCACGAGGGTCTGCGATAGGCGCGAGCCGAGGGCATCGCGCGGCAGCAGCCAGGTGGCCGAGAGTCCCGCCAGCGTCCCGATGAGCGCACGCCTGCTGAGCCCTGGCACCCGCGCATTGTGCACGACTTCGTTCCCAGGCGGGGTCGATTGACGATACGCGTGCCGTGAGCCCACGCGCTGCTAGGCGTTGCTGACGACTGCAGCGAGGCCAGGGTGCGGCGATGCGGCCGGCAGCACGTCGCAGACCTGTGTCAGCGCCTGCGCAGGCGACACCCCCAGGTGCCGAACGGCATAGAGCGCGGCCACCGACGGCGTTCGCGACTGGGCAGCGACGCAGTGCAGCAGCACCCGCTTGCCCTCGGCTCGGTAGGCGGCCACGGCATCGGCGGCCTGCTCCATCACCAGCCCCAGGTGCGGGTTGGCCTCCGGGCCGGCGTCGACGAGGCGCACCTCGAGGCGATCCGCCGGGTGCAGGCCAAGGTGATCGAGGTCGGACGTCCCCACTCGGCAGAGCGAGACCACGGCCTCGATCGGCGCCCCCGGGATCGGCAGTCGCCCGCAGGCAGCATCGATCCCAGCGAGCACCACGCCATCGTCCAGCGGGTGCACGGCCAGCGCATCGGTGCCGGGCCAGCCGCCATAGGCCTGGCTTGACGCATGGGGCCATGACGAGGGATCCACCCCGCCCCGATGGATCGCATCGCCAAGCCGGACGAGGTCCGCATCGCGCAGGCCAGGCCAGCCGAAGACCCGCCGGCGCCACTGCAGGGGCACCGCCGAGTACCCCCACATCGCTCCCAGCAGCGCACCCGCAACGCAGGCGACTGTGTCGGTGTCACCGCCGCCCCGAACCGCAGCCTCTGCCGCGAGGGCCAGGTGCCGGCCCGGCTGCGCGGCAGGCACCGGGGTTCCGGTGACCGCGGCCCAGGCGGCCCGCAGGGTCGTCACGCAGTAGCCGTTCGGCGGCCGATACCGGTAGTAGTCGCTTGGGGACGTCCCGAATGACTCGGCGAGAACCTCGCACCAGTACGCGGCGTGCGCCGGCAGGTAGGTGACGATGTCCGCTGCCACGGTCGCCGCGAGGAGGTCGATATCGGTCGGGTTCTCGGCGCGCAGGGCCGCGCGGATCGCCAGGCACCACACCGCGCAGGACTGGCTCGACCGGTCGTCCGCATGGGTCATCGATGCCAGGCGCATGGCGACGTCGACCATGACCTCCGGCTCAGCGTGCAGGTCCATGGCCACTGCCGCCGTGCGCATGAGCGCGCCATTGCCGCCGCTCGATGACGGGCGCCGGGCCTCCTTTGCCCCGGCTACCTCGCGGAAGCGCTGGGCAAGGCCGAGGGTGGAGACCGTGGCCACCTCCCCGAAGACGGCGGCGGAGTGGATGCCGATGTCCTTGAGCCGGGCTGGCGACAGGTACCACTCCTGCAGCAGTGCAGCGACGGCATCCTCACCTTCAGCCCTTCGAAGGTCCGCCCCGTCGGCGGCGGCGATCGCGATGGCCAGCAGCTGCGCGGTGTCGTCCGTCCACTCACCCGGGTCGAATGCTCCCTGGCCGCGCATCGTCACCGGCTGGTCGGCCGCCAGCGGCGCACCGAACTCGTAGCCGGCGCCCAGGGCGTCCGCGCATGCGGCCCCGACGAGGACTCCGATGAGTCGGTCTTGCGAGATCTCGTCCGGCATATCCACCTCCAGTAATCGCGTATGTGCGATAACCCTAGCAGATGTTATCGCAGTTCTGCGTTAATCAGGGTGGGCTGTGGTGGTCGAGGCACTCACCGCCGCCAGGTCAGTCGTCATCCCGGCCATGCTCATCGCGGCCGCCGGCCGATCCCGCGGAAGGGCGGGTCGCCGTGACGCCAGCCGACCCGGATCGGGTGGCCTTCAGCTTGCCGATGCGATAGCTCGCCAGCACGGCGGTAGGCGTCCGGGCCCCGCCATGCTGGTTGCCGAACATGGCCGTGCCGTTCTTGCCGCACAGCGCCAGGACGGCGGCCTGACCGCCGGGATGCCTGGTGATGAAGGTGGTGATGTCGTACACGCCCGTCCCGACGATCGTCCAGCAGGACGACCTCGAGGCGTGCTTGGCGACATCGGCCGCGGTATAGACCTTGCCGGCTGCACCTGCGGGTGCCGCAGCGGCGATGCTGATCGTCAGCAGGGCGGCGATGACCGCGAACCTGACACGCATGATGGACCTCCCGATTGACGTGACCTGGTCACGGTAGGCCTCGGGGGCTTCCCGGCAGCCACGCTCCGGTAAGGCGCAGGTAAGGCGGCTGATCCCGATGGAGGACAGCGGCTGGGGGAGCCGCCGTCCTCCATCGGGTCAGGTCAGAACACCCCGCCGGTGATATCGGTCGGGATGGCGGGAGCCGACGCGGTCAGCGTGCTGAATGCCCACTTCCCATTGCGGTCCTGGATCCGGTACCTGATCGTGGTCTGCCCGGTGAACCCAGCGGCCGGCACGAACTGCACCTGCGTGCCCTTCAGGATCCAGGTGCCCTTCCCAGGCACCACCAGGCGGTTGCGCCACCGGCCTGTCCCGTACTGCGCGATCGCCACCGACCCCGGCTTCAGGTTCGATCCCGTGGCCGGCGTCGACAGCCCGACCGGCCGGTACGTCAGCGGCCGAGTCGACCCCGGCCCGACCTTCAGGTTCTGCGGGGCCGCCTTCGGCTCCGGCTCCCCCACCGTGATCCGCTCCGTCGCCGACGCGCACCGAGCCTGGTTCGGCGCCGGCATGCACACCTTGTAGGTGAACGTGTCAACACCCGTGAAGCCCGGGTTCGGGGTGTACGTGTACGACCCGTTCGCGTTCCAGGCGACTGTCCCGTTCGCCGGGCTCGACGTCTGCGTGAACACCGACCCCGCCGGATAGGTGTCATTCGCCGCCGCGTTCACGCTCACCGGCGTGTTCATCATCGTCGTCGCCGCGTCGTCCACCGCGACCGGGCCCGGGGGAGCCTGCGCCGGTGTCACTGGCGCCGGCGGAGCCGGAGCGGGCGCCGGCGTCGACGGATCAGCCGGCGCCGGGGCTGGCGGCGCCGGAGCAGGTGCCGGCGGCGTCGGGGATCCAACCGTCACGCAGGACTGGGCCGTGGCGGTCTGGCTTGCGTTGTCGGTGATGGTGTAGTTCCAGCAGTCCTGACCTGAGAAGCCCGGGTTCGGCGTGTAGGTGAAGGAGCCGTCCTGGTTCACGGTGACGGTGCCGTTCGGCGGCTGGGTATTCGACGTCACCGTGATCTGCGTGCCGGTGTCGTTGGCCAGCAAGCCCGCATTGGCCGGAACCGTCTTGGGCGTCTGATACGGAGTCGTGTACGAGTCATTGCTCGCAGTCGGAGCCCCCGGTGGCGCGACCGTCACGCAGGACTGGGCCGTGGCGGTCTGGCTTGCGTTGTCGGTGATGGTGTAGTTCCAGCAGTCCTGCCCTGAGAAGCCCGGGTCGGGCGTGTAGGTGTAGGAGCCGTCCGGATTCATGGCGACGGTGCCGTTCGGCGGCTGGGTATTCGACGTCACCGTGATCCCCGTACCGGTGTCGTTGGCGAGCACACCCGCATTGGCCGGAACGACCTTGGGAGTCTGGTAAGGGGTCGTGTACGTGTCATTGCTCGCAACCGGAGCACTCGGCGCGGGGGAACCGACCGTCACGCAGGACTGGGCCGTGGCCGTGGCTGGGTTTTGCCCCGCCTCGGTGATGGTGTAGTTCCAGCAGTCCTGACCCGAGAAACCCGGGTTCGGCGTGTAGGTGAAGGAGCCGTCCGGGTTCATGGTGACGGTGCCGTTCGGCGGCTGGGTATTCGACGTCCTCGTGATCCCCGAACCACTGTCGTTTGCCAGCACGCCCGTATTGGCCGGAACCGTCAAGGGCGTGTTGTAGGGGGTCGTGTACGTGTCATTGGTCGCGGACGGGGGCGACCACACCGCATACAGCGTGGTGTTCGCATTCAGGGTCAATGGGTCACCCGGGTTCACGAGCGTTCCCGAGCCATTCGGCGACGTACTCCAGCCCAGGAAGGTGGCGCCCTGCTTCGTGCAACCCGTGCCAGCCGCAACCGTCACTGACGTCCCCGGCGCCGCCGTTGTCCCCGCCGTCGACCCAGTCCCGCTGGTGCAGTCATACGTCAGCGCCACCGTTGAGGGAGTTGCGCCGGTGATGGTCAGGGACGCGCTGCCCTCGGGCAGCAGGCCCTTCACACTGGAGGCGCTGTAGTTGGGGTTCGTCGGGTCCAGGATATTCGTGAACGTGCCATCGCTGGAACCGGTCACCTGCACGGTCACCGTGCAGCTCGCGACGTTGTAGGGGATCGTCCCGACGATCTTCACGCTCGTGTCACCGCTGCCCAGGGACCCGCCCGAGCCATCCGTGAAGGTCTTGGGCGTACACGTACCGCCCGTCGTCGACGAAGCGATCGTCAGGCCGGTCGGCAGCGTGTCGGTGATCTCCCAGCCTGCCTTGGCTGACTTGTCGGTGGTGTTGGTCACGGTGAACGTCAGCGTGGAGTACGCGCTGGGGTTCGCTGCCTTGTCGATCGATGTGGGACTGAACTCCTTGGAAATTGCGGGTGTGGCCTCGTACAGGGTCAGGTCGTCCCATCCGCCGTCGTTCCCACCGCCCGTATTCGTCTGGACGTTCTTCACGCGCAGGTACATCTGAGTGCTCGAGACCGGGAGCATGATCCCGGAATTCGCATAGCCCTTCGCGACGTTGATTCCCGGGAAGTTCGTCTGGTTCGCCACGTTCGTCAGCGAGCACGGGTCGATGTACGTCGACCCGAACGGCGTCCAGGTGGTGCCGTCCGTGGAGTACTCGAAGACGAGCCGTGGCTTGACAGCGCTGCAGTTCATCGCGGTCGCCCACACCGATGCGGTGAAGTAGCGATTTGCGGCGACCGACGAGAAGGCAATGGGCTGCTCGGTCTGGGCCTCGACCCCAGCGGTGTTGAATCCTCGGTTGGTATAGGCCGCGACGATGTGGTTGGTCGCCGTCCCCGTGCCGTTCACGCTGCCGACCGCTTGCGCCATCTTGCGCAGGTTAAGCAGCGAGTTTGAGGCGTTCTCGCAGCCGTTGGCATTAGGCCAGGCTGCATTCGGAGCCTGCCACGACAGCACGATGCCATTGCATCCAGTGATATTCAGCCACTGGGAGTCACCGGTGTACGTCGTCCCGGTCGCGTTCGTGTACTTCACTCCGCCGTAGTTGAGCGCCATCGGCGCCACGCCATCCTGGCCGCCATTGGGGGCGGACCCGGGCTGCGGGAAGTTCTCGAAGTTGTCGGACCACAGCACCACGGGGTCGCGTGGTGTCGGCGGGGCAGACGCCACGGCATTGGAGAAGACCTTGGCAGTCACCAGACCGCCGGCAATCAGGAGAAGCGTGACGAGCAGGCTTGCATGCCTGCGCTTGCCAGAGGCCATGGGGAAGCTCCAAACGGAGTTGTAGGGACGGCCATGAATCCGACCGCCGTCCGAGCTCGCGATGCGCGACGTCGTACGGCGATGCGGCTGCATGACGCTAACCCGGCTGATGTGCGATGAACAGCGACGAACTGTCTGAAGTCAGGCAGACACGTTGTAGGCACTTCGGCAGACATCGCGTCTGCCACTCGGCATACGCATGGCAGGTCGACGTGGCACCTCGGTCACTGGCCGGCCGGCGTGGCCGGCGGCGATGCTCCTGTCGCGGCCTGGGGCTGGGGCGGCTGCTCCTGGGTGACTGGCTCGGCGAGGATGACGGTGGTCTTGCGGAACTTCCCGCCGCGCAGGCCGGCGCAGGTGAACAGCGCCAGCTGGTGCGGGCCCTGCTGACGGAACCACGCCGCCCGATAGGCGCCCTTCATCACCGTATGACGCGCGGTGATGCGGTACTCCCGGGCCGGCTTGCCGACCGGGCGCACAGTGAAGGTGGCCCCGATCGGCTCGTCCAGCACCGGGTTCAGCGACCCGTCGCAGCCGACCCCGTAGCGGACATGCCAGCTGATCACCGTGGTGCCGATGGTCGCCGACAGCGGCGCATGACCGCGCGACAACCCGGCCGCCTGGTTGGTGTCAGGCGGGTGCAGCGCCTGCCCTCGCCTGAAGTCGATTGCCTTGACCGGCACTCGCGTGTCGCCCACTGAGATCCAGGCCACCGTCCGGCCGCCAACCGACGGTGGTGGGCAGTTCGCGCGCGCCTGCGCGGCTGGCGCAGCCGCCATCATCCCGGCCAGGACGGCCAGTGCCATGAGTGTCCGTATATGTCGCATGGGTCAGTGCCTCCGCCAGGTCACAGCCCGTTGGCGACGGATCGTGATCTGGGCAGCGATGCCGGCAACCGGGGGCTGGTCGAGAATCCTCATGCGCAACTCGACAATCGTTCGGGGAAGGGGCTCTCCGGGCACGCCCGGGGAGTCCCTGGCACGCTAGCTGGGCAATGAGCGCTGCGAGAAGTCCCGGACTGTCTGCTCTTCGGCAGACCCGTTCAACGCCACGCCGCACGCCATGGCGCGCGACCTGTGGGACCGCCTCGCGAGCGGTGTTCTCGTGGGCCTACGAACGCTTCCCCGTCCGGCTTCCCCGACGGATGCGCAGACCTCGCATGCCTTCGCTCATGTGCTCAATCCGCCATGGCAGATCCAGATGAGCTGCCAGATGCAGTCTTGCATCACCTGGGACGATGACCAGCAGTTCCTCCCAGTCCGGCTCGACGGTCAGCATGATCGCTTCAGCATCCGTCAGGGCCGCGGCGAGGTCCAGATCCAGCGGCTCGCTGATGCCGGCCCGCCCGGTGATGGTTGCCGTCATTCGACGGCCGTGGTCGGCAGCATGGCCGACTGCCACGGCAACCTGCCGCGCCATCCAGGAGTCGACTCGCGCGGAGTCCAGCCAGGTGCGAATCCGGCCGTCCTCGATGCGTGCCCGATCGGTGACGCCAGGTGACTGCCGGTCGATCCGATCGGCGAGCAGGTCGGCCATCAGGCGCCTGGCTCCCACAGCGACCGCGGGCCACTCGCGGACGAGGCGTCCGTCCACGAGATCCGTAGTGGGGTCTGTCGCTGCAGTCGGAAAGGCCAGCTGGACGACCGTGCCATGACCGGCATCCGAGCGGATCTGCACCGTGCCTGCGACACTGGCCATGGCCTGCGTGATGCCCACGGCGAGGCCCAGGCGCGGGGTTGCGTCCGAGTCGAGCCCTCGGCCATCGTCGCGGACCTCGACCTGGATCGAGCCAGCATGCCGGCCTGCCCGCACGGATACGAGCGACGCCTGCGCATGGCGTTCGGCATTGCGCAGCGCCTCGACGACCGCAGCAGACAGTGCCTCCGCGGCCTGGGGTGATAGCGGCGGGTCAACTCCCTGCGGGCAGGTGATCTCCACCCCGGCTACCCCAGACCTGCGCACCGCCTCCCGAATGACCTCCGCGAGTCCATGATCGGTGGCCGGCAACGCAGGGCGATCGGGGACGTCGATCCACTCCAGGGTGGCGCGGAGCAGCTCGACCCTGGCCTGGCCGATCACGAGCAGGTGCAGGGCGTTCAGTACCCGCTCGTGCACCATGCGTGCGAAGGCAGCGTCGGCAGGCTCCATCAGCGGCCGCTGGACAGGTCGACCTGGGCTTCCCGGCCTAGGCTGCGCCTATGACCCCCGATCAGGTGTCGCTGCTGATCGTGGACGATCATGACGACTGGCGCGCCGGCCTGGTGCGCGCACTGCGCTCGCATTCGCCTGCGGTGATGATCGCCTACGCGGGCCCGGATGCCGATGACGCCATCATTGCCGGCACGCAACGTTCGGGAGTCGTCCTCGCTCTGATCGATGCGCACACCCCCGACGGCTCGCCGAGCATCGTCGCCGTGGCAGGCCTGCGTGATGCCGGCATCCCGGTGGCGGTGGTGAGCGCGCACGTCGAGCCAGCGGCCCTTGCTGAGCTCATTGCAGCCGGTGCGCTCGGCTGCGTCCTGAAGTCCGACCTGCTCGACTGCCTGGACGATCTGATCGCGCTGGCACCCACGCATCAGCCCTACCTGACCGCCGCACTCAGCGCCAGCCTGCTGACCACGGCCGCCGCCCAGGCGCTCTCGGATGCGCAGCGCCAGGCCTTGCAGTGGCATGCCGCAGGCGTGCCGCTCGACGTCGCGCTGAGGTCGCACGGTGTGGCCCGGGGCGAGTACTCCACCGTCATCGGCGAGCTGGTCCAGGCCCTGCGCGCACCACGTCACGGCACCGGCACCAGTTCCTGAGCCTGGGCCGCGGGCTCTCGCTCGATCGTGATCAGGCCCAGGAGTTCGCCATCAGCCCCATGCTGCTCGGTCTGGTGCACGGCGAGGCAGAGGTCGCCTTCGGCCTCCGCCGCCAGGGCGCGGCCATGATGCCCCCACCACTGCTCGGCGATCGCCCAGGGCATCATCACCGACAGGAAGTCCAGGGATTGCCCATGCACGCACGAGATGCTCAGGTTCGCAGCGCTCAACTGGTCGCCGTTCGCGAGGATGACGGTTGCGAGGCTCCCGACCAGGGCCGTCGGCAGCGACCGACGATCCTGGGAGCCCGAGAGCATCACCACCCTGATCGGCACGCCGCGACTGGCGACCTCGTGCACCAGCCAGTAGGCCGCCAGCGTGAAGGCACCATCCCGCTCGAGGTCGACCGAGATGCCGGCGCGCAGGAGGGCCGACTGGCAGGTGAACTGCCGTTCCTGCTCATCGGTGAGCCGGCCCGTGGAGCCGACCTCGGTCAGGAGCTCGGCTGACCGCTCGACGCTCTGCGACAGCTGCTGATTAACCAGGCGGACCGCCTCGGCTCGTCCGATGGCCAGCGCCGTTCGCGCGCGGGCATCGTCCAGCCTCACCATCGATGCTCGATGCGCACGCATCCCGAAATAGGCGACGATGAGGGTCAGCGGGATGATGCTCAGGGTGTTGAACATCATCGCGATCGGCGACCGCTGGCAAGCCAGGGGCGCAGAGCTGGCAAGGACGTAGGCGCCGGCGCCCCAGATCGGGATCGCCACCAGGTACGGCACCAGGCCACCGCACAGGGCGATGATGGCAATCATGTAGCCGCTGATGCTGAGGACCGAGGCGACGGTCGCGATCTGACCGCAGTCGCCGGCTGCTGGGGCGAGGACCCACGGGATGGCGCTCGGGATGAGGATGAGCGCCGTCGCCGGCAGCGGGGCAACCCGGAGACGGCGAAGGACGAGCGTCAGCGCTGTCACCGATGCTGCGATCATGAGGGCCCTGCCGAGCACATCGCGCCAGGCTGCGGACTGATGGATGAAGAAGACGTAGATCGTTCCTGCGGCGACCAGCCCGGTGAATCCGGCGGAGACCAGGGCCTGAGCACCGTCGAAGAAGCCACCGTCAGGTCGGCTGGGAGTCGGCTGCGCGGGCGAATCGCCGGGCTCGGCGACGTCGACGGCAGCGCGAGCCCTCGCCGCCCACTCCTGCGCTGCCTGCTGACTGACGCTCCCGACGGACATGAGGGCATTGATGGAGTTCAGGACCGACTCGTGCACCCGACGGGTCGACGTCCACCACAGGGCTGATCGCTCGCGGTCGGCAAGTGCCGTGAGCTCGGCCTGCTGCAACTGCGCCAGCTGCTGGTCGGTGGCCATGCTCCTGGCCACCAGGCCATGCCAGACCCACCAGATGAGCGCATTCGATGCGAGCAGCTGGAGCACCGGGACGAAGCCGAAGGCGATCGTGAACCCGTCCGGGGAGATGTCCGTCGGCCCGAGCGCCCACAGCACGCGCAGCAGGAGCGGGCTCGCCGCAACCACCACGAGCCCCAACCGGCGCGTCAGCATGGTGATGAGGATGTAGCCGGACTGGCCGATCACGAATCTCGGATACAGCCATACCCCGCCGTCGACGGGCAGGAAGGCCGGCAGGACGAGCAGCAGCAGGCCGGTCAGCGACAGCCACAGCACCCAGGGCCGCCGGATGAAGACCAGGGCCAGGCAGAAGGCAATCGACGCGAGCAGCAGGCACCCGAGGTCGACGGGCGAGATGGGGGGCGACGCCTGAGCGGCCAGGATGAGGTGGGAGATCCAGCACAGGGTGGTCATCGGAACGAGGACCCAGTTGCGCAGCGCCAGCAGGGCGGCCGTCTCGCGACCCTCGACGGTCAGCATGGTTCCTGGCTCATTGCTACGATCACACTCACTCCCAGGAGGCCGATGTCTGATACGCCGAGGACCTTCATCATCTTGGAGGATCATCCGATGATGCGGGAGGCCTTGGTGGAAAGGCTTGTCTGCCATTCGGCAGACATGGAGGTCATCTACGCGGGGGACTCCATCGTGGAGGCCGTACGGGTCAGCGATGACCGAAAGCCGGACTGCATCGTCCTCGATCTCGACCTCGGCGATGGCCGTCCGCCGATGGAGACCGTCACCGAGGTGGTGCAGATCGGCGCGCCGGTGCTTGTCGTGAGCGCTGCGGCCACCCCTCGATCAGTCCAGGGCGCGATCAGCCGAGGGGCCAGCGGGTACCTGTCCAAGCAGAGCCCGGCCCACGAGTTCCAGCGGGCGGTCGACATCGTGCTGCGCGGGCAGGTCTACCTCTCGCCCGAGCTGGCCGCGATGCTCTCGGTCCGAACCCCCGGGTCCGTCCAGCTCTCCCCCCAGGAGGAGCGGGCCCTGCTGCTGTATTCGTCGGGAATGAAGATGGCATCGGTCGGGCGCATCATGGGCATCAGCCCCGGCACCGCCAAGGAGTACATCCGCCGGGTGCGGGTGAAGTACGCCGAGAAGGGCGAGCCACTCCCCTCCAAGGTCGAGCTCTATAAGAAGGCGCAGGAGGAGGGCCTGCTGTAAGCAGCCGCGCCCGAACTCGGCTTCGTCCGCCTACATCAATGCGCGGACGGCCGAGCACGCCGCAGCATCCGCCTGATCCACCCTCCCCGCGCCGAGTTCGACTCTCAGCGTCGCACCGGCGACCCGGTGCGACGCTGGGAGTCGAACTCGGCGGGGAGGTCAGCGGGGGTCAGCCGGCGGGGAGGTCGGCCGGCGGGGAGGTCAGTCGGCGGACGCGGCCTGGCCCGCGCGCTCATGCGCCGCGAACGCCCACAGGTCGAGGTCATCCAGGCTCGGCGCCTCGAAGCCGGCAGCGGCCAGGGCACAGGCGATCTGCGCCCGGTGCTCAGTGCCGTGCATGCAGGCCTGGGTCAGGATCGTCGATCGCAGTGCCGTCGTCAGGCCGCGCTCGTCCTCGAAGGTGACCGGGCCATCGTCAAGCGCTCCCTGCTCGATCAGCACCGCATCGAGCTCGGCGAGGTATCTCCGCAGGGCTTGCACGTCGTCCGACGTCGTCGGCGGGGCGAGATCTGTCCACCCGGCTCCCGTCAGGCAGTACCGATACCACTCCGAGCTGCCGACGATATGCATCGCCAGCCGATCGACCGCCCAGGCATCCGGGGCATAGGTCACCCGCAGGGCCTCGGGCGGCAGCTCGGCCAGGCTGGCGAAGAAGCGGTCATTCGCCCACGCCAGGTGCCGTAGCCCGCGCGACAACTCGATCATGACAGCATCCCTTCATCGGTCCAGCGCATCCGGCGTTCCGTCCGCCCATCATCCCTCGGGCGCAAGGTCGTCCATCGAGGGAAACAGGGAGCGCACGGGCTGCACCCACGCCAGCAGGCGGTCCTCGATATCGGCATTGACGCCGCCGCAGGCATAGCCATCGAGATCCTGGTCAACCGCGCCGCCGTGCTCGACCTTCAGGGCGAAGCCCGTCCCACCGGTGCATCCCTGCTCCGGCTCGGTCACGGTCATGCCGGACACCTCGGGATAGGTCGCGCTGACCTGCGCCCACGCCTCGGGGGTCATCTGCCTGGTCTGGTCGGCCAGGATCTCCCCATAGCTGTCGACGACGATGCGGGCCTGCTCCTCGGTGAAGGTCAGGACGTAGCTGCGGTGATACGGCGGCGGCACCGAGGAGTCATGGAATTCATAGGTGACGGTCGACCCCTGCGGCAGGCCCGGGTCCGCGGACTGCGACGTACTCGGCTGCCTGCTCACCTGCTCCTGCCCTCCACTCGCGCAACTCGCGCCCACCATGACCAGCACGGCCGCCGACATCATGCCCGCCATGGTGCGAGCCGGCCCCCGGCTTCGCCTCATGCCACCACCTCGATCGTCCGCAGCGTCGGGTCGCCGCAGTAGGCGACCCTGACGAACGTACCCGCTTGCTCGATGTCGCGGACGATTTCCGCGGTGACCCGCTCCCCAGGGGCCAGGAGCGGGATCCCGGGCGGGTAGGGGCAGAACTGCTCAGCCGATACCTCCCCGATCGCCTCGGCCATCGGGATGCGGCGACGGGGCGCGAAGAATGCCTCGCGCGGGCTCAGGACGACCTCAGGGGTCACCTGCCACAGTGCGGCCGGTGCCGGCGGCCGGGGTGCCTGCCGCTGCTGTTCGATCAGGGTCACCAGCAGGTCCGCCACCTGCGCACAGAATGCGTCATCGTCGACGACCGTCATCGTCATCACGATGGAGTCGAGGTCGGACGACTCCACGCCATGGCCCAGCTGCCACAGTGCCTGCGCCAGGACCGAGCCATTGACCCCTGTGCGCGGCAGCCAGAGCGTCAGCTTGAGCGGATCGCATGGCACCCCGGCGACCGCATCGTCCACCACCACCAGCCCGGCAACCCGCCGCAGCCGCACCCGCATGGCCTCCACGCGGGCTGCGGCCCGCTCGATCTCGCGCTGGCCGCACTGATCCATGATCGCCCGGGTGGCGTCGATGGAGGCGAACAGCGTTCCCGATGGGGAGGTCGTGGTGGTGAGGTCGACCGCCTGGTCCAGGCGGCGTCCCTGGACGAGACTGCCGCGCACGCCGACCACGGCCGTCGCCGAGTAGCCCATCAGGGCCTTGTGGACGCTCGTCGTCACCAGGTCGGCCCCCTGCTCGAAGGCACCGCGACCGGGCAGGAAGGCCAGGTGCGCGCCCCAGGCCTGGTCGATCGCCAGCGGCCAGCCGCGGTCGTGGCAGTGACGGGCCAGGGCCTCGACATCGGCGATCGTCCCCACATATGAGGGAGCCGTGACGAAGACGGCGGCCGTCGTCGGCGCGAGCCCGGCCAGGCACCCAGGCTCGACGCCCAGGGGCAGCCCGAGCTCGGGATGGATCACCGGGGAGATCCAGGCCGGCATGCTGCCGCTGACGACCAGGCCCGACAGGGCACTGCGGTGGGACGTCCGATCCACCGCCACCACTGCTCCCGGGCTGCCGATCGCCACCAGGCCGGCGAGATTGCCCTGCGAGGAGCCGCCGAGCAGGAACCGGACATGGTCGGCCCCGACACTTCGGGCCCATAGTGCCTCGGCCTGGAGCAGGTAGCCGCCGCTGTAGGCATTGTCGTCGACGCCTCCCTGCAGGGTGATGTCATCGCGGATGAGCGGGCCGAGCAGGTCGCTGCCCGGTACCGCACCGGGCCGCCAGTACTGGTTCTTGTGGCCGGGGACCTGCAGCGGGTGGGCGCCACGCTCACGGGCGCGGTTCCAGGCATCGACCAGCGGGGTGGATACTGCAGGCAGCCCGCAATCGGTCACGGGTGCATCCCATCACCCGCGCCGAACCTCGCGAACCGGAGGCTCATGTCCGTCCCAGCCCGACCCTCGCGGGTCCCTCACCTGAGGGCTCCTGCCCGCTGGCTGGCATGGCAGGTGGTCGCGCTGACGGGTGCCGTGGCACTCTGCCTCCCGGTCAGCAGCCCGGCACTGGCCCAGGGCGCTCCCAGCCCCCGGGTGATGGGCGGCACCCCCGCCGTCGGCGATCGAGTCGCCGCCGCGATCATCATGCGCGAGGGCGACAGCTGGCCGAAGGTCTGCACGGCGGTGCTGTGGAAGCCCCGGGTGCTGCTCACCGCTGCCCACTGCGTGACCAAGTCAGGGACGTCCGCCAATGTCGATGGCGTCAAGGCCTTCCCCCCGGGAGTCGAGATCCAGGCATACTCGAATATCCAGCCCAATGCCTCCCCCATCGCGGTCACCGGCATCGTGCGACCCGACGGGTACGTCAATGCCGGCACCCAGGTGAGCCCGAACGACATCGCCGCCATCGTGCTCGCATCGGATCTCGCACCCACCGCCGTCACCCGGCTGGCCACCCGGGTCGAGGTCGAGCGGATGGCCCAGCAGGCCGCGCCCGCAACCATGATCGGCTACGGGCAGGCCGGGCCAGGGGTGCAGAACAGCATCCCGAACGCCGTCTCCTTCCCGGTGACGCGCCTATGGCTCGGGGCTCCGCTGGGGGATGTCTTCCTCGCGCGCACCTCCAACGGCCAGGACGCCTGCCCCGGGGACAGCGGCGCACCGGTGCTCGCCACCGGCGGCTCCGGCACCCTGCTGCTGGGCAATCAGGCGGGCGCCAGCGGACCCTGCTTCGGCCGCCCGGAAGGCGCGACCGTGAACTTCCTGGCCATGGGCTACCTGCCGATGCTCAATGCCGCCCTTGCGCAGGCGGGCTACGCCCCGATCCCGGGCCCGCCCGGGCAGCCGACCGCAACGGCCCGCAACCGGGAGGTCATCATCACCTGGCAGGCGCCGGCCATCGCCCCGCAGGCGGTGATCGGGTACGACGTCCTCGACGCGAGCGGGGCGAGCGTGTGCATGACAGCGACGACCACCTGCACCATCCCCAAGCGCCCGGATGGCACCTACGCCTACACGGTGCGCTCTCGCAATGCCGATGGCGAGGGCGACGCCGCGGTGTCGACCTCGGCAGTCGTCGCTGGGCCAACTCGGCTCGCGGCCCCATGGGCCGCCAAGGCCACGGGGAGCCGGGCCGGCCGCGCGGGCCGGGTCGTCGTGCGCTTCCACGGCCTGGGCCGCACGTCGTCGGCCGTCGTCACCAGGTACCTCGTCCGCGATCAGCGCGGCCGCATCGTCTGCACGATCACCGGCCGCCAGGCACGGGCGAAGGTGCCCAGCTGCACCCTGGCCAAGCGGTCCGGCAAGGCCCGCCTGCGGGTGCGCGCGGTAACCGAGATGGGCACCACTCGCTGGTCGCCGCCGAGCCGGCCGATCATCCTGGGGTGAGGTAGTTCGGCGAACGCCCGCTGTCGCCATCGGTGACCCCTAGCCTTGGCCGCATGCGTACCTTCCTGACGATCGTGCTCGGTCTCATCGCCGGCTGCATCGCCTTCCTGGCCATGGGCCTGACCCTGGTCTGGTGGACGGCGGGCTCGGCCGGCAACCTGTCGTCGACGGTGGTGTCGATCATCGACAGCCCGGGGGGCGCTGCAGCGATCGGGTCTGCTCTCATGGACGATGCCCTGTCATCCGCATCGCCCGCAGCCCAGGCCGCGCTGGAGAAGCGGCGACCTGAGCTGGAAGCCGCTGCCGGCAAGGCGCTGACCGGTGCGTCGGAGGCCGTTGGCAAGGTGGTAGCGGTCGCCTTCACCGCGGTCTCCGACGGCATTCGCGCCGACCTGGACCTGCGGCCGATCGTGCTGCCCGTCCTGGCCGCCATGCACCAGGTCGACCCGGCGATTCCGAGCACCGCCGACGGCACGATGTCCGTCACACTGGACGGGTCGACCATCAGCGCAGCCGGGACGGCCCTGCGAGTCCTGGCCCTGTGGTGGGTCGCCGCCCTCCTCGCGCTCGGGCTGCTGGTGGCGACCGGCTTCGCATCCAGGCACGCTGGCTGGCGACGATGGCGCCCCGCTGGCATCGCGCTGCTGGTACCAGCACTGCTGTGGGTGCTTATCAGTTCGGCAACCCTGGCTGCCCCCATGCCATCCGATGCCGATGCGCTCGTGCGGAACTTCATCGAGGCAGCCATTGGCGTGATCCGCCTGAAGGGGCTGGTCATCGCCCTGATCGCGGGCGCGATCGCTGCGGTGCTCATCGGCATCTCCTTCGCGAGGACGACGAAGGCTGCCCCGGTGGCTCCTGGGGTTGCCGCCGAACCCTCGCCCTCAGGCGAGGCGGCCGGCTGACAGGCCCTGCAGGCGAACGTCGAGCGCTCGCAGGATCGGGCGCACGATGGCATCCGGGATGCCCTCCTCATCGCGCATGCGGATCAGCTCCTCCTGCTCAGCCCGCAGCATCAGCCTGGCCAGCGAGATGGTCGTCTCAGTCGTGGCGAGCCGCTGTTCCGGCATGCGCAGGGCGGCCAGGCGGGCCTGCACCTGCGCCTGGAGCGGCTGGATCACCTCGGCCGGAATCGGCTCGCCATCCATCGAGGCCTGCTGCTCGGCCTCCTCGAGCTGGGCAAGTGCCGCATGCGCGAGGGCTGCGTTGATGCGGGTGATGGTCTCCTGCTCGTCATCAGGCCGCAGCCCCAGCCGGCGGGCCAGCGGGCCGAGTGTCTGCGCCAGCAGCATCGTTACCACGATCGCGCCGAAGGTGGTCGCCAGCAGCAGGTCCCGATAGGGCAGGGGGGATCCGTCCTGCATCGTGATCGGGATCGACAGGGCAGCCATGCCGGAGACGGGCCCGCGTGCCCCCGCCCATCCGGCCAGGAAGGCGAGCCGGAAGTCGCGGCGCCCGCGCCAGGAGCGTCCGACCGCGACCGAGACCAGGATGTAGGCCATCCGGGTGATGATCAGGAGCGCTACCACGCCCCCGATCAGGGCCAGGACCAGCAGGACCTCATCCCGGCTCAGCTTGCCGAAGGTGTCAGGCAGTTCCAGGCCGACGAGGAAGAAGGCGAAGGCCTGCAGCACGAAGGTGAACTGCCGCCAGAAGATGGCATGCTGCAGCCGGCCGGACTGCCGAGGATCCGAGGTCTGCGCATGGGCGGCGTACAAGGCCGCGATGACCACCGCCAGGATGCCCGAGCCGCCGACCTCCTCCGCGAGCAGGTACAGCGCGAACGGGGCGATCAGCAGCAGGGCACCAGCCGCGAGGACATCCCTGCTGCGACCGAGGACGAAGGCCAGCACCCAGCCGCCGGCCAGGCCCACCGCGATCCCGCCCACCACCGAGGTCAGCAGGGTCAGCCCCACCTGCCACAGGGCCAGCGAACCGGCGGTCGCGGCGATCACCGCGACCCGGAGGGCCGTCAGCCCGGTGCCATCGTTCACCAGGCTCTCGCCCTCGAGGATCGACACCAGGCGCCGCGGGAGGGCGGCCTTGCGCGCGATGGTGCCGACGGCCACGGCATCGGTCGGCGCGAGCACCGCCCCGAGGGCAAAGCCCATGGCCAGCGGAACCCCCACCGACCAGGAGATGACGAGCCCGATGGCCAGGGTCGTGATGATCACCAGGCCCACGGCCAGGCCCAGGACGGGACGGCTCACCCGGCGGATGTCGAGATAGGACGACCCGAGGGCCTCCCCGAAGACCAGGGGGGCGAGCACGCTGATGAGGGCGACCTCAGGATGCAGCGGGGCGCTGGGGCCGTAGGGAATGCTGCCGACGAAGGCACCGACCAGGAGCACAGGCAGGGCGAACCCGAGCCCACGTTGCCGGGCCAGCCCGGCCACGATCAGTGCAAGGACCCCGGAGGCCGCGAACCAGCCGAGATTGTCATGCATCGGGCGAATTCCTCGTCACCACAGTGCCGCACTCATGCGGCGAGTCGGGCGTCCTGGGTGGGGCCCTCGGGGGCCGGCTCGGCGAAGATCACCTCGACCCGGTCGGCGATCGCATAGCCATCCGGTCGGGGAATCGCGGCGCGGAACAGGGGCTCGGCGGCCAGGAAGGTGGCGTCGACCTCGTCCTGCGGCTGGCCGAACTCCGCGGCGTCCTTCGAGGCGCGGTCCAGGTAGGCCTGCCAGGCCTGGTTGTGGGTCAGGTAGGCCTGCTTGGCCTGCAGCAGATCCTGGTGCCAGGGGCTGACCTGCGCTGCGGCCACTGCCTGGCCGGCGGCCGCGATGCGATCGCGGCCCTGCGCTGCGATGGCCTCGAGGTCCGCGGCGAGCTGGTCCTTCTCCTGCTGGCTGGCCGGCTCCCCCGCGGCATCGAAGGTCGCCCGGATGTTGTCCTGGGTCCAGGTCATCTCCGCCTCGGAGGCCTCCACCGTGGTGATGAAGGCGTCCATCTCGGCGTTGCGAAGGGCCCAGTCCGCGATCACGGTGCCCAGGGCCACCGTCGTCAGCATGAAGGTCACCAGCCCGATGACCAGGGGAATCCACCCTCTCGACCGCTGCACGCGGCCATCATGGCCCATGGAAGCGGCATCCATGGCCGAAGGGTACGCACTACCGTGTCCCCCTATGACGGAGACCGCTGCAGCCGCCCCCTGGCGTGCCCGCTACGACGACCTCATCCGTCGGCTTGCCGATCAGTACGCTGCCATCCCCGCCGGCTCCCCGGTGCGCCTGGCCAAGCGCACCTCGAACCTGTTCCGCCCTCGCGCCGCTTCCGCCGCTCCGGGCCTGGACGTCGCAGCCTTCGACGGCGTCCTCGAGGTCGACCGGCAGGAGGGCACCGCGCAGGTACTGGGGATGACGACCTACGAGCACCTGGTCGAGGCAACCCTGCCTCACGGCCTGATGCCGCTATGCGTCCCGCAGCTGCGGACCATCACCCTGGGCGGGGCCGTCACCGGCCTGGGCATCGAGAGCGCGAGCTTCCGCAGCGGCGTCCCGCATGAGTCCGTCCTGGAGATGGACATCCTCACCGGGGCCGGCCAGATCGTCACCGCCCGGCCCGACAACGAGCACCGCGACCTGTTCTTCGGCTTCCCCAACTCGTACGGGTCGCTCGGCTACGCCCTGCGCCTGAAGATCGAGCTCGAGCCGACCAGGCCGTATGTCCACCTGCGCCACCTGCGCTACGGCACTGCCGAGGCGATGGCAGCGCAGATCGAGCGGATCGTGGCCGACGGCTCCCACGAGGGGGCGCGCGTGGACTTCCTGGACGGAACCGTCTTCTCCGCGAGCGAGCAGTACCTGACGCTGGGCACGATGGTCAACGAGCTCCCCGCCGGCCTGACGGCCAGCGACTACACCGGCATGGGCATCTACTACCGGTCGATCCAGCAGCGCAACCAGGATGCCCTGACCATCCACGACTACCTGTGGCGCTGGGACACCGACTGGTTCTGGTGCTCCCGCGCCTTCGGCGCGCAGCGGCCATGGGTCCGCCGGCTGTGGCCCAAGGAGAAGCTGCGCAGCGATGTCTACTGGAAGCTCGTGGCCCTGGACCGCCGGCATGACCTCAGCGGCAGGCTCGCCCGGGTGCAGGGCAGGCCGCAGCGCGAGCCGGTGGTCCAGGACATCGAGGTGCCCGTCGACCGGCTCGCGGAGTTCCTGGACTTCTTCCACCGCGAGGTCGGCATCGAGCCGGTGTGGGTGTGCCCGATGCGGCAGCGGGACCCGTCGGTCCGCTGGCCGCTCTATGAGTTCGACCCCAAGGTCACCTACGTGAACGTGGGGTTCTGGTCGACCGTCGCCCTTCCCGATGGCGTCTCGCCGGACGAGGGCAGGGTCAATCGGCTCATCGAGGCCAAGGTGACCGAGCTGGACGGCCGCAAGTCGCTGTACTCCACCGCCTTCTACGACCGGGACGCCTTCTGGTCGATCTACGGCGGCGATGTCTACGCGCAACTCAAGGAACGGTATGACCCGCAGGGCCGCCTGCTGGGCCTGTACGAAAAGGTGGTCGAACGTCGATGAAGCTCGCCGATGTCTTCTCGCTCATCGTCCCTTCCGATCGCGGCGTGGCCTTCCGCGCCTACGACGGCTCCTCGGCCGGGCCGGCCGACGCGGCGGTGACCCTCGAGGTGCGCAGTCCGAAGGCCGTGCAGTACTTCGCCAGTGCCCCATCCCAGCTGGGCCTGGCCCGCGCCTACGTGAGCGGTGAGCTGGAGATTCACGGCACCGCCTACGAGGCGATGCGCCGGCTCTTCCCGCTGGATCTCAGCCACATCACCTGGGCGCAGAAGGCACGCATCGCCAAGGACTTCCTGCCGTACGCCCTGAAGCGGCCCACGCCTCCCCCGCAGGAGCGCACCCTGCGCGGCGAGCGTCACTCCAAGAACCGCGACGCCGACGCGATCCACCACCACTACGACGTGTCGAATCGCTTCTATCGCTGGGTGCTGGGTCCGTCAATGGCCTACACCTGCGCGGTCTTCCCCAGTGCCGATGCATCGCTTGAGGTCGCGCAGGAGGAGAAGTTCGACCTGGTCTGCCGCAAGCTGGGCCTGCAGCCGGGCATGCGGCTACTGGACGTGGGCTGCGGCTGGGGCGGCATGGTGCTGCATGCCGTGCGCAACTACGGCGTCACGGCGATCGGGGTGACGCTGTCGGAGCAGCAGGCCATCTGGGGGCAGCAGGCGATCGCCGAGGCCGGCCTGCAGGATGTCGCGCAGATCCGATTCAGTGACTACCGCGACGTGCCGGAGACCGACTTCGATGCCGTGTCGAGCATCGGCCTGACCGAGCACATCGGCCGTGCCAACTACGCCTCCTACTTCGGCTTCCTGTTCGGCAAGCTCAAGGCCGAGGGGCGCATGCTCAACCACACCATCACCCGGCCGAACGACGTCGAGCCGACCCACTACCGCACGTCGTTCATCAACCGCTACGTCTTCCCCGATGGCGAGCTGTCCGGGCCTGCGACGGTGATGAGCGCGATGAACGATGCCGGCTTCGAGATCCGTCATGAGGAGAACCTGCGAGAGCACTACGCGCTGACCCTCAAGCACTGGTGCGACAACCTCGAGGAGCACTGGGCCGAAGCGGTGGCAGAGGCTGGCGAGGGCACCAGCCGGGTGTGGCGGCTGTACATGGCGGCCTCGCGGGTCGGGTTCGAGGTGAACACGATCCAGCTGCATCAAACCCTCGGGGTAAAGCTCGGGGCCGGCGGGGCGAGCGGGATGCCACTGCGGCCCGACTTCAGCACCGCTGGGGTCGTCGCCCGCTAGGTTCCAGGCGACCCCGGCATGACCGGGCTCGGGCCCGAGACATCCAGGCCGCCGTCCATCACGATCGTGGTGCCGGTGACGTAGTCGCCGGTCTCCGCAGCCAGGAAGCACACCAGCTCGGCGATCTCCTGCGGCCGCTGCAGGCGGCCCAGCGGGATGACGGTGCTCATCGCCGCCGGGTCAAGGCCGTACTTCGCGATTGCCTCGGTGTGGACGATGCCGGGGGCGATCGCCACCGTCCGAATGCCCCGCCGACCCCACTCGACCGCCCAGGTGCGCACCAGGGACTCCACCGCCGCCCGCGCAGCCGAGGAGTGCGACATCCCCGGCATGCCGCGGCGCGGCGTCATGGTGATGCAGATGACCTTGCCGTACCCGCGCTCGAGCATGCTGCGCTGGGCAACCTGCGTCGTCAGATACCACGTGGCATCGAGGTTGAGCCGGGTCACGGCGCGGAATCCCTTGTGGCTGATCGACTCCGCCGGTGCGACGAACTGCCCGCCGGCGTTGCTCACCAGGATGTCGATCGCACCAGCAGCTCCCAGGATGGCGTCCAGGGCGGCGTCGACGAGCTCCGGCTCGCGCAGGTCCGCCACGACCGCCGAGGTGCGGCCGCTGGCATCCAGTCGCACGGTCTGGTCGAGGGTCTCCTGATGCCTGCCCAGGACGAAAACCCGGGCGCCCCGCTCGGCAAGCATCCCGGCGATGGCCCGGCCGATCCCGGATCCGCCGCCGGTGACCACGGCGACCCGGCCATCGAGCGGAGGCGCAGCGGTCATGCCGGCTCCTCGGCCTGCACCATCACATGGACGGCAACCGCGACGGGGAAGTCCGCGGAGTCGTGCGGGCCGGTGATCCGCACCTGCACTGGCCCGACCTCGACAGTGACCGGAGTCCCGGGCACCGCGCCGACCCGGCGCAGTGCGGACATGACCGCTGCATCGTCCTGGATCGGCTCAGCAATCCGACGCACGACCACCGTGTGCGGCCCTGGGCCATCGACGCCGGTGAGCGGCACCGCCGGCTCGAGCTCCGCAGCAACGGCCGCAGCGAGCATGGCCGCGTCATCGGCTCCTGGGGCCTCGGCCATCAGGTCGCGCAATCCGGGGATCGCATTGCCGTACGGGGACTGCGTGGGATTGTCGAGCAGGGCCACCACCCGGCGCTCAACCGACTCGCTCATCACATGCTCCCACCGGCAGGCCTCTGCATGGGCCTCCTCCCAGGGCATGCCCAGGACGTCGACCAGCAGGCACTCGGCCAGGCGGTGCTTGCGCATCACCCGGACGGCGGCCTCCCGGCCGCTCGGCGTGAACTCCAGGTGCCGATCGCTCAGGACGATCAGCAGGCCGTCTCGCTCCATGCGCGCGACGGTCTGGGAGACGGTGGGCCCGCTCTGGCCGAGGCGCTCGGCAATCCGGGCGCGCATGGGCGCGATGCCCTCCTCCTGCAGCTCGTAGACCGTGCGCAGGTACATCTCAGTGGTGTCGATCAGGTCGCTCACGCCACGATGCCGCCATCCGGTCAGGTGCATGAAGGTCAGGTGCTTGAAGGTCAGTCGCATGCAGGTGCGGTGCATGCGAGGCAGACACCGGCAATCTAGCGAATGGGGCCGGCATCGGCACGCGCCGCCGGCCTGCACCTGAGGCCTGGAACATCTAGCCTCACCCTGTCATGCCAAGCATCATGTGGTTCCGCCGCGACCTGCGTCTGCGCGACAACCCCGCCCTGTTGGCGGCGATGGAAGCCGCCCGAGCAGCGGGCGATGGCGAGGTGCTCGGCCTGTTCGTGGTCGATCCCGTCCTGGCCGATGCCAGCGGGCCGGTACGCCGGCAGTACCTGTCGTCGTCCCTAGCCGCCTTGGACGCCTCGATGGGCGGACGCCTGCAGGTGCGCACCGGGGACCCGCGAGCCGTGCTGCCGGCCATGGTCCAGCTCACCGGGGCTGCGAGCGTGCACGTGGCAGCCGACTACGGCCCGTACGGCAGCTCGCGGGACAGCGCAGTCGAGCAGGCCCTCGGCGCCGTGCCGCTGATCAGGACGGGGTCCCCGTACGCGGTGGCGCCCGGCCGGGTCACCAAGGACGATGGCACCCCGTACCGGGTCTACACGCCATTCCACCGCGCGTGGATGCGGCATGGATGGCGATCCCCGGCGGACGACCCAGGCGAGGTCGCCTGGCTGCCGCTGGCTGGCGGCGAGCGACCGCCGACGGCTGCCGACGGTGGCGTGGTGCTGCCCGCTGCCGGCGAGCAGGCCGCCTGGGAGCGCTGGGATGCCTTCCGGGCCGACGGCCTGGCCGATTACGCCGATCGCAGGGACCGCGCCGACCTCGCCGGCACCAGCTCGCTCAGCCATCACCTGCGCTGGGGGGAGATTCATCCGCGCAGCCTGCTGGCGGAGATCGGCGAGGGCGAAGGGGATGCGGTCTTCCGCAAGGAGCTGTGCTGGCGCGAGTTCTACGCCGACGTGCTCTGGCATCATCCGCGATCCGCTCGCGCATCGCTGGACCAGCGCTTCGACACCCGTATGCCATGGGACACCGGCGCATCCGCCGACGATGCCTTCACCGCCTGGGCCACCGGGCGCACCGGATACCCCTTCGTCGATGCCGGGATGCGCCAGCTCCGCGCCGAGGGATGGGTCCACAACCGCGTCCGCATGGTCGTTGCCAGCTTCCTGGTCAAGGACCTCCACCTGCCCTGGCAGCGCGGGGCCGCGGAGTTCATGCACTGGCTGCGAGACGCTGACCTGGCGAGCAATGCCCACGGCTGGCAGTGGACGGCCGGGTGCGGGACGGATGCCTCGCCGTTCTACCGGGTGTTCAATCCGACTGCCCAGGGGCTGAAGTTCGATCCGGAGGGTGACTACGTCCGCCGCTACGTCCCCGAGCTGGCGCACCTGCCGGGCAAGGCGGCGCATGAGCCGTGGGACGCCCTCGACGGCTATGCGCATGGCTACCCGCAGCGGATCGTCGACCACCGCCATGAGCGCGAGGCCGCCCTCGCCGCCTTCGCGACACTCAAGGGCAGCTAGCCGGTCGGCTGCACGCCGATCAGCCGGCGATGCACTAGGCATGGCCCATGCCCGTGATCGCCCTGGTCTCGATGAAGGGCGGGGTCGGCAAGACCACGGTCACCCTGGGCCTGGCCAGCGCGGGGTGGCATCGAGGTGATCGAGTGCTGGTCATCGATGCTGACCCGCTGGCGAATGCGAGCGGGGTGCTCGGCACCGGCGGCCCCGATACCGGCGTCGACGCTGACACCGCTGGCACCCCATCGCCGAGCCGATGGGGCCCGCAAGTCCTGGTGGCGTCCGGCTGCCTGCCCGCGACGCCGTGCTCCGTTGCCGACGGCAACCTTGCGTCGATCAGGGACGCCTACGACCTCGTCCTGATCGACTCGCCCCCATCACTGGGGGACCTGTCCCTGGCAGCCATGCGAGGCGCCGACATCGCGGTCATCGTGACCGAGCCCGGGTTCTTCTCCCTGCAGGGGGCGCACCGGCCGCTGGAGGCGATCGCCGCGATCCGCCGCGCCGAGAATCCGCGCCTGGGCACCGCCACCATCGTGCTGAACCGCCTGCGCTCGACCATCGCCGAGCATGCCGCCTGCGACATCCAGCTGCGCGCCGTCTACGGCCAGCTGGTCAATGCCACGGTGATCCCCGAGCGCTTCGCGGTGCAGCAGGCGCAGGCCCTGCGGGTTCCGCTGCATAGCTGGCAGTCCCCCGCCGGCCGCGAGCTCAGCCGGATCTACGACACGCTCTATGCGCACCTGCGCGGCTGAGGTCGTCCGGGTCAGGGGACGGGCTGATGGGCGTCATAGCGCCAGAAGGACGGTACCTTCGCCGCCAGGGCGCTTGCCAGCACGACGCAGGCGATGCCGCCGGACACCACCGAAACCGCCTCCCCGCACAATGCCGCGACTGAGCCGGCCTCGACGTCACCCAGCCGCGGACCGCCGGCGACGACGACGGTGAAGACGCCCTGCAGTCGTCCGCGGTACTCATCCGGGGTCGCCGCCTGCAGGATGGTGGCGCGGAACACGGCTGACACGTTGTCGGCTGCCCCGGCGATCGCCAGGAAGGCCAGCGCCAGCGGCAGCCAGCGGACGAGGCCGAAGGCGCTGATCGCCACGCCCCACACGATGATGGAGATGACGATTGCGCGGCCCTGCCAGCGCACCCGGCCCAGTGGCCCGGAGAGCACCGAGGACGCGAAGGCCCCCGCTGCAGGCGCGGCCGACAGCAGGCCGAGCACCAGGGCGGCATCAGCGATCGACCCCCCGTACCAGTGCGTGGCGATCGCCGGGAACAGGGCCCGCGGCATGCCGAACACCATCGCGATGATGTCCTCGTAGAACGTCATCTGCAGGTTGCGCTTGCCCGACAGGAAGGCGAAGCCCTCGCGGACGGACGACCATCCGGCACCTCGCCGCTGGCCGTCGATGCGGATCGGCGGCAGGCTGGGCAGCCGCCACATGGCCCAGACCAGGATCGCGAAGGCCACCACGTCGGCGACGTAGGCCGAGGTCACCGTCCCGGTCGCGGCGACGAGCAGGCCCCCGACCAGTGGTCCGAGGGTGAAGCCCAGGCTCCAGGTCATGGTGCCCAGGGCATTGGCAGCCGGGAGCAGTTCCGGCGAGACCAGGCGAGGGATGATGGCCTGCCGGGTCGCCGATCCCACCGCGAAGAAACCGGACTGGACGGCGACGATGAGGTACAGGATCGCCACCGAGCCCCCGCCGGCGAGCGCCTGGGCCAGGAATGCCATCGAGCATCCCCACATCCCGACGGCCGTGATCAGGCCGACGATGCGCCGGTCGTAGGCATCGGAGAGCGCGCCGCCGTACAGGCCGAATCCCACCAGCGGGATCAGCTGGAACAGTCCGACCAGGCCGACCATGAAGCTGGAGTGGGTGAGGTCGTAGACCTGCAGGCCGACGGCAACCGAGGTCATCTGCTGGCCCACATTGGTCACGCCCAGCGAGGCCCACAGCCGCCGATAGGCGGGACTCACCCGCAGCGGCGTCAGGTCAGCCAGGAGCCGGGGCACCCGGGCAACCTACGCCCAGGGCCAGTCGGGCAGGCTCAGGGGGAGAGCCGCTCCAGCGTCCAGCCCGACGGATCGTCCAGCGCCGCGGACGCCACCACTCGGCGGAAGCGCAGCCGGTCGTGCAGGCGCGAGACGCGACCCTGCCAGAACTCGACGGTCTCGGGCACGATGAGCCAGCCGCCCCAGAACTCGGGAACGGGCACCGCATCATCCGGATATCTCGCCTCGAGGTCGCGATAGCGCTGCTCGAGGCTGCTTCGGTCATCCAGGACGGTCGACTGCCGGCTGGCCCAGGCTCCCAGGCGCGATCCGCGGGGCCGGGAGGCGAAGTAATCGGCCACCTCGGCGCGGTCGATGAGCTCCGCGCGGCCGACGATGCACACCTGCCGCTGCAGGGCGATCCACGGGAAGACGCACGAGGCCCGCGGGTTCGCCCGCAGCTCGCTGCCCTTGCGCGACTCGAGGTTGGTGTAGAAAACGAAGCCGCGCGCATCGGCCTGCTTGAGCAGGACGGTCCTGGCACTGGGCTGGCCGCCGGCATCAGCCGTTGCCAGCACCATGGCATTGGGCTCCGGCATGCCGGATGCCGCCGCCTCGTCGAACCATGCAGCGAAGGCTCCCAGCGGGTGGCCGGGCAGGTCGGCCGGCTCCAGCGTGCCGGCCTGGTAGTTGACCCGCAGGTCGGCCAGCCTGGCGGGGGCATCGTCAGCAGGCGGCGTCCACAGGCTCATGGGAGCATCATGATCGTGTTGCGCACGTCACGCGAGCCGCGACGGCCGCGTCGATGCCAGCGGCAACGGTGTTGGATGACTCAAGCCGGTGGCCGGTTCGAGGGGTCCAGCCGCGCTCATCGCACGGGATAGGGAGGTCCGGCATGGCTGAGGACGGCAGGGCTCCCGGTGACGACAGCGGAGGACCCAGATGAGCCAGTATGTGCCGGGCCTGGAAGGCGTGGTTGCCTTCGAGACGCAGATCGCCGAGCCGGATCGCGATGGCGGGGCCCTGCGCTATCGCGGGGTCGACATCACCGACCTCGTCGGCCGGGTCTCCTACGGCAACGTGTGGGGCCTGCTGGTCGACAACGAGTTCAATCCCGGCCTGCCGCCCGCGGAGCCGTTCCCGATTCCGGTGCACTCCGGTGACGTCCGAGTCGACGTGCAGTCCGCCATCGCCATGCTCGCGCCCGTCTGGGGGCTGCGGCCGGTCCTGGATATCGACGACGACACCGCGCGTGACGACCTCGCCCGGGTGAGCGTGCAGGCACTGTCATTCGTCGCCCAGGCTGCACGCGGCCTCGGCAAGCCCATGGTGCCCCAGGCCCGGATCAACGAGGCCGACACCATCGTGGAGCGCTTCATGATCCGCTGGCGGGGCGAGCCCGACCCGGCCCACGTCCAGGCCGTCGATGCCTACTTCGTGTCGGCCGCCGAGCACGGCATGAACGCCTCGACCTTCACCGCGCGGATCATCGCGTCGACCGGGGCTGACGTCGCCGCGTCGATCTCCGGAGCGATCGGCGCCATGAGCGGCCCACTGCACGGTGGCGCGCCCTCGCGGGTGCTGCACATGGTGGAGGCCGTCGAGCGCACCGGCGATGCGCGCGGCTACGTGCGCGGCATCCTCGACCGCAATGAGCGGCTGATGGGCTTCGGTCACCGCGTCTACCGTGCTGAGGATCCGCGCGCGCGGGTGCTGCGGCAGACCGCCGCGTCCCTGAACGCACCACGGTATGAGGTCGCCGCCGAGCTCGAGCGGGTCGCCCTCGACGAGCTGCGCAGCCGGCGGCCCGACCGCGTCCTGGAGACGAACGTGGAGTTCTGGGCCGCGATCATCCTGGACTTCGCGCAGGTCCCGCCCGAGATGTTCACCTCGATGTTCACCTGCGCCCGGCTGGCAGGCTGGAGCGCGCACATCCTGGAGCAGAAGCGCACTGGCCGGCTGGTGCGCCCGAGCGCCCGCTATGTCGGCCCGCCACCGCGACGCCCCGAGGACGTCCCGGGCTGGGATCCGGTCATGGTGGCGCCCACCGGCTACACCCCGACCGACCGCTGACCTACTGCCCCTCGCACCACCCGCCCCGACAGGAGACGACGATGACCGCGGAGATCCGCATCCCCGAGCACCTGCTGCCAGCCGATGGCCGTTTCGGCTCCGGGCCCTCGAAGGTCCGCCAGGCACAGGTCGATGCACTGGCGGGCGTCTGGCGCACCTATCTGGGCACCTCGCATCGGCAGAAGACGGTGAAGTCTCAGGTCGGCCGGCTGCGCGCTGGGCTGACGGAGCTGTTCAGCCTGCCGGAGGGCTACGAGGTCGTGCTGGGCAATGGCGGGTCGACTGCCTTCTGGGACGCAGCCGCCTTCGGCCTGATTCGCGATCGCGCCCAGTTCCTGTCCTTCGGCGAGTTCGGGGCGAAGTTCGCCGAAGGGGTGAAGCAGGCGCCGTACCTCGGCGAGCCCACGATCGTCACGGCCGAGCCCGGCGATGCCCCCGCCTTCAGCGCAGAGGCCGGGGTCGATGCCTACTGCTCCCCGCACAATGAGACCTCGACCGGCGTGGCCATCCCGCCCCAGCGCGTCGCGGGCGCCGATCCCGGCGCGCTCACCCTGATCGACGCGACATCAGGGGCCGGCGGCCTGCCGGTCGACCCGGCGCAGTTCGACGTCTACTACTTTGCCCCGCAGAAGAGCTTCGGCTCGGACGGCGGCCTGTGGCTCGCGCTCATGTCGCCCGCCGCCATCGAGCGGGTTGCCGAGATCAAGGCCACCGGCCGCTGGATCGCCCCCTTCCTGGACCTGCAGACCGCCATCGACAACTCACGCCTGGACCAGACCTACAACACCCCGGCACTGGCGACCATCCTGCTGATGGCCGAGCAGGTCGACTGGTTCAACGCCAACGGCGGGCTTGCCTGGTGCGTGGAGCGCACGGCGCTGTCGTCGTCGGTTATCTACGACTGGGCGCAGGCCTCCCCGGTGGCCACCGCCTTCGTGGCAGATCCAGCCAAGCGCTCGGCGGTGGTCGCGACCATCGACATCGACGCGTCCATCGACGCCACGCAGATCACCTCGGCCCTGCGCGCCAATGGCATCGTCGATACCGAGCCGTATCGCAAGCTCGGCCGCAATCAGCTGCGCATCGCGGTGTTCCCGGCCGTCGAGCCGGACGATGTCCGAGCCCTGGTGGCCTGCATCGACGAGGTGATCAGTCAGCTCAGCTAGGTCAGTCGGGGGCTCGGTCAGTCGGGGGCTCGGTCAGTCGGGGGCTCGGTCAGTCGATTGGTACGTCAGTCGAGTGCTACCCGCAGGAGCCGATCATCGCGCTCGCTGGCGATCAGCAAGGAGCGTCCGTCGCTGGACCACGCGATGGCCTCGCCCTGCGGCTGGGCGGGGAGGTAGATGCGGCTGACCTCACGGCCCGGCGGCAGGCCCTGGTAGACGACGGCGTCGAAGTAGTCGCGCAGCACGTACCGAGTGCCGTCCGGCGCGATCGCGCCGTCGGTGATGATGCCGCCTTCCGACTGCACCCGCTGGGCGATATTGGTGCCTGAGCGGCGCAGCGGATCCGGCAGCGCATAGAGCGATCCGCGGGCGAGCTGCTTGGTGACCACCCACAGTCGCGGCCCAGCCGGATCGGCCAGCAGGGTCTCGGCATTATGCGGTCGATCCCGGTAGGTGAAGCGATAGCGCCTCGGTCGCAGGGCCTGGTCGACCAGTCGCTGCGGCTCGGGGATCCGCAAGATCTCGACGGCATCCCAGGAGTCGAGGTTGTCGCCGATATCGCCGATCCACAGCACCGGCCGCCCCTTGCGATCCCGACCGGACGCGATCGCCTCGAAATCCCGGGCAGCCGCGCCCTGGACGGTGATCCGCGCCAGGACGCGGCACGTGCTCGCGCTCACCGCGTAGACGGAGGGCCCACCGGAGGAGTCATTGTGGACGTACAGCACGCCCGGGTGCGCGATCGAGGGAGCCATCCCGGAGATCTCCGTGAGGCGATGGTCGGTGAACCGGCAGACGATGTCCGGCTCGGCCGCCCGGGCCTGCGGCGTTCCCGCCCCGCCGACCAGGGCCAGCGCGATCAACGCGAAGGCTGCCGTACGGGCCGCGAATCGCAGGCCCCGCCAGGGCATCGGTCAGCCCTGGCCGATCGCCGCGACGACCACGACCGCCACGAGGCAGACCAGGACCAGCAGGGTGATCACCCTACGACTGCGCGGGCTCATGACGTCACTGTACGACGCCGTGAGCCCGCGCAGCTGCTCGCGTGACGGCGGGCCTGGACGGCCCCTGCGCTACTTCAGGCCGAGCGCGATCTCGATCGGGTAGACGGCGAAGTAGACGAGGAAGGCGATCGACACCACCCACATCAGCCAGTTGACCTCCTTGGCCTTCCCGGTGAACAGCTTGATCACGATCCACGACACGAAGCCGGCCCCGATGCCGTTCGTGATCGAGTAGGTGAAGGGCATGAACGCGATCGTGAGGAACGCCGGGATGCCGATGGTGTAGTCGGTGAAGTCGATGTGACGGATCTGCGTCATCATCAGGAAGCCGACGACCACGAGAGCCGGCGTGGCAGCCTCGTACGGAATCACCGTGACCAGCGGCGAGAAGAACATCGCCACCAGGAACAGCAGGCCCGTCACGATCGAGGCGATCCCCGTCCGAGCCCCCTCGCCGATGCCCGAGGCCGACTCGATATACGAGGTGTTGCTCGAGACCGACGCAGCACCGCCGGCAACGGCCGCCACGGAGTCGACGACCAGGATGCTCTCGAAGTGCGGGATGTCGCCCTTCTCGTCGAGGAGCTCAGCCTCGGTCGCCAGGCCGAAGGCCGTGCCCATGGTGTCGAAGAAGTCACTCAGCATGAGGGAGAAGATCGCCAGCACGGTCGCGATCACGCCGATGACCTGGAAGCTGCCGAAGAGGTTGAACTGGCCCAGCAGGCCCAGGTCAGGCGTCGAGATGACCTGCTCCGGCAGCCTGGGGACGTTCAGGCCCCAGCCGGTCGGATTCGCCAGCGAGCCATCCGGGCCCGTCTTCGGACCGACGCCCGCCACGGCCTCGATGATGATGGCCAGCACCGTGGTGCCGAGGATGCCGATGAGGATGGCGCCCTTGACCTTCTTGACCACCAGCACGATCGTCAGGAGCAGGCCGAAGCAGAAGGTGAAGATCGGCCATCCCTGGAGCTCGCCGAAGACGCCGAAGGTGATGAGCGGCACGCCGGTGCGCACGATGCCCGAGTCGACCAGGCCGATGATGGTGATGAACAGGCCGATGCCGACGCCGATGGCGTACTTCAGCTGCTCCGGAACCGCGGTGAAGACGGCCGAGCGAAATCCCGTGAGCACCAGCAGCAGGATCAGCAGGCCTTCCAGGACGACCAGGCCCATGGCATCCGCCCACGTCATCTGCGGCGCGAGGGTGAAGGCCACGAAGCCGTTCAAGCCCAGGCCCGCTGCGATGGCGATCGGGAAGCGCCCGAGCGCTCCCATGAGGATCGTCATGAGGCCGGCAATCAGGGCCGTTGCCGCCGTGACCATCGTGATGGCCGTGACGACATCGGTCGTCCCGCCGACGAACTGGCCGTTCATGTCCTTCGCCGTGCCGATGATCAACGGGTTCAGGACCACGATGTAGGCCATCGTGAAGAAGGTCACAAGGCCACCGCGGACCTCACGACCATATGTTGACCCCCGTGCAGTGAGCGAGAACCAGCGGTCGATCGCGCTGGTTCCGACAGCGGACCTCTCGGTGACGGACATGCAG
This sequence comes from Actinomycetales bacterium, assembly GCA_018970025.1. Taxonomy (GTDB): domain Bacteria; phylum Actinomycetota; class Actinomycetes; order S36-B12; family S36-B12; genus REEB460. The sequence goes on along the minus strand of JAGWXF010000022.1, from coordinate 7,931 downwards.
CCTCCCGGGCATGACAGGTGAAGGGAATCGGCACGCCAGCCCGGGGGAATCGCGCGCTCCTCGCCTCGCCTCAGGCAGCCAACGCGGCCTGCAGTGTCGTGCGATCGTCTTGCGCAGCCCGACGTAACCGGGCGAAGGGTAGCGTAGGGAACGTGGCTGCCTCAGCCGGATTTCAATCCCCGGACCCCGTGCCCTCGACGTCGCCGATCGGTGACACGACGCCTTCGGCCGCCGGCGACCAGACGGAGGACAACGCCTTCCTTCCGATCGCCATCGGCACCTTGGGCTGGCTCGTGGCGGGTGCCGTCCTGCTGATGCTGGGCAGCCGACTGTCGGCGGACTCGCGATGGTGGATCGGTTCGTGCGCCGTCGGGGTGATCAGCGGCGTCGGCGGGATGATCTATGTCAAGCGACGGGCGGGTCGCCCGCGCCGGGCCGCCGCCAGGCGGGCTCGCAGCGAAGGTCAGGCCTGACCGTCGGTCACGTCCACGTCGCCCGACGCCACATCCGACTGATCGTCCGAGCCCGGGAGGGCTGGCATCGGCAGTGGGTCCGAGGACCCTGGCATGGCACCGCCGGGTGCGTCCTCATCGGGCACCACGTCGACCACGACCTCCGAGTGAGCACCGCACCCGAAGGTGAGTGCCACGACCCGGCCATCAGCGGCACCGAAAGCGTTCGCGCACATCCCGAACGCCTGGCCGAGCGCCCCGCCGACGGTCACCAGGAACCCGCAGGTGCTGCAGGTCAGGGACGCCTGCCGGGCCATCGCAGCGTTCGGGCCCGTCTCCCCCCGCTGCCAGCGCTCGGCCGCTTCGTCCCGGCCGTGGACGGACAGCACTCGCGCCCGGCCGAGCCCGAGCTCCCACTGCGTGGGGCGCAGCTCCCACTCCTCAGCGAGACCCTCCGCGGCATCACGGCCGACGTACCCAGGCACGAGCCGCGGATCATCGCCGCTCGTCGGCAGGACGTCACCGACGCCGAGGTCGCCAGGCTTGACCCGCTCGCTCCACGGGATCCAGGCCGGGGCCACGATCGATTCCGGCCCGGGCAGCAGCACGACCTGGTTGACGGTCGCCGACCGTGCCCGCGTGGCCCGGGCGAGCGTGACGGCCCAGCGCCACCCCACGTAGGCGGGGTTCGCGCAGGCGAAGGAGTGCGTGGCGACGCGCTCCTCGTCCATCTCGACGCCGACATAGTCGCCGACCGCCTGCTCCCCCGCCTCCTCGATGGCAGCGGCGCGGGCGAGGTCGACAGCCTGGATCAGGACGGTGTCAGGCTTGGCGGCCGGCTCGGCAGTGATGACCATCGTCAGATATCGAGATCGTCGGCGACTGCCCGCAGCACGGCAGCGGTCTTCTGCGCCATGGCATCAGGGGGGTACTTGCCGCGCTGCAGCTGAGCGGAGACCCCGTCCAGCAGCTTGATGAGGTCCTCGACCACGCCGGCGAGGTCGCCTGCCGGCTTCCGCGAGCCCTTGACGACCGAGGCGGCCGGAGCCAGGACCTTGACCGAGAGAGCCTGCTTGCCCCGACGGCCATCCACGATGCCGAACTCAACGCGGCTGCCCGGCCGCAGGGAGGGGACGCCGGCGGGCAAGGTCGAGACATGGACGAAGACGTCCTCCCCCTCGTCGGAGGTGATGAACCCGAACCCCTTCTCGGAGTCGTACCACTTCACGGTTCCCGATGGCATGGAGGCAAGGCTACCTTCGTATTCAACCCCTAGGCTGCCTCGGGTGAGTTCGCCGTGATTCCAGCTGCCGACACCCCTGGCATCGGGCACCCGCGTCGACGGACTCGCAGCCTGGCCGACGACCTGCGGCAGTGGGACGACCAGTCCCTGACCGACCTCCTGCTGGCTCGGCCCGACCTGCTGCGGCCGGCCCCCCGGGACATCGCCGCCCTGGCCGCTCGGGCGACCACCGGCCCGTCGACGACCAGGTGCCTCGATCGCCTCGGCGCCCTCGACCTGCATGTCCTGGGCCGGCTCGCGGCGGCGAGCGCCGAGGCACCGATCGCTGCCGACCGGCTGATCGAGCGGTGCATCACGGGCCTGGCCACCGCAGAACCCCACGACGAGGGGCTGGCGGACGCGCTGCGGGCAAGCCTGGCCAGGGTGCGCGGCCTGGCACTTGCCTGGGGACCGACGGATGAGCTCCGGGCCACCCATGCCGTGCGCGAGGCACTCGCAGGCTCACCCGGTGCGCCCGCATCCGCCTGGCCGGAGCCGGGCCTGGTCCTGGCACCGGAGGTGCCATCCGCCGCCTGCGAGGCCGAGGCCGGCTGGCACGCCGCCGAGATGATGACCCGAGTGCGGGACCTGCTCGACGAGTGGGGTCGCCATCCGCCAGCTGTCCTGCGCGCCGGTGGGCTCGGGGTGCGCGAGTTCGCGCAGGCACGATCGACCATGCACGCGGACGTGCCCGGCGCGGCCCTGGTCATCGAGCTCGCGCATGCCGCCGGCCTGCTCGATGAGGATGGCCAGGCCCCTGCATCATGGGTGCCGACCGACGGCTATGACGCCTGGCAGGAGATGGCGCCGGAGCAGGCCTGGCTCGCCCTGGCGCACGCCTGGCTGACGCTGCCGAGGCTGCCCTCGCTGACAACCGAGCGGTCGAACCCGCTCAGCCAGCATGGCGACCGACGCGCCGTCATCGGCATGCGGCAGGCAGTGCTGCGCCTGCTGGCGGCGGCTCCCCCGTATCGACCCGTCGACCCAGTCTCCGTGCTCGCTGTCCTCGACCACCGGCAGCCCCGACTGGCCGGGACCCTTCGGCAGGACGTCATCCGGGCAACGATGGCGGAGGCCGCCGCACTGGGCATCCTGGCAGCAGGCTCGCTCAGCGCCGCGGGTCGGGCATTGCTGGAGCCGTCCGGGGAGCGGCTGGCGCGTACGAGGATGGCTGAGGCGATGCCTGCGCCAGTGGATCGCGTCCTGATCCAGGCCGACCTCACGATCGTTGCCCCAGGCATGCTGACCGCCGACCTGCAGCGCCGGCTGCGCCTGCTCGCCGATCTCGAGTCGACCGGGCACGCCAGCGTCTACCGGGTCAGCACCCAGACCCTCGCCCGGGCCATGGACACGGGCTTGGGAGCCGCCGACGTCCGAAGCCTGCTCGCCTCGATCTCGCGCACGGCAATCCCGCCCAGCCTGGACACCCTCATCGACGACGTCGGCCGTCGGCACGGCATGGTGCGGGTGGGCCTGGCAACCTGCTACATCCGCAGTGACGATGCGGTCACCACCGCGACCATCAGTGCCGACCGCAGGCTCGCCCGGCTCGGGCTGACCCGAATCGACGAGCATGTGCTGATCGCCAGCGCACCCGCCCCCGAGGTGATGCAGGCGCTGCGCGCTGCCGGCTACGCGGCAGCAGGCGAGGCACCTGATGGCAGCGCGGTCATCGAACCGGTCCTGACCCGACGCACGCCACCTCGGCGGGTGCCCGCCGAGGTTCGCCAGGTCACGACCGCCATGGCCCGAGCAGCGGTGCGGGCCCTTCGATCATCCGATCATCCGCCCGTCCAGGCCGATAGCGATCCGCTCGTCGACGCACGTCGGCGCTGCAGCGGCGCCGCGGCCCTGACCCTGCTGCGCGAAGCGGCCGCCCTGGCCCAGCCTGCGTGGCTGTCATATGCCGAATCCGACGGGACCACGACCGAGCAGGTCGTGGACCCGATCCGGGTAGCGCCAGGCACGCTCACCGCATTCGATCACCGAACCGGGCAGGTGCGCACGTTCGTCCTGGCCAGGATCGCAGCCGCAGCACCCGCCCAGGCAGTCGACTGATCAAGCGACGACGAATCCGGCATGCCGCAGATGCCGTAGGCTCCATCGGTCATGGTGGAGGCATCGGGAGCATCCCGCGACACCGTCACCGCGCGCAGTGTCCGAGCATCCTGTCCGCCGCTGCTCTCGAGAACCACCCTCATCGAGGCCCTCGCGGCGGCAGCGGCAAGCCTGGCCTGCGCGCTCATCGTCTTCGGGCCAATCCTGGGGAGCCTCAGCCAGCCCCTCAGCGGCGGGGACCTGTTCTCCTCCTACGTCACCGCCGGCGCCTGGAGCCCGATCGGCTGGCCGATCAGCACGCACGTCGGCTTCCCCGACGGGATGGACCTGCGGTACTTCCCCAGCCTTGACCTCATCGAGTCGCTGTTCGCCTGGGCCATCTCCTCGCTGAGCGGCTCACCCTTCCTCGGCATCAACCTGGTACTGCTGCTGTCGTATCCGGTCGTGGGGGCCATCGCCTACCTGACCATCCGCCTGACCACCCTGCGCGGACCGCTCGCCATCGCCCTCGCCGCCGCCTACGCGCTCATTCCCTTCCACTGGGATCGGGGCCTGGGCCATGTGTACCTCGCCACCATGTACTCGGCAGCGCTGGGGGTCACCCTCGCCCTGCTCATCGGCGGTGGCTGGATACCGCGCTTCCTGGCGGAGGGCCGACTGCGGGCGATGCGCATCTCAGCCCTCGCCGTCATCGTCCTGCTGACGGCATGGAGCGGGATCTACTACGCCTTCTTCGCCCTGCTCCTGGGGACGGCTGCCTGGCTGTGGCGGCTCGCCCATCGCGATACCTGGCGAACGCTGCTCGCCGCTGCCCTGCCCCTCATCGCCATCGCCGACCTGATCGTCATCGGGCTCCTGCCGTCCATCATCCAGCTACGACTGCATCCACCGGTGAGCCCGATCAGCGAGCGACTGCCCGCCGAGTCGGTGACCTACGCCGGCAACCTGCTGATGGCGCTGCTGCCCGCACCCATCAGCGATGCGCCGGGGCTGGCCCGCTACAACGCCTGGGCCTCGACGCTGATCTCCTCCGCGCAGGCCAATGAGGCAACCGGGGTCGGCAACTTCGGCACCTGGATCACCAGCGCCTGCCTGGTGATCTTCCTCATCGGGGGAATCGTGCTCCGGCGCAGGCCCGGCTCCCTGCCATCCTCCCGTCGGGCACCCCAGGTGTCCTGGCCGCTGATTGCCTGCCTGCTTTCGGTGACGATCGCGTTCTTCATCCCGTGGGGCCTGAACATGCTGTTCGCCAGCGTGGTGACGCCGCAGATCCGGGCCTGGAATCGCCTGTTGCCCCTGCTGCTCCTCCTCATCGTCGTGGGGGCAGCCCTGGTGATGTCCAGGGTCACGGTGGCCTCGCGGCCGTTGGTCGCCTGGCCTGCGCTCGCAGTGATCCTCGCCGCGACGATCTCCGGCTCCGTCCTGCCCTACCGCTCGCTCTACCAGGGCACGGCCCGCAACGCCGCGACCCTGGCCGACCAGGCCCGCGACTACGCCGACCAGGTCAATCGCGCCATCCCCGCCAGGTGCGGGATCCTGCAGTTGCCCTACGTGCCGTTCCCGGAGGCGGGCCTCACCCCGCCTGCCCTGCAGGACTACGAGCACTTCGTCGTTGCCGCCCTCAATCCAGGCAAGGACTTCAGCTACGGGGCCGTCAAGCAGACTCCGGCAGCGGACATCGCCGCCAGCATCTCCACGCCGGTCACCCCCGGCGATATCGAGCGACTTCGAGCGCGCGGGTTCTGCGCGATCCATCTCGACCTGCGCGGCTACGAGCCCGGGCCGCTGCAGGAGACCCAGGTCATGCTGCAGGCGACGCTCGGCGACCCGGTTGCCAGCGGCCGAGACGGCGCGTGGCTGACCTATGCGTTCGGCGGGCAGGGCCGATGACCACGGCCGGCCCGCTCATCGTGCAGAGCGACAAGTCGCTGCTGCTCGAGATCGATCACCCCGCGTCAGCCGACTGCCGCCGGGCGATCGCCCCCTTCGCCGAGCTGGAGCGGGCACCGGAGCACGTCCACACGTACCGGCTCACCCCGCTGGGCCTATGGAATGCCCGAGCTGCGGGCCACGATGCCGAGCAGGTCATCGACACCTTGATCCGCTACTCCCGCTACCCGGTTCCGCACGCCCTGCTGATCGATGTCGCCGACACGATGTCCCGCTATGGCCGGCTGCAGCTCAGCAACCATCCGGTGCACGGCCTGGTCCTGCAGGCCCTGGACGAGGCGGTACTGGAGGAGGTCCTGCGCAGTCGCAAGATCACCCCGCTGCTGGGGGCACGGATCGACGCGACGACGGTCATCGTGCATCCGAGCGAGCGCGGACACCTGAAGCAGGCGCTGGTCAAGCTCGGCTGGCCAGCGGAGGACGTCGCCGGGTACGTCGACGGCGAGCGGCATGCGATCGGCCTGGACCTCGCGCAATGGCAGCCTCGTCCGTACCAGACGCAGGCTGCCGAGGGTTTCTGGCATGGCGGGTCCGGCGTGGTGGTGCTCCCCTGCGGGGCCGGCAAGACCATCGTCGGCGCACTGGCGATGGCACTGGCCCAGGCCACCACGCTGATCCTGGTGACGAACACGGTCTCAGCCCGCCAGTGGCGCGATGAGCTGCTGCGCCGCACGACGCTCACGGCGGACGAGATCGGCGAGTACTCCGGTGCCCGCAAGGAGATCCGTCCGATCACGATCGCGACCTATCAGGTGATGACCACCAAGCGGCAGGGCATCTACCCGCACCTGGAGGTCTTCGATACGCGGGACTGGGGCCTGATCATCTACGACGAGGTGCACCTGCTGCCCGCGCCCATCTTCCGGTTCACCGCAGACATCCAGAGCCGTCGTCGGCTCGGCCTGACCGCGACCCTGGTGCGCGAGGACGGCCGGGAGACCGATGTGTTCAGCCTCATCGGGCCCAAGCGATACGACGCACCCTGGAAGGACATCGAGGGTCAGGGCTACATCGCCCCGGCCGATTGCGTCGAGGTCCGGGTGACCCTGCCGGATCCGGACCGGATGGCGTACGCGATGGCCGAGCCCGAGGATCGCTACCGGCTGGCCTCATGCGCTGCGGAGAAGATCCGGCTGGTCGAGCTGATCGCGCAACGCCACGCCGATGACCGTGTCCTGGTCATCGGGCAGTACCTCGACCAGCTCGAGGAGCTTGGCGAGCACCTCAGCGCACCCGTGGTGACCGGACAGACGTCCGTGCGCGAGCGGGAGCGGCTGTTCGCCTCCTTCCGCGATGGGCAGACCCGAGTGCTGGTGGTGAGCAAGGTGGCCAACTTCTCGGTCGACCTGCCCGAGGCCGGCGTGGCCATTCAGGTGAGCGGCACATTCGGGTCCCGCCAGGAGGAGGCCCAGCGGCTCGGCCGGATCCTGCGGCCCAAGGCCGACGGCCGAGCCGCGCACTTCTACTCCATCGTCACCCGAGACACCGTCGACGCCGACTTCGCGCAGCACCGCCAGCGCTTCCTGGCCGAGCAGGGCTACGCGTATCGGATCGTCGATGCCGACGACATCCGGACGGGTGCCTGGGAGGGCGATCGCGGCCTGTAGCCGGCCGCTCGAGCAGCCTGGCACTCAGGCCCGTGCGATCCGCAGCCGGGCATCGACGCGGAAGCCGAAGTCATCGACCGTGCCCAGGCCGGGCAGCGGCAGGTGAACCCTGCCGAGGTGTGCGCTGCCCGTCAGCTCAACTTCCGACTCGTGCGCGGACTGCTGCTGAAGCCGGATATCGAGAGCAAGCGCAACGGTCACATCGCCCGCCGTGGCATCCCCGGTGACCGACCATGGCTGTTCCGGCTGACCAGCTCCGCGATAGGCCAGTGCCTGCGCCTGGTGCCGTGAGATGAGGGCCCGGGCAGCTGCCTGCAGCAGGAAGTTCGAGGTCCGCAGCCGATCGAGGGCCACGACGAGCTCCAGCGACACGGCCTGATCATCGATGTGCAGGCTCCCCGAGGTGACCGGGGCGGTGACGTCGACGGTGACCAGTCCGATCCGTCCGCTGCGAAGGCGCACCTGGGCCTGGTCCACGTCCAGCACGGTCCACCGGCCGTTCAACACGCCCCCATCCTGACCCACCCACCCCCTCCTACGTCGAGTGGCCAGTTGTTGTCGAATTTCGATGCGAAATTCGAC
>JAGWXF010000021.1 GCA_018970025.1 Actinomycetales bacterium | reverse complement strand
CCAACGAAAGTACGCTCGGAAATCACTGAGGCCTCCCCACGACTGTGGCTCTACCAGAGGTCCATCCACTGGCAACCCACGTACATTCGCGGGTGAGGCCTCAGCCCGTCAGGTCATACCGTCTAGCCGCGCATCAGGATGCAGGGGATGCGGGTCTCAGCCGGGCTCGGCCCGCCATGCTGGCCCACCAGGGCCGAGGACTGCGAGTCGACCGAGCAGGTCAGCGCGATGCCCTCCATCGGCAGCGCGACCACGTCGCCGATGCGCTCGACGATCCAGTCATCGGCGACGATCAGCCCGGACTCCACGACCTGCGCCCGGCTCAGGATCGTTGCCGTGGAAGCGAGCAGGTCACGCCAGCGCCGCTCGACCTGGGAAGCCTGGCCGTCGACGGCATAGACGTGCCGCGCCCTGGGCTCTCCGGCGATGCAGCGCACCCCGGCCATCAGGCCCGGGTCGCGGTCCAGGTGCAGTCGCTGCGGGCAGTTGACCATGCCGTGATCGGAGGTGACCACCATGACGGAGTCGCGGGGCAGGGCCGCCGCCAGCCGGCCCGCCAGCGCGTCAGCCTGGCCCAGGGCCTGGCGCCACTCGCGCGTGCCGGCGCCGAACTCGTGCCCGATCCGGTCCAGGTGCGGCCAGTAGACGTACGTCAGCGTGGGCCCGTAGCCCGTCGTCGCCGCCAGGATCGCCTCCACCCGATCCGCGACGGCCTCGGCCGCGCGGTACTGGCCGCCCCGCAAGGCGGCTCGGGTCAGGCCGCTGGCCCGATAGGCCTCCGGGGCGATCGTGGTCACCTTGGCCCCGAGGCGCTCAGCCCGCTCGAACACGGTGGCCTCAGGCTGGACGGCGAGCGGATGCGGGCTGCTCCCCCAGTGCAGGGGTGCGAGCACCTGGGACTCCTCCGGCAGCCAGAACATCGCCCCGACCAGGCCATGGCTGCCCGGGAGCAGCCCGGTGCCCAGCGACGCCAGTGCCGTCGGCGTCGTGGAGGGGAACACCGTCGAGATGGCCGATCCCTGGCCTGAGGTCAGCACGGGGGCATCGATGGCGGCGTCCTGCAGCTGCTGCCATCCCAGGCCGTCGATCAGGCAGATCACGGCATGCTGCGCCTGGCCGAGGCCGATCCGGTCGACGAAGCCAGCCAGTCCGATACTCGCGGCCGCCGAGGTCGCGACGTCTGCGATTGTCGGCTCAGTGGGCTCAGTGAGCTCAGTGGGCTCAGTGGGCTCAGCGGCCATCGGCTGCCGCATCGTCGGCGGGTCGATCACCCAAGCCTGGATGCCGTCGCCTGGGACAGGGATGCGGCGAACGCCAGCGCCTGGGTCACCACATCTGCCCCGTCCGCGACCGCTGAGACCCGCACCGAGAGGTCGTCGTTGCTCGCCGTGCCGGTGTACCCGTGGTCGGCCTCGCATTGTGGATCACCGCAGGACGCCGGCTCCAGCTCGATGCGGTTCACGGCCCCCCACCCGATGGTGAGGACGACCTCTGACGCGGCCCCGCCGGGCTGATGCCGGGCCGGCTCGCTGACGACCCGGGTCACCACCACGGAGTCCACCCGCTCCAGCCGGACGGCCTCCGTCGAAGCGGTGGCAAACGGCGTGGGATTGCCCTCCTCTGCACCGTGCTCGTCGGTGTGCCCGACGATGAGCCGAGTGGGGGTCAGCGCCAGGACGGTGACGTGCCGACGCAGCTCATCATGGTCGAAGGTCGCCTCGTGATGGACGAGATAGGACGTCAGGGTCTCGCCGCCCAGGGCCGTGCTCAGCGCATCCGCTACCAGGTCTGGGTAGTACCCACTGCGCTGGATGTCCGTGCGCAAGCGAAGCTCAAGGTCGGTCATGGCGTCATCCTTGCATCAGCAGGCCGGCAGCGGACGACCCATCGTCGGGTCGATGGCCTGACCGGGCACCGGTCAGGTCCCCATGCGTCGGGCCTGCGGATCGAAGTCCTCCGGGGACGGATCCAGCCAGGCTCGCACCTCCGACGCGCCCCATGGGTTCCCCCATCGCAGGCCCGCGATGGTGATGCGCTGAATGGACGGGGACCATGCGTGCATCCACGACAGCCGCATCAGCGCATCGGCGTATGCCTCGACGAGATCTGCCGATGCAGGCTCGCCGAGCGGAGCGGGCTCACCGGACGGCAGCATGGCCGGCAGGGCGCGCAGTGCGGCAACGGCGTCCAGCGCGCCCGGACGGCCCAGGGGCGCCAGGCGCACGCCGGAATCCTGCAGGGCGCGCGCGACCGGGTCGTCCAGCCCGATCTCCGCCACCGGGCCGAAGTGCTCATCGCAGGCCAGTGACAGCCGCATCATCGGGCCTTCCCCCGCACCACCGAGCGCCATGCGGATGCCCCCCGCGTCCATGAGCCGAACCGCGGCCTCGCCCGTGACCTCTCGGTGGCCCTCTCGGAGCGCCGACTGGACGAGATCGGCGATCGCGTCGGCATCGACGTCGGACGGCGGCTGCGGATCGTCGGCCAGCTCCCTGCGCCAGCGGGCCAGGGCCAGCATGGCACCCATCGCTCGGATGGCATCCTCCACGTCGGCGAATACCGGGACGCCGCCGACGACCACCGGCATCGGCCCGTGGCCTTGCATCACTGCGACAACCGGCTTGCCTGCCTCGGCGGCCACCGAGCCGATGGCCTCGATGACCGGCGCATCGTGGTTCGCCTCGACCGCCGGAACATGGATCACCAGCGCGGCTGCCACCTGCGCATCGGCGAGGCACGCCCGCAGCTCAGCCCGGTATCGCTCGACTGAGGCGTCCCGCGCGAAGGTCACCGGCCGCATCGGCATGGCGTAGCGAGCGCGGTCAGCAGCGTCGGCCGCGTTGGCCGCGAGCACGGCGAGGGCGTCGCTGTTGCCAATGACGGCGATGCCGCGAGCAGGCCCGCCGATACCGGCTTCGCCCGCAGCCGGCATCGGCTGGGAGCTGAGAAGCGCGGCAGCGTCGAGCATCTCGTCGATGCCATCGCACAGGATCAGCCCGGACGCCGCCAGCAGGCCCTCGACCGCGGCCGGGGCCAGGCTGCTGGCCCGCACGACGTGCCCGGATGGCACGGCTGCGGACGCACCCGCGTTGCGCACCATCAGGACCGGCTTGTGCGGGCTCATCCGGCGCACGAGCCGGGCGAACTTGCGGCCATTGCCGATGCTCTCCAGGTAGAGCATGGCGACGTCCGTCGCATCGTCCTGCTGCCAGTACTGCAGGACGTCGTTGCCCGAGACATCCGCCCGATTGCCGGCCGACGCGAAGGTACTGATGCCGAGCCCGCGGGACCTGACCCGCTCCAGGATCGACGAGCCCAGGGCCCCGGACTGGCAGAAGAACCCGATCCGGCCCTGCCGGGGCATCCGGGTCACCAGCGAGGCGTTCATCCGCACGCCGGGATCGGTATTCACCAGGCCCAGCGCATTGGGTCCGACGATCCGCACCCCGAGCGACCGCGCCGTGGCAACCAGCGACCGCTGCCGTGCCGCTCCCAGCGCATCAGCGTCAGCGAATCCCCCGCTGACGACCACCAGGCCCGCCACTCCGGCCGCGGCCGCGTCGGCGACGACCGATGCGACCTGCTCGGCTGGAACGGCCACGACCGCCAGGTCGACCGGCGCTGGCACCTGCCGAAGGCTCGGCACGCATGGCACCCCGAGGATCTCGGACGCCTCCGGGTGCACGACCGTCAGCCGACCGGTGAACTGCCCATCGCGCAGGTGACGCAGCAGCGCATGGCCGACTGTTCCCGGCCGCCGCGAGGCGCCCACGAGCGCGATGCCGGCCGGTGCCAGCAGCGGCCGGACGCTGCGCGCCTCCGCGCGCTGCTCCCGCGAGGCCAGGACCGCCCGGCTCTGCGCCGTCGGCTCGATCTCGAAGGAGACCGCGATCACATCCTGATCGAGGTGCTGGGAGAGGTGGTAACCAGCATCACGGAACGTGCGCAGCATCCGCTGGTTCGCGGGCAGGACCTCGGCGACGAATCGGCTGATCCCCCGTTCCCTGGCCGCTGCGGCCAGGTGCTCCAGGAAGATCGATCCCAGGCCCCGGCCCTGGAAGTCGTCGCGGATGCTGAACGCGATCTCCGCCGAATGGCCATCGACGCGGTCATACCTGCCGACGCCGACGATCTGCTCCGCCAGGCATGCAACGAGAGCCACGCGGTCCCGGTAGTCGACCTCGGTGAAGTGGGTCAGCTCCTGCTCGGTGAGGTCCGGCTTGGGGGCGAAGAAGCGGAAGTAGACACTCTGCTCGGAGAGCGATCGGTGAAAGGCCCGCAGGGCCTGGCGATCCGCTGGCCGGATCGGCCGGAGGTGGATCGGCCGACCGTTCGCCAGGACGACATCCGCCTCCCATCCGACCGGATAGCCGACCGGATAGCCGACCGGACCGTCACCTGGAGGGCCTGCAGCGATGGCCTGGGTCGACACCGCGCCATTGTCCACCCGGTGCCGCGGCGCGGGCAGTCCTCCGCTGCCGTGGGTGCCCAGACGTTCGCTACCGTGGGCAGGTGACCGACACCCCTGCGAACGCTTCCCAGGCTAGCTCTGCGGCCGCTGCGGCACTTGCGGACGGGACGATCGTCCTGGCCGACGAGGTCCGCGATGCCATCGAGCGCAGGTTGCCGGTCGTCGCCCTGGAGTCCACCATCATCAGCCACGGGCTGCCGCGGCCGGAGAACCTCCGGGTCGCCCATGAGATCCAGGCCCGGGTCCGCACGACCGGCGCCACCCCGGCCACGATCGCGATGGTTGCCGGGGTCGTCCACGTGGGCCTGGGCGACGACCTGCTGGAGCAGATCGCCAATCGGGACGACGTGACCAAGGTGTCCGTCCGCGACCTGGCGACCGTCGCCGCCCGCCGCGGCAATGGCGCCACCACCGTTGCCGCGACCAGCCATATCGCGGCCCTGGTCGGCATCGACGTCTTCGCGACGGGGGGCCTCGGCGGCGTCCACCGGGAGGCACGCGAGAGCTGGGACGAGTCCGCCGACCTATCGACCATGGGCATCACCCCGATGACGATCGTCTGCGCCGGGGTCAAGTCGATCCTGGACGTCGGCGCCACGCTGGAGCGCCTGGAGACCCTGAACATCGGGGTGCTGGGCTACGGCACCCACGAGTTCCCGGGCTTCTACCTGACCTCCTCGGGGTACCGGGTCGACTGGTCGGTCGACTCCCCCGAGCAGGTCGCAGACATCATGCAGGTGCGCAGCAGCCTGGGCATCCCTTCCTCGCTGGTCGTGGCGAACCCACTGCCGGAGCAGGAGCAGCTCGACCCCGACCTGCACGACCACGTCCTGCAGGACGGCCTGCGCCTGGCTGCCGCCCGCAACGTGCGGGGCAAGGACGTCACCCCGTTCCTGCTCGACCACTTCCACCGGTCGACCCACGGGGCAAGCCTGATGGTCAACGAGCGCATCATCCTGCGCAACGCCGAGCTTGCCGCGCAGATCGCGGTCGCCGCTCGGCGTCTCAGATGACGTCCTTCATCGTCCTCGGAGACGTGATGACGGACGTCTCCGCCGTGATCGACGGGCCGATCCAGCACGGCAGCGACACCCCGGCGCGGATCCGCCTGCACGCCGGCGGCTCGGCAGCGAATACCGCCAGATGGCTCGCGCACCTCGGCCAGCACGCCTGCCTGGTCGGTGCGATCGGAGACGATGCCCTGGGCCAGGCCGCCTGCGCTGAGCTGCAGCGCGATGGCGTCATCCCCGCGCTGGCCATCCGGGCAGGGGCGGCGACCGGCACCTGCATCGTGATCGTCGATCCATCCGGCGAGCGCTCGATGCTGCCGGATGCCGGCGCGAACGCGCTGCTCACGCCAGCGGACCTGCCCGCAGACCGGTTCCACGCCGGCGCCCACCTGCATGTGAGCGGCTACAGCCTGCTTCGCCGGGCCACCCGAGGAGCGGCGCTGGCAGCGCTCGAGCTGGCACGCCAGCGAGGCCTGACCACCAGTCTCGATGCGGCCTCGGCGGCCCCGATCGCTCTCGAGCCGACGGCCTATTGCCAGGCCTACCCCCTGCTGGACCTGATGCTGGCCAACGCCGATGAGGCCTACGCCCTGACCGGCGATCGCGAGCCGATGGGTGCCGCGCACGCCCTCAGCGCCCTGGTGAGCACCGTGGTGGTGAAGGCTGGCGCACAGGGCGCCGTCGCCGTGCGAGCCGGCGAGGCGATCGCGGTGCCCTCGCCTGGCGTGGCGGTCGTGGACTCGACAGGGGCCGGTGACGCCTTCGCTGCCGGGCTGCTGCCCTCATGGGCGAGCGGAGCCCACCTGGAGCAGGCACTGCAGCGAGGAGTCGAGGTCGCCGCTGCGGCGGTCGGACGTGTCGGAGCCGGACCACCGCCCGCCTAGGCCGCAGAATGCAGGTCGCACGGTCACGCGGCTGGCCGGCGCAGGCACATGAGGGGTGAATGGGATGGCACGGCGGACGACCGCCAGCACGGCACCCGGCGACGGTCGCATCGTCGATGTCGACGTATCGGCGGAGATGCAGTCGAGCTTCCTGGAGTACGCCTACTCGGTCATCTATGCCCGCGCCCTGCCGGACGCCCGGGATGGGCTCAAGCCGGTGCAGCGCCGGATCCTGTTCCAGATGGCGCAGATGGGCCTGCGGCCCGACCGCGGCCATGTCAAGAGCGCGCGCGTCGTCGGCGAGGTGATGGGACGCCTGCACCCGCACGGCGACACGGCCATCTACGACGCGCTCGTGCGCATGGCCCAGCCGTTCTCCCTGCGCCTGCCCATGGTCGACGGGCATGGCAACTTCGGCTCGCCGGACGATGGCCCGGCCGCGATGCGCTACACCGAGGCCCGGCTGGCGGCGGCCGCAGTGGCGATGACCGCCGGTCTCGACGAGGACGTCATCGACTTCATCCCCAACTACGACGGCCGTGAGTCCGAGCCCACCGTCCTGCCGGCGGCGATCCCGAGCCTGCTGGTCAACGGGGCGTCGGGAATTGCCGTGGGGATGGCAACGAACCTGGTGCCGCATAACCTCGGCGAGGTGATCGGGGCGGCTCGCCACCTGATCCAGCATCCCGATGCATCGCTGGGCGACATCATGCGCTTCATCCCAGGTCCCGACCTCCCCGGCGGAGGGGTCATCGTCGGCCTCGAGGGCGTGCGCGAGGCCTACCAGACCGGTCGCGGCGCCTTCAAGGTCCGCGCCCGGACACGCATCGACAGCGTGAGCGCCCGCCGCCGGGGCATCGTGGTCAGCGAGCTGCCGATGAATGTCGGCCCCGAGCGGGTGATCGAGCGGATCAAGGACCTCGTCCTGGCCAAGAAGCTCCAGGGGATCTCGGACATCACCGACCTGACGGACGGCGACAGCGGTCTGAACCTGGTCATCGAGGTCAAGAACGGCTTCAACCCGGAGGCCGTCCTCGAGGCCCTGTTCCGGCTCACCCCGATGGAGGACCAGGTCAGCGTGAATGCCGTCGCGCTGGTCGACGGTCAGCCCCAGACGATGGGCCTGCTGGACCTGCTGCGCGTGTTCCTCGAACACCGATTCGAGGTGGTGCGCCGCCGGAGTGCCTACCGGCGCGCGCGAGCACATGATCGGCTGCACCTGGTGGAGGGTCTGCTCGTCGCCATCCTCGACATCGACGAGGTGATCCAGCTGATCCGGGACTCCGAGGATGCCGCCTCGGCGAAGGCTCGGCTCATCGCGGTCTTCGACCTCAGCGACGCCCAGGCGACGTACATCCTGGACATGCCGCTGCGCCGGCTGACGAAGTTCTCCCGGCTGGAGCTGGAGCGCGAGTCCGACGAGCTGCGGCGCCAGATCGACGAGCTCGATGCGATCCTCGCCGACGATGCCCGGCTGCGCGGCGTCGTCTCCGACGAGCTCGCCCAGGTCGCGCACGCCCACGCCACGCCCCGGCGGACCCTGCTCATGGAGGCCGCCATCAGCAGCGGGCCGAGCGCCGTGCCGCTGGAGGTCGACGACGCCCCGTGCCTGGTGCTGATGTCGAGCACGGGCCTGCTGGCCCGGGTGGCAGGTGGCGACTTCGCGGCCGAGGTTCCTCGTGCCGCCCATGACGTCATCACCAGCGCCTGCCCGGCAACGGCCCGCGGGCACGTCGGCCTGGTCACCAGTGCCGGTCGCGTCCTGCGGCTGTCGGTGCTTGACCTGCCCGGCCTGCCGCCATCGGCCGGGATCCCTGCGCTGTCCGCCGGGGCACCGATCGGCGCATTCATCGACCTGCCCGCCGGCGAGCGAGCCCTGGGCCTGATGCCCCTGGACGGCACCGGCTCCCTGGTGCTGGTCACCGCCTGGGGCATCGTCAAGCGAGTGCTGCCGGATATCCCGGCGAACAAGGACGCATGGGAGGTCATCCGGCTGGACGAGCCGGACTGGGTCGTCGGGGCAGCCTGGCTCGACGAGCGGGCCGCTGAGCGAGGCGAGATCGTCTGCATCACCTCCGATGCGCAGCTGCTCCGCTTCCCGACCAGTGCCGTCCGGCCCCAGGGCCGGGCAGCCGGCGGCATGCAGGGCATCCGGGTCTACGAGGGCGCTGAGGTGATCTTCGGAGCTGCCTTCACTCCTGGCGCGGACAGCCTGGTCGTGACGGTCGCAGGCTCATTCTCGGCCCTGGCCGGCACTGATGCCGGGACCGTCAAGGTCACCCCACTGGCCGAATACCCCGCCAAGGGCCGCGGTACCAGTGGCGTTCGCTGCCATCGCATTCGCTCCGGCGAGGACGGACTGCTGCGCGCCTGGGCGGGCAACGGCCCTGCCCGAGCGGCGTCCGCGTCGGGAGCCCCGGTCGACCTGCCGACCGAGCAGGGCAAGCGCGACGGCACCGGTACCCCCGGCTCGATTCCCATCAGCGGACTCGGGGGCCAGCTCGGCGCCACGACATGACCGCCTGCTCGACCCGCTCGCGGCAGGTCGGCGAGCCGCTCGCCGGCACTGCGCCGAGGGCCGATGCCTGGGTCGTGCTGGAGCAGCCCGGCCCGTGGGGGGCCCGGGCACTGCGCGATGCTGACCTGCCTGCCGGGCTGGGCGCAATCCTCGCGGATGCGGCGGCATCGACCAGGGTGGGGATTCTCCTGGCCCGCCACCCCTCTCGCCCGGCTCGTCAGGCTGACGGCCGCCGGCATGCATGGGTTGCCGACGTGCGGCCGGGCAGTGAGCGGCTGCACCACGGACTGCTCGATGACATCAGCAGCGTGGCGGACTGGGACTTCGCCGGTCTCGCCACCGGCGACCTGCCGACATTGGACGGGCCCTCGGCGGATCCGCTCCTGCTGGCCTGCACCCAGGGAGGCCGGGATGCCTGCTGCGCCACCATCGGCCGGCCCCTGCTGGCCGCTGTTCACGAGCACCTCGGCGTGCAGCAGCACCTGGCCTGGGAGGCCAGCCATATCGGCGGCCATCGCTTCGCACCGACGCTGCTCGTGCTGCCGACCGGTGCCGTCTACGGCCGCCTCGATCCCGCCGCCGCTGTGAGCGCGCTGCGCGCCTGCGCCGACGGTCGCATCACGGGCGACGGCCTGCGCGGCCGCACGGGGCTGTCGCCCCAGGAGCAGGTCGCGGAGATCGCCGTTCGCGCGCACCTGGGCGGGGAGTCGGCGCTGGCCGACTTCGAGGTCCGCGAGAGCCCCGCACCTGACGGCACCGACGCCGAGGTCACCGCCCGGCACGCCGACGGGAGGTTCTGGACGGTGCGCCTGCGCCATGAGCGGCTCGATGCATTGCGGCCGGAATCCTGCGGCGGTGACCCGCGACCCGTCCATGCCTGGCAGGTCGCCGCCCTCGACCCGTCCTGATCAGCCCGTCGACCTGGCCTGCTGCAGGAGTTCGGCGCGGTCATGGATGGTGGTGCGATCCCGGCCGCGCGACTGGCCGAGGGCCTGCTCGGCCCGGTCGATCGACTGCCACCCCGCGGTCGGGACGACCTCGATCCCCCGGCCGGCAAGGAAGGCATCGAATGCCGCCGGCTCCGGGTGGGCAGCGGCCGGCAGGGCGCCCGCATCGGCCAGCAGGGACGCCACGGTGGCGGTGGCGTCCTTCTTGTTCGTTCCGATGATGCCGGTCGGGCCGCGCTTGATCCAGCCGGCGACGTACTCCCCGGCGACGGTCGTGCCCTCCCGCTGCACCCGGCCGTCGGCGTGCGGGATCACATTGCCGCGCTCATCGAAGGGCACCGAATCAATCGCCGTTCCCCGATAGCCGACACTGCGGACGACCAGGTCGGCCGGGATGGCCGTCAGCTGGCCGGTGCCCGTCACGCCGCCGGAGCCGTCCAGCTCGGTGCGCTCGACCACGACCTCGCGGACCCGGTCGTCGCCACGCAGCTCGACCGGCCGGGCGAGGAAGTGCACGTGCACGCGCCGGGGCTTGCCCGTCGGCGTGCGCGTCGACCACTCACGGATGACCTCGACATTGCGGGCGATCGCCTTGTCCTGGGCGATGGCCGCCTGGCTCGCCTCATCGAAGGCGAGGTCCTCCGGTCGGACGATGACATCGGCGTCCAGCAGCTCGCCGAGCTCGCGGAGCTCCTTGGTCGTGAAGGTCGCCTGTGCCGGGCCACGTCGGCCCAGGAGGTGGATGTCGGCCAC
Source organism: Actinomycetales bacterium (assembly GCA_018970025.1). Classification (GTDB taxonomy): domain Bacteria; phylum Actinomycetota; class Actinomycetes; order S36-B12; family S36-B12; genus REEB460. Next base: position 48,421 of record JAGWXF010000021.1, on the reverse strand, counting down.
CTGGCTGCGCCCGAGGGTGTCGAGCACATGCTGCGGCATGTCGGTGTGGTCGAGCTCGCCAACCGTCTTCGCCAGGACTCGGGTCACGTCGACGGCCACGTTCCCGACGCCGACAACCACCGCCGAGGTCGCGGTCGGCACGAGGCGCTCGAAGGTCTCGCGATCGGCATCGGGGTGACCGCAGTACCAGGCGACGAAGTCCGTTGCGGCAACGCTCCCGTCGAGGTCCTCCCCCGGGATGCCGAGCCGCCGGTCGCGCGAGGCCCCGTAGGTGAAGATGATCGCGTCGAAGTAGGCGTGCAGGTCGGCGACCGAGACGTCCGACCCGATCTCCAGGTTGCCGATGAAGCGGACCCCGGGCTTGTCGAGGACCTTGTTCAGGGTGTCGCGAACGGAGCGGATGCTCATGTGATCGGGTGCCACCCCGTAGCGCACCAGCCCGAACGGCACCGGCAGCCGGTCGATCACGTCGACACTGACCGGCACCTCGGACTGGCTGACCAGCGCATCGGCGGCGTAGATGCCTGATGGGCCCGACCCGATGACTGCAACTCGTCGTGGGCGCGTCATGGCCACCTCTCCTGTCGTCCGGCTCGGCTTGCTCGGCGTGCTCGGCGTGCTCGGCGTGCTCGGCTTGCGCCGCATGCGCGGGCCAATCTAGACCCACCGCACTCGTCGCCCGGCCGGGTCGAGGATGCCCGCCGCCGAGGGCAGGGCCGAGGCGATAGGTTCGGCCCTGCGGGCGGCCCGCCCGCAGCATGGAGGGACGATCCGATGCCCATGATCCAGGTGACGATGCTCCAGGGACGCACCGTCGAGCAGAAGCACGACCTCATCCGCCGTCTCACCGACGCGACCGCGGAGGTCCTCGGCGGCGATCCCGGCCGCATCCGGGTTGCCCTGTACGAGGTCAGTGCCGACGAGTGGGGCATCGGCGGGGAGCCAGTGTCCAAGATCCGACCGAACGGCTGACGGACACCGGGAAATCCCCGGCCGACGACGATGGACCTGACCTCTACCCTGGGCCTGGCACTGGAGAACCTCACCTCGCCCCCGGTCCTGGCATTCGCCATCGGGATCATCGCCGTCCTGCTGAAGGCCGACCTCCGCCTGCCGGACGCCGCCTATCAGGCGATCTCGATGTACCTGCTGCTGGCGATCGGCCTCAAGGGCGGCGTCGCCCTGCGCGAGAGCAGCCCGGCGGACATCGTCGCCCCGGCACTGATCGCCGTCCTGCTCGGGGTGCTGATCCCGATCGCCGCCTTCGGACTGCTGCGGCTGCTGACCAGGCTGTCAGCGGTCGACCGGGGTGCGCTCGCGGCCCACTACGGGTCGACCTCGCTGGTCACCTTCACCGCTGCCCTGGTCTTCCTCGAGGCGGCGGGCATTGCCTTCGAGGGCTATGTCGCCACCCTGCTGACGCTGCTGGAGATCCCGGGCATCATCGTGGGCCTGCTCCTGGCCCGCCGCGGGCAGCAGGTGCGAGCACGGAGCAGCCAGTCTCCGGCCAGCCAGCGGCGCATCGACTGGGAGAGCCTGCGCGAGGTGCTCACCGCGAAGTCGGTCCTCCTGCTCGTCGGCGGCCTGCTCATCGGGGTCATCACCGGGCCAGCCGGCTATGCGCGCACCGAGCCCTTCTTCGGCGCCCTGTTCACCGGCGTGCTGACCCTGTTCCTGCTGGAGATGGGCGCCCTGGCCGGGCGGCGCCTGCCCGACGTGCGCACCGCCGGGCCTGGCCTGCTGGCCTTCGCAGTCGTGTTCCCGGTGATCGCCGGCTGCGCGGGCGTCCTGGGCGGGGCGCTGGGCGGCATGAGCCCCGGGGGCGCCGCCGTGCTCGGCGTGCTGTGTGCCAGCGCGTCCTACATCGCAGCCCCGGCTGCCGTGCGCCTTGCCCTGCCGGATGCCAATCCTGGCTACTACCTGACGGCAAGCCTGGGCATCACCTTCCCGTTCAATCTCATCATCGGCATACCCCTGTACGTCGCCATCGCCCAGGCGATTGCCTAGGTGCTGTCAGGGCCTGGAGAGGAGGACACCCGATGCACGCCAGCGCCGAGCCGAATGCCACCCTGGTCACCATCGTCACCGAGGCCGTCCTGGAGTCGCGGCTGACCCGCGACCTCACCGCCTGCGGTGCCCGCGGCTGGACGATCACCGATGCCCGAGGCCATGGCCCCCGCAATCGCCGGGCGAGCGAGCTCGAGGGCGGGAACATCCGCCTGGAGACGCTGGTCACCGATGCCGTGGCCACGTCGATCATGGACGTGCTGTCCCGCGAGTACTTCCCCTCGTACGCGGTCGCCGCCTGGACCTCGGCAGTGACCGTGACCCGGGTCGAGCGCTACTCCTAGGGGCTGGGCGAACCATCTCGCCCCGCAGGCCCCCGCGCTACCCCGTCCCGCCGATCAGCATCACGCCGGCACCCGTGACGGCACAGACGCCGAGGATGGCCAGCGTCGGCACCCGTCGGGTTGCCAGCAGGCCCGAAGCGATCACCGCAATCAGGACCATCGCCCATCGGGTCGTCGCGAGGTCCGGCATCAGCAGGTGGATGGGGCCGAATCGCACCTCGCCAACGCTGGCGAAGAGCACATGCGAGGCGAACCACAGGGCGAGGTCCAGGATGACCCCGCAGACGGCTGCGGTGATGGCGGCCAGGGCACCTGCCACGGCACGATGCTGCCGAAGCCGCTCCGATGACGGAGCCATCGCGAACACGATCATGAACGCCGGGACGAATGTCACCCACGCAGCCAGGGTGGCACCGATGACGCCGGCCGCCATCGGCGGCAGCCCGTCGGGAGCGCCATGGGCCGCCACGAAGCCGATGAACGACAGCACGAGCAGCAGCGGGCCGGGAGTCGTCTCGGCGAGAGCCAGGCCCGTGGCCATGTCGGCGGAGGTCAGCCACCCGTAGTGCCCGACCGCCTCCTGGGCGACGTATCCCAGGATCGCGTAGGCGCCACCGAAGGTGAGGATTGCGGCCTTGGAGAAGAGCCAGGCGATCTGGCCGAGCACACTCCCCGGGCCGAGGACGGCCATGACGGCAGCGACGGGCGCAAGCCACAGCACCAGGCAGGCCAGCGCCGCCTTCCGCGCCCGTCGGGACTTCCCGGGCGAGAGCCCATGCTGATCGGCCAGCGCCGGCTCGGAGGCCAGGTGCGAGCTCTCGGATGAAGAGGGCTGCGATCGAAGGCCGAGCCACCCCACTGCTCCGGCCACCACGACGATCAGCGGGAAAGGGACGTCCCAGAGCAGGACGGCCAGGAACGATGCCACGCCGATGACGGCCAGCCCTCGGGTGACCCAGGATCGGCGAGCGATCCTGGCGAAGGCCACCGCGACCAGCATCACGACTGCCGCCTGCAGCCCCGCGAACAGGCCCGTCACCCACGACACCGACCCGAATGCGACGTAGGCCATCGACAGCCCGAGCATGACCGCGAAGCCCGGGAGGACGAAGAGCGTGCCGGCGGCGAGGCCTCCCCGGATGCCATGCATGAGCCAGCCCAGGTAGGTCGCCAGCTGCATCGCCTCCGGTCCCGGGACCAGCATGCAGGCGTTCAGGGCATGCATGAACCTGCCGTCGCTGACCCAGCGGCGGCGCTCGACGATCTCGCGGTGCATCACAGCAATCTGGCCAGCCGGCCCGCCGAAGCTGTGCAGGCCGACGCTCGCCCAGACCCGCAGGGCCGCGCGCAGGCCGATGCCGTGGTCAACTTCGGTCATCCTGGTCCCCATGTCGGTCGACAAGACGAGTGAGCTCGGTCGACAAGACGAGTGAGCTCGATCGACGAGACGAGTGTGCCAGCACGGTCGGCGAACCCCCATGCGCCTTGAGGAGGCAGGCACAGTCACCAGCGATGGTCGCGTTCCGATCATGCGGATCCATAGGTACCTAAATTCCGCAGGTGCGGAATGTAATTGGACGTATCATCCGCGTGTACGTTCGCCGTCTCAGGAGGCCCGATGCCGAGAATTCGCCCGCTGACCGTACTGGCACTGGCGGCATTCGCCTGCGCCAGCGTCGTGCTGGGACCCACGTCCGCGGCGGCCTCCGCCTCGTCACACCTCTTCGCCCCTACGGCATCGCGTCCGACCGGGCCGATCACGGTGTCAGCGGCAGCCTCCCTGACGGACGTCTTCCCGGTGATCGCCAGGGCCTTCGAGAAGCGCTACCCAGGCACGGCCGTGACCTTCAACTTCGGGGGCAGCGCTGGCCTCGTCAGCCAGGTCCTCGCCGGGGCGCCGGTCGATGTCCTGGTGACTGCGTCCGAGCCGACCATGTGGAAGGCCGTGAACGCAGGAGTCGTCAATCGCCCGCTGATCTTCGCCAGGAACACCATGGCGATCGCCATGCCCGCCGGGAATCCGGCGCGGATCGCATCGCTCGCAGACCTCTCCAGGCCCGGCCTGCTCGTGGGCCTGTGCGACGCGGCCGTCCCCTGCGGCGCAGCAGCGCGGGACCTGCTCGCCTTGAACAAGGTGAGCGTCACCCCGGTCACCCGCGAGCTGGATGTCCGGGCCCTGCTGGCCAAGGTGGTCTCCGGCGATCTCGATGCCGGCATCGTGTACGCCACCGATGTGCGCGCGGTCGGCAATAAGGTGACGTCCGTGCCTATCCCGGCGTCGATGAACGTGACGACGACGTACCCGATCGCGACCGTCGGGCGCACCTCGAATCCGCAGGCGGCCCAGGCCTTCGTCAACTACGTGCGCTTCAGCCTCTCGGCGCAGGGCATCCTTCGGGCCTACGGGTTCGCCAGGCCCTGGTGAGCCGGCCTCGCCGTGCCCGGGCCCCATGGTTCCTCGCCGTCCCGGGAGCCGTGGCGCTGGCCTTCCTCCTCATCCCGCTGATCGCCCTGCTCGCCCAGGCGCCGTGGGCAAGCCTGGGTGGCATCGTCACCAGCGAGGCCGCCCGCAGCGCGCTGTTGCTCTCGCTGGTCACCTCGCTGAGCGCCACCGCCTTCGCCGCGCTCGTCGGCGTTCCGCTGGCGTGGCTGCTGGCCCGGGAGGTGCTGCCATGGACCGGGCTGCTGCGCGCCCTTGTCCTGGTGCCGCTGCTGCTGCCGCCCGTCGTCGCCGGCGTCGCCCTGCTCGCCGCACTCGGCCGCCGCGGCCTGGTCGGGCAGGTCCTCTCCGACGCCTTCGGCATCCAGTTCCCCTTCACGACCGCCGGGGTCGTGATCGCGGAGGCCTTCGTCTCGATGCCCTTTCTCATCATCACCATGGAGGGCGGATTCCGCTCGCTCAGCCAGCGATACGAGGAGGCCGCGGCCACCCTTGGAGCATCCGCCTGGACAGTCTTCCGGCGGATCACCATGCCGATGGTCGGGCCCTCGCTCATCGCCGGGCTGGTCCTGTGCTGGGCTCGGGCCCTCGGCGAGTTCGGCGCCACGATCACCTTCGCGGGCAGCTTCCCCGGCGTCACCCAGACCATGCCCCTGGCCGTGTACGCAGCGCTCGAGACCGACCGCTCAGTAGCGATCGCGCTCAGCGTGGTGCTCCTGGCCGTCAGCGTGTCGGTGCTCGTCGCATTGCGCGGTCGCTACCTGCGGGCCCAGGCATCATGAGCGTTCGGGCATCCGTGCGCCTGGCCCGCGGTGCGTTCGACCTCGACGCGGAGCTCGCCGTGCAGGCCGGCACGACGGTGGCCGTGCTCGGGCCGAACGGAGCGGGCAAGTCGACCCTGCTCCGGGCGCTTGCCGGGCTGGAGCGCATCGATCAGGGGCGGATCGAGATCGACGGCCGCATCGTCGACGACGGCGACTCGGTGTTCGTCCAGCCCAGGGCGCGCAATGTCGGGCTGGTCTTCCAGGACTACGCCCTGTTCGGGCACCTGACAGTCCTGGAGAACGTCGCCTTCGGCCCTCGGGCCCGAGGCGAGGGCAGGCAGCGCTCCCGCCAGGTGGCGCACGAGGTGCTGGCACGTCTCGGGATCGACCACCTGGCCGATCGGCGGCCCTCGCAGGTCTCCGGGGGCCAGGCGCAGCGAGTCGCCCTCGCCCGCGCCCTCGCGACCGGCCCGTCCCTGCTGCTCATGGATGAGCCACTGGCCGCCCTTGATGCCGAGACCCGCACCTCAGTGCGCATCGAGCTGCAGCGGCAGCTCGCCGAGTACCCCGGGTGCGCCGTCCTGGTCACCCACGACCCGCTCGATGCCATGCTGCTGGCTGACCGGATCGTGGTCCTGGAGTCGGGTGCCATCGCCCAGGAGGGCACCCCTGGCGACCTCGCCAGGCGGCCGGCCACCCCGTATGTCGCGGCCCTGATGGGCGTCAACCTGCTGAGCGGGACGGCCGTTGGCGGCGAGCTCGCCCTCGACGGCGGTGGGACCCTGCGCATCGCCGACCAGGGCCTGCAGGGCCGCGCACTGGCAGTGATCCGGCCTGAGGCGATCACCATCTCACTGCATGAGCCCCAGGGCAGCGCTCGCAATGCATGGCAGGGAAGGGTCACCGCCGTCGAGCTGCTGCACGACCGGGTCCGCGTCCATATCGAGGGGCGCCCTGGGGTCATCGCCGCAGTGACCCCGGCCGCCATCGCCGACCTGCGCATCGATGCCGGGACCGCCGTCTGGCTCAGCGTCAAGGCGGTCGAGATCGACGCCTACCCCCATCCCGCTCGCTGAGCCGCCATCCTCGGGCGCCCGGGATCAGGCGTCGATGCGCTCCCGGTCCAGCGCGGCCGCTCCCGCCACGATGAACTCCTTGCGCGGAGCGACCTCGTTGCCCATGAGCAGCTCGAAGACCCCGCGCGCGGCCTCGGCATCCTTCATCGTCATGCGACGCAGGGTGCGATTGGCGGGATCCATGGTGGTCTCGCGCAGCTGGGCGGCGTCCATCTCGCCGAGGCCCTTGTAGCGCTGGATCGGGTCACGGACCGACTTGCCGCGCTTGTCCGCATCGCGCAGCAGCGCCCGCATCTCCGCATCGGAGTAGGTGTAGACGACCTCATTGGCCTTGCTGCCCGCGTTGACGATCTCCACCCGGTGCAGGGGCGGGACAGCAGCGAAGACCCGGCCCTCGTCGAGCAGCGGCCGCATGTACCCGTGGATCAACGTCAGCAGCAGGCAGCGGATATGCGCGCCGTCGACATCCGCATCGGACATCAGGATGACCTTGCCGTACCTGGCGGCCCCGAGGTCGAAGGTGCGGCCCGATCCGGCGCCGATGACCTGGATGATGGACGCGCACTCGGCGTTCTTCAGCATGTCCGCGAGCGAGGACTTCTGGACGTTGAGGATCTTGCCGCGGATCGGCAGCAGCGCCTGGAAGTCCGCATTGCGCGCGGTCTTCGCAGTGCCGAGCGCGCTGTCACCCTCGACGATGAACAGCTCGGTTCGGGCCACGTCGTCGCTCCGGCAGTCGACCAGCTTGGCGGGCAGTGCCGATGACTCCAGCGCGGTCTTGCGGCGCTGGGTATCGCGGTGCGCACGTGCCGACAGGCGAGCGCGCATCGCATTGGCCGCCTTGTCCAGCACCGACCGGGCGGCGGCCTTCTCCCCACGTGGCGGTGCCGCGAACCAGCTCGTCAGCTCCTTGGTCACCACGCTCGAGACGACCCGCGATGCCGCGGGCGTCCCGAGCACCTCCTTGGTCTGGCCCTCGAACTGCGGCTCCGGGATCCGCACGGCGAGCACGGCGACCAGGCCCTCCAGGACATCGTCCTTGGTGACGTTGTCCTCGCTGCCGCGCAGCACCTTCGCCGAGCGCAGCTGGTCGTTGACCACCTTGACGATGGCCCGCTCGAAGCCGGCCAGGTGGGTGCCTCCCTTGGGCGTTGCGATCACGTTGACGAAGGAGCGGATGGTGGTGTCGTAGCCGGCATCCCAGCGCATCGCGATATCGACGCGCATCTCGCGCTCGACCTCCTGCGGCGTCAGGTGCCCCTTGTCATCGAGGACCGGCACGGTCTCGTGGTAGTGCCCCTTGCCCTGCAGTCGGATGACCGAGCAGACCTGCTCCCCGGAGGTCAGCAGGTCGACGTACTCCCCGATCCCGCCCTTGTGCTGGAAGGACTCCTCGAAGGGACTCGCGGGATCGCGCAGGTCTCGAACGGTGATGAGCAGGCCGGGAACCAGGAAGCTGCTCTGGCGGGCCCGGTCGATGACCTCCTGCCGGTCGTAGGCGGCATCCTTGGTGAAGACCTGCCGGTCTGCCCACCAGCGCACCCTGGTACCGGTACGAGTCCGGGGAGCCTTGCCCTCGACGCGCAGGCCGCTCTTGCGCGTGAACGCCGCATCATCGCCACCCGCCTCGAAGACACCCGGGACGCCACGACGGAAGGAGATGGCGTGCACCTTGCCGCCACGGTCCACCTCGACGTCCAGGCGCGAGCTCAGGGCATTCACGACCGAGGCGCCGACGCCATGCAGTCCGCCGGAGGCGGCATACGATCCGCCGCCGAACTTGCCGCCGGCGTGCAGCCTGGTCATCACGACCTCGACCCCGCTCAGCCGTGTCTTCGGCTCGATGTCCACCGGGATTCCACGGCCGTCGTCGCCGACCTCGGCGGACCCGTCCGGGTACAGCGTCACCGAGATCCGCTTGCAGTGCCCGCCGAGCGCCTCGTCGACGGCGTTGTCGAGGATCTCCCACAGGCAGTGCATCAGGCCCCGGCTGTCATTCGAGCCGATGTACATGCCCGGGCGCTTGCGGACGGCATCGAGCCCTTCGAGGACGGCAAGGTGCCTGGCGGAGTAGCCGCCGGCCTCATCGGTCGCAGCCTTGCTCGCCCGGGCCATGCAGGTCTCCTGTCGTAGAGCGGATGCCTCGAACCTATCCGCGCGAGCGTCAGTCGATGCGCACCGACCGGCGTGTCCGGCATCTCAGTCACGGGGGTGACGCGGTCGTCCAGCGTCACCGGCGCCCGACTGTGACGGCCATCACATGTGCGTTCGCCCTGGGTGAACCGGACCGGCGTGGCATACCGGGAATGTCACAGGGGTGGGAGACTGTTCTCCCACGCAGAAGCAATCGCTCCACGTGAACCCCGCCCGCAGGAGGTGCCCGAGACATGACGCAGACCCTGACAGCCCCGGCATTGAGCGCTACCGACCGGTGCGACCGCTGCAATGCCCAGGCGTATGTCCGCGTCATCCTCCCTGGCGGCGCTGACCTGCTGTTCTGCGGGCATCACTGGAACCGCCATGAGCCTGTCCTTCGCCCGCAGGCCATCGAGGTCGTCGACGAGACTCACCGCCTCAACGAGGCGCCTGCAGCTGACAGCCGCTAGTCGCCCCGACACGGTTCTTCTCCCCTGGCACCGTCATTCCCAGGCCAGCGAGCGGGTGCCATACGCTCCGGCAGTGGCCGAGGTGCGCATTGAACGCTCTGCGGACGTCTGGACGCTTACCCTGTCGAACCCCCAGCGGCGTAATGCGCTCGACTCGGCGCTGCTCGACCGGCTGATCGGCTCACTAGAGGCTGCCACCGCGGGCGGGGCCCGCGCTGTCATCCTGCGAGCCGAGCCCGGCGCGGCCATCTGGTCCGCCGGTCACGACATCACCGAGCTGCCCGAGGACGGATCCGACCCCCTGACCTGGGCCAACCCCCTGGAGGGCCTGCTGCGTGCCGTCCGGCGGGCACCCATGCCGGTCATCGCCGCCGTCGAAGGGTCGGTGTGGGGCGGCGCCTGCAACCTGGTCATCGCCTGCGACCTCGTCGTCGCCACCCGAACGGCCACCTTCGCCATCACCCCGGCCAAGCTCGGCATCCCCTACAACTCAGCTGGCCTGGGTCACTTCGTCGGCTCACTGCCGGTCAACATCGCCAAGGAGATGTTCTTCACCGCTGAGCCGATCGATGCCGACATCATGGCCCGCCTCGGCGTGGTCAACCGACTGGCAGACGACGAGCCCGAGATGACGGCCCTCGCCCGCGAACTCGCCGAGCGGATTGCCGCTCTGGCGCCGCTGGCCATCCGGGCCATGAAGGCCGAGATGAATGCGCTGATCGATGCCCGTTCGCTCACCAGTGATCTCTTCGAGCACCTGACAAGCCTGCGACGTGACGCGTGGCGCAGTGCCGACTACGCAGAGGGCCTGGCCGCCTTTCGCGAGCGCCGCCCTGCGCGCTTCACCGGCCAGGTGCCCGGGCCCGCCGGCGACTAGTCCAGGTAGTCGCGGAGGACCTGCGATCGCGATGGATGCCGGAGCTTGGACATGGTCTTACTCTCGATCTGTCGGATCCGCTCCCGGGTGACCCCGTAGACCTTGCCGATCTCATCGAGGGTCTTGGGCTGCCCGTCCGTCAGGCCGAAGCGCATCCGAACGACGCCGGCCTCCCGATCAGACAGGGTGTCCAGGACCGATTCAAGCTGCTCCTGCAGCAGTGTGAAGGACACCGCATCGGAGGGAACGATGGCCTCGGAATCCTCGATGAGATCGCCGAACTCGCTGTCGCCCTCCTCGCCCAGCGGGGTGTGCAGCGAGATCGGCTCCCGCCCGTACTTCTGGACCTCGACCACCTTCTCGGGGGTCATGTCCAGCTCCTTGGCGAGCTCCTCCGGCGTGGGCTCACGCCCAAGGTCCTGCAGCATCTGTCGCTGGACCCTTGCGAGCTTGTTGATCACCTCCACCATGTGCACCGGGATGCGGATCGTTCGGGCTTGATCCGCCATGGCCCTGGTGATCGCCTGGCGGATCCACCACGTCGCATAGGTCGAGAACTTGTAGCCCTTGGTGTAGTCGAACTTCTCGACAGCGCGAATCAGGCCGAGATTGCCCTCCTGGATCAGGTCCAGGAAGAGCATGCCCCTGCCCGTGTATCGCTTGGCCAGCGAGACCACCAGGCGGAGATTCGCCTCGAGCAGGTGGTTCTTTGCCCGCCGGCCATCCTCGGCGAGCCACTCCAGGTCTCGATGCTCCTTCTTATCGAGCTTCCTGGCCTCGTTGAGCTTCTCCTCCGCGAACAGACCGATCTCGATGCGCTTGGCGAGCTCGACCTCCTGCTCGGCGTTGAGCAGTGGAACCTTGCCGATCTGCTTCAGGTAGTCCTTGACCGGATCGGCTGTCGCTCCAGCCACCGTGACCGTCTGGATCGGCTCGTCGGTGTCGTCGACATCCGAGATGACGAAGCCCTGCTCCTCGCCTTCTGCTGCGGGCTCGGCCTCGGCTGTCTCCTCGGCAACCTCGGCGAGGTCCTCAGCCAGGTCCGCCTCGAGCTCGACCTCCAGGACGGCAACGTCCTCGAGTTCCTCCTCTGCGATGTCCTCGGCATCGACGGGGACCAGGCCATCCTCCGTCTCGATGACCTCGACAAGAGCGCCGTCGTCCTCTAGCCCGACCCCCTCCGGCGCAATCGTCGCCGGAGCGGACTTCTTCGCCGGTGCCGCCTTCTTGACCGGTGCCGCCTTCTTGACCGGTGCCGCCTTCTTGACCGGTGCCGCCTTCTTCGCCGGTGCCGCCTTCTTCGCCGGTGCCGCCTTCTTCGCCGGTGCCGCCTTCTTCGCCGGTGCCGCCTTCTTCGCCGGTGCCGCCTTCTTCGCCGGTGCCGCCTTCTTCGCCGGAGCGGCCTTCTTCGCCGGAGCCGCCTTCTTCGCCGGAGCGGCCTTCTTCACCGGAGCCGCCTTCTTCACCGGAGCCGCCTTCTTCACCGGAGCCGCCTTCTTCACCTGTGCCATTGGCGCTGTCTATGCCCTTTCACTCATCCCAACGGACGGACACGCCATGGTGCCGGCTGTTCCCGCAGGGCCGGATCCCATGAAGCAAGCCCGTGTCAAGCCTGATGGCTTGGACGGGCCGTGATCTGCAGATCCTACGGCACGAGCACGGCTCTGGCCTGACCGACCCGAATGGTGGCGGCCGACTCCTGCGTGACTGGTCCTTGGACCTCGAATGGCCCGAGGTCATCGATCATGACGGTCGCCCGCCAGGTCGTGGTCACCCGGACCTCGCGCGCCCCTCCGCTGCGATAGGCGTGGGAAACGGACATATCGGGATAGGTGCTCCCGGGGATACCGACGTCCAGCCTGGATCCATCGCCGAAATCCCAGGACCATCGGGGGGTAGGCGTCACGACGACCCGAAATCCCGCGATCTCCACGTCGATGGGCGGGATGCCGGCCGGCTGACCGGAATGGAAGACCACTGGCAGGTAGGGCAGCACCCCGCGGGGCGGCTGGTATCGAATGCGGCTAGCCGGAAGCCCCTGCTCGAAGTCATCATGGATCGCCTCGCCCACCTCCGCGACGGTCACGGGCCCCGAGGGCGCAAGGCAGACCAGCCCCAGCTCCTCCCAGGTGCGGCCCGCATCACGACTGATCCAGGCCCGCAGCAGTTGGCGCCCAGCGGCGCAGCCGCGGGTGACGGAATCGCAGGAGCCACCCTCGGTAACGCACGGGTCGGTCATCTTCCAGCGGCAGTCGGCGCATGAGGCGACTCGTACGCGGGTCTGCTCAGGGACGGTGCCCGGCAGGACGAGGCCGCCGCTGCCCACATACCGATCCGCCTCGTCATCGCCGACGACGTCGACGGCCTGGGCTGAGGAGGCGAGGGCCACGCTCAGCGCCCACGACGAGGCAAGGATCACGGCACCGGCTGCGGTCGTGGCGAAGGCAGCAAGCAAGGGCTTCCTGGTCATCACGACAGGCTACGAGCGCCCTGCGCCCGGATGGAATGACGCCTTGCCCGCCTGTGGATAACAGCCGGGCTAGGCCTCGGACGGGGGGATGCGTGCGACCGCGAGCCTGACGTACTCAGCGACCTGGTCATCCTCGACGAGGAAGCCGTCGTGGCCGTAGTCGGAATGGACGATGTGCAGGTCGCCGGCGCCCGGGGCCAGGCTCGCGATATGCCGCTGCTGGTAGACGGGGAAGAGCCGATCGGAGTCGATCCCGACCACCGTGAGGGGCGCCGTTATCGAGGCCAGCGCCTGGTCGACTCCGCCCCTGCCGAGGCCGAGGTCGAACAGCGTCATGGCGTTGGTGAGCGCGACGTAGGTGTTGGCGTCGAATCTGCGGGCGAGCTTGTCAGCGTGGTGGTCCAGGTAGGACTCCACCTCGAACCGACCCAGACGTCGGCCGCCCTCGAATTTGCCCGGATCCTGCCCGCCCTGCATCCGGCGATCGAATCGGTGGCGCAGCTCTCCCTCGCTTCGGTAGGTCAGGTGGGCGATCCGGCGGGCGATGCCCATCCCGCGGTGCGGGCCCTGGCCATCGGGTTCGTCGTAGTAGTCCCCGTCCTTGAAGTTCGGGTCGGCGTAGATAGCCTCCAGCTGCGTGGCATGGGTGCCGATCTGGTCGGCACTGACCGCGGCGGTCGTGCCGAGCACCAGGCCGCTGCGCACGAGTTCGGGATAGGCGACCAGCCACTCCAGCACGCGCATGCCGCCCAGGGAGGGGCCGAGCATGAGCGCCCACGAGGAGACCCCGATGGCCGCGGTGAACGCCCGTTCGACCTCGACCATGTCTCGGACGGTGATGGCGGGGAATCTGCTTCCCCAGGGTCGACCATCCGGGGCGATACTGGAGGGGCCAGTGGTGCCCTGGCATCCGCCCAGGACATTCGCGCATGCGACGAACCAGTCATCGGTGTCGATGGCCCGACCAGGGCCGACCAGTCCGTCCCACCACCCAGCCGTCATATGACCGGGGCCGGCTGGGCCGGTCACATGGGAGTCTCCGGTCAGCGCGTGGCAGATATAGACGGCATTCGAGCCCGCGGCATCGAGGCGCCCCCAGGTCTGATACGCCACGCGCACGGCGGGCAGGAGACACCCGCTCTCCGTGACCAGCGGACCGATATCGACGAACTGCCGGCCGCCTGGATGGTCCCCCTCCCGCCAGGCAGCGCTGGCGGGAGGGGGACCGTGGTAGTCCAGTGGGCCGTAGGGACGGGGCACGTGAGCCGTGTGCCTAGGACTTCGCGGCCCGGAAACCAGCCTCGAGGTCGGCGAGGATGTCGTTGATGTTCTCGATGCCCACGGCGAGGCGAACAAGCCCCGGCGTGACTCCCGCGGCCACCTGCTCCTCGGGCGTCAGCTGGGAATGCGTCGTCGACGCGGGGTGGATCACCAGGCTGCGAACGTCGCCGATGTTCGCGACGTGGCTGTGCAGCTCGAGCCCCTCGACGAATCGCTTGCCGGCCTCGATGCCACCGTCGATCTCGAATGCCAGGACTGCGCCACTGCCCTTGGGAGCGTACTTCTGGGCGAGGTGGTGCCATGGGCTGGTCGGCAGCGATGCGTAGTTGACCGAGAGCACCTCCGGGCGCCCCTGCAGCCAGGTCGCGACCGCGTGCGCGTTCTGCACATGCCGCTCCATCCGCAGCGACAGCGTCTCCAGGCCCTGCGACAGCAGAAACGCATTGAAGGGCGAGGCCGAAGCTCCGATGTCGCGCAGGAGCTGGACGCGCGCCTTCAGGATGAATGCCAGGTTGGCGCCGAGGAAGGAGCCGACACCGAGATCCCGGGCGTAGACCAGGCCGTGATAGCTCTGGTCAGGCTGGTTGTAGTTGGGGAAGCGATCGGGGTACTGCGCGTAGTCGAACGATCCACCGTCGACGATGACGCCGGCGATCGCCGTGCCGTGCCCGCCGATGTACTTGGTGGCCGAGTGGACGACGACGTCGGCTCCCCACTCCAGGGGACGGATGAGGTACGGGGTTGCGATCGTGTTGTCGACGATCAGCGGGACTCCGACCTCGTGCGCGACGCCGGCCACTCCCTCGATATCGAGGATGTCGTTCTTCGGGTTGGAGATGGTCTCCCCGAAGAACGCCTTCGTGTTCGGCCGCACGGCTGCCCGCCAGGAGTCCAGGCTGTCCGGATCCTCGACGAAGCTCACCTCGATGCCCATCTTCGGCAGGGTGTAGTGGAACAGGTTGTAGGTACCGCCGTAGAGCGAGGGGCTGGAGACAAGGTGGTCGCCGGCCTCGGCGACGTTCAGGATTGCCAGGGTCTCGGCTGCCTGCCCGCTGGCGACGAGCAGCCCGCCGACGCCTCCCTCGAGGGCCGTGATCCGGTCCTCGATGACCGCCGTGGTCGGGTTCATGATCCGGGTGTAGATGTTCCCGAACTCCTTCAGGGCGAACAGGCTGGCGGCATGGTTCGTGTCATTGAAGGTGTAGGACGTGGTCTGGTAGATCGGCAGTGCACGCGCATTCGTCGCGCTGTCGGGCGACTGTCCGGCATGGATCTGCTTCGTCTCAAATGACCAGCTGCTGCTCATGATCGTGCCTTTCGCTGACGTGGGTCCGCATTCGGATGGGTACGTATTCGGATAGGTGTGCATTCGGATGGTCGTGCATGTGGGTGGGTAGGCATTCCGATCGTGATTCGAATGCCCCGACGGGCATTCCGATCGTGATTCGCATGCCTTAACGGGCCTTCGGATCGCGAGCCGACGTCGGCACCCGACGGACACACTGATACGTGCCTCGGGAACTGACATTGGCCGCTCCTGCGGCCTGCGACCGGGATGGCTCCCGATCGGGACGAATCATGCGCGCCCTCGGCGCGCGCGCTCAGCCCCGCTTCATTCGACAACAACAACGCATCAGGCGACCTCGTCTCACTCATTCGGGGTCTTGCCCTGCGCAAGACCCGCGCTTGCCCGCAAGGGGCCTGGTCTTCACCCGGAGCACCCCACCGCGGTGGAGGGTTGCCGTCCAGCTAGCCGGGGCTCAGCACTGGAACTCTTGACCTGGGCAAGGATCATACGAGGTCGATGCACGTCCGGCGCATCGGGGTCACTCCGCGAGGGCGCGCCCGGTCCGGCACTCCTCGAGCGTGACCTGCCTCATCACCTCGCGCCAGGCTGCTGGTGCCAGGCCAGCGGCGAGGGACCTCGCTACGAGGACACCGAGGACGTACTCGCCGTCATCGGCCAAGGCCCGCTGGGCGGCCGCTGATGCTCGGACCCCGTCTCCGGTGAGCCAGGCAGCGATCGCCGTGCACGTGGCGATCGGCGCGATGTGCCCCGGGCCGGCAGCCCGCAGGACGCCGAGCATCGCGGACAGGGACCTGCGCGGGTCGGTCGACGCGGCCAGGTGCCACAGCAGGGTGTCGCGCACCCGAATATCCGCGAGCGCGACCAGCAGTTGGCCGGCTCGTTGCTGATCGGCCGGCTTGTCATCGGCCGTCTTGTCATCGGACGTCTTGTCATCGGACGTCTTGTCATCGGCCGGCTTGTCATCGGCCGGCTTGGCATCGTCCTGGTTCGCATGCGATGCCGGCTGCGAGCGTGGCTCCTGCTGGGAGTCGGAGAAGACCGGCAGCAGGTCGCGAATCTGCTCGCTGCGCC
Organism: Actinomycetales bacterium; assembly: GCA_018970025.1. Lineage (GTDB taxonomy): Bacteria > Actinomycetota > Actinomycetes > S36-B12 > S36-B12 > REEB460. The sequence continues at coordinate 32,176 of JAGWXF010000021.1, read as the reverse complement.
ACTGCTCAAGTTCGGCTGCCGGTGATGCGGCACCGGCCAGCCGCGCCGTGAGGGCTGCGACGATCCGCTCGACCTCCGGCTGCACGATGGCGCGCGCCTGCTGATCAGCATCGAGATCGGCGACGACGGCCTGCCGTGATGGGGCCGGCGGGCTGCCGGTGCTGCCCAGCCACGAGGCAACCTCGGCTTGGACCTGCGGGTCGAGCCGACGACCGACCCTCGGGCAGCAGCCGTCCTGGCAGAGGTAGCTCCACCACCGATCCTCGAAGACGTGCAGGATGTCCAGGCAGGCGACGCGCTCGCGCTCCAGGCACGCCTGGAGCGCACTGGCGATGTCCTCCCGCCAGCCGTCCGCCGGCAATGGGCTGGTCACCGCATCAGCTTCTCCCCGCAGGCCCTGGCCGGCATCGCTGGACCCTGGGAGCTCCCAGGGATCCTGACCGAAGATCAGGATCACGGCGGAGTCGGCTGCCGCAGGTCGCGCCATGGCGACCGTCGCGGCGGCCTCGGCGTCGATATCGCATTCGCGTGACGGTACGTCGACCCGCTGGGTGAGCGCGGCACGATGATTCCTCAGCCAGACGACCACCACGCTGTCCTGCGGATGGAAGCCGATCAGGTACGGGATCGATGCGATCACCGCATCGGGGCCGCTCAGGCGGAAGTCAGGCTCGTCTGGCGTCGAGCCGTCGCAAGCGGGTGCGACGCATGAGCCGCCACCAGCCACGGGATGGGTCTGCAGGGGGTTCGACATGACGCCACCCTGGCCAGGCGCCCGGCATCACGGCACTATCGATCGAGCCCCTGTGGAGCGCATCCAGGACGGACCAGCACTGGGGACATCAACCTGGTCGATCAGCCCGCAGGCGCGACCGCCAGCACCTCGCACGGCCAGGCGCCGGTCGGGGAGTCGACCCACACCGTGTGCCCGGCTCGCGCGCCCATCAGCGCGATGGCGATCGGCGAGGCTGCCGAGACCCGCTCCTCGTCCAGGAAGGCCTCCTGCGGATGCACTGGCCGGATCCACGTCTCCTCGCCGAAGATCCGAACCTGGACGCGCATGCCCAGATCGACGCGGCCGTCGTGGGCCGCCGGATCGTCATCGATCACGTCCGCGCTCGCGACAAGGGCCTCGATCTCATCGGCCTGCGCCATCAGCCGCTCGAAGTCCGCCACGATGCGCTCATCGCGCTCCTGCTCCGCGAGCAGCGGGCGGAGCTCGGTCAGCCGCTCCTGGCGAAGCTGGGCGAGGCGCTCCTGCAGCAGCCTCCTGCCATCAGCCGTCAGCTGAGGGCGACCATCGCGCTCCCCCGGCCTGACCACCTGCTGTGCCCTCGCTGACATGGGGCTCCCATCCTGCGTCGGCGCGACCGCGGCCGCGCTCCTGTCGCTGACCTGCAGCAGTAAAGCAACTGACGCCGCTCGCGTCCTGCGTTGACCGGTCAGACAGCAGTCGGCATGACGCCGGCGTCAGCGCGCAGGCCAGGGCCGTGGCTGCGGCTGCTTCGCGACGATGTCATCGCCCGATGATCGGCCCTGGATCCTGCGGACGACCCAGGGCGCGAGATACGAGCGCGCCCATCTGGCGTTCGACCGCGCGCGGGCGGACAGCGGCACTGGATCGATGGGATGCGGCGTGCGCCACGAGTCATCGCCGATCCCCAGCGCCTGCAGCGCGCAGGATGCGGCCAGCGCATGGCCCAGGGGTGACAGGTGCAGCCGGTCCTCGTCCCAGTAGGCGTCCTCGTCGAAGACCGCGACATCCCAGAAGTCGACCAGGTAGCAGCCATGGTGCTCGGCAATCGCCCTGATGGCCCGGTTGTACGCGCTGATGCGCTCGCGAACCGTTCCCATGATCGAGGATCGGCGTGCCGGGTCACCGAACGCGAACAGCAGCACATCAGCACCGCAGCCGCGCAGTTCGCGCACGCCGGCCTCCACCGCCGTGCAGGATGCATCGAGGTCGAATCCGCGGCGCAGCGAGTCATTGACCCCGGCGGCGAAGGAGACCAGGTCGGGCTGCATGTCCCTGGCCGCAGGCACCTGCTCGCGCCAGACCTGGGCGACGAGTCGCCCGCGGATGGCGAGGTTCGCATAGGCGAAGTCGGGGACGCGCTCGGCCAGGCGATCGGCCACGCGGTCAGCCCAGCCGCGATGGCGGCCATCTGGACCCACGTCGTCCATGAGCCCCTCGGTGAAGCTGTCGCCGATGGCGACGAATCGGCGCCAGGGGCGCGGGACTGCTCGCAGGCCCGGCCGACGGTCTGGTGCGATGCCAGCAGCCGCAGGATCGGGAACGTGCACCGCGCAAGCCTAGGCGCGGTGCCGGACCGCGGCCGAGCGCGTACCGGACAGACACATGAAAGCCCGGCCGCCGAAGGCTTCCCCTCCCGCGACGACCGGGTGAGCCGACGATAGGGCACCGGGGCGCCGGAGCCCCGGTGACACGCCGACCGGGCTATGCCACCGACGCAGCCGAGCCCGACCCCGCGCCGCCCGGGGCCGCGGCGCTGCCCCTGCCAGCCGACGCGAGCATCCGCCCCGCGCTTCGATACCAGGAGACCAGGGCGAGGATGCCGATGACGATCTGAGGCACATAGGACGACGCTCGCCAGACCAGATCGGCTGCGGTGGCGTTACCGGAGTCGACGCCGAAGCTGGTGAGCAGGCCGATCATGATCGCGTCGACGGTTCCCAGTCCGCCGGGGGTGATCGGCACCATCAGGCCGAGCTGGCTGATCGCGAAGGCCGCGAAGACCACCAGGATCGAGCTGCCGGCCGTGTCCCAGCCCTCTATGCCGCGCAGGGCGACATAGAGGATGAGGAACTGGGTTGCCGATACCGCGACCTGGGCCACCGTGATCGCGGCCCACCGACGGCGCAGCAGGTCGTACATGCTCGTCCGGAAGGCCGTCAGCGGCTTGACAAGGTCCACGTCGCGAATCCTGCGGAAGCGCCGGCCCAGGGGCCGCGCCAGCCGGTTGCCCAGGCTCCCCAGCCGCTCGGCCAGCGGCTGCGAGCGCATGACCAGCACGAAGACCAGGACGGCAGCGACCAGGATGGCGACGCCGATGACGGCCGTGCCCGCATGCGACGGCCCGCTCTGCCCTGAGACCGACAGGGCAGCGACTCCCAGGATCGGGAAGCCGAGGCTGACGAAGGTGCTCCAGATGCCCACCGCGGTGATCGCCGAGGTCGCCGCCGCTGCCGGGATCCCGTGCGAGGTCAGCATCCCGAACTGCACGGCCAGGCCGAGCGCTCCCCCGGCGGGCACCCCGTTGCTGATCGCGAACGCAGCCTGGTTCACCTGCTGAGACGGCCAGTACCGCAGGCCAGGCGTGGCAGCCATGAAGGGGAATCCGTACGAGGTCAGGTAGACGACGACCGTCAGCACGACGCCCGCCATCGCTGCCCAGCCCATGCCCTGGAGCGCGTCCCATGCCTGGGAGTAGCTGCCGATCTGCGGGATGACCTTCCAGAAGATCACGACGATGACGGCCAGGCCCACGACCCCGAGGATGATGGACTTGCGGCGGTCCAGAGCCGGCGCCGCGGATTGCTGGGACATGGATCGGAGCCTGCCACATCACAGGACCGGGGGTCCTTGAGTGCCGGAAACTGCCCATTGGCAGGATGCCCCCATGCGGCTTGACCACATCTCGTACGCCTGCACTCCCGGGGAGCTCGGCGACGTCGTCCAGCGCATCGGGTCCGACCTCGGCGCGGCCTTCTCCGATGGGGGCAGGCACCCGCAGTTCGGCACCCGGAACTTCATCCTGCCGCTGGCCGGAGGGTGCTACGTCGAGGTCGTCTCGGCCCTGGACCATCCGTCAGCGGAGAAGGCACCCTTTCGCAGGGCCGTATCGCAGCGCGCCGAGGAGGGCGGCGGATGGCTCGGCTGGGTGGTCGCCGTCGATGACATCTCCCCCCTGGAGGCCCGGCTGGGCCGGACGGCCGTCCCCGCGCACCGGATCCGCCCGGACGGCAGGCAGCTCAACTGGCGGCAGCTCGGAGTCCTGGACCTCATCGAGGATCCATCGCTGCCGTTCTTCATCGAGTGGGATACCCCCGCAGCAGAGCATCCCTCTCGCGGTGCCGGCGAGGTGCGCATCGAGCGCATCGAGTTCGCCGGCGACGCCACGACCATCGCCGATTGGCTGCAGGCGTCGATCGACCGCCCGCTGGACGACATCGAGATCAGCTGGGTGGACGCCGATGAGCCGGGAGTCGTGGCGGTGTGGTTCTCCACGTCAGGCGGCAGCATCCGGATCGACTAGGCGCACAGGGACGCACCGGCCGCGAGCCGGGGATGAGGGGATCGCATGAGCGGCTTCACGGTGAAGCGGGCCAGCGACATGGCCTGGGAGAAGAACGTCCTCGGGTCGACCGTCACGCGGCTGCGAACGGACGGGGCCATGCTCACCATCGTGCACGGACGACAGGGGGACGTCGTGCCGGCGCACGGCTACAGCAAGGGCTGCGTGACCTACGTGGTCGACGGCAGGATCGACGTGGACGGGGTCGTGCTGCAGGCGGGCGACGCCGGGACGTACGTGGCCCCGGGCGGGTACTTCACGGTGAAGTTCCTCGAGGACGCGATCTACGTGGTCGCACGCGCATCCCAGGACGAGATCACGGTCCCTGACATCGGCGAGCGCGCCGCGCATCACCTCGATGCCTAGCCGTGGCCGGGCGAGCGATTCCGGCCGCCTGATTGATTCCTCAGCAGACGCCGACTGACTAGGGTTCGGCGTATGGATGCACCGGACGGCGTTCCCCCGACCCTGCGGACCCTTGCCGGCATTACCTGGCGCGTGCTCGTGGTCATCGCCGGCTTCGTCCTGCTGCTCCTGGTCTTCAATGCGATCCTGCCGGTCATCTTCGCGCTGTTCTTCGCGATGCTCGTGACGGCCTGGACCTTCCCGATCATGAAGCCGCTGTCGCGCATCATGCCGAAGGTCGTCGCCATGATCGTGTCGCTCGTGGCGATCGCCGCGGCGATCATCCTCATCCTGACGAGCGTCATCCGCTCGACGATCGATGAGGGTCCCAAGCTGGTGGCGTCCATCAAGAGCGGATTCAGCGAGATCGAGGACTGGGCGAAGAACGGGCCCCTGCACATGTCCAACGACCAGTTCAGCCACCTCCTCGGCCAGGCGCAGAGCTTCGGGGAGGGCGTGCTCAAGGGCATTGCCGGGGACGCCTTCGGTGCCCTCGGATCCATCGGGACGCTCATCATCGCCGGATCCGTCTTCATCTTCGGGGTCATCTTCTTCCTCATGGCGCCCAGCCAGATCTGGGGCTGGCTGGTGAGCTGGATGCCGGCCAGGGTGCGCGAGTACGTCGATGTCTCCGGCCACATCGCCTGGGACTCGATCTCCGGCTATACCCGCGGCATCGTCATCGTGGCCTTCTGCGACGCCCTGCTGGTGTTCATCGGGCTGAGCCTGATGCAGGTGCCCCTGGCCCCGGCGCTGGCCGCAGTGGTGTTCATCGGCGCGTTCATCCCGGTGATCGGGGCGCCCGTCGCGACCTTCTTCTCGGCGATCGTCGCGCTCGCCGAGCGTGGCCCGCTCATCGCGCTCCTGGTCATCCTGCTCACCATCGTCGTGGGCTCCTTCGACGGCGACGTCCTGCAGCCCCTGGTGATGGGCAAGGCCGTGAACCTCCACCCGCTGGCCATCGTCTTCGCCATCGCTGCTGGCAGCATCGCCCTGGGGATCATCGGCGCTCTCATCGCGGTGCCGATCGCCGGCGCCGTCTACGGCGTGGCGAAGTACCTGACCAATCGCGATCCCGAGCGGCCCTTCCGGCCAGCCTTGGACGACGCCGCCAAGCCCGCCTAGCCGGGCCGTCCGTCAGCCTGGCTGGTCACGAAGCAGCCGGCCAGGTGATCGTCGACCACGCCGCAGGCCTGCATCGCGGCGTAGCAGGTGATCGGACCGACGAACCTGAAGCCATGCTGGCGCAGCTCGGCACTGAGCCGCGCTGACTCGGCGGTCGACGCGGGGATCTCCTCAAGCGAGCTCGGGCGCGGACCTGGCCGAGCTGGCCGGGCGGACCAGATGAGCGCATCGAGGCAGCCATCGCCCTGACGCTCCTGCATTGCCAGCAGCGCCCGGGCGTTGCCGATGACCGCCTGCACCTTCGCCCGGTTGCGGATGATGCCCGGGTCGGCCATCAGCCGCGTGACATCGTCATCGTCGAATGCGGCAACGGCAGCCGGGTCGAAGGCGGCGAACGCGGCCCGCAGGGCGGGTCGCCTGCGCAGGATGGTCAGCCACGACAGACCGGCCTGGAAGCCCTCCAGGCACAGTCGCTCGAAGAGGGGGGCATCTCCGTGCACGGCCCTGCCCCACTCGACGTCGTGGTAGTCGACGTAGTCGGGCGCCGCGAGCGGCCACGGGCACCGCGGGCGGCCGTCGGCCCCGTCGCGCACCAGCCGCACGTCATGCGCCGATCGGAGACGTCAGCATGGCACGACCGAGCGAACGCCCTCGCTGTCATAGGCGAAGACGGCGAACTGCCCGAACTCGCCGGCAAGCGCACAGGCCTGGTCGATGGGCATCCCCCATACCAGGAATCCCTCCTCGGCGAATGATCCGTCCGGGTCGGCGCCGTCGGCCGGCCACGCCTCGAAGCCCGCGTCCTCCAGCCGCTGCCCGAGCATCCGATTGCGCTCCCGGTTCGCCTGGGCGCCGGGGCGGTCGAAGCCCGGGTTCCACGCCGTCAGCACCACGGCCGACTGGGCCCGCCGCATGCACAGCAGCGCCGGATCGGTCCACCCGAGATCAGGATCCTGGGTGCTGACGATCGCCGCCTGGTACTGCTCGAACAGCTCCTGCCTGGTCACCATCCACGCACCTCCTGAGCCGACAGCGGATGAGTCTGGCAGACTGCTGTGCCCATCACCGGAGGTCGCACGTGAACGGCGCACTGCAGGAAGAGCAGTCGCACGTCGACGCCTGCTACCGGCTCCTGGGCGATCTCGAGACCAGCCTGGACTCCCGCATCGAGGCCACCGTCCGAGCCCCGTCCACGGGCACCGGCCAGGACCTGCGCGAGCGCGATGCGCTCCTGGAGGTGCTCCTGCAGCAGCGGCGAGCCGCCAGGGCCGCCCACGCCCGGCTGTGCTTCGGACGCATCGACCTGGCAGACGGGACCAGCCACCACATCGGCCGCATCGGCCTGCGGTCCGCTGACGGTGAGCCGCTGCTCCTGGACTGGCGGGCACCGCAGGCGGCACCCTTCTACCAGGCGACCGCGGCCAGCCCCCTGGGCGTGGCCCGGCGCCGCCGCATCATCACCCGGGGACGGGCGGTCACCCACGTCGACGATGAGGTCCTCGGCACGACGAGCAGCCTGGTGGCCCTGGCCGGCGATGCGGCCTCGCGTTCGGTGGAGGCACCACGAGAAGGACGGATGGGCGACATCGTCGCCACCATTGCGGCCGACCAGGACGCCATCATCCGAAGCCCGCTCGGTCAGGTGACCGTCGTCGAGGGAGGGCCCGGCACGGGCAAGACCGTCGTGGCCCTGCACCGCGCTGCCTGGCTCCTCTACACCTACCGAGAGCGGCTCGCCAAGGACGGCGTCCTGATCATCGGACCGTCAGCGACCTTCCTGCACTACATCGAGCAGGTGCTGCCGAGCCTCGGCGAGACGGACGTGGTCCTCCTGACGCCCGGGCAGCTGTTCCCCGGGATCGACGCCCGCGAGCAGGATGAGCCCGACGTCTCGCGGATCAAGGGCGATATCCGAATGGCGAGCGTTGTCGCCAGGGCCGTGGACTCCCGCATCCGCATCCCCGGCCACGACGTGACCATCGAGCTCGAGGACGGATCACGCGTGAGCGTCACGGCGCGACAGCTCCAGCAGGCGCGCGCCAGCGTGCCCAGGCGAGCCGCCTTCCATGCCGGACGGGATCCATTCCTGACGAGCGTCCTGGGGTACCTCGGCGCGGACCGCGCACGCGCCCTCCGCGAGGATCCACGCGATGCGCATGTCCGTGCCGGTCACGTCGCCGACCTCGTCGAGGACCCGGGCGTCCGCCGCGCGCTGAACCTGATGTGGCTGCCGACCACGCCGGAGCAGCTCATCCGCCGGCTGCTGACCGACCCGGGATTCCTCGCCATCGCCGCAGCCGGGGTGCTGCGGCCCGGCGAGCAGGCACGGCTCATCCGCCCCCTGGACTCGGCCTGGACCGTGGACGACGTCCCCTTGCTGGACGAGGCTGCCGAGCGGCTCGGCCCGTGGGATCCGGCGGCGGCCGATGCCGATGCCCGGCATCGGCGTGAGCGGGCGCAGGAGCTCCAGCAGGCGCAAGCGGCCCTTGCCGACACGGGGGCCGCGGGCTGGATCGACGCGGCCGGACTGATCGACCGCATGGCCGGCCGGGCCGATGTCAGCACCGTTGCCGAGCGCGCCTGGGGCGACCGGACCTGGGTCTTCGGCCACATCGTCGTCGACGAGGCCCAGGAGCTCTCCCGAATGGCCTGGCATTGCCTGGCGCGCAGGGCGGGCCGACGGTCGATGACCGTCGTCGGCGACCTGCAGCAGGCCAGCCACCCGGCCGGCGCTCGAGACTGGGCGCAGGCCCTCGAGCCGGTCGGCGGGAGGATCGACCTGCACCGACTCACCGTGACCTACCGCATCACCCGGCAGGTCGCCGACGAGGCAACCCGGCTGCTCATCGCGGCCGGAGGGTCGGCACCCGTGCTGTCACCCGTCCGCGACGGCGACCCGGTCGAACACTCGGCCTGCCGTTCCGGCGCGCTCGCCGCGCTGATCCTGCAGTCGTGGCAGGCCCGGGAGGGACGCGCAGCCGTGATCGTCCCGGATGCAACAGGGTCGGCGATCGCCGACCTCCTGTGCCAGGCCAGCGATGCGTTCGGTCGCGGGGATGCCGCCCTCGATGCGCCGATCGCGGTACTGGCCGCCCGCCAGTCCAAGGGCCTTGAGTTCGACGAGGTCTTCATCGTCGACCCGCGGGCCATCGCATCGCAGGCGCGGCTTGGGTCGGACATCTACGTGGCTGCGACCAGGCCGACCCGGTGGCTGCACGTGATCACGCTCGTCGACGACTGACCGCGACGTCTCAGCGACCCCTGGGCACGCTCCGGTCGGCGACCTGCAGGCAGTCGCGAAGGAAGGCGGCGCGCTCGCGCCAGGCTCGGCGAGAGATCCAGGCGCGCGGCGCCAGCACGTCGAATCCATGGGGAACGCCGCGACGCACCCGCCAGTCGACCTGCACGCCGGCCGCGGCAAGCCGATGCGCGTACGCCTCGTCCTCGTCCATGAAGAGGTCCAGGGTGCATCCCTCGACGAAGGCGCGCGGCAGGCCGCTGAGGTCTGCGGCCCGGGCCGGGGCGGCATACGGGGAGACATCCGGGCCGCCGGCACGCTCGCCGAGGAGGGCTCCCCAGCCGGTCGCGTTGTCGGCGGCCGTCCAGGTGAGCAGGCGCGAGGGCCTGGCCGGCGCGGGCGTGCGGTCGTCCAGCATCGGGTAGACGAGCAGCTGCCCGGCAAGGGCCGGGCCACCCTCGTCACGCAGCCGCAGGGTCACGCCGGCAGCGATCCCTCCCCCGGCGCTGTCGCCGGCGATCGCGATCCGACCAGGGTCGATGCCGATGTCATCGGCCCGCGAGGCGACCCAGTGGACGGCGTCCGTGACGTCGTCGACCGCCGCGGGGAAGGGATGCTCGGGTGCCAGGCGGTAGTCGACCGCGATCACGGGCACCCCCGCCAGGCTGGCATAGCGCGCGCACCGGCGGTCGTAGCCGTCCAGGGTGCCCATGATCATGCCCCCGCCATGGACGTAGACCACGCAGGCGCGGGCGTCAGCGCCCTCACTTCGGTAGAGCCTGCCGGTGATGCGATGGCCGGCAGCGCCCATCAGGGTGATCGGCGCGATGCGAACGTCTGCCGGCATCGGCATCGCGCTGGCGACCGCCTCGTCGACCGCTGCCATCGATGCACGCCTGCCCTGCCAGTCCCCAGCCGGAAGCGGCTCGGGCAGCGGGCTGGTCCGTGCCAGCCGGCCGAGAGCGGAGAGGACCTGCAGGTTCACCATGGCATGGATGATGCCACTGCCGAGGCCTCCGCAGGGCACTGCCTCGCTCAGCGGCGGGCCATGCCGAGGGCGGATGCGACCGCCCTGCCCGATCACGTCTCGGACTGCTCCCGCGCCAGGCCCCGCCCAGCCGTCCAGTCCTCGTAGGAGCGCGGATCCTCCCTCGGCTCGAGGTGAGTGTGCACCGTGGCGCCCGGCAGCACCCCGCGCACCTCCGCCTCGATCTCCTCGGCCAGGTCATGGCCGGCCTGGATCGTCCAGGCCCCCGGCACCAGTACGTGCATGGAGACGAATCGCTCCTGTCCCGACTCTCGGGTCTGGATGGCATGGAACTCGACGTCCGGATGCGTGCGCAGGTAGCCGCGGAGCACCTGGTGCACCCGCTCCTCCTCATCGGGGTCCATCGCGTGATCCATCAGCCCGCGGGCCGCATGGCGCAGCAGGCCGATCGCCGTCCAGATGATGTTCAGGCCGACGGCAATCGCCACCAGGGAGTCCAGCGGCAGCCAGCCCGTCAGCCCCACGAGTCCGACGCCGAGGAGGACCCCGGCCGAGGTCCATACGTCTGTCAGCAGGTGCTTGCCATCCGCGACCAGGGTGATCGACCGATGCCGTCGGCCCGCCCGCAGGATCAGCATTCCCACGACGAGGTTTACCGCGGTTGCCGCCACCGTGATGGCAAGGCCGACCCCGAGCGACTCCAGGGGCGCAGGGTCCATCAGGCGGTCGACCGCTGACACCACGATCGCCCCGGCGGCGATGAGGATCATCAGGCCCTCGGCGCCCGCCGAGAGGTACTCCACCTTCCCGTGGCCGAAGTGATGGTTGTGGTCGGCTGGCTTGGCCGCGATACGCAGGGCCAGCAGTGCCAGGATCCCGGCTGCCAGGTTGACGACGGACTCCAGCGCATCGGACAGCAGCCCGACGGACCCGGTCACCAGGTACGCAGCCGCCTTCATCCCGATGGTCAGGACCGCGGCCGCAATCGACAGCCATGCCCACGCCACCAGCGACCTGCCGCCCGATGCCGCCGACTGCGGGAGGGCCGTCGTCACGCGCACAGCATGGCATGCGAAAGGGCGGCCTGGAGTAGCGTGCTCAGGCATGACATCGGACCCAGGCGCCCTCGCCCTGCCAACCGAGGTGCGCAAGCAGTCGGCCGCCGAGCGCGCCGCCAGGGGGCGCGCAGCACGGGCGCTGGTGAGCCGCACCAGCCTCGGCGAGTGGCAGCCGGCCGCCGACCGGTTCGATCCGGTGCGGATGCTGCTGGAGCAGGAGCAGTCGCGCATCCCCGCGCTCCTGCCCATTCGGCATGCCCGCATGGCTGCGGGGCCCTTCGCCTTCTACCGCGGGGCAGCGATCCTCATGGCCGCGGATCTCGGGTCCCGGCCCTCGACCGAACTGGTGGTACAGGCCTGCGGTGATGCCCATCTGTCGAACTTCGGGCTCTTCGCGGCTCCGGATCGCTCCCTGATCTTCGACGTCAACGACTTCGACGAGACCCATCCGGCACCATTCGAGTGGGATGTCGCGCGCCTGATCACCTCCTTCGAGCTGGCCGGTCAGGAGGCCGGCCTGGCAGATGCCGTTCGCACGCGCATCTGCAGATCGGTGGCTGCCGCCTACCGCGGGCACATGCAGCGCTTCGCCGGGATGCAGGACCTCGACGTGTGGTACGAGCGGGTCGACACCACTGCCCTGCAGGCACTGGCCAGGGCGCAGTCCGACAAGCAGGTATCTAAGGTGCTCGCCAGGTCGATCGACAAGGCCCGCACTCGCGACCGCTGGTCGGCAGTCAGCAAGCTCACGACGCCGGCTCACGATTCACGGCAGTTCCTGGACCATCCCCCGCTCCTGACCCGAATCGGGCTCGACAACGCAGCCCGGCGGGTCCTGGACGACATGTTCCGCGACTACCGCAGCACCCTCGACGACGACCGCCGCGAGCTGATCCGCCGGTACCACATCGTCGACATCGGCCTCAAGATCGTCGGTGTCGGCAGTGTCGGCCTGCTGGCATTCGTGATCCTCCTGCAGGGACGCGACGCCGACGACGCCATCGTGCTGCAGGTCAAGCAGGCCATGCCAAGCGTGCTGGAGCCGTACACCTCGGCCTCGGACTTCGCCAAGCAAGGGCATCGCGTCGCCTCAGGGCAGCGGCTCATGCAGGCGGCGAGCGACGTCTTCCTGGGCTGGGTCACCGGCCCAGCGGGCCGCGACTACTACGTCAGGCAGCTGCGGGACATGAAGTGGTCGCCTGACGTCAGCCGGTTCGACGAGGGCACGCTCAGCGGATACGCCCAGGCCTGCGCCTGGGCGCTGGCACGTGCGCACGCACGGACGGGGGATGCTGTGGCCATGGCCGCCTACCTCGGGGAGTCCACCCGCTTCGAGGACGCCATGGCACGGTTCGCCGCCGCGTACGCGCGGCAGTCGAACGCCGACTTCGATGCGTTCATGCGCGCCGTCGGTGCCGGCACGGTCGCCATCGCCGGCGAGCAGGAGCAGGCAGCGATCGTCGAGCGGGCATTCTCCCCCGAGTCACTTCCTCACCTGCTGGGTGCCAGGCCGGGAACCCGCGAGTGAGCGCGCGCACCTCACGCATGCTGCGGAGCCGGTAGCGCGGCCGTCAGGCAGATGACCCGATTGCTGCCGGTTCGCTTCGCCTGGTACATCGCCTGGTCCGCGCGCGCAAGCAGCTGATCGACGCTCTCGCCATCGAATGTGACCGTCACCCCGATGCTCACGGTCGTGCGCACCTGCAATGCCACTCCCGGCTCGCCGGAGCCAGTTCCCGCCACCTCTACCGGCATCGAGGCGGCAACCCTGATCTTCTCGGCGATGTCCATGGCGTCTGCCATGCCGTGCACCCCGTCGAGCACCACGAGCATCTCATCGCCCCCGACCCGCGCCGTCACGTCGCCGCTGCGCACGCAGTCGCTGATCCGGTGCGCGATCGTCCGCAGGACGGCATCCCCCACCGCATGCCCATGCCGGTCGTTGATCTCCTTGAACCGGTCGATATCGCAGAAGAGCACTGCCGTGTCGAGCCCGCTGCGTCGCGACTGACCCCCCATCGTCGTGACCCGCTCCAGGGCCTCCTTGCGATTCAGCAGGCCGGTGAGGTCGTCGAAGCGGGCCCGGCGGTCGAGCTCCTGGTAGGCGAGCACCTCGGCATCCACGACATGCAGCGACGCGGCTACCCCGTCCGCGCGGCCATCGGCATCGACGTACACGCGGGCATGCACCTCGACCCAGTGGTAGGCAAGGCTCTTGGAGCGCAGGCGAAGCCGTCGCACGCAACGGGTGGCGACACCCGATCCCTGGGGGCTGGCAAGCTCCTTGATCGGATCGAAGTCCGCGACATCCTCGACGTGGATGAAGTCATCAAGGCGCCGGCCTGACCATTCCTCCGGCAGCCAGCCGAGCATGTGCGTGAGCGACGGCGATGCCCATGCGACCACCTCCCGGCGGATCCAGACCACGGCGTCGGACGAGTTGTCGGCCAGGAGTCGATACTGCTGCTCAGATTCGGCAAGGGCGTCCAGGCGGCGACGCACCTCGGTCACGTCCCGCCAGGTCACGCCCACGGCACCATCAACGTGCACCGCCTGCACCTGCAGCCGGCGGCTGGCATCGCCGCACTCAGCGGCCCAGTCGTCCGCGGCGAGCGCCGAACCGCTCGCCAGCATGCCCGCCAGCTGATCGCGCAGGGGCTCCGCGCCCGGGAATGCCTCCGTGAGCGATGACCCGCGTGCCTCGTCCGCGAGAACGCCGAGGAAGGCTGCCGCGCGATCATGGAGATCCGCCACCGCGAAGTCCACGACGTGGCCCTGCGCATCGCGAAGCGGCACCAGGGTTGCATGGGCATCGGGGAGCGACTGCAGGATCAGCCGCAGCCTGGTCGCCTCCCGCTGCAGGGCCCGGTCCGCCTCGACCAGCGCATGCACGTCCTGGAATCCAGCCACGACTGCCCCGGGTACGTGCCCGGTCGGCAGGATCGACATCCAGCGATAGCTGCCGTCGCGTGCGCGCATCCGCACGAAGGGGGGCGCGACGTCACGACCGCCGCTGGCGTCGGCGTCGACCTGCATCAGCCGCTGGCGGTCCTCCGGGTGAACGAGGTCGGCGAGGACGGTGCCGACCAGCTCCTGCCGACGCCACCCGAGCAGGTGGGTGACGGAGTCGGAGGCCCAGGTGACCCGCTCGCCCTCCCCGATCGTGCACAGCAGATCGCGGCTGAAGCGCTCCACCATTCGCAGCTCGGCCTCGGCCTGCTCGGCTCGCCGCTGGACGATGACCCGCTCGGTGACGTCCTGCAGGATCGCCAGGCACCCGGCGCCCTCCAGCGGGCGCATCGCGACATCAACCCAGCGGATGTCCCCCTCCATCGTCATCACGCGCAGTGCGTCCGCCTGCACCGGCTCGCGATCCGCGGCCTCGCGAAGCCTGGTTGCGCGATCGCGATCCTCCGGGTGCCACAGCAGGCTCAGGGTGGCATCAGCCAGGGTGCTGCGCGGCCAGCCGAAGGCCATGGGAGCGCTGACCCACCTGATCGCAGGGCCCTCGATCCGCATCGCAACGGACGGCTGATGCGCGATGACCGTCTCCAGCCAGTCGCCGGATTGATCCGACTCTCCTGATGACCTGGCTTGCTGCACGAGGACACGCTGGCACCTGATACCACCATACGACGCAATCCGGACACCGTGTCCGTGGTCATTGACCGGTCAGCCGGCCCGATGAGCCGAGCGCAGGTGCGCCAGGAGCAGCGGCACCAGCATCTGCGATGCCCGTTCCGCAAGCCAGTGCCCGTGCCGGGGCAGCTCCCAGAACTGCATGGGGGCGTTGACGAAGGATGCGGTCGCGTGCGCCGCTGCACGGCCGAGGGCAGGATCGCGCATTCCCCATGCGTACATCGTCGGAACGACGATGGACGCATGGGGAATGCGGGCAGGGCGCCGGCCGGCATCGCCGATCGTCGGAAGCAGGTCGCGGGCCATGCCCCGGTACCAGGCGGTCATCGCGGCAAAGGCACCCGGCTCGCGCGCCCGGCGCTCGTAGCGCACCCGATCCTCGTGCGGCAGGCCGCGCATGAGCCTGGGCCACAGCGGCCCATCCGGGCCGGCCAGTCGCTCGGCGAGCCCGGGCGACTGGAACAGCGCCATGTACCAGGAGCGGATCCCCTGCGTGCTACGCGCAGCAGCCGCGCGCAGGGCGGCCGGGTGCGGCGTGGACAGGACGGTGAGGGATATCAGCCGCTGTGGTTCTGCTGCAGCCATCTCCCACGCGACGGCTCCGCCCCAGTCGTGACCGACCACATGGCTTGCGTCGATGCCCAGGCCGTCGAGGATGCCGAACGCATCGGCGACGATCGCGTCCATTCGGTAGGACCGGTCATCAGCCGGTCGGCAACTGCTGCCGTACCCGCGCTGCAGCGGCCGGATGACGCGATACCCGGCCGCCGCCAGTGCCGGCACCCAGGAGCGCCACGTCTGGTGATCCTGCGGGAATCCATGGAGCAGGAGCACGGCGGGCCCGCCGGCGGGGCCGTCCTGCCACACCTCGAAGTCCAAGGTGCCGACGCGGACGAGCGCTGAGCCCACCTGGCCTCCCGTGCGATCGCATGCGGCGCGGATCGCACCAGGCTACTGCCCTAGGACTGCGCAGCCCGGGTGAGTCGATCCACCGATCGCGGGGCGACACCGCGGGCCGTGAGGGCGTCTCGGTGCGCCGACAGCAGCCCCGGGCCAGGCTGCACCCCACCGTGCGCCTGCAGGTACGACTCGGCGAAGTGGAATGCCGCCATGGCCTCAGCCGGTCGATCGGCCGCGATGAGCACCCGCATCAGGAGCTCATGCCGGCGCTCGCGCAGGGGCGATCGGGCCACTTCCTCCTTGGCCCAGGGCACCACATCGGACGCCTCGAGCGGAGTGCGCGCCGCCGCGAGGCGGCATTCCAGCACTCCCTCCCGGACCCGCTCGTACACCTCGGCCAGCCGCTCGCGCCGGGCAACGAGCTCCGGGTCCGGGACATCTGCGAACGGCACTCCCCGCCACAGGTCACGGGCCTGGACGAGCGGCTCCTGGGCAGCAGCCCCGCTCCCGGCCCACAGTGCCTGCAGGCCCTCCTCGGCCAGGGACATGAACCGCTCGGCGTCGATCGACTGCGGGTCGGCCATGCGGGCGTACCCCTCCTCGGTTGTCAGGATCCAGCTGCGGCCGACGGAGCGTCGCAGGGCGGCGACATGCCCCTGCAGCGAGTTGTGGGCATCACTGGGCACGGTCTTGCCCCAGATCGCCGACACGAGCCGATCGCGATGGACGGCCGTTCCGGGCCAGCCGGCGAGCATCGCGATGAGCCGCTTGACCGTGCGCGTCATCCCCGGTGCGGATCGGCCGTTCACCCGGCACTGCACATCGCCGAGGACGGTAATGGAGATGCTCTGCTCGCGCACCGTGGCCAGGGTGGACGCGCCTGCGATATTGACCGTCATCGGCCCCCTCCTTGCTCATGACCAGCTGCGGTACCCGCACGCCGAGTGTGTCGGTCCGGCACCGGGTTGATGGCGAGCCGCGCATGCAGCATCCATGCAGCCCATGCGGGAAGATCCCGGTGGGATGCGGGCCTGGTCAAGGCAATGACCGGTCAGGCTGCAGTCATCATTGCGCCCGGCATCACCGCGCTCCCGGTATTACCGAGCGCACGGCATCGCGATCGTCGCCCGGATCATCTGGTGATCCGATCCCTGGTATGCCGGGTCGAAGGTCCCGTCCGGGCGGAGCCGGATGACGACCTCATAGTCGAGGACGCGGACACCGGCCCCCTTCGCCATGATGTAGTCGATCCGGGTCGCATCGATGACCGGACTCTGCCTGGTGGCGTGGAAGGCGTAGGGACGGCTCGGGAAGCCCTGCTCGCCGATGGCCAGCAGGGGGTTGACATTGATCGTCGAGTACTGGGTGTTCCGCCGGGTGGGCGCGGCGGCCGCGTCCAGCCAGCCGGCGTCGGTCAGAACCTGCTGCACTCCCATCGGCTGCCGCCTGCGATAGGAGTTGAGGTCCGCCATCAGCACCACCGGCACGCCGGTCATCCCGTGCGATGCGTTGAGGCCCTCGACCCAGGCATCGAGGCCCTGGCCGAAGGCGATCCGCGCAGCCTCGTTGGCCGGGTCCCTCAGGGTGGAGGTGTGCACGACGATCGCCAGGAATGGCCCGATCCCGTCGCCCACGCCCCCTGGCCGGCCCTGCAGGTAGGCCCACACCACCTTGCGCGGCGCGGCATCGGCGGTCATGCCGGCAGTGACCTGTCCCATCGGCAGCGTCCCCGCCGAGGCGGAGCCATCGGGCATGATCACCTGCTCCACGGCATCCGCCCGGAACAGCAGCCCCGTGGTGTGGGTGCATGGGTGGGGATCATCGGCCCGCCAGCGGCACTGGTCGGACTCGGATGTATAGGCAGGCGCCACGAAACCGGCCGGGCGCAGCAGCTGCTGCAGGTCCAGGAACTGCGTCTTGGCATTCGTCGTCGGCTGATGGGTGACCTCCTGCAGCCCGATGACGTCGACGCCGGCCTCGGCGATCGTGCGTGCCACCCTGGTCCGCCGGTCATCCCAGGACGGCGCGGGCGGGGCGCAGTTGGTCTTGCAGACGTTGTACGAGGCGAAAACCAGCGACGGCTCCTGCACCTGCCCGGGCAGCGGCGCCACGGAGATGGCCGAGCCCTGATCGGCAGCCGTGCGAGCCGGTGCGGTCGTCCAGGCCGCGGCAATACTGGCAAGGGCAGCCGTGCCGAGCACCGCCCAGGTCACCGGGCGGCCGAGCCGTTGACGCATGAACTGAGCAAGCCCCATCCGCAGGCGCGATTCCGGCACACGCGCGTCGCGCGGCCGGCATTGACCAGGCTGCCGGCTAGGCCGAGGCGCCCTCCGCTGCCCGACCCCCAGCGATGCCAATGACCTCGACGAGGGTGTCATGGAAGTACGCCGACCCGCGATCGTCATCAGCCAGGGCCGGGTTCGTGAGCGCATTGACCGCCCGGCCCTGCGGCGTGCTGCGATTCCACCACCCGAACGGCATCGCGACCAGCCCTGGCTGGACGTCCTGGCTGATCTCGGCCCGGACGGTCACCTCGCCCCGGTCGTTGCCGACGCGCACCATGCCGCCGTCCTCGATGCCACGCGCGGCCGCATCCACCGGATGGATCTGCAGATGCGGGCCGCCAGCCGACGGCTGGTGCTCGGGGAATCCGCCGTAGTTGGCGTTGAGGAACTTCGGGTGCTGCTTGCGCGAGATCAGCGCGAGCGGATAGCGCTCACGCAACGGAGAGGCACCGTCCAGGGTCTCCTGCCCGGGTCGATGCTCGAGGGCACCCAGTCGCATCGGCCCGTTCGGGATGCCCGGAATCGGGTCGACATGCGGACGCGCGCCCTGCGGCACGGCGAGCCGCGCCCAGCCCTCCTCGGCCAGCCGCTCGTACGTGATGCCCTCCAGGAAGGGATGACCGCTGCTCAGCAGGCCCCGGATCAGCTGCTCATCGTCCTGCCGGAGCAGGTCGTCGTCCAGGCCGAGGGCCGCGGCGAGGTCGCGGGCGATCTGCGAGTTCGGCCGGCACTGGCCCAGCGGTGCGAGCGCCGGCTGATTGAGGGCCAGGTAGAGGTGGCCCCATGAATGCGAGAGGTCCAGGTGCTCGACCTGGCTGGTGGTGGGCAGGACGATATCGGCGTACGCCGCAGTATCGGTCATGAACTGCTCGACGACCACCGTGAACAGGCCCTCGCGGGCCAGGCCGGCGAGGACGCGATTCTGGTCGGGCAGGATCACGGCCGGGTTGGAGTTGTGGACGAAGAGCAGCTCGATCGCCGGGTCCAGCGGCGACTCGGGCGCGAGCATCTCTCCCAGGCGTGCCATGTTGAGCGCACGGCGGCCGGATCGGCGCCGGGGCATCGCCAGCGCCGACAGCTGCCAGGTCTGCGTCGATCGGGCCAGGCCGCCGCCGACCTCGCGCCAGGAGCCGAGCGCCGCCGCGAGCATGGTGACACCGCGGACGATCTCCTCCCCGTTGAACCGGTGCTCCGCGCCGATGAGGGTCCGGATCCCGGTCGGGCCCTGGGTTGCCATCCGCTCGGCGAGCCAGGTGATGCGCTCGGCAGGCAGGCCGGTCGCGAGCGCAGCCCGCTCGGGATCCCAGGGCCGGGCGCTTGCCTGCAGCTCGGGCCAGCCGCGGGTCGCATCGGCCAGCCACTGCTGATCGAGCAGGCCGTCGCGATCGAGCACGTGCAGCAGGCCCAGGACGAGCGCGACATCAGAGCCAGGGCGCACCTGCAGGTGGACATCGGCCGCCTTGGCGGTGTCGGTGCGGACCGGATCGATCACCACGACGAGTGCACCCGCAGCCCTGGCCTGCTCGATGACGGGCCACAGGTGCCGATTGGTGATCCGGGTATTCGTCCCCCACAGCACGATGGTCCGCGAGTGGCGCAGCGACTCCGGGTCGATCCCGTACGGGGTGCCCAGGACGCTCGCGGCGCCATGCCATGACGTCGCCCCGCACAGGTCGCGACGGATGTCGCTGGCACCGATCACGTCGAAGAGCCGGTCGAGGGCGACTCCCATCTGGATCAGCCCCTGGGTCCCCGCGAAGGAGAACTGCAGGATGGACTCCGGGCGGCCGGCATCGATGAGGCCCCGCATCCGGCCGGCCACCTCGGCGATGGCCTCGTCCCATCCGATCGGCTCGAAGTCGCCGCTGCCCTTCGGGCCGGTCCGCCGCATCGGCGACAGCAGTCGATCGGGGTGGTAGACGCGGTCCAGGAAGCGATGCACCTTGGGGCAGAGCGTCCCGGCGGTGAACGGGTGCGAGGCGCTTCCCTGCAGCCTGGTCGCCACGCCGTCGACGACCGTCACCTCCCAGGCGCAGGTGTCCGGGCAGTCGTGATGACAGGCACCGAGGACCTTCAGGCCAGCGGCTGTCGAATCGCCCACGGCGAGCACCCTCTCCCCATCGCATTGCCATCACCGCCGCCGGGCACGCTCGACACCCCGGCTGCGGTGCGAGTCTGCCATCCCTGACCGTCCGCTGACCGCGCACGGGCCGCCAGCGCGCTGCGACCGTCCCCACTTGGCGCCGTCCGGCAGCCACACTGCTGGCAGGCCGCAAGCCATCAGCCGAGCGCACCGGAGAGGCAGCCATGACCCCTGATGCCGTGATGTACCTGATCGTCTCGACGATGGCCTCCGTCGTCCTGGTCCTCCTCGTCGTCGCGGTCATCCAGCGCCGGCGGCCCCCCATCCACAAGGGCCCGTGGATCGCCGCGCTCGTGATCGAGGGCCTGCCGGCGATCTTCCTGACGATCCCAGCCGTCGTGGTGATGTTCGTGGGCGAGGGAAACTGGATCACCATCGGGGTCATCGGGCTCTGGCTGCTGATCGCCCTCACCGTCATTCGGCCACGCTGGGCTGCCTGGGGGCTCATCGGCTCCGCCGCTGCCCTGCCGATCCTGCTCTGGCTCGGAGCGTTCCTGCTGGCAGCAGGACCCCCGATGCAGGTCGGCATCCTGCAGGGCCTCATCTCCTACAGCGCGCGCTCGGTCATCGCCGGCGGCCTGCTGCTGTGGGCAGCCGGGGTCACCGGGCCTGACGTGACAACGGACCCGGTGGACGTGAACGCCGACCACTGACTCATCCGACTGCGGCACTGGCCCAGAAAGGCCGATCAGCGAATCGGATCTCCCTGGCGTACACCATTCGCCGGGCCCGGATGAACGCATCGACACCTCTCGCCACGGCACCTGCGTAGTCGGAGAGAAGGGCTGGATCCCCCTCGATGAAGCCATGCGCGACTGCGCCCATCCGCTCCCCCATCCACAGCGCGGACGTCATCCCATGCGAGGACAGCGGATCGAATGCCGCGGCGGCATCACCGATCGCGGCCCAGCCGCATCGGCCGTCCTGCGCCGTGCCAGCCGGTGTCCCAAGCCAGGCAGCGGAGGCATCCCGAACAACGGCTGGCTGGCCAAGATCGAAGCCAACATCGGCGATCCACCGCGACACATGGGCGGACGATGCGAGGATGTCGCCCCAGTCGGCAGCCTGCCGGGTGATGCCGCGCGGCATGCTGGCTGGAGACGTGAAATAGGCCAGGCACAGTCGCCGATCCGAGCGCACGGCTGCGTAGATCCAGCCATCCGGCATTGCCTCAATCATGGTCGCGCGGGTTGGCTCGACATCCGATGGCGCCTCGTGCGTCGTTGTCGTGACCGCCAGCAGCCGTGGTCCGGTCGACCGCCGACCCAGCCTCCTGCCGATGCTGGCATGGCGACCGGTCGCATCCACGACGAATCGAGCGAGATGGGAACTGCCATCGGCCAGGCCCAGCGACCAGGCTTCCCCCGCGCCTGCGATGCCGACGACTCGGGTGCCAATCGGCTCGCACAGCTCCTGTGCCCTGGCGAAGACCGCCGCCTCGAACGCGGGCCGATCCAGGACGAACCCGGTCCCCGTCAAGGCCAGTGCTGCGTTGCGCTCCTGCAGGGTGTCCGACCCCCAGGACGAGAACGTGGAAACGGACGCGCGGTGGCGATGATCGTCCAGCACGTCACGGATACCGAGCGAGTCGAGGATGGCCCCGGCGGCCGGAGCCAGCGTCTCGCCGAACGGCTCGACCCTGGTGCCCTGACCGGCCAGCCAGGTCGCCCGGATTCCGCGTCGAGCCAGTGCGATGACGGCAGCGCATCCCGAGAGTCCCGCTCCGACGACCGCGACCGTCATCCCCGTGCTGCGCTCACTTCGGCAGGTCACCCGGGTTCTCGTCCGACGAGAACCGGCTCTCCATGCTCCCGCGGTCGACTTCGACGAACAGTTCCTCGGGGATCAGCGCAGCAAGGGCCGGATCCCGTGGCCCCGGGCGGCTGACCACGAACCCCATCCGCTGCCACAGGCCGATCATGTCCGTGATGCCGTCCCAGTAGCTCGCGTTGGCGTGATAGCCGATCCCGGCGACCCCACGGGACCACGCGACTCGGCTGTTGAAGAACTTGACGCGCTCTGCTGGCGACAGGTCGGTTCGCATCACCTGGTCGTAGAACTCCTGGGGCAGGACATCGATCGGCAGCAGCGCAGGCCACCACACCGGCGTCGGGAACTCGTCCTGCAAGAGCACCTGCTGACAGCTGAAGGCGTCGCATTGCCAGGGCAGGCCCATCCAGCGCGTCAGGTCGCCGGGCATCTGCTTGCCGATGGGCGGTGGGCTGCTGGCAGTCCCGGCCAGGGCGATCTCCGGGGTGAGCAGGCGGCCGAGATCCTGGATGAGGCTCGGACGATCACCGCGCGCGATCCGGAAGGGCTCCGCGCTTTGCCCGTGGGCCTTGGCGTACATCTCCTGGTGCCGGAGGTAGTACGTGAGCTCCACCCCCGGGTGGAATGCGCCCCCGGAGCACGCATCAAGGCAGGCCTGGGTGAGGGCAGCCGGCTGCCGGCCCAGAGGCAAGTCGTCGAGCCCTGCTGCATTCGGCGTCATCGCCTGATCGAGATCGTCGATGAAGTCGCCGTCGGCCCAGCTCTGCAGCCACGAGTACTGCAGGTCAGGGAACTGGAACCATTGCAGCGGGCTGCCGTCGTAGTTGACACCATCGCCGAGCATGAGCGGGATCTTGCGCTCCTCCTCGCGATATGCATTCGGGCCCAGATTGCGGGGATTGCGGAACTGCTCGAAGACCGACCGCCGGAATGACGCGTTCGATGCAGAGGGATCCGCAAGTCGCTTCAGGTACGCCGGATCGGCGAAGTTGCCGACATCGATCCAGCCCTGTGCCAGGTTGGCCGAGGCCGCCACCCACGCCATCAGGGCCAGCCGGCGGAACGTCGGGTAGACGTGCCGCGCGAATGACAGCGGCAGGCTGGGCGCCTTGCTCCAGCCGAGATCCACGTTGAGGTTCTCGATGACGTCATACAGGGTCGTGATCGCCGGGATCTCGGGCGCGAAGTCCGGCCCCACGCAGGCAATCCAGGACGAGTCGGCCTCGAGAGTGCGTCCGTCCGACAGTCGCACCACCGCCGTGACTGGCCCATCGCACCAGTCGTCGTGCCAGCCGTCGTTGTCGGCGAAACTGGTGATGGGGCTGCCGGTCGGGCTGCCGGAAACGCCGTCAGGAGGAAACACCATCAGTCGACCCGCATCGTCCGTGCGCAGGTGCCCGAGTCCGACCGGCGTCGTCCCGTAGAAGGTGCCTGCCATGGCGTACTGCGCCCCGTCGCCACCCGAGTTCGTGCTGCGCCCGGAGATCGTGGTCAGTCCGCCGTCGATCACCAGCATCCGCTCCCGGTCCGCGTCAGCGACGAAGTACTGATTGCGCAGCTGGCCCGGGATGCCCGGCGCCAGCTCCCCGTTGTCGAGCGGATTGGTGAAGCCGTACCAGGCAGCCTTGGTGTTTGCGACATGCACCGACCATTCGATGTCCGTGTCTGCGGCTGTCAGCTCGCCGATCACGGCATCGTTCTCATCGAAGGCGTAGATCCGGAAGCGCTGGACCTGCTTCTTGATCAGCCGATCGCCGTCCTTGAACCCTCCCTCGGGAGCAGGCGGGATGCCGGGGACCTCCGGCGCAAGGAACCACTGTGCGCTCCCCCCGACCCGACTGATGCCGATTGCCGGGTAGATCCCCACCCGAGCGATCCGCGCGCCAGGCGGCGCAGTCGGGCGATCATCGGAGGTGACCGCGGCATACGCAGCCCATCCGCCGACGACCGCCAGGGCGCCGATACCGACGGATCCAGCAAGGAAGTCGCGTCGAGTCAACGTCCGGGATGGCAGGCTCCTGCGGCGAGGGCCATCGACCGCCGGTGACCCCGGCGCCTGGCCCACATGCTCATCCATCGCGGAAGTTAAGCACAAGGGCCGGTGCCCGACGGCATGGATTCCGGCCGTGAGCGGTCGGCTCGGCAGGCAAGCAACAACGCAGTCAGGTTGCGTGCGGCTCGGCTCCGCGGCGATGACGCCACGCAGCGCATGATCGTCGTTTCCCGCACCCCGGGGACCGGCACGAGCGATGCGGACGCAGCGGGCGCGGGCGGCCGGGCTGCGGGTGACGCCTAGGTTCCCGCCCAGCCAGGGAAGTACTGCAGGAGGGACTCCATGATCGACGTGATCGCGATCGAGAGCAGCAGCAGGCCGAAGATCCGGCTGACGATGCTCAGCCCGCTCGCGCCCAGCGTGCGCTCGATCCTGGCTGAGCCGAGCATGAACGCGAGCGCAATGCCGGTCACGATCGCGATCACCAGCATGTTGCCCGCGATGCTCTGCCAGGTGTGCGTCTCGCCCAGGGTGATGACGGTGGCGATCGTGCCCGGGCCGGCCGTCTTGGGGATGGCCAGCGGGATCACCGCTGGATTCTTGCCCTGGGTATCCATGATCGCGCTCGGTCGCGCCATGATCATGCCCCAGGCCATGCTTGCGACCACCAGCGCGCCGGCCACCTTGAAGGCGTCCATCTCGATCTTGAAGAGCGCCAGGATGTACGTCCCGACGAAGAACGACACCGTCAGGGTCAGCCCGACCGCGAGCGTGGTCTGAAAGGCAATCTTTCGCCTCTCGGCAGGCGCGAGGCCGGTCGTCGCCGACAGGAACACCGGGGCAGGGCAAGGATCCCCATGACGGCGAAGAGCGCGACGATGGTCGTGATGAGGTACTCGCCGTCCGCGATCTTCACCGCGTCAGCCTAGTGATGCCCCGGGTGGCCCGCCCATCTGCTGCAGCAGGTCGCGCAGCGCCGCCTTCTCCTTCTCCGCGTCGGGCGATGTCGAGCGCAGTTCGCGCAGGACCCTGTCGATCTTCGTGTCGACGGCAGTCCATTCATCGGGGTTGCGGCGCTTGAGGATCGCCGCGGCGCTATCCCATGCCGACTCCAGGTCGGTGATGCGGGTGGTGGCCTCGGCCTGCCTGCCTTGGTTGAGCAGGCTCAAGGTGTCCTGCGAGATGACGATGAACACCGAGAGGTCGCCCAGTGGCGACGGTGACACGGTCGTTTCCGTCCCTCCGGTGGCCTCCTGGCCAGGGGTGGCGGCGGTGGCTGCCTGAGCCTGCGCGTTGAGCTGGCTGGTCCGGATGGCGTAGAAGCCACCGCCGACGACGATGAACAGCGCCACCACGACGATGGTCTGGATGAGGGCGGACCTGCGGGACTGCAGGTGATGGCGGGGGGCCGTTTCCGGCTCGTCCAGCTCGGCGAGTCGCTGGGGATCGCTGGGCACGGCGATGACGTCGGGCTTGCGAATGGACAGGAAGATGATCGTCAACAGGATGAGGGTGAGGAAGATCGCGCTCGTCACCGTCACGCCGAGCCCGAGGCCGCCGTTACTGATCGGCTGGGCCAGGAAGTCTCCGAGGGAGGCTCCGAGTGGGCGCGTGAGTATGTAGGCGATCCAGAAGGCCAGGACGGCGTTCAGCCCCAGTCGCCAGGCAAGCGTGACCGCGCCGATCACCAGCAGGCACAGCACGCCAGTCCGGAAGTAGCCGACACCCAGGCCCTCAGAGACAAGATCACCCGTGGCAGTGCCGAGTGCGAAGGTGAACAGGATGGCCAGCCAGTAGAACAGCTCGCGTCGGCGCGTGTAGATGGAGTGGATCGACAGCGTCCCCTCCCGGGCATACCAGGCGATGAAGACCAGGCCCAGCAGTACGGAGAAGACAATGGTGCTGGCCTCCAGCGGCACGCCGAGGTTGTCGGTGAGGTTGTCGGTGACGAGGGTGCCGAAGACGCTGACCAGGACGACGGTGGCCCAGTACACCCCCGCGACGTATCGTCGCAGGGCCAGCTGCCATGCCAGGACGATGCAGAACAGCACCCCGGCGAAGACGGAGGTCTTTGTCAGGCCCCAGTTCAGGTTGTAGTTCAGGTAATCGGCAGCCGATTCACCGACGGTGGTGCACAGGATCTTGATGATCCAGAACCAGATCGTGACCTCGGGGACCTTGTTCAGCACGCGCTCGCTGAGCACGCCCGACGTGGCGCTAGTTCGGACTCGGTCGGGCTGGGATGGGCCATAGCGGGTAGGCATGCTGCGGACGGTAGCCAGTTTCTGCTGTGAGAATGCTGTGGACGAGGCTGCACGACGCACCGAGCACGCTCGCGATCACCCGGGGACGCCTGATCCGCGACGGCCAGGAGCATCCCCGCCAGGCACCCTGCGCCCAGGGGACTGCCGGTCACAGCAATCCCACAGCCGGTCGGGATCACACTGCTGGGATGCACCCGCTCAGGATGCGGTCGTCGTGGCAACTGCCGCTGCTCATCGGCGCGCTCGCATTCGCGGTGCGCCGGGGATCGGTCGCCAATGTCGGCGGATTGCAGACCCTGCTCGGCTATGACGAGGGCGTCTACATGGGCGCTGCCACTGCTCTGGTGCACGGGCTCATGCCGTATCGGGACTTCACGCTCGTGCATCCTCCCGGATCGACCGTACTGCTGGCACCGTTCGCCGAGCTCGGGCGGCTGACGTCCGAGCCGGCAGCGTGGGCAGCCGCTCGGATCTGCATGATGCTGCTCGGCGGTGTCAGCGCAGCGCTCATCACAGTGGTCGCTCGCCGGGTCTCGATCGTCGCTGCCCTGGGTGCCGGGCTTCTCTACGCCCTCTGGGGGCCGGTCGTGCATGTCGAGCGCACCACGATGCTGGAAGGGTTCGTCCTGTCCGGAATCGTGATGGCTCTGGTCGCCCTGCGGCGTCCGAACGAGACCATCGCACGGGCGGTACTGGCGGGTGCCGCACTCGGCCTTGGCATGTCCGTCAAGCTCTGGGGTGCTGCCCCGCTCGCGGTCATCCTGCTGTGGCTGCTCATCTCGCGTGCCTGGCGCACGCTTGCGATCGTCGCCGGCGCCGCAGCGAGTGCCTTCACGCTCGTGGTCGCCCCGTTCATGTGGGCGGCGGGGTGGCGGATGGTGCAGCTGGTCTTCCTGGCCCAGATGGCAAGAGGGCAGGGCGGCACGCCGCTGGTCGACCGACCTGCGCGGATCCTCTCGATGGACGGCACCCTCGGGGCTCATGACGTCAGCGGCGTATCGCCCCTGCCGTCCGCGGCGGTATGGGCTGGGGTCGGGGTCATCGCCCTCTCGGCAATCGTCGTGGCCTGGCGCCGACCCATCGGTCGCCTGTGGGTGGCACTTCTGATCGTCCAGGTCGCGGTCCTGCTGGCCGTCCCGGTGTACTTCGCCGGCTACTCATCATTCGTCGGCCCAGCCCTTGCCCTCGTCCTGGGAGCGGGCCTCGACGTGGCCGTGCGCGACCCGCGACCGCCCGCACTCCGCCGGCCGGTCGCTTTCATGGCTACTGTCGTCGTCGTGCTCATGGCAGCAACGGGCATCAGCCACGTGCTCAACGACGGCGACTCCTTGCGCGCCGCCGACGACCGAGTCGCGGCGGTGGTCGACGCATCCCGGTGCGTGGCCGCCGACTCGTCTGGGGTGCTCTTGCTCTACGACGCGCTCGGTCGCAGCATCGACGACAGGTGCGGTCGGCCGCTCATCGACGTCGACGGCACCGTGTACGCAGTCCAGCCGGATAACCCCGGCCGACTGAGCTCCAGCACGCGACGGACCCAGTCGGATGCCTACCAGCAGGCCCTGCGGAGCTACTTCGGCAGCGGCGACACCGTGCTGATCCACCGGGCAGGTGCCGATGCCCTCACGGAGGGGACGTCCGAGGTGCTGGCCGCCAAGGGCCTGACGCTTGAGCTGCCAGGCCTTCACGTCTTCGGGGGCCCGGGGGGCGCGGCCGCATCCGACGGGCCCCGTGCAGGCATGATGATCCGATGAGCGGCCCCCCGGCCATGCGACGCGCATCCCTGCGAGGCTGGTGGCAGGGAAGGGGCCTGCAGGTCCGGTCGACACTGGTCGCCGTCGGAGCGGTCGCGCTCGCACTGCTGCTTCTCGGGGCAGGCGGCCTGCTCATGCTGCGCATGGGCTTGCAATCATCGGCCCGCCACGCAGCCGTCCTCCGCGCCGAGGACTTGGCGGCCCAGGTGACCCAGGACGCCGATGCGGCGATACCCACGGTCGGCGTCCAGTCCGACGACGGCATGCTGCTGCAGGTCTTCGATGCCGCTGGCGGCGTCATAGCGCAATCCCCTGCGCTGGCAGGCCGTTCGCCCCTCGTGCCCATGGCTCAACCCGGTCGCCGGCCGCTGGTCGCCACCGTGCACGCCGATATGCCTGATCGGACGACCTATCTGGTCGCATACACGAGTGCAGCAGGCCCGAACGGCCAGGTCACCGTGGCCGCGGCCCAGTCACTCGAGGAGCGCGACCGCATGGTCAGGGAAGCGGCGCTCGCGCTCCTGCTCATGTCGCCGATCCTGCTGCTGGCGGTCGGGCTCGCCACCTGGATCTCGGTGGGCCGCTCCCTGACCACAGTCGACGCCATCCGTGCCAGCGTCGCCCGAATCGGGGCCGGCAGCCTCGACAGCCGTGTCCCGGTGCCGGCCGCTCACGACGCCATCCAGAGCCTGGCCGCCACGATGAACCAGATGCTCGACCGCCTCGAGTCCTCCGCCGAGGCCCAGCGCCGCTTCATCGCGGATGCCAGCCATGAGCTGAAGAGTCCCCTCGCTTCCATGACCACTGCCTTGGACGTCGGTGCCATGACCGATGGTGCCATCGACCGTCCTGCCGCTGAGGTGCTGCGAGACGAAGTGCATCGAATGTCGCGCTTGGTCAGCGACCTGCTCCTGCTCGCCCAGGCGGACGAGGGTCATGCATCGATCCGCAGCCACGAGGTCGACCTCGATGACGTCGCCGCGCACGCAGCGCAACGAGTCCGCCTGGACGCGCGCCTCACCGTCCTGACTGCGATTGAATGCGCGCGAGTCGTCGGTGATGCCGACCGCCTCGAGCGCATGCTCAGGAACCTCACCGACAACGCATGCCGGTTCGCCCACTCGACCGTTCGCATAGCCGTTCGCAACCGGTTCGATGGGAGGGTCTTGGTCAGCGTGGAGGACGACGGCCCCGGCGTGCCGCCCGACAAGCGGGAGGCGATCTTTGAGCGATTCGTCCGCCTGGACGAGCACCGATCGAGGGACGGGGGCGGAACCGGGCTCGGGCTTGCCATCGTGCGGGAGATCGCGCGCGCGCACGGAGGTACCGCTCAAGCCGATGACAGCGAGCTCGGCGGGGCTCGGATCCTCGTCCTCCTCCCGGCCGTGCGCGACGTCGAACCCATCGCCCGCGAGCCAGTCATCGACGTTGCCGAGATCGCCGGTCAGGGGCGCGGATGAGGATCCTCATCGTCGACGACGAGCCGAATCTGGTGCTTGGCATCACGCGCGGGCTCGAAGCAGAGGGCTTCGTCATCGCAACGAGTCACGATGGCCGGGATGCCCTGTGGAAGGCGATGGTGACCGACTACGACGCGATCGTCCTGGACCACATGCTCCCTGGGCTGACGGGCGCCGAGGTCGTCGAGCGCCTGAGGCGTCAGGGGATCTCGACTCCGGTACTCATGCTCACGGCGATCGCCCAGGACGATGCCGAGGCGCGGGCCCTCGATCTCGGCGCTGATGACTACCTCACCAAGCCGTTCAGCTTCGTCGTGCTCGTGGCACGCCTGCGAGCGCTGCTCAGGCGCACTGCTGCTGAGCAGCGCTCGCACATCTCCTGCGGCAGCCTCACCCTTGATCCCGTCAGTCGGCGCGTGCAGCGCCGGGGGCAGCACATCGAGCTGACGCCGCGCGAGTTCCAGTTCCTGGAGTACCTCATGCGCAACGGCGAGGTGGCACTCACGAAGCGAGAGATCCTGGACGAGGTCTGGGACGGCCGCTCCGAGGGCCAGGCAAATGTCGTCGAGGTCTATGCGGGGTATCTACGTCGCAAGATCGACGCGCCCTTCGGGACCACATCACTGAAGACCGTACGCGGCTTCGGCTACCGACTTGATGCCGAGGACTAGTACGCAGGCCCACCCGACTTCCCCCTTTCGCGAGACAGGGGGCGACAGGAGACCCCCTTGGGAGGTCGGCGCATGGCCCCCCGGCCTTGGATGCCAGCCCAGATCCATGACCACCGGGGCCGCCGATCTCGCTGTGGAGACCTAGCGCCTCAGACGCGGGCATGAAGCCTCGAAAAGCCCTGGCCGCTCTTGATGCGACTGATGCCCGAACGCCCGGAGCCGTGTGGCCTTCAGGTCACATGCAGTTCATCCGGGTCACTTGCACCTTGTTCAACCGTGTCCCGGGGCCGTCGTCAAGCCAGCCGACCGTGATGACCGATGAACCTCCAGGGGCCAGCGCAGGCCCGATGTCGTTGCTGTTGTTCAGCAGGGCCCCAGAGGCTTCCACCTGCGCCATCTCGACGAACACCCCGCTTGGGCAGCCCGTGCGTGTCACGACGTCGATGTCAGCGCACGAGTCGTAGTAGCCGCAGTCGGCATCTCCGTCGTGCCACCTCCACGCGAGGTTGGGGTCATTGGACGGGTTGTAGCCCGCAGGTATCCACGCATGCGAGTCAGGTGCCGTGTTGGATCCGCCGATCGCCGACTCCGTCCCGCCATTGGCTTGATCGAATCGGCTGGCGGAGCGATTGCCCACGAAGGAGATCGCGATCGCCCCCACGACGAGGGCGGCCATTATTCCAAGGAGGATCTTCGCCCCTGTGCTCATCGGGGCCTTGGCCACAGCGAAGGCCGTTCCGTCGGGGTTGATCCATCGCTGCCCGTTCCAGGTCTTCCCTTCGTATGGATTGCCGGAGCGGACTGGAGTCGGCTGCGGGGCGCCCGCAGGGGGTGGCATCGGCGTGCTTGCGGGGTCGCTGGTCGATGGCCTGCGCGCCGGCAGTTCCCAACCGGAACCGTTCCAGACCGCTCCGATCGGTGGAGTGCCTGGCTGATCGGGCTGCTCGGGCGTTGGGTTCTGGTCGTTGCTCATCATGCTCCCCGTGGTCGGTCGTTCTTGCTCTCGACCGTACGAGAGGGGGCTGACATGAGGGCGTGTGGCGCTCGACGAGCCCGAGTGGTACCCGACAGTGATGCGCCCTGAGGACGTCATGGAACAGCCAGCTCAGCCTGCCGAGCCATCTTCATCGTTCACAGCGCGCCGGGCACCTCAATCGAAGGGCACGGGACGCACCGAGCACGTGACAGCATGCCAAGCCCGAACAGTGAACGGCGTCAGGAGCCCGGACCCGGGCAGCAGGGGGGTCCCACCAAATCGGGCGGAACACGTAGCCGGTCCTGGACTCCTCAGCGTCGAGCACGCCCCAGACTCGCTGCGTCGAGTTCCTGGCCATGCACACGCGCATGACGAACATCTCCGGCTGAAGCCCCTGTGCCCACTTCCGATCCAAGGCCCCAAGCTCAGCAAACCGATCCCTCGCCGCCTCCGAGAAGTTCTCCGCGTCAACGGCATGATGTCCAGACCCATGGCCAATTTCCAAGGGCACGCGCTCGAGCTCCCGACGGTCGAGGCTCCGGTTCAGCTTCTGAAGCCACACCAGCAGGACTCCGACGAGCGAGTCCCCCGGCCAAGCGAATGGGCCCGCGTCATCGACAAGCGCGAAGTTGAGGTGCCACTGCGAGCCGGGGGCAACGTCAGGCAGAGGCCTGCGGGTGACCGGAGGGACCTGGAACGTACGCTTGCGCTCGCGTCTAGAGGCCATGCCGACCTACGCCCGATCAAGCAGCTTTCGGCACTCCTCGGCCATCAGATCCAGCGAGATCACCCTCGACGAGGGAGCACCCGCAGGGAGCCCCGCCCGGGCCTCCCGCCACGGCGATTCCGCGTGTGTCATGTCACTGAGATGCTGAGCGGAGAACGACGCATACCGATCGAGCACCGCCTCGACGATCGCCACCGCATCGTCGTCCAGCCGGAATGGATCGCCCGCCTTGAATGAGTCGGCCGTCACCGTGAACAGACCCCGATGCGCTTCGAACAGTTCGTAGCACACGGGCCCGTTCGCCCATGCCTGGAAATCCTGCGAGAACAGCCGCTCCCGCTTGAAGCAGAGATGCCAGGACTGGGCATAGAAGCACAGCTTCTGGAGCTTCATCGCCGATATGGGCCCGGTCTCCCGAAGCACGACCTTCGCCACATCGAAAACGGACGCTGTCATCACAAGCACCT
>JAGWXF010000020.1 GCA_018970025.1 Actinomycetales bacterium | reverse complement strand
ACCGCGCGTCGCCAACACGCTGGCCCCACCATCACCGAGACGACACGAACGAGGCGGCCCCTCCAACCAGGACGGGGCCGCCTCGCCATGCCACTTGACAAACGGAACTACATATCAGTCGTCGTCGGACCCGTTCCCCGATGCCGCGGGCGTGGTCTTCTGTACCTGCAGCAGGAACTCGTAGTTCGTCTTGGTCTCGCGCAGCTTGGACAGCAGCAGCTCGATGGACTGCTGCTGGTCCAGGGCATGCAGCACCCGGCGGAGCTTCCAGACGATCTTCAGCTCCTCCCCTGACATGAGCAGCTCCTCCTTGCGCGTGCCGGAGGCGTCGACATCGACGGCAGGGAAGACCCGCTTGTCGGCGAGGCGACGGTCGAGCTTGAGCTCCATGTTGCCCGTGCCCTTGAACTCCTCGAAGATCACCTCGTCCATGCGCGAGCCTGTCTCGACCAGGGCCGTCGCCAGGATGGTCAGCGACCCGCCGTCCTCGATATTGCGCGCAGCGCCGAAGAAGCGCTTCGGCGGGTAGAGCGCGGTGGAGTCGACACCACCGGACAGGATCCGGCCGGATGCGGGGGCTGCGAGGTTGTAGGCGCGGCCCAGTCGGGTCATCGAGTCCAGCAGGACGACCACGTCGTGGCCGAGCTCAACCAGTCGCTTGGCCCGCTCGATCGACAGCTCGGCGATCGTGGTGTGATCCTCGGCCGGTCGGTCGAAGGTCGATGCGATGACCTCGCCCTTGACCGATCGCTGCATGTCCGTGACTTCCTCGGGCCGCTCGTCGACCAGGACGACCATCAGGTGCGTCTCGGGGTTGTTGGTCACGATCGCATTGGCGATGGACTGCAGGACCATCGTCTTGCCGGCCTTCGGCGGGGACACGATCAGCCCGCGCTGGCCCTTGCCGATCGGGGCCACCAGGTCGATCACCCGGGTGGTGAGGTTCGACGGATCGGTCTCCAGGCGCAGTCGCTCCTGCGGGTACAGGGGGGTGAGCTTGGAGAACTCCGGGCGGTTGCGGGCCGCCTCGAGATCCATGCCGTTCACCAGGTCGATGCGCACCAGCGGGTTGTACTTCTCCCGGCGATCGCCATCCCGCGGCTGGCGCACTGCCCCCTGGATCACGTCGCCCTTGCGCAGGCCGTGCTTGCGAACCAGCGACAGCGTCACGTAGACGTCGTTCGGGCTCGGCAGATAGCCGGCCGTGCGGACGAATGCGTAGTTCTCCAGGACGTCGAGGATTCCCGCGACCGGGACCAGGACGTCGTCCTCGCCAACCTCCGGCTCGGCCTCGCTGAATCCGCCCGGCCTGCGGTCACGCCGATCGCGGAATCGGTCACGGCCCCGGCGGCGCCGACGGCCATCGCCATCGAAGTCGCGCTCGCCACGATCACTGCGATCGTTCCGCTCGCCACGGTCACTTCGCTCGCCACGATCACTGCGCTCATTTCGCTCGCCGCGCTCATTCCGCTCGCCGCGATCACTGCGCTCATTCCGCTCGCCGCGCTCATTCCGCTCGCCGCGATCGCTGCGCTCATTCCGCTCGCCGCGCTCATTTCGCTCGCCGCCATCATTGCGCTCACTGGATTCATTCCGCTCGCTGGATTCAGCGACCGGCGCACCGGCGGATGCGGACGCTGGCTCGCCAGCAGCGCGAGCGGCGCTCCGACGGGTACGTCCGCCTCCCTGCGCGCCGGAGGCACCTTGATGGGCGGTGATCGCCGCGACCAGGTCGCCCTTGCGCATCCCGCTGGTGCCTGCGATGCCGAGCTTGGCGGCCATCGCCTTCAGTTCCGGTAGCAGCATGCCGGAGATGCTGTCGCCGCCCGACGTGCGCGCGGCTGACGTTGTTTCGGTCACTCAATGTTCCCTTGACTCGGAGGATCTTCAGGACGAACCCGGCGAGGCGCTCGGAGGCGAGGGAAGTTCGCGTCGAATGTGCATCGCAGCGGATCGAACACCGTGTGCGTCGGCTCGCGTGCTGATGGAGCCGTCGTGCCTGAATCGCCGTCAGCATAGCACCAGCCCCTACGCTCCCTCGACTGGCACCTCCCTGGCACCGGTATCGCAGACCCTGC
Source organism: Actinomycetales bacterium (assembly GCA_018970025.1). Classification (GTDB taxonomy): domain Bacteria; phylum Actinomycetota; class Actinomycetes; order S36-B12; family S36-B12; genus REEB460. The sequence continues at coordinate 59,541 of JAGWXF010000020.1, read as the reverse complement.
ACCTGCGCACCAGCCAGGCTGACCCGGCCCGTGCCCGAACGTGCTCGAGGTCCGTCGCGGTGCCGAGGACGATCACGCTCGGCCCAGCGCCGGAGATCATCGCCGCGATCGACTCGGCCCGCAGCGCCTCGACCAGCGCCAGGGATGACGGGTACATCTCGCGGCGCGCCTGCTGGTGCAGCCGATCAGCCGTGGCCTCCAGCAGCAGGGCCGGCTCACTGGTCATCGCATGCACGAGCAGCGATGCCCGGGCCAGGTTGAAGGCGGCGTCCGGGAAGGGGACCTTGGCAGGCAGTGCCGTGCGCGCATGGCTCGTCGACACGCTCTGCGCCGGGATCGCCACGATGGGCGCGATCGCCGGATGCGGCTGCAGGCGGATGCACTCGGCGCGGCCGTCATCCGCCAGCCAGGCCAGGGTGAGACCGCCATGCAGGGCCGCCGAGATGTTGTCCGGATGCGACTCCATCGTGGTGGCCCACTGCAGCAGCTCGGCGTCGGGGAACCGATCAGGCCCGCCCTCCACCAGGGCACGTGCCAGGACCATCCCACCGATGATCGCTGCTGCCGACGATCCCAGGCCGCGTCCGTGCGGGATGTCATTGCGGCATCGCAAGACGAGCCCGGCGGGAGACTGCCCCATCGCCCTGAACGCCGTCGCCATGGCTCGCACGACCAGGTGCGACTCATCGCGGGGGACGTCCGCGGCCCCCGCGCCTGCGACCTCAATGAGCACGCCCTCGTCATCGCTGACCATGGCGACCAGCTCGTCCTCGATACCCAGCGCCAGGCCGGCGCAGTCGAAGGCCGGGCCGAGGTTGGCGCTGGTCGCCGGGACCAGGACGCGGACCGGATGCCGCCGGAAGGCCATCAGCCCTGCAGTCCCAGGGCACGGGCGGCGGCCTGGGCCTGCACGGGGATCACCACAGGGTCCGGCGCTGCGTCCAGGGCCCAGTGAGGATCCTTCAGTCCGTTGCCCGTCAGGGTGCAGACGACGACCTGACCGGGGTCCAGCAGGCCCTCCTGGTGGGACTTCAGCAGCCCGGCGACCCCGGCGGCACTCGCTGGCTCGCAGAACAGGCCCTCCCTGGCTGCCAGCATCCGGTACGCCGCCAGGATCTCGTCGTCTGTCACCGCCGCGATTCGCCCGCCGGACTCGTCTCGGGCGGCAACGGCCTGCTCCCAGGATGCCGGGTTGCCGATCCGAATCGCCGTTGCGATGGTCTCCGGGTTGCGCACCGGCTCGCCCAGCACGATCGGTGCGGCGCCCGCCGCCTGGAACCCCCACATGCGCGGCCTGCCCTCGGCCAGGCCATCGCGGTGGTACTCCTGGTAGCCGCGCCAGGCGGCCGTGATGTTGCCGGCATTGCCGACGGGCAGGCAGTGGATATCCGGCGCGCGCACGAGCTGGTCCACGATCTCGAAGCTGACGGTCTTCTGCCCTTCGATGCGCGCCGGGTTGACGCTGTTGACCAGGGCGACCGGGTACTGCTCGGACAATGCCCGGGCAACCTCGAGGCAGTCGTCGAAGTTGCCGTCGACCTGCAGCAGGGTCGCGCCGTGGACGACCGCCTGCGCGAGCTTGCCCATCGCGATCTTGCCCTGGGGGACGAGCACCGCGCAGACCATCCCGGCCTTGACGGCGTACGCCGCCGCGCTCGCCGAGGTATTGCCGGTCGAGGCGCAGATGACCGCACGGGCACCGCCCTCGGCGGCCTTGGAGATGGCAATGGTCATGCCCCGGTCCTTGAACGAGCCCGTCGGGTTGGCGCCGTCGAACTTCAGCCAGACCTCGCAGCCGACCAGCTCGCTGATGGTGCAGGCGTAGACCAGGGGCGTGCCGCCCTCGTGCAAGGTGACGACAGGCGTGCGGTCGCTGACCGGGAGCCGATCGCGGTACTCATGGATGAGCCCTCGCCAGACATGCGCCATGGCTAGTCGCCCGCCTCTCCCTCGACCCGCATGACGCCCAGCACGGCCTTCACGGTGTCAAGGCCGCGCAGCTGGTCGACCGTGCGCCGAAGCGCCTGGTCGGTCGCCCGGTGAGTGCGCACGATCAGGCCCGCGTTCTCGCCATGACCGTCCTGACGCACCACCTGGATGCTCACGCCGTTGTCGGCGAAGGCCGAGGCGATGCTCGCGAGCACGCCCGGCCGGTCGGCCACGTCGAGGTTCACGTAGTAGCGGGTCAGCGCCGAGCCGATCGGCAGGATGGGCAGGTTGGCGTAGGTGCTCTCCCCCGGGCCGACCGACCCGGTGACCCGGTTGCGGGCAGCCGTGACGACGTCGCCGAGGACGGCGCTGGCGGTCGGCGCGCCTCCGGCTCCGCGGCCGTAGAACATCACCTGGCCGGCGGACTCGGCCTCGACGAAGACCGCATTGAAGGCCAGCCGGACGCTGGCGAGCGGATGATCCCTGGGGATCATCGTGGGGTGCACTCGGACGATGACGCCGGCCCCGTCAGGCAGGGCCTCGGCAACGGCCAGGAGCTTGATGACAAAGCCCATGCTCCGCGCAGCCCGGACGTCATCGATCGTCACCGCTGAGATGCCCTCGCAGTGGACGTCCTCCAGCGTGACGCGGGTATGGAAGGCGAGCTCGGCCAGGATCGCGGCCTTCGCGGCGGCGTCGTGACCGTCGACGTCCAGCGAGGGATCGGCCTCGAGGTAGCCCAGGGCTCCCGCCTCGGCAAACACCTCGTCGTACGACCCCCCTTCCTCGTCCATCTTGGTCAGCATGTAGTTGGTCGTGCCGTTGACGATGCCCATGACCTTGGTCACCTTGTCGCCGGCAAGTGACTCGCGCAGCGGCCGGAGCAGCGGGATCGCCCCGGCAACGGAGGCCTCGAAGTACAGGTCGACGCCGAACCGCGCGGCTGCCTCGTACAGGGCCGCTCCATCCGCCGCGAGGAGCGCCTTGTTCGCGGTCACGACGCTGGACCCTGCCTGCATGGCCGCCAGGATGAGCGATCGGGCCGGCTCGATCCCGCCCATGACCTCGACCACGATGTCGGAGCCGCTGGTGGCGACCGCCAGGGCGTCGGTGGTGACCAGGCCCGGGTCAATGCCCGGCCGGGCCTTGCCGCGCTCGCGCACGGCCACTGCCGTCAGGCGCACCGGAGCCCCGACCCGCGCGGTCAGGTCGCCTGCTGATTCCGCGAGCAGGCGCGCGACCTGGGAGCCCACGGTGCCGCCCCCGAGGAGTGCCACCGTCACCGGTCGATCCCAGGTCAGTCGCTGCCCCGGGCTCGCCGGAACGCCGGCTTCGTGCGCATCTGCTGGCATGGGCACAGCCTCTCAGGTCCGCGCCTCCCGCAGGGGGCAGGGTGCGCCGGCAGGTCAGGACGGATCGAGTGAGTCCGGTCAGCCGGGATCGAGGGCGAGCAGGTCATCGAGGGTCTCTGCTCGGAGCACCACGCTGGTGACGCCATCCCGGACGGCCACCACGGCCGGCCGTGGCAGCAGGTTGTAGTTCGATGCCATCGCCCGGCAGTAGGCACCGGTCGCCGCCACCGCAATGAGATCGCCGGGGACGACATCCCCCGGCAGCCAGGCATCCCGCACGACGACGTCCCCCGACTCGCAGTGCTTGCCGACGACCCGCACCAGGATCGGCTCGGCATCCGAGACCCGGGAGGCGAGGACGACCGTGTAGGTCGCGTCGTAGAGCGCTGTGCGGATGTTGTCGCTCATCCCGCCGTCAACCGAGACGTACGTGCGCACCTGGCCGTGGTCGAGGACGACCGGCTTGACGGTGCCGACCTCGTAGACCGTCACGCCCGCCGGGCCGATGATGGCCCGGCCGGGCTCGAACGCCAGCGCCGGCATGGGGATCCCCGCGCCCGCGCACTCCTTGCGGACGATCTCCCCGATCCGGCCGGCCATCTCGGCGACGTCCAGCGGGTCATCGGCATCCGTGTAGGCGATCCCCATCCCGCCGCCGAGGTTCAGCTCCGCGACCTGCACCGACTGCTCCGCGAACAGGCGCCTGGCCAGCTCGACCACGCGAGCGGCCGCCACCTGGAAGCCGGCCGCATCGAAGATCTGCGAGCCGATATGCGAATGCAGGCCGACCAGATCCAGGGACGGCAGCTTGACGATGCGCCGCACGGCCTCGTCCGCCGCCCCCGACGCGGCCGACAGGCCGAACTTCTGATCCTCATGGGCCGTGGCGATGAACTCATGGGTATGCGCCTCGACGCCGACGGTCACCCGCACCAGGACGGGCTGCACCACGCCGGCGCGCCCTGCGGCGTCCGCCACCCGGACGATGTCGTCGAAGGAGTCCAGCACGATGCGTGACACGCCCGCATGGATCGCCGCCTCGATCTCGGCCATCGACTTGTTGTTCCCGTGCATCAGGATGCGCTCCCCGGGAACGCCGGCTCGCAGGGCCACCGCGAGCTCGCCGCCCGACGCCACGTCGATGCCCAGGTGCTCCTGCGTCACCCACCGGGCTACTGCGGTGCTGATGAAGGCCTTGGCCGCGTAGTAGACGCGGCTCGCGCCTGCCTGCGCATACGCCGCGTGGAATCGGCGCGCGCGCGTCCGGACGTCCTGCTCATCGAGGATGAACAGCGGCGAGCCATGCTCGCGAACGGCCGCACGGCAATCGACCCCGCCGATGCCCAGCTCCCCGTCCGCGCCGCGAACTGCGTTCAACGGCCAGACCATCGGATCGAGGGCATTGATGGCCTGCGCGCTCGGTGGCGCCGACGACACCCCGGCTGAGGTGATCACGTCAGCGTGGCGGGGACCTGCGGGATGGGCGCGCACGAGTTCTCCTCAATCAGGCGGCTGTGCCCTGGGGGTGCCGCGGCAGGCTACCGATACCCGGCTACATCCGCTCCGGTGCGCTGACGCCCAGCAGGCCCAGGCCATTGGCGATGACCTGCCGAGAGGCGGCACACAGCCACAGCCGGGCGATGTGCGTCTGCGTCAGGGACTCATCCGAGCGGGGCAGTACCCGGCACGTGTCATAGAAGCGGTGATAGGCGGTTGCCAGCTCCTCCAGGTAACGGGCGATGCGATGCGGCTCGCGGAGCTCGGCCGCGCTCGCGACGACGCGCGGGTACCCGGCGATCGAGGCGAGCAGCTCGCCCTCGCGCTCCTGCGTCAGCAGCCCGGGATCGAAGGCGGCGGTTCGCCAGTCGATCCCGAGGTCCGCGGCATTGCGCAGCACGGAGCTGATCCGGGCATGCGCATACTGCACGTAGAACACCGGGTTGTCGTTCGTGCGCTGGCTGATGACCTCGAGGTCCAGCGTCAGCGGCGAGTCGACCGGGTAGCGGATCAGCGAGTACCGGGCTGCATCGACGCCGACCTCGTCGACGAGCTCCTCCAGCGTGACGATGGTTCCGGCGCGCTTGGAGAGCTTGACCTCCTGGCCGCCGCGGGTGATCTTCACCATCTGGCCGATCAGCACCTCGACGGTCTCCATCGCATCGCCATTGCACGCCGCGACGGCACGCAGCCGGTTCACGTACCCATGGTGATCGGCGCCCAGCAGGTAGATGCACAGGTCGAAGCCACGCTCGCGCTTGTTGACGTAGTAGGCGGTGTCCGAGGCGAAGTAGGTGTACTCGCCATCGGCCTTGACCAGCACCCGATCCTTGTCGTCGCCGAAGTCGGTGGTGCGCAGCCAGACGGCGCCGTCCGCGGTGAACACGTGCCCGTGGGAGCGCAGCTCCTCGAAGCCGTGCTCGACTGCATTCGACTCATGCAGGGCTCGCTCGGACGACCACACGTCGAAGTGGGTGCGGAACAGGGCGAGCACCTGCTGCTGCTGGCCCAGCTGGCGGCGATAGGCCGACTCGCGAAACCCCGCGAGCCGCTCCTCGGCCGGCAGCTCGAGCAGCTGGGGCTCCTCGGCGACCACCTCGGCGGCCAGGTCGACGATGTAGCCGCCGTGGTAGCCGTCCTCGGGGATCGGCTGGCCGGTCGCCGCGGCCAGTACCGAGGCCCCGAAGCGATCCATCTGCACGCCGCGGTCGTTGACGTAGAACTCCGTCGTCACGGCCGCACCGGCGGCCGCGAGCACGCGCGCGATGGCGTCCCCCACCGCGGCCCAGCGGGTGTGGCCGAGGTGCAGCGGCCCGGTGGGGTTCGCGGAGATGAACTCGACGTTGATGGTGCGCCCGGCCAGGGTCGACCCGCGGCCGTATGCCTGGCCCTGCTCCACTGCCTGCCGGGCGACCTCCCCCGAGGCCGCGCTGTCGAGGCGGATATTGATGAACCCGGGGCCGGCGACCTCGGCCTGGGCGATCCCGGGCACGGACTGCAGCGCGCGTGCGATCAGCTCGGCGATGGCCCGGGGCGGCAGCCCCGCCGACTTCGCCAGGGCCATGGCGGCATTGGTCGCGTAGTCGCCGTGATCGCGGGATCGCGGCCGCTCGACGTGCACCTCCGACGGGACATCGACCTGGAGAGCGTCACTGTCCGCCAGGTGCCCAATCGCCTCGCGGATCACCGCCGCCAATGCCTCTGGAGTCACGGTGGGCAGGGTATTGCACGCAGGTGCGGCCGATGCCCGGCAAGGGCCCCAGTGCACGGACCGGGGCCCTTGCCATCACAGGCCGGTCGCTTCACCCCCGATCCACGACCGTGCCGATGCTCACCCGCCCGGCTGCCAGGCCGCAAGGCCGCGCGTTGGGGCCTGTGGAAAACACCGGCACCAGCCCGGGCTGAGCAGCACGCACCTGAACCGCGCAGGTACCGCACAATGGGGGCATGGCTGATGACGAGATCGAGCGCCTGCTCCGCGAGGTCGCCGCGACGAACGGCCCTGGGGCCTCGGCCGCCGGAGCGAGCGGCGCCGCGCCATCCAGGCGGGCCGCCCCGCCGGCCGTCCGCGGTGGCGGCAGTGCCGGCGGGCGGCTGGCCTTCGCGGGCGTCGCTGCCGTCTCGATGGGCGTGGCCGGCTGGGGCGTCGGGCTGCTGCTCCCCTTCGTCGGCGCGGGCTCGGCGGGCATCGGGGCCGCGCTCGGCGCCTTTGTCACGGCCATCGTCGCCGGGCCGCCACGCTGGTTCTCCAGCTAGCCCGGCGTCGCTGAGGCCCGCCGGTGCGCCTCGACCTCTGCCCCGTAGAGCAGGCCCAGGAAGCACAGGTACAGCCACAGCAGGACGACGATCGCTGAGCCGAAGACCGCGATCGCAGCGCCAAGGGCGGATGACATGCGCACGTAGATCCCCAGCCCGATGGTGCAGGCCAGGATCCAGCCGGTCGACAGGAACGGGCCCGGGCTGGCCCAGCTCAGCCGCACCCGCGGCCGTGGGGCGCGGCTGATGAGCGAGCGGCAGACCAGCCAGACCAGGACTGCCAGGATCGCCCAGTCGACGACGGCGACGCCGGTGAACAGCCGAACCTGCACCTGCAGGGCGTGCAGGATGCGCGGCAGCAGGGTGAGCGCCACGATCGCGCCAACCGCTGCCACCAGCCCGATCAGGGTGATGACTGTAGAGACGAGCCGCGCCGTCACGCCGGCATGGCGATCGGCCTGATCGAAGGCCGTGCTCAGCGCCAGTCGCGCTCCATCGACCATCCGGGATGCCGCGTACGTCGACAGCAGGACGCTGACCACCGTGGCGATGGTGAAGGTCGCCCCGGAGGACGCCTCGATCAGGCTCACCGTGGCATCGACGAAGGGGGCAAGGGACGAGGCGACGTCCGGCGAGACCTGCGTCACCCGCCCGAGGACGGAGCGCACCTCGGCGGGCTCGAGGAATATCCCGGCGATCCACCCGACCACCACCGCGGCGGGTGCCATCGACAGGGCGGCGAAGTAGGCCAGCCCGCCGGCAGACAGCGTCACCCGATGGCGCTGCGCGCGTGCTGCGATCGCCAGTGCCCCCTGGGCCGGGCCCATGAGCCAGGCCGGCACCCGATCGAGGAGACTGCCCGGCAGCTTCGGCACGCCTGATTCTGGCATCACGTGATCCTGGCATCACGGCCGTCGAGCCCGGATCGCGCATGCTGCCGGCCCGCCGAGCCTCGCTGATAGCCTGTGCTGCCTTGCCTCCGTAGCTCAGGGGATAGAGCGCCGGTTTCCGGTACCGTAGGTCGCAGGTTCGAATCCTGCCGGGGGCGCACGTGCGCGATCTCGGGGCATCCGCTTTGGATGTCCCGAGATCGGATGCCCCGAGATCTGATGTCCCCAGATCGCAGGTAACCCGTGATCGTGCCCGGGGTGATTGGATTGCCCCGCCATGAGCCCAGATCCGCACGGTGAGGCCGCCACCGCGCAGTCGCCGCGCTACGCAGCCGTGACGCGGAGCCTGTATCCGGTCATCGTCGCGGTCTTCTGCTGCGTCCTGCTCATCTCCAATATCGGAGCGACCAAGCTGATCGCCGTCGGCCCGCTCATCACCGACGGCGGGGCCTTCCTGTTCCCGCTGGCCTACGTCATCGGCGACGTGCTCAGCGAGGTGTACGGATTCCGGGCCGCCCGTCGGGCCATCATCACCGGGTTCGCGATGTCAGTGCTCGCCGCGCTGACCTTCTACCTCGTGCAGGTCTCGCCGCCCGCCGCAGGCTACGAGAACCAGGCGGCATTCGAGGCCGTCCTGGGCTTCGTCCCGCGCATCGTGCTCGCCAGCGTCTGCGGCTACCTCGTCGGCCAGCTGCTGAACGCATACGTCCTCGTCCGGATCAAGGCGGTTACCAAGGAGCGCTACCTGTGGGCCAGGCTGATCGGGTCGACGGCGGTCGGCGAGCTCGCCGACACCCTGGTGTTCTGCACCATCGCCTTCTACGGCGTGATCACCGGCGCGGAGTTCGTCAACTACGTGGTCGTGGGCTACCTGTACAAGACCCTGCTCGAGGTCGTCCTGCTGCCGATCACCTACCCCGTCATCCGCGCCGTCAAGCGCCGCGAGCCGACCTACGATCTGGCCCATGCCCAGTGACCCCAGCCCGCAGCAGGCCAGCCCCGAGATCGGCGAGTCGATCCTGGCCGGCGGCATCCGCACGAACGTCCACCTGGCCGGCTCGCCGGATGCCCCGGTCGTGCTGCTCGTGCACGGATCCGGGCCGGGCGTCTCGGCCTACGCGAACTGGCGGCTGACCGTCCCGGCACTGGCCGGGCACTTCCGGGTGATCGCCCCGGACGTCGTCGGGTTCGGCTTCACCGACCGTCCGGACGGGATCCGCTATGGGCTGGATGCCTGGACGGCGCACCTGGTCGGCGTCCTGGACTCGCTGGGCGTGGATCGAGCCCATGTGATCGGGAACTCCATGGGATCAGCCCTGGCCCTGGACCTCGCCGTCCGCCATCCGCAGCGAGTCGACCGGCTGGTGCTGATGGGGGCGGTCGGCGTGCCGTTCGCGATCACCGAGGGCCTGGACGCGGTGTGGGGATACGAGCCCTCGGTGGCCGCCATGGAGGAGCTCCTGGGGATCTTCACGTACGACCGGTCGCTGGTCGGGCCGGACCTGGCCGAGGTGCGCTACCGTGCAAGCGTCCGGCCTGGCGTGCAGGATGCGTATGCGGCCATGTTCCCCGCGCCTCGGCAGCGCAGCGTCGATGCCCTGGCCCAGCAGGCGGATGACCTGCGCCGCCTGCCGCACCCGACCCTCATCGTGCACGGGCGCGACGACCAGGTCATCCCGCTGCAGAACGCCTACGACCTGCTCGCGCAGATCCCCGATGCGCAGCTGCATGTCTTCGGCCGCTGCGGTCACTGGACGCAGCTCGAGCACGCGGCCGACTTCAATCGACTGGTCATCGACTTCCTGCTGCCGCGCACCTGACGGCGGCATCGGCCCCCATCAGGCGCGGGCTGGCTCGCGCAGCTGCCCGACGGTCTCGTCCCGAAAGGCATCGAACTCACCGGCATCGATGCTCTCGCGGATCCGATCGACCAGGCGGACGATGTACCGCTCGTTGTGGATGGTGGTGAGGGTCGCGAAGGATCGCTCCTTGGCCTTCCACAGGTGGTGCAGGTAGGCCCGGGTGTAGTGGCGGCAGGTGTAGCAGTCGCACGCATCGTCGATGGGGCCGAAGTCCATCCGGAAGCGGGCATTGGTGACGTGGAAGCGGCCGGCCTGGGAGTAGACCGTCCCGTTGCGCGCCATCCGGGAGGCCGCCACGCAGTCGAAGGTGTCGGCGCCCTGCTCGATCGCGGCGAACATGTCGATCGGGTCGCCGATGCCGAGCAGGTGCCGGGGCCTGTCCTCGGGCAGCTCCTCGCAGACCCAGCGCACGATCGTGCCGATCTGGGCCTTCTCCAGCGCCCCGCCGATGCCGAAGCCGTCGAAGCCCAGGCCAGCCAGCTCACGGGCGGCCTGGCGGCGCAGGTCCTCGTACTGCGCGCCCTGCACGACCCCGAGCAGCTGCTGGTAGGGGCGATGGCTGCGCTCGCGAGTGAGCCGGGCATGCTCCGCCACGCAGCGCTCGGCCCAGGCATAGGTACGCGCCAGGGACCGCTCCTGGTACTCGCGGGTATTCAGCAGGGTTGTGCACTCGTCGAAGGCGAAGATCAGATCGGCCCCGAGCTGATGCTGCACCTGCATCGACACCTCGGGGGTGAAGCGATGCATCGACCCGTCGACATGCGACTTGAAGGTCACGCCGTCGTCGTCGACGTGGGCGAGCCGGTCCTTGCCGGCGGCGATGACCTGGTCGGAGCGCACGGTGCTGGCGTCCATCGCGAGGATCTTCTTGAAGCCCACGCCCAGCGACAGCACCTGGAATCCCCCGCTGTCGGTGAAGGTGGGGCCCGGCCAGTTCATGAAGGCCGACAGCCCGCCGGCCGCATCGACGACCTCGGGCCCGGGCTGGAGGTACAGGTGGTAGGCGTTCGCCAGCAGCCCCTGGGCACCGAGATCCTGCATGGACTCCGGCAGCACTGCCTTGACGGTCGCCTTGGTGCCGACCGGGATGAAGGCCGGCGTGCGGATCGTCCCGTGCGGGGTGCGGATCACCCCGGTTCGGCCCAGCCGGCCAGGAAGCCGACTGGTGACGGTGAACCACGGCCCACCGCTCGGGGCATCGTGGGGTTCTTCGCGCACCGCGTCATCAAACCAGCAGGGCTGTCGAGCGTCTCGGCCCGGCCAGGAGCCAGGAAGGCCACCGGCCGGGCCGATTCCGCTCGTCCCCTTGCCCGAGGGGCTGACGACCTACGAGACGTACCTCATGGAGATGACCACCTTGCGGCCAGCAGCCCCGGTCTCGCGAGCCTGCCCGCTGCCCTTGACCACGATCTTCCCCCTCACCCCGAGGGACCTGAGGTAGCGGGCCACATTGCGTGCTCGCTCCTTGGAGAGGGCCTGGTCGTTGACGGTCAGGCCCGCCGGCTGCACGAAGCCCTCGATCTGCGTCACCCGGGCCTTGGCCTTGCGCCCGGCCGCCAGCGCCTTCAGCTGAGCGCGGGCCACCTTGCTCAGCTGGGCTGACAGCGCGTCGAAGGTGACTGTGGCGCTGGCATTGCGTACCCGAGGTGCGCGCAGCTTCTGCACCTGCACCCCGAGCGAGAGCGAACGCACCTTTCGGTCCGGGGTGTAGCCGTTGGCCTGCAGGGTGTGCCGGCCGACTTCGAGGTCCATCGGGATCTGAACCTGCCCGGAGAAGTTGCCCGAGGCATCCGTGGTCACGCTGCCGATGTAGCGAGGCGTGGAGAAGACGAACAGCCGTACCTCGCTGTTCGGCAGGAAGCCGGTGCCGTCGACCTGGGCGACGCGATCCTGGTGCAGCACCAGCGCACCGCCATCCGAGCTGAGGCCCAGTGGCCTGCCCTGCGAGTCCAGCCCGGCCAGCCGCATGGTGAATCCGTCACCGGTCACCACCAGCCCGGTGGGCGAGGCCGGGGCGTTCGGCGCCACCGTCACGGCCGAGGGAACCCCGTTCACCAGCAGCAGGCTCGAACCCGAAGGCACGCCGGCCTGCGGCACGTTCCCGTTCTGCTGATTGGCGATCGGATCGAGCGTTGGCAGGGTTGGCGCAGGGGCCGGCGGGGGCGGCGGGGGTGTCGACTCCTCCGTGACCGGCTCCGGCGCTGGTGCAGCAGGAGCCGGCGCAGCAGGAGCCGGCGCACTTGCCGCCGCAACCGTCAGGCTCAGGCTCTGTGCTGCACTGGTCGTCGGTATCGAGTCATCAACGGTCACCGAGAACGTCGAGGTCCCCGCCGTCGTCGGGGTCCCCGAGATGACGCCTGTCGAAGAGCTCAGGGTGAGCCCCGACGGCAGGGTGCCGCTGGACACCTGCCAGTTGGAGTACGGGGACGTGCCGCCCGATGCCGCGAGCGTCTGGCTGTAGGAGGAGCCCACGGTGGCGTTCGGCAGGGACGATGTGGACACCGAAGGCCCCACGACAGTCGCCCCGTCCACCTCAGATTGCGACAGCGCTGTTCCCGCCCAGGTCCGGAGCCGGTAGACCTTGCCTCCGGCAGTGGCCTCACGGGAGGTGTAGTTGTCGTCGAAGAAGAAGCCCAGCAGGCTTCCGGAGCCGGAGGCAAAGGGCACCAGGTTGTTACTGGTGTCCGAGTAGGTGTACTCCAGCAACAGGCTCCCGCCAGCGGCCTTGGAGTACACCTTGAACGCCTTCGTCGCATCGTCACGGGTGATGATCAGGTCGAGGACTTGATCCTGGGCGTACACGGTGGTTCCCGTGTTGCTCGGAGGGTAGGAGTTGAACTTTCCATAGCGAAGGTAGAAGCCGGAATCGTCGACCTTGTTCAGGTAGTCGATGACTTTGAGGTAACTGTAGGAGGTCAGCGGCGACGTGTTCCCGCTGAAGCTGAACTTCAGCATGATCGTGTAGGTGGATCCGATGGGGCTGTTGGTGAGGACGGTGAAACCGCCCCCTCGCCGAGAAACGTCTCGACCAGGGGCTGTCCAGGTCCAGTACGGCCCATTCGCATCAGAGCCAAAGCCCGAGGACAGGATGCACTGATTGTCAACAGCATCCGGGACCGTACCGGGGCATGTCGGGGTAACCGTCAACGCGCTACCGCTTGCGCTGTCGTTCAGATTGCCATTGAACTGGTAGTCCACGGATGGGTTTGGCGTGGTGGCGTCGGAGGTCGGCAGCAGCCCTCCGCTCACCACGGCGGCCCCGATCATGGCCAGTGCCAGCAGGGCGGCAGCGGCTCCCCGGGCCCTCCCTGAGATCTTCTTCGTGTGCACCCTCGCTGAGCGAATCCGATGGGCGCTCATACGTCCTCCATGTGGTTGTCGTCCGGTCCAGGAGCGTGCGGGGGTCGACCTCGAGCTCAGGGCCCCAACGCCGCCCGGGAATGATACCTCAATTCGATATAAAAGAGTGCACGGCGGTATTTCGATCGAAAAAAGCCAAGCGCATCCCTCATCCAGGCTGACCCTGGACTCCAGGCAAGGCGCCCCGGTTGTTTCGCTGGCCGAACCCAGCAATCAGCTCGACGGCACGTATCCCGCCAGTGGCAGGGACGTGTGCTGGGGGATACCGTCGAAGGATGAGTCGTCCAACCCGGGTCGAGCGATGGCTGGCGTCGTGGAGGCGACTGCCGCACCCCGTCCGCTGGGTCCTGGCCGCGACGGTCGGGCTGTCGCTGGTGGGCGTGGGCGTGGTGTTCCTGGTGCTTCCCGGCCCCGGGATCCCGCTGATCATCGCGGGCCTGGCCGTGCTGGCCACGGAGTTCGCCTGGGCCGAGGTCGCCTTGCGGCATATGCGCACGCACGGGGCGAGGGCCACAACGGTGGTCAGGGATCAGGCACGGCGGATCATGCGGCGGCCCTCACCAGCACGCGGGCAGGATGAGGGACCCACCGGGCTGCCGACCTGAGCGAAGCCATAGCCGGTCGGCGCTGCAACAGTGACGCCCGGGCAATCACGGATGCGGGCGCGACCTGCTCGGGCCGCACCCGCATCCCGCGAGGCTACTTGCTGTACTTGATGGCGATCACGACCTTGCGACCAGCAGCGCCGGTCTCCGTGGCCGTTCCGTCGCCACGCGAGACGACCCTGCCCTTGAGCCCGAGGCTGCGCAGGTAGCTGGCGACCCTCTTGGCACGCATGGTCGACAGGGTCTGGTCATTTGCAGTCGTGCTCGTCGGCTGGACGTAGCCGACCACCAGGGTCGTGCGCGCCGAGCCCACGCGCCCGCGCGCCAGCGCTCGCAGCTGGGCCTTGGCCACTGCGCTCAGCTGGTCGGACAGCGCGTCGAATGTGACCGTTGCCTTCGCCATGCGCATCCTGGGCGCCCGGTCGGCCATCACCTGCACGCCGATCGAGACCGAGCGGACCTTCTGCTGCGGGGTGTAGCCGTTCGCCTGCAGGGTATGCAGGCCGGAGGCGAGGTCCATCGGGATCGGCACCTGGCCGGAGAAGTTGCCGGACGCATCCGTGGTGATGCTGCCGATATAGCGCGGCGGGTACAGCATGAAGAGCCGGATCTCGCTATTCGGCAGGAAGCCGGTGCCCTGCGCCTGGGCCATGCGGTCCTTCTGCAGGACCAGTGCGCCGCCATCCGCGCTCAGCCCAAGCGGCCTGCCCTGGGCGCCGAGTCCGGCAAGGCTCATCGTGAAGCCATCGCCTCGCACATTCAGGCCCGTCGGCCTGCTGGGCGCATTGGGCTCGATGACCAGCCCCGAGGGGACGCCGCCGACCAGCAGCAGGCCGGCTCCCGATCCCATGCCGCTTGCGGGCACATTCGAGTTCGACTGGTGTGGGATGACCTCCAGGGATGGCCGGGTCGGAGAAGGATTCGGGGCCGGCGCTGTGGTTGGCGCTGCTTCTGGCGTTGAGGCCGGTGTCGAGCCTCCTCCACCGCCACCCGCCGGGGCTGAACCCGAGGTTACGGTGACCTCACCGGAGACCGACTTCACCAGCGGCTGCGGCGCCCCGAACTGGGAGATCCAGTTGCCCGACACATTCGCATTCGTGACGGTGTAGGTGCCAGCCGAGGAGAAGGTCACCGGCACGGTGATCGTGCAGTTCAGCCCGGCCGTGGAAAGCGAACCGCCGGTCAGCGACAGCACCCCGGCCGTGACCGAGGCCGTACCGCCGCAGGTATTCGTGATCGACCCGGCCGATGCACCCGACGGCAGGGCCAGGTCGAAGGCGGCCGCAGTCCACGCCCAGCTCGGCGCATTGGAGATCGCCAGGTTCAGATTCACCGGCACCCCGGCGGTGGCCGTGGTGGAGGCAAAGGAACCGGTCAGGGTCGGCGAGCCCGCAGCGAAGTAGACCCAGGTATCGACCGTATAGGTCCCGGCCGCTCCGGTCGGGTTCACATTCCACACAGCCGCAGTCCCAGCGTCCTGGCTGGTACTCGTATCGATCGTATTCGGCCAGTCCCCGCCGTAGGCATTGCCCCACGGAGAACCAGTACACGAGCCGGAGAGCTTGCCGAACATGCATGAGTATAAACCCTCGACCCAGGAGCTAAATGGGTGGCCGGTCGTCTCCATGACGCCTCCCACGCCGCCATTGGCGCCAGTGCTCGGATCGATTGACGCCGGATCGGTGACCTGGGCCACCAGTCGGTTGCCGCCGATAACCGTGGAGTCCCCCGGGCCGTCATCGGAGCCATCCAGGTACATATCAGAACCGTGGTAGATCTTGGCGCAGGCCGAGAATGTGACCGTCCCGGAAACCGCTCCGGTGGTGTTGCGATCCAGCGTGACAGTCGTCGGAGCGAGCGACTTCACCACGGTTCCAGCCGCGATACCCGTTCCTGTGACGCACATGCCATTCCACAGGCCGGTAGCCGAGCCGACCGTCAGCGAGGTACTGCCACTCGTCGCCGTGCCACTCAGCGTCTGCTGCGCACTGGTCACATTCGGCGTGGTCAGCACATGGTGAACGTCAATGTACGCGTTGGGCGAGGTGTACTCCAAGGTGGTGGTCAGCGCATACGCGAAACCCAAGGGGGACGTGTAGTGCCCGGTCTGCTCGATCGTCCAGGTCTTCCCGGAATGGGTCTGCACCGGTGGATCGACCGAAGTCCAGTTCACCCGATTCCCCGTTGGAAACTGATTGCTCGCGTTCGAGCATCCGACGCTGTTGCCTTCAACAAAGATATAGAAGCAGTAGTAGCCGGGGGTGTCAGTGCCGTTGTAGATCTGCTTGAGACCGGAGCGATAGATGCCGAAGACGTTGAAGTACTGCTCAGTTCCTCCCGTCATCACCTTCAGGTCCTGGGTACCCGAGCCCCCACCGCAGGGATTCATCTCCAGGAAGTCAAGTGAGCTCATCGTCACATTGCGGGTCGCCGATGCCGCACCAGGCCCGTCCGCGTTGACCGCGCGCAACTGGACGTCGTACGTCGACCCGGTGGCCAGGGCGGCACCTGTGCCGGAAGTCTTACAGATGACGATCAACGGAGCCATACCCGCAAGGCTGCTGTAGATCGGGGTGGTCACCGGCGGATCGAACTCTGCCCAGGTCGTCCCACCATCGGTGGAGTACTCATAGTTGGTGATCGCAGGGGTCACCGCAGGCGCGTCTGTCTCGGCCCAAGTTCTCGTCACTCGAGCGAGGATTGCCGTCCCTACCTGGGTAGCTTGCTGAAGGCCGACCGCACTGGGAACCGCTGCACTGGACGGCACCATTCGCGAGATCGCCCCCACGACGACCGTGGACGCCAACAGCGCCAGCACCACGCCCAGGGTCAGCACACCCCTGCGCCGTGGCCTGCCATGACTCACCGACTCAGCAGAACTCGACTCGATCGACATGCTCACCCTCCAGAGAACTCATCAAGCCCAACGAAGCCCTCGGCTCATGGCCCAACTCACGCTTCATCAGGTGAGTCACACCAACCCCACACATCTCACCAGTTAGAAATTGCTCTCATTACTATACTAGGACAACCTGCCGAATCGCTGTCAACTGCTCGACGAGACTCACGAGAAGCGCCCGCGAAACGGTTCCCGTTCCACAGACGGGACGTGCCCGCGATCCGCGACACTGTGGCCTTATCGGAAGCGAATTGTCGATGGGTTCTCGGGCGGAGATCACGGTGACGTACGCCAACGCGCACGTGCACGTGCTGACGGCCCTGAACGCCGGCCTGGAGGCGACCGGGTTCGAGGTCGTCGGCGTGGACGTCGACAATGTCAGCGAGTTCTTCAACAAGCCCGGCATCGCGTGGGCCGCCGAGCAGTCGATCTTCCGCGCCCGCTCTCGACCGCACCGCATGAACGAAGGGGCATCCGTGGAGCCCGGACCCCCCTCGTCCGCACGTCCGCCTCCTCCTACCGGTACGAAGTCCCGAGGAACTGGGCGTGCTCAACCGCGTGCGGCCGCTGGTCAACGACCGGTTCAGCTCCCTGACCCCGACCAAGAAGCCGATCGGCTGGGGAACTGACCGCAACGGGCGCTGAGACACAAGAAATCTCTCTTGCCACCATCCCCACCGCCCTGACCGACATCCGCAAGGGCATCAGCGTCACGACCGGATGACCACCCACAGCTCGCTGGCAGTTACCAACTGCGGCACGGAGAAACTCTCGCGGGCAAACTGACATCGGGCACGAGGGAGTGCTCCCCTGTGCGCACGACGTTTCCGCGAGCCCCGTGACGTTGTTGCCGGACATCAGCCGGACAGATGGGCGGTGAGCCGCCGAAATCCCTCATCCAGGCTGACCTGCGGCCGCCAGTGGAGGGCCTGGCGGGTTCGCCGCTGGTCGAACCAGTGCGCGGTGGCAAGCTGCTCGGCGAGGAATCTCGTCATCGGGGGCTCGCCCGGCCTGCGGGTCGCGCGCCAGACGGCCTCCGCTAGGCGTCCGAGGCCCGAGGCAGCCGGGAAGGCAATGCTTCGCGCGGGGCCGGGCTCGCCGGCCGCGTTGGAGATGCGGGTGAGCAGCTCGGCGACCGTGCGCGGCTCGCCATTGGAGACCACGAATGCCTGGCCGTGGACACCGTCATCGGGCGCATGGTCGAGCCCGGCCACGATGGCATCAACGGCGTTGTCGATATATGTCGTGTCGATCAGCGCCCGGCCGCCGTCGATCAGCACGAGCCGCCCGGCCCGGGCCCGGCCGACGATACGGCTGATGAGCTGCTCATCACCCGGGCCCCACACCAGGTGCGGCCGGATGGCCACCACCGCGAAGCCAGGGGCATCGGCCGCCAGTGCCAGGAGTTCGGCGGCAGCCTTGGACCGCGCATAGGGCCCCCGTGCCCGACCGGGATCTGCTCGCCCCGCACCCGCCCCGACCAGGGCAGCGCCGGCATGGGCCACTGACGGCGAGGACACCTGCACGAACCGGCTGGCACCCGCATCCCGGGCCGCCGTGATCAGGTGCCGCGTGCCATCGACATTCACCCGGGTGAACGCGTCCTCGTCACCGACCAGCGACACCTTCGCCGCCAGGTGCACGACCGCATCGCACTTGCGCACGGCCGAGCGCGCCACCCCTGGGTCGGCCACGTCACCGAGGACTTCGTCCAGGCCCAGGCCGCTCGGGCGCCGCTGCAGCACCCGCACCTGGGCACCTCGTCGGGCCAGGGCCCGGGCCACGCCTGCCCCGAGCATCCCGCTGGCCCCCGTCACCAGCACGCGCGTCACCGGGCGACCCCCGCGAGGATCCGGTCGGCCCAGCGGGCAAGCGCCGTGCGATCCACCTTCGCGTTATGGCGGATGTCAACCGGCAGGTCGTCACGGCGCAGCACGGCTGCGGGAGCCGGTAAACCTGCCGCCTCCACGTGGGCGCGCAGCGACAGGGTGCGCGGGACGTCGACCAGCGGACCCCGTCCGGAGACCCCAGTCACCACCACCACCACCTGCTGGCAGCCGGGCGGGCCGACCCCTACCGCCGCGGCCGCCTCGACCCAGTCAAGCTCCATCGCACGCTGCTCGATCCCCACGGGCGTGCACGGCCCATCCTCGGTCGTGATCACGTGCGCGAGCCGGCCCTCCAACCACAGCCGGCCCTTCGCGTCGATATGGCCGACGTCCCCGGTGCGATGCCAGCCGTCAGCACTGGCCCGATGCGTCGTGGCCCAGAGGGCGTCATAGCCATCCCGCAGGTGATCGCAGCGCACCAGGATCTCCCCGCTGGCCATGGGCTGCGCCGTTCGCTCCCCCGTCGGGTCGCCCTGCGCATCGAGCGAGCAGATGCCGACCTCCACCCCTGCGATCGGAGCGCCGACGAGGACTCCGTTGCCCCGGCCAGCATCTGCGATCTCCTGCGAGGTGACGTCCGTCAGCGGCAGGGCCTCGGTCATGCCATACGGGGTTCGGATGGATGCGGCCGGGAAGATCGACGCGGCCCGGGCCAGCGCGCCAGAGGGCACCGGGGCGCCGGCGAACATGGCGATGCGCACCCGCGCCAGCGCCGCACGGCCGGCATCGTCCAGTTCCCCCTGCGTCCGGATCACGTTCGCCAGGGCGGCCGGCGAGCTCCACAGCAGGGTGCCGCCGACCGCAGCAGCGGCCCGGGCCAGGGCCGAGGCCCGCAGGGTCCGCGGCCGGGTGACGTCCATCGCCGGGATCGCCGAGGCAATGCCCAGTGCCGGGCCGAGCACCGCCCATGGGGCGAATGCCGCGATCAGCGCATCGGCCTCGGTCACCTGGTAGTGGCGGGCGATGACATCCCGGGTGCGCTCCACCTGCCAGTGCCGGTAGACCACGCCCTTGGCCGGACCGGTAGCACCGGAGGTGAAGGCGATCACGGCTTCGGTATCCGCAGGCGGCTGATCCGGCAGCGGCCCGCTGCTGGCCCGCGCGATCCTGGGCAGGTCACCAGCCCGGATCCGCCGACCCGGGATGCGCAGCGTGCGGGCCAGGGCCAGGCCGGCCGGGACGGCGATCACGTGATCGGGGTGCGCCCCGCGGATCGCTCGGCGCATCCCGCGGACGCCCAGGCCAGCATCGGTCACGATCGCCGCGGCGCCGATCCGCCAGCAGGCATAGATGGCCGCCACCAGTGCAGGGCTCGGCGGGATCAGGACGCTGACCCGGTCACCTGGGCGGATCCCCTCCGCTGCCAGCCCGCCGGCCAGGCCGTCCACCAGCGCCAACAACTCCGCCCAGGTCACCTGCGATGCCCTGCCGTCCGTGCGCATCGAGACGATCGCAGCGCCCTCCGGGCTCTCAGCGGCCCGGCGCTCCAGTTCGTGCCACAGGCGCCGGCCCGTCGGCAGCCCCCGCTGGCCACGGTCGATGCCATCCGTACCGGGCCCCTCGGCGCCAGCGACCCGTTGGTCGCGAGCCAACGGCACCCGCGCGCGGATCCACGCCAGCAGGTCGTCCAGCGCCTGCGGGGCATCCTCGGTGACCAGGTGCCTGGCCCCCTCGTAGCGATGGACGTCGGCATGCGGCAGCCGCGCCCGGAGGTCGCGCAGGTAGAGGTCGGAGAACACCGGGTCCCCGGGACCCCACAGCAGCAGCGCGGGCACGTCCGCGAAGTCCGACAGCCTCGCTGCGACCTCGTCCAGGCAGGCAGCCGACGGATGCGACGTCCGCAGCGGGATATCGGCGACGAACGCCCTGATCCCGGCGCGGCGCCGCGCACTGGCATACGGCGCAGCAAAAGCCGCTGCCGTCTCGGCACCCATCCGTCGACCGCTCAGGGCGGTCGTGCCGGCGATGAAGGCACGGGTGCGCTCGGTCACCAGCGGCAGCACCCCCGGCAGCCGAGCGGCTCTGATGACCGCCGGGGCGGGCGCTCCGGCCGGCTGATGGACGGCGGTATTGCACAGCACCACCCCGGCCAGCAGCGCCCGATGACGCTGCGCCCAGCCGAGGCTGATCGGCCCGCCCCAGTCATGGGCGACCGTCACCACGGGCCCGGAAAGGGCCAGTGCATCGGTCAGCCGGCCCAGATCGTCGATACGGTCGGCCAGCCGGCGGCTGCGCCCGGTGCGCTCGGAGAAGCCCATCTCCAGCTGATCCACGGCGATGACCCGGAACCTCGCATCGGCCTGCCCGGCTCGCGCCAGCAGCCCCCGCCACAGGTACGACCAGGTCGGGTTGCCGTGCACGCACAGCAGGGTCACGTCCGGCTCAGCGGCACCGGCGTCGAGCACATGCCAGGTGCGGGGCGTCCCGTCGTCGTCAGGAGCCTCGATCAGCCGGGACCAGGACGCCTGCAGCCCAAGCAGGGGCGGCGGAAGTCGTGCTGGCGCTACCACGCGATTTCGATGACGGCCGCGTTGAGGCCCGAGCCGATGCCCATGCACGCGATGCGATTGCCGGGCACCAGGTCGGCCGCAATCGACGCCAGGGTCAGCGGGACGGCCGCCGGGCCCACGTTCCCCTGGGTGGGGAAGGTGGTCGGCACCCTAGCCGGGTCGAGCCGCAGCGCGGCGGTCATCGCCTCGGTGTGGATGCGCGAGACCTGGTGGATGACGTAGGCATCCAGGTCGGACCAGTCGAAGTGCCCCCGGGCGTCTTCCCACGTGGCCACCGCCAGCTCGACAGCGGCATCGAGCAGGGCACGCGAATCGGTCACCATGCCATCGAGATTCCCGACGCAGAGCCGATGATGCTGGGTCGCCGACCGTGCCACGCCGCCGATGAACCGATGGCCCTCCGGATGGTCGCTCGAGCGGCCCAGCACCATCGCCGTGCCGGCCGAGCCGAGGGTCAGGGTCGCGAAGTTCGCCAGGATGTCATCGCGCGTCGAGGTCGGCTCCAGCAGCCGGGCCATCGTCGCCTGCTGCGTCTGCCGTGCCCCCTCGCCATCGACCACCAGGGCGTACTCCACCTGGCCGGCATCGATCATGGTCGCCGCCAGCTGCATCCCGTTGATGAAGCCCAGGCAGGCGTTGGAGAGGTCGAAGTTCAGGCACGAGGCCGGAAGGCCCAGCTGGTGGTGCACCTCGACCGCTGCGGACGGCTCCAGGTTGGCCCGGCAGACCGACGTATCGATCAGCAGGCCGACGCGCTCGACGTCGATCCCCGCGCTCGCCAGTGCCTTGGCCCCTGCCATGGCCGCCGCATCGGCGAAGGAGACGTCCTCCGGCCACCAGCGACGCTCGCGGACACCGGCCAGGGACTCCAGCATGCCCGGGCGAAGCCCGAGCCGGGCATAGGCGGGTGCCAGGATCTCGTCGAAGGCCGCTGAGGTCTGCACGATGGGCGCCTCGACCGCCTGAACGGCCAGGACGGCGGTATCGCGGTAGTGGAACACGGCATTCCCCGTCATCGGACTCTCCTGTTCCACTCGTGCCCGCAGGCCCAGTGGCCAAGCCTGCCACGCCTTGACCGGCGCGGCGCGGTCAGCCTGTCGACGGGGGCATGACGTACCGTGCTGGCATGCGCCTGCCGGATATCCCAGCCCTCCGCCGAGCCTGCGCGGCGAGCACCGCAGTGGTGATGCTAGCCCTGCCCTGGGCTGCCCAGCAGGCCTCGGCAGCCGAGGCGGATCCGGTCGATGGCCCGCTCGCGCCCTACTACGCGCAGGTCCTGGCCTGGCAGCCATGCGGCGGCCTGCAATGCGCCGATCTCACGGTGCCCCGCGACTACGCCAACCCCGCCGCCGGGGACCTCGCCATCGCCGTGTCCCGTGCCCGCAGCAAGGCCAGCACCCCGCTCGGGTCCATCGTGATCAACCCGGGCGGGCCCGGCGGATCCGGTACCGACTTCACCGAGTACGCCGCGACGGGCATCATGCCCAGCGTCGCCTCGCGGTACGACATCGTCGGCTTCGACCCGCGAGGCGTCGGGAGGTCCGCACCGATCACGTGCATGACCGGCAAGCAGACCACCGCATGGCTGCTCACGGACACCACCCCCGACACCAGCGCCGAGCAGGAGACGCTGATGCGGCGTGCCGCCGCCATCGGCAATGGCTGCCTGGCCATGTCGGGCGACCTGGCCCGCCAGGTGTCGAGTGAAGCCACCGTCCGCGACATGGACATCCTGCGGGCGGCGCTGGGCAGCGACCGGCTCGACTACCTGGGCTTCTCGTACGGGACGTACCTCGGGGCCAAGTACGCGCAGCAGTTCCCCGATCGCGTGGGGAGGTTCGTCCTGGACGGAGCGGTCGACCCCTCCCTCGATGCCATGCAGGTGTCGCAGGGCCAGTCGACCGGCTTCCAGCGAGCCTTCATGCGATTCGCGGCCGACTGCGCCCAGCAGCCCGGCTGCCCGGGAGGCCCCACGACGGCCGGGGTGATCCGCTGGGTCAACGACCTGCTCGCCCGGCTCGATCGCAGCCCCTTGCCGACCGGGCGTCGGACACCACTGAACCAGGCGCAGGCCCTGACCGCGATCTTCTTCAGCATGTACTCACCCGAGTCCTGGCCCTCGCTGCGCTCAGCCCTGCAGGATGCGCGCAAGGGCCAGGGCGAAGCCCTGCAGTACCTGGCCGACCTCGCCAGCGACAAGATCGGCCCGGATCGGTACGCGAGCAACCAGAATTCCGCCTTCTACGCCATCTCCTGCTGGGACTTCCCGGCATCCCCCGGCATCGACGGGCTGCGCTCGGCGGCCACCGCCTGGTCGGCCAAGGCCCCCGTGCCGGAGCTCGCCAAGTCCATGTCCTGGGGCAATGCCCCGTGCTCGACCTGGTTCGGCCACAGCCCGGACGCGCCTGGGCCCGTCTCCAGCACCACGACCGCCCCCATCCTTGTCGTGGGCACGCGCTATGACCCCGCCACGCCATACGCCTGGGCCGCATCGCTGCACCGGCAGCTGCCCACCAGCGCCCTGCTCACCTACGAGGGAGATGGCCATACGGCCTACGGCGCCGGCTCGGCCTGCATCGACCGCGCCATCGACGCCTACTTCCTGAGCGGCTCGATGCCACCGCCGGGCAAGACCTGCACCTAGCCGGTCACGGCTCCTTGGTCTGCTCCTGGTCATCGCTCAGCCCGGCCAGGAAGCGCTCGACCTGCGCGGCGATCTCGTCGCCCGTCGGCACCTCCCCCACGGGCAGGTGCTCCCCGCCTGCACTGCTGGCAAGCGCTGCCGCCTGGTCGGCCTGCATCTCCAGGGCGGTGACCACCCCGCGGAACTCCTCGTTGTCGGCCAGCTGATCGGTGATCTCCTGATCAGCCCTGGCGGCCGCCTCGGCCAGGCCCTGCGAACCGATCAGCAGACCGCATGCCGATGCCAGTCCGCTGAGCAGCGCCTGAGCGGCCTGTGGGTACTCGAACTGCACGAGGTAGTGCGGGACCTGGGCGGTGATGCCGATGGAGGGAATCCGCTGGCCGAGGTGGAACTCCAGCATGGCCTCGATGTGGCCGGGAACCTCGATCTGCCCCACTGCCGCAACCCGGCCGGCGATGATGTCGGACGCATTCCCGTGCATGGTCAGGCCCAGCGGGCGGGTATGCGGCGCTGGCCATGGGATGGCGGAGAGCCCGACCGCCATCCGAACCCCGAAGCGCTCCACCAGCCCGTCCATCGCGGTGATGAACCGGCGCCACTGGTAGTCCGGCTCAGGGCCGACCGCGAGCAGGAAGGCGTTGCCCGCCCCGTCGACCACCTCGTGCACGTCGATG
The DNA here is from genome assembly GCA_018970025.1 of Actinomycetales bacterium. Lineage (GTDB taxonomy): Bacteria > Actinomycetota > Actinomycetes > S36-B12 > S36-B12 > REEB460. The sequence goes on along the minus strand of JAGWXF010000020.1, from coordinate 35,174 downwards.
GACGGGATCTCGACCGATGAGAAGTGATCGAGGTCGAAGGTCATCCGCGGGCGTCGCGCCCGGTAGTCGAGCACCTCATCCACATCGAAGGTCGCGATCAGCTCGTGATCGCAGGTCTGCAGGATGTGCGCCGATGCCAGCCGGACCCCCGCTCCGGCGTCGACGAATCCGCTGAAGGCATGCACGAGGATGGGCTGCCGGGAGCCGGAGGGTTCGCGGTGAACCTGGTAGAGATCCTCAGGCGGGCGCATCTCGTCAGCCTACGCGCTACTCGCTCCAGGCGCCGTGCTGGCGGGAGCCGCAGCCTTCTTCGCGGTCCTCTTCTTCGCGGGCGCCTTCTTCGCGGGCGCCTTCTTCGCGGGCGCCTTCTTCGCGGTCGTATTCTTCGCGGTCGTATTCTTCGCGGCCGCCTTCTTCGCAGTCGTCTTCTTCGCTGCGGCCTTCTTCGCGGTCGGAGCATCTGCCGTCGACGCTTCGGACGACTCGTCGGACGGCTCCGCTGTCTGAGCGGCCGCATCCTGCGCGGCGGCATCCTCGGCAGCGGCAGCGGCCGCCTCCCCCGCTGCCGTTGCCAGGTCGTGCACGGTGCGCTTGGCCGACTCCCCCAGTGCGTCGGCCATGGACACCGCAGAGGCAGCCGCCGATCTCACCTCGGACACGGCCGCATCGACGGCGCCCGACATGGCCTGCGCGACCTGGGTCGATGCGTCGGCAACGCTGCCGACGTCACCACGCCTGCGCCAGATCCACACGCCGACAGCCGCCCCGGCAACCGCCGCGCCGACCAGCATCGCCTTCCTCATCCCGCCCTCCGCCTTCATCCCGCCCTCCGCCTTCATCCCGACCCCTACCGCTGCTTCATGAACGACAGGAACTTCTCGGTGACCTCGTGGCCCTGGAAGAACGCATCCCGCTGCTCCGGCGCAAGACTCAGCGCGTACTCGCAGACCTTCGCCCATGCCACGCCGACCGCCTTGGTCAGCGAGGCGGCCACGGTCGCCGAGATCGCCGACCCGGCGATGTTGCCGCCGGGCACGAACTTCAGCAGGCTGGTGACCGCATACCGACCGGCCATGGTCGCCCCGCCGGTCAGGATGATCGATCCGGCGACCGCCATGGCCCGCGAGCGGCTCGGCGGCAGGCCGTAGGCGGCGGTGATCCGCGCGATCATCGTCACCTGATTGGGCACCAGCAGGGCCGCGTCAGCGAAGGGGATCGGTGTCGCGCCGATGCCGGCCGCGATCACCGCTGCCTGGTTGACGATGCCATCGACGACTTTTTTTTTGCGGCCGATGTCGAGGACCTGCGCAGCCGTGAGCGCTCGCTCCGCAGCGGCTGGGACGACCTGGTACGTGTCATCGAGCAGTGCCTGCAGGCCATAGACGGGTGCGCCGGTGAACGGGTCTGCCAGCGCGTTGGTGAGCACGACCTTGCCCCGGGGCGCCATCGGCAGGCCGAGTGACTCGATATAGCCGGCGAGCTCCAAGGCCTCCGGGTGCACCTGGCCGTCGCGGGTGGGGACCTGCGTCATCACCACGATGACGGGCAGGCCCAGCCCCTGCAGGGCGCGCACGAACTCCGCCTGCGCCTGCTCGAACCGGCGATCGGACCAGCGAACCAGGTACCAGGCGGCGTGGATCTGCTCGTCGACCGCCTTCGTCCCGTGCTCGGCCACGATGCGGTGCAGGCCGTCGAGGATGACGTTGCCGGCGGTTCCGGTCTCGAATCCCTCGCTGTCGTAGACGCCGAGGAATCCGTCCGGATGGCGGTAGTAGACCAGGCCCTTGGTCACGGCCTGGCCCAGGCCCGTCCGCGCGACATCACGGCCGAAGATGGCATTGACCAGGGTCGACTTGCCCACCCCGGTCTTGCCGAACACGGCCAGGTTGAAGGTGCCCAGGGCGGCGAAGGCCTCAGCCAGTCGCTGCTCGAACATTCCCTCCACGGCGGGCCGGCCCAGGTCGGGGACCTGCCGCTCGACCGCATCGCTCACGTGCTCACCGTACGCTCCTCGCGCCGGCAAGCGGCACAGGCGAGCAGATCGCCCGGACGCGGCGCGCAGCCCGGCGTCACCGCTCGTCAGCGCCCCCGGTTAGCGTGGGGGGGTGCGCCTGCTCGGACGGATGATCCGCTCTCTGCTGGTGCTCGCATTCGTCGCGGCCCTCATCGGCGCTGCCGCCTGGTGGGGCCTGGGCCGGGCCCGTGATGCCGGCCTCATCGGCCCGGTGGTCGTCCCGACCGAGTACCGGCAGCTCATCCGCGATGCCTCCCGGCGATGCCCGCAGGTGCCGCTGGAGGTCTTCGCCGCCCAGATCGCGCAGGAGAGCGGCTGGGATCACCGGGCCGTGAGCCGGGCCGGCGCCCAGGGGATTGCGCAGTTCATGCCGGAGGTGTGGAAGCAGTACGGCATCGATGCCAATGACGACGGCAAGCGCAGCGTCTGGGATCCGCAGGACGCCATCCCGGCGGCGGCAGAGCTGAACTGCGTGAACCGCCGGCTGGTCCGGGGCGTCAGCGGCGACCGGCTGCAGAACACGCTGGCCGCCTACAACGCCGGCTATGGGGCCGTGCGCACGTACGACGGGATCCCGCCCTTCCCGGAGACCGAGGAGTACGTCCGGCGCATCCTGGAGTCGGCCAGGACGATCGTGCTGTGATGCAGGGCGCCGGTCAGCCGCCGGCGCTGGGCCGGCTGAACCGGGGAGCCGGGGCAGCCTGCACCTGCCCGTCGACCTCGATGAAGGTCTTGCGCGCACGCAGGTGCACGTGTTCCGGCGCCTCGTCCATCGTCAGCACCGGCGCCACGCAGGCGTCCCCGTCGCCGAAGGCCTCGACCCAGTCATCACGGGTACGGGTCGCGATGATGCGGACGATGTCGGCACGCAGCTGCTCCCAGCACGCCAGGTCGTACTGCCGCTCGGCATAGGAAGGGTCTAGGCCGATCACGTCCGCGAACTCGGCGAAGAACCTCGGCTCCAGGCAGCCCACCGCCAGCCAGCGGCCATCCAGGCAGCGATAGGCGTCGTAGAAGGGCGCGCCCCCGTCGAGCAGGTTCACCCCGCGCTCGATGGACCACGCATGGGATGCCCGCATCGAGTGCATGAGCGACATCATCAGCGCGGCCCCATCGACCATCGCCGCATCGACCACCTGGCCGATCCCGGTGCGCTGAGCCTGCCAGAGGGCAGCGAGGATGCCGGTGACGAGCATCATCGATCCACCGGCGTAGTCGCCCACCAGGTTCAGCGGCACGGTGGGCGGGCCGTCGACCCGGCCGATATGCGCCAGCACTCCCGCCACGGCGATGTAGGTGATGTCGTGCCCGGCCCGCTGCGCCCAGGGGCCCTCCTGCCCCCATCCGGTGATCCGCCCGTAGACGAGCGCTGGGTTACGCTCCATCGCATCGAGCGGTCCCAGGCCCAGCCGCTCCATCACCCCGGGGCGGAAGCCCTCGATGAGGGCGTCCGACTCGCCGATGAGATCGAGGATCTCCTCGCGGCCCTGATCCTGGCGGGCGTCGATCACGCGGGCGACCCGGCCGCGGCGAGTGATGTCCGTGGCTGGGTCGCCAACTCCCAGGCCCGGCCGTGGCCCCTCGACCCTGATGCCGGTGGCTCCCAGGTCGGCCAGCACCATGGCCGCGAATGGGGCCGGCCCGATGCCGGCCATCTCGACGAATCGAAGCCCGGCGAGCGGGCCGCTGCCGGGTTCCGGGGCCGTCGCCCGCACGCCCTCAGCCCCTGGGCGGGACAGGTCCGGGGACATCCATGCCCGAGATCGCCAGGAGGCGATTGAGGTCAAGGCTGCCGGGCGCATCGGCCGACCCGCTCACTCCCCAGGTGCGCATCTCGCGCACGACTGCCTCGCGGGCTCGCGCGACCTGCTCGGAGACCACCCGCCGTTGTGCCCACTGCAGCTCGCGCTGGCGCAGGGCATGCTCGATCCGGGTCAGCTGCTCGGCGGTCACCGGCAGGTCGTAGGCGGCGGCTGCGAAGCGGGCGATGTCCTCCCGGTAGTCATGGCCGCGGCGGCCGAACTGACCGGGGACGACGTCCATCGCATTGATCAGGTCGACCGCGGTCAGCACGAAGGTCGTGCCGGGTCGCCAGGCGCTCGACTGCGGCACGCGGGGCGGCCGGGTGCCCGGAGGGCCGAGCCACCAGGGCTGGCGCAGCAGCAGGTTCGTCCCGAACTTGGGGATCGGGTCGTCGTAGTGGCTGACCAGGAGGTGCCGCACCCGGTCGCGCTGCTCATCGTCAAGGGCGAGGTACTCGCCGAAGTTGTCGACCTCGATCACGTTGCCCTGCGGGTCGACCTTGGCTGGATTCAGCCGCCAGGCCTTGGCGAACTCGGTGGCCGATGGCGTGCCCAGGAACAGCGAGGAGTGGACGAAGTCGCGATCCATCGCCTCGACGTTGCGGTGCCGCCACATGTCCTGCATCGTGAGGGCGCCCAGGCTCTCGCCGAAGAGCACCAGTCGCGGACGCCGATGCTCGGGTAGGCCGCGCAGGTACCCGGTGACGGCATGCATCAGGGCCCGGTTCTGCTCGATCGCCAGGCCGGTACGGGTCAGCGACATCGACGACGGCAGCATCGAGTACTGCATCGTGGCGATGGCGCAGTCGCCGAGGGTGAGGTACTCAAGCGACTCTGCCAGCACGTAGTTGATGTAGCCCGAGCCGGTCGGCGACGCCAGGCACAGCACGCGGCGCTCGAAGGCACGGGTGCGTACCAACTCGTCCATCACCAGGTCCACGCGGTCCTCGAGCACGGCGGCGGAGTCCAGGCCCACGAACAGCCGGATCGGCTCGGCAGCTGCGGGAACGCCCATGACCTGTGCGATCTGGGAGCCGCTGAGCGCCATCTTGGTGAAGCGGCGTCCCTCGCGGGAGAGCGTGGCGAACGGCACCGCGCTCCCCGGGCCGCCGCTGACCAGGTGGCTCGTCGGGGGCTCCTGGTAGGCGGGCTCGATGGCCGCACCCCCCTGCTCGACCCTGCGGACGGCGTACTCGTACCCGGCGAACAGCGCGCCCCCGAGCAGGCCAAGGCTCACCAGGTGGCCGACCGGGTTCGACACCGCGTCGTAGGACGGCGCCACCTTGCTGATCGCCCGGGCCACAGCCCCGGCCACGGCCCGCTCGCCCGCCTGCAGGCCCAGGACGCCGGCCCCGACGCCAATGGAGATCAGCACCGAATTCGAGGTCGACACCTCGGCGATCGTCGTATCGCCGGCATCCTGCGCCTGGCGATGCACCCGGTGCACCTCCCATGCCGACGCTGCGACGCCGGCGGGCAGCGCGATCGGGATGTCGTCGACCCATCGCAGCCGAGCGCTGCTGCTCGCGACCAGGCTCATGGCCCCGGCCACGCCGGTCAGGACGGCCCCGGCCGCGGCCACCCGGCCCGTCCGCTCCGCGACGACGCGGGCCAGCCCGCGCCGGAAGCGCTCGTCCTCGCGCGCCGGGATGATGCGCGCGCCGCCCAGCAGGGCACCGGCGATGGCGGCATTGGCCCCGACAGCCAGCAGCAATCGCGCCGCGGCGTTCGCCGACTCGCTGGAGTCAGCGCGATCGCGCAGTGCGAGCCGGCTCAGCGACTCGATCCCGCTCTGGGTGGCGGTGACCAGCGACAGCGTGCTCGCCGAGATCACCCCCGTCGCAACCGCCTGGTGGATCGTGCGGCGCGGCTGCAGGCCAGGCTCGAAGGATGGCCCGACGGCAGCGGCAGCAGCGAACAGCGCGACCCGCTCCGGGATCGTGCGCCTCGGGCCCAGAGCGCCCACCACTCCGGCGATGCGCTCATCCCTCGATCGGTGCGCCATGGCGCGCATCCTGCCAGGGCCTGCCTAGCGGATCACGACGATGGACTGGAAGTTCTCCACCGCCAGTCGGCCATCGGCGGCCCACAGTCGCCGGGTCTCCGTCGTGAAGCCGTCCGTCGCGGCCGCCAGCTGGCTCTCGAACAGCAGCGGCTCACCCCGGTCCAGGCTCGCCGGGTCGACGAGCAGGTGCGCGCTGAACGAGACCGTGGCCACGGGCCGGATGGCCGGCAGGGTCGCGTAGACGGCGGGCCAATAGGCATCCACTAGGCCGAGCAGTCGTGCGGCCGTCCAGTCAGCGTCATCGCAGAAGCCGATCCAGCCGAGGATCCTCGCCGGGCCCTGACTCAACGGCAGCCCGGTGATCGGCCGGAACTGCAGGTGCGCCGCGAAGGCAGGCCCCAGCGGCGGCTGGATCGGGATGACCGGGCACTGCTGCCATGGGTCCGCCGCGGGCATGGCGGCAAGCTGGTGGGCGCGCAGATGCTCATCGAGGTCGGGTGCCCGAGGATCGCCCGCGATGACCATCGCGTGGGCAAGCGCGGCCGCGTCGGCATCCACGAGCTCAGCCGACCACGTCGACATCGACGAGCCCCTGCGGACCAGCGCAGCGGTCACGGCAGCGGGCCCGGCCAGAGCCGGCGCGACCAGGTGCGCGGAGACGGTGCGAATCGGCCTGCCCTGCGGACCCTGGGCAGCATCGACGGCCCGTACCAGGGCTCCGACGACCAGGCCGCCCCAGGCGCCCCGGCCCTGCTCCCATCCGGCTGGGACGTCCCAGTCGAACGCGGCGATCCCCTCGACCGTCCCTATGCCAGCGCCAGTGCCATCGTCGACGCGACTGTCCGGCGGCATGGATCGCGGGAGCAGCGACGTCGCCGACTCGAACGCTGGCATGGGCGTGCGGGCTGCCTAGACGCCTGCGGGCTTGACGTCGCTGGCCGAGCCGGAGTCGTCATCCCCGGAGAGGTCCGCCTGGCCGGTGACGCTGCTGAGGGCCGACTTCTTCAGCCAGGAGCTCCACGGGATGTTCCACAGGCCGCCGGGGCCATTCCACGGCTCAGTCGTCGCTCCGCCGGTGTTCGCGTACACCGTGACATCGCCCGGGATGGTGGTGTCGTAGATGTACTTGGCGTCCTTCTCGAACATGTTGGTGCACCCATGCGAGCCATTCCACCGGCCGATCCGGCCATAGGCCCAGGTCGCCGTGTGGATGAACTCCCCCGTCGGGGTCAGGCGCGTGTTCCACCGGGCGTCGAGCTCGTAGAAGTCCTCCGGATTGGTGAGCCCGAGCGACGCGCTGGTGTACGTCTTCATCGGCTCCTTCAGCGTGCTGATGACCTTGACGCCATTGCGGGTCTCCCAGTCCGTCGTCCCAAGCGAGATCGGGATGGTGCGCGCCTTCTTGCCGTCGACGTAGACCTTCATCTGGTGCGTTGCTCCGTCGACCTTGCCGATGAATGAGCGGGCCGTGCGGAAGGTGTACGACTGCGCCAGGCTCTTGGCCCCCACCAGGGCGGTGGACCCGGACCTGCCCAGCACGGCCCGGTCGTTGGTCGAGGTGATGGTGATGAGGGCATGGCCGGGCCAGAAGGTGCGGGGGCGGAACACGACCGTTCGGTTGTCGAGCCAGCCCCAGGCGCCAGGGACGACCGTCGTGCGGCCAGTCGCGTCGTCGCGTGCCGTGACGGTGAGGTGCCGCTCGACCACCGCCTTGTCCGGGATGTCACGGCTGAACCGCAGCCGCGGAAGCGTCCCGACCCCGAGCCGGGTCGTCGCCCCGTCGACCCCGATCAGGTTGCTGGCCGCGTTGAACGTGGCGGTCACCGCAGCGCGGGGCCGGGGCAGCTTGGCGGGCTTGTCCGGGTCTGCGCCGACCGGGATCTGCGGCGTGCCGGTCGCCGGCGCACTGGCAGTGCCAGGCCCCGCCGCATTCACTGCTCGCAGGATGACGGTGTACGGCTGGCCGTTCTTCAGGCTCCCCAAGGGGCACGCGTTCGGGGTGGGTGCGCAGGTGTACCAGGTGGTGCCGGAGTCCAGCGAGACCTCGTAGGAGGTGATCGGGGATCCGCCGTCGCTGGCGGGTGCCGTGTAGGCGACCATCAGGGATCCGCTGGCCATCGGGGTGACCGCCGTGATGGTCGGCGCATCCGGATACGGCGCTGCCGCACGAGCCGCCGGAGCCACGGTCGCGAGCAGGGCCGTTCCCACCAGGGTCACCAGCGCGCACCGCATGGACGTCACAAGCACGGGGCAACTGTAATCGTCCAGGGACGAGTCACTGAAATCGCCCAAAGTATCCCGTAGTCGCCCCGACCTACGTGTGGCGCGCCGACACCTCCTGGCCATGGGCTACCACGGCACCACCTCACGGTCCTCCCAGAGCAGGCCGGTCGGGGCGGGGCTGCCATCGGCAGACCTCGCATCGCGAGTCGCCAGCCAGATGATCGTCTCGGCGCCCTCCTCAGCCGAACGAGGGGCATCCGGACCGCCCATGTCGGTGCGGCAGTGATTCGGGCACATCGCGTCGACGAGCACGCCGCGGGAGCCCTGGCCGGTCTCCGCCGCAAGGTTCTTGATCAGGGCGTTCACGGCGGCCTTGCTCACCCGGTACGGGGCCAGGCCCCCCGAGGTACCCGGCCCGCTGAAGCGCCCCAGGCACGCGCTCACGGCGATGATGCGCCCGGAGCGGCGCTCGGCCATGCCCGGGCCGAACGCCGAGACCACGGTGAAGACGCCATCGAGGTTGACCGATATGACCCGACGCCACTCCGCGGCGTCGGTTCGCAGGGTCTTGGCCATCCGCTGGCTCATCACCCCGGCGCTGGCGACCAGGATGTCGACATCCCCCAGGGAGCCCAGATCAGCCCGCATCGCGGCAACGCTGGCTGCATCGGCCACATTGCACGCCCGACCGTGAGCCGTGATGCCGGCCTCTCGAAGCGAGGTCGCCGCCTCATCGGCGCGCGCGGGATCCTGGCCCACGACGATCACCGTCGCGCCCGCCAGGCCGAGCCCGCGGGCCGCGGCCAGGCCGATGCCACGCGAGCCTCCGGTCACCAGCGCCACCTGACCGTCCAATGCGCCAGGCATCAGGCGATCACCGTCCCTTCGTGCGTCAACGCTTCGCTTCCCGCAGTCGTGAAACCGGCGCCTAATAGTGTGGTGTCGACCTACAGGTGCGTGTCAGGGTAGGCGGTGCGCTGCTACCCCGCAGGCCGGACGTGCGAGAGGACGACCAGTGTCGACCGACGAGAGCAGGCTGGCGGCATTCGGGCCGAATGAATGGCTCGTCGACGAGATCCATGAGCAGTTCCTTCGTGACCCGAACAGCGTCGACCCGGCCTGGTGGGAGTTCTTCGAGGGCTACTCCCCCGCCGACCACTCCCCCGTTGCGGCCGCCCGTGCGACCACCGCCGTCCAGGCACCTCCAGCGGCCGCGTTGGACGTTGAGCCAGCGATCGAGCCGATGCGCATCGCGGACGTCACGCGTCCCGCCGATCCAGCGGCGCTCGCACATCCAGTCGATGGCCAGACCGGTGCCCCCAAGGCCCCGACGGCAGTCGATGCCACCGTGCTGAAGGGCCCGGCGGCCCGGGTCGTGGGCAACATGGAGGACAGCCTGAGCGTGCCGACCGCGACGAGCGTGCGAGCCGTCCCAGCCAAGCTCCTCATCGACAACCGGATCGTCATCAACAACCACCTCGCGCGCGGCCGGGGCGGCAAGGTGAGCTTCACGCACCTGATCGGCTGGGCCATCGTCCGCGCGACCGCCGACATCCCCGCCATGAACAGCTCGTTCGTCGAGGTCGATGGCAAGCCGGCCGTGCAGTCCCATGACGATGTCAACCTCGGCCTGGCGATCGACCTGGCCAGGCCGGATGGCTCACGGCAGCTGCTCGTGCCCAACATCAAGGCCGCCCAGGCCATGGAGTTCGCGCACTTCTGGGCGACGTACGAGGATCTCATCCGCAAGGCCCGCAGCGGCAAGCTCGTCGTCGACGACTTCGCCGGCACCACGATCACCCTGACGAATCCGGGGACGATCGGCACGAATCACTCGGTGCCGCGGCTGATGCGCGGCCAGGGCTGCATCATCGGCGTGGGGGCCCTGGAGTACCCGGCCGAGTGGGAGGGCGCATCGCCCGAGTCCATCGCGCGCAATGCGGTCTCCAAGATCCTGACCCTGACCTCGACCTACGACCACCGGATCATCCAGGGCGCGCAGTCTGGCGAGTTCCTCAGGCGCGTCCATGCCCTGCTGCTCGGTGCCGACGGGTTCTATGAGGACATCTTCCGCTCGCTGCGCATCCCGTACGAGCCGATCCGCTGGGCGCGCGACATCTCAGCCAGCCATGAGACCGACCTGGACAAGACGGTTCGCGTCCAGGAGATCATCCACGCCTACCGGGTACGCGGCCACCTGATGGCCGATATCGACCCGCTGGAGTACCGCCAGCGGATGCACCCCGATCTCGACGTGCTCACCCATGCGCTGACGCTGTGGGACCTTGATCGCGAGTTCGCAACGGGGGGCTTCGGCGGCAAGCCGCTGATGCAGCTGCGCGAGATCCTCAGCGTGCTGCGCAACTCCTACACCCGAACCATCGGCATCGAGTACATGCACATCCAGGATCCCGACCAGCGGGCCTGGATCCAGGAGCGGGTGGAGATCCCTCACCAGAAGCCCGATCGGAGCGAGCAGCTGCGAATCCTGCGCAAGCTGAACGAGGCCGAGGCGCTGGAGTCGTTCCTGCAGACCAAGTACGTCGGCCAGAAGCGCTTCTCCCTGGAGGGCGGGGAGTCCCTGATCCCGCTGCTGGACGCCGTGCTCGACAGTGCCGCCAGCACCGGCATCGCGGAGGTCGCCATCGGCATGCCCCACCGGGGGCGCCTCAACGTGCTGACGAACATCGCCGGCAAGTCGTACGCCCAGGTGTTCCGCGAGTTCGAGGGCCACTACGGCGAGGAGTCCGTCCAGGGCTCTGGCGACGTGAAGTACCACCTCGGCACGACCGGCACCTACACCGGCCACGACGGCGCCACCACCAGCGTCTACCTGGCGGCGAACCCCTCGCATCTTGAGGCCGTCAACCCGGTCCTGGAGGGCATCGTGCGCGCCAAGCAGGATCTCCTGCCTGAGGACAGGCGCTTCGACATCCTGCCGGTCCTCATGCACGGCGATGCGGCCTTCGCTGGCCAGGGAGTGGTCGCCGAGACCCTGCACCTGTCGCAGCTGCAGGGCTACCGCACCGGCGGGACCGTCCATGTCGTGGTGAACAACCAGGTCGGATTCACCACCAGCCCCAAGTACAGCCGATCGTCGGTCTACCCCACCGACGTCGCGCGCATGGTCCAGGCGCCGATCTTCCACGTGAACGGGGATGACCCGGAGGCGGTGGTCCGGGTGGCGAGGCTGGCCTTCGAGTTCCGCCAGGCCTTCCATAAGGACGTCGTCATCGACCTCGTCTGCTACCGGCGGCGCGGCCACAACGAGGCCGACGACCCATCGCTCACCCAGCCGCTGATGTACGCGATCATCGACGGCAAGCGCTCGGTGCGCAAGCACTACACCGAGTCGCTCATCGGTCGGGGCGATATCACCGTGGACGAGGCTGAGGAGGCCCTGCGGCACTTCCAGGATCAGCTCGAGCGCATCTTCCAGGAGACGCATTCGGATACCGAGGAGCACTTCAGCCCAGCGAGCCAGGACATCATCGAGGCTGGCCAGCGCACGCTGGTTCGGCAGAGCCCGGCGGCGGACGTCCCCACGGCCATCACCCAGGAGCAGATCGAGACGGTCATCGACTCGCAGCTGCACATGCCCGAGGACTTCACCGTGCATCCGCGCCTCCAGCCGCAGCTCAGCCGGCGCGCGCAGATGGTCGCCGAGGACGCCATCGACTGGGGCATGGGCGAGGCCCTGGCCGTCGGCTCGCTGCTGATGGAAGGGCGCACCGTGCGCCTGGCCGGCCAGGACTCCAGGCGCGGCACCTTCGGCCACCGGCACATGGTGATCGTCGACAAGCAGACCGGCTGGCAGTACAAGCCGCTCAAGCAGTGCTATCGCGATGGCGGCAAGCTCTACGTCTACGACTCCCTGCTCAGCGAGTTCGCCGCGATGGGCTTCGAGTACGGGTACTCGGTGGTGCGGCCCGATGCCCTGGTCATGTGGGAGGCGCAGTTCGGCGACTTCGCCGACGGCGCGCAGACGATCATCGACGAGTTCATCGCCTCCGGCGAGCAGAAGTGGGGGCAGCGCTCCGACGTGACCCTGCTGCTGCCCCACGGCTACGAGGGCCAGGGCCCGGATCACTCATCGGCCCGGATCGAGCGCTACCTGCAGCTATGCGCCCAGGACAACATGACCGTGGCGATGCCGTCGACGCCGGCGTCGTACTTCCACCTGCTGCGCTGGCAGGTGCTCAGCGAGCTGGTGCGGCCGCTGATCGTCTTCACGCCCAAGTCCCTGCTGCGCGCGAAGGCCGCTGTCTCCCGCAAGGACGAATTCACCACCGGGCACTTCCGCGCGGTGATCGGCGACGACACCGTCGACCCGGCTGGAGTGCGCACGATCCTGCTGTGCAGCGGCAAGGTCGCCTACGACCTGCTTGCCAGGCGCGCGGCCGAAAGGCGCGACGACGTCGCGATCATCCGGCTGGAGCGGCTGTATCCGCTGCCGGTGCGCACCCTGCCCGAGGCGATCGCCAAGATGCCCGGGGCGCAGGTGCGCTGGGTGCAGGAGGAGCCTGCGAACCAGGGGGCCTGGAGCTTCATCGCGATGAACCTGCCCGAGGTGATCGGCAGGCCCATCTCGGTCGTGAGCCGGCCCGCCTCGAGCTCGCCTGCCGTCGGCGCGCACCACCGCCACGAGGAGGAGCAGCGCCTCATCGTTGACCAGGCGCTCGCACCTGTTGACCAGGCGCTCGCGCCGAGGCCGTAGCCATGTACTTCACGGATCGAGGGATCGAGGAGCTCCAGCGCCGGCGGGGCGAGGAGGACGTCACCGTCGAATGGCTGGCCGAGCGGCTGCGCGAGTTCACCGACCTGTTCCCGGAGTTCGAGGCCGCGATCGACCGCTTCGCCACCTGGCTGGCCCGCCTGGACGACTCCGACGACGAGTAGCCCACCAGCCGGGCGCGACGTACCTGCCAAGAACCTTGCAACGGCGACAAAATATGCAAAGTTTTACGTGATTTTTTTGCATGTTTTGGGATCCTGTGTCAGGGTCACCCCATGGCCACGCCTTGGCACCGTGACATGCCCCACAACGAGCTGCCCCCGCCACCACCGGTCGAGGACCTAGAGTCTAGGGCCGTTCTGAAGGACGCAGTGGCAGCCCGCGTAGCGCTCGCTCGCCTGGACGTCGCTGCAGCCTCGATCCCCAATCCGACGGTACTCATCAACGCAATCCCCCTCCTGGAGGCCCAGGCCAGCTCCGAGATCGAGAACATCGTCACGACGACCGATGCCCTCTTCAGGCACGCTCAGGACGACGCTCATGCCGATCCCCCGACGAAGGAGGCCCTGCGATACCGCACCGCCCTTCGAGCCGGCTTCGAACAGGTCCAATCGCGCGGACTCACGACCTCGGTCGCCGTTCAGGTCTGCAGCACGATCAAGGGTCACGTGATGGATCTTCGATCGCTTCCGGGCACCAGGATCGGCAACCCACTCACGGGGGAGATCGCCTACAGCCCGCCTGAGGGGAGAGACCTCATCGCCCGGAAACTCTCGGAGTGGGAGTCCTTCGTGCACGCCGACGATGGCATGGATCCGCTCGTCCGGATGGCCGCTGCGCACCACCAGTTCGAGGCGATTCACCCGTTCACGGACGGAAATGGAAGGACGGGACGCATCCTCAACATCCTCATGCTCACCGATGTCGGCCTCCTGCAGCAGCCGTTGCTGTACCTATCGCGGTACTTCATCGAGACGAAGGCCGAGTACTACCGGCTGCTCCTGTCGGTGACGGCAGAGGGCGCATGGGAGGACTGGATCCGATACGTGCTGACCGGTGTTGCCGAATCGTCGACATCGACCCTGGAGAAGATCGGAGAGATCAGGACACTCCAGGAGCGCTTCGCCCACGCCGCTCGCGCCGTTTCCCGGGGCAGCGCTGACAGCGAACTGCAGTCCGCCCTATTCGAGCAGCCCTACTGCCGGATCACGACCGTCATGGAGCGTTGCGATGTCTCGCGGCCAACGGCCACCAAGTGGCTCGAGTCACTGCTCGGCGCCGGACTGGTGTCCGACGTTCGGGTCGGCAGGGAACGGCTGTTCATCAACCACGAACTCCTGGAAATCCTGGCCCTGCCGCAGTCAGCAGTCAGTCGACCGTGAGCACGAGCTTGCCGTGGACATCCCCGCCGAGCAGCGCTGCGAACGCCTCGGCACCATCGGCCAGCGGCCAGGCCCGGTCGATGACGGGCCGGACGCCGGTGCGATCGAGCAGGTCGACCAGTGCGATCAGCTCCTCGCGGGTGCCCATGGTGGAGCCAACCACCGACAGCTGCAGGAAGAACAGCCGGTTGAGATCGGCTGGAGGGTTGGCTCCGGACGTCGCCCCCGAGATCACGATCCGGCCACCCGGCCGCAGCGACTTCATCGAGTGATCCCAGGTGGCCTCGCCGACGGTCTCCATCACCGCATCGACCTTGGCGGGCAGGCGCGCCCCCGGCTCGAATGCTGCGTCGGCACCGATCGTCAGCGCCCAGTCGCGCTTGTCGGGCGTGCGCGAGGTCACCCACACCTGTCGGCCCAGGGCCTTGCCCAGCACGATCAGCGCCGTGGCTACCCCGCCGGCCGCGCCCTGGACCAGGATCGTGTCCCCCGCGCCCGTGCCGGACTTGGTCTCGATCATCCGGTAGGCCGTGAGCCAGGCGGTCGGCAGGCAGGCTGCCTCCTCGAACGTCAGGCTGGCTGGCTTGTCGATGAGGTTGCGGGCCGGCACGCGCACCACCTGCGCCAGCGCCCCCGGATACACCTCGCTCAGCAGCGACCGCTTCGGGTCGAGGGTCTCGTCCCCGCGCGGGCCAGGGTCGCCGATCACGGCATGGACGATCACCTCGCGGCCGTCAGCCGTGATCCCGGCCGCATCGGTGCCCAGGATCATCGGGAGCCGTTCGGCCGTCAGCGCCTGGCCCTTGAGGGCCCACAGGTCGTGGTGATTGAGGCTGGCCGCCTTGACCTGCACCGCCACCCAGTCCTGCGGCACCTCGGGCGCCTCGATCCGGCCGATGGTCAGGGCGGACATCGGATCATCACGGCTGATGCCGTGGGCGAACGCTGCGAGCATTGCGCGAGCGTAATGGTCCGGGCCACGCTGCGCGATGCCCAGTACGCACGCCATTGCTAATGTCCGCGAATGCGCGCACTGGCAAGCGACAACTACTCCGGCGCCCACCCTGACGTCCTGGCCGCGATCGCCAGCGCCAATGCCGACCACGCCCCTGCCTACGGCAACGACCCGGTGACGCAGCGCGCCCTGGCCGCCTTCCGCGCGCACCTCGGCGATCACGTCGAGGTCTTCGAGGTCTTCAACGGCACCGGCGCCAACGTGACCGGCCTGCAGTCGCTCATGCGGTCATGGGAGGCTGTCGTCTGCGCGTCGACGGCCCATGTCAACGTCGACGAGGCCGGCGCGCCCGAGCGGCTGCTGGGCTCAAAGATCCTCGACATCCCCAGGGCAGACGGCAAGCTGCGCCCGCAGGACATCGACGAGTTGCAGTGGCGGCAGGGCGACGTGCACCAGAGCCAGCCCAGGGTCGTCCTGATCACCCAGTCGACCGAGTACGGCACGGTCTATACGCCCGACGAGATTCGCGCCATCGCCGACACCGCGCATGCCCGTGGCCTGTACCTCTACCTCGACGGCGCACGGATCGCGAATGCCGCGGCGAGCCTGGGCGTGCCGCTGCGGGCCATCACCACCGACGCCGGGGTCGATGCCATGAGCTTCGGCGGCACCAAGAACGGCGCCATCGGCGCGGAGGCCGTGGTGCTGCTCAACCCAGCGCTCGGGGTCAGCGAGTCGCTGGGGTACATCCGCAAGCAGTACATGCAGCTCGCCAGCAAGATGCGCTTCGCCTCGGCCCAGTTCATCGCCCTGCTCGAGGGGGACCTGTGGCATCGCAATGCCAGCCATGCCAATGCCATGGCCCAGCGCCTGGCCCGGGCCGCCGTTGACCTGCCGGGGGTTCGCATCACCCAGCCGGTGCAGGCCAATGCGGTCTTCGCCGTCCTGCCAAAGGAGTCGATCGCGGCCCTGCAGCAGCACACGCCCTTCTATGTCTGGGACGAGCAGGCCGGCGAGGTGCGCTGGGTGTGCTCATGGGATACGACCGAGGACGACATCGACGCGTTCATCGGCCGGGCCCGCGAGGTCCTCGGCGGTACCTGAGGATCAGCCGGCCGACGATCAGGGCAGCCGGCACCGCGCCGAAGGCCCGGCTGTCATCGCTGGCGGGCCGGTTGTCGCCCTCGACCCAGCAGCCATCGGCCTCGATGCGGATGATCCGCTTCACGATGAGCAGGTCGGGTCGATGCGGGTGGCGAAGCGCCACGACGTCACGGGGCCGGTAGGCCCGCGCGGCCCGAACCAGCCACCAGTCGCCATTGCGGACAGCCGGCTCCATGGACGGGCCGACGACCCGGACAGCTGACCATCCACCTGGCATGGCCGCATCCTGCCCCGTGCCGGGTACGCGCTCCGGCGCTAGGCTCGACTCCGCATGACGACGACCACCGGAAGGATGACCATGCTCTCGCGCCTGCTCGCCCCCCGCCAGACCGCCTACGCGCACTGCGACCTGCCGTGCGGCGTGTACGACCCGGCCCAGGCCCGCCTCGAGGCGGAGTCCGTGAAGGCCTGCATGACCAAGTACCACGCATCGGACGACCCAGACTTCAAGGCCCGCTCGGTGACCATCAAGGAGGAGCGCTCCGACCTGGTCAAGCACCACCTGTGGGTGCTGTGGACCGACTACTTCAAGGCTCCGCACTTCGAGAAGTACCCGAACCTGAACACCCTGTTCAACGAGGCGACCAAGCTCGCCGGTGCCGGCGGCACCAAGGGCACCACCGACCCGGCGGTGGCCGACCAGCTGCTGGCCAAGATCGACGAGATCGCAGCCATCTTCTGGGAGACCAAGCAGGCCTGACCTGCGGTCGCTTTCCTGTCTCGCTGCCCCGGTCGCGTTTTGCGCTCGGGGCAGCGACGGTTCCGAGGACTCGGTGTCGTTCCCAGGGACGTTGGTACCCAGCGACCCCACTCGCTATGGGATGACGTCGCCAATCGACTTCGCGGCGAACACTCCAAAGCCGGTCGATGGGGATACCTCGGCGCCGTAGTACATGATCCATGCGCTCTTGCCAGCCATGATGATGTCTGGGTCACCTGCTCCGGCAACGACGTACTTGGTACCGCCGAACGTGATGCCGTCCTTGGAAGTCGACACATAGATCCCGTAGCCGTGAGCGCCATCCGCCGCGTAGTAGAGGGCGACCTTTCCCCTCGCGTCGATCAGGGCGAATGGGTGTGATCCGGCAATCGACAGCTGCGGCCCGACGGTCCAGTGGATCATGTCCGTGCTCGTGGCAGTCTTCATGATGCGAGGCGCTCGCTCACCAGGCTTCTCCAGGTTGGAGAAGTAGGCCCGATAGAGACGCCCCTTCTTGACCACCGAGAGGGTGCCCGGCTCGAACCCAGCCTGCGCCGTGGTGATGACCGGCCCCTGATCGGCAAAGGTCAAACCCTGATCGGCGCTCAGGGCCGTGCTGATCGTCCCGGCACTGACATAGAAGAGGCGAACGGTCGAGGCGTCAATGCGCACCAGCCTCGGCTGGCCACCCATCACCGCGAGCGGGACGGTGGCATCGGCGACGAAGGTCGTGCCCGATGCGTCGGTACTGGTGGCCGTTCGTAGGCCAACTGGGTTGACCCAGCTGATCAGCCTGACCCTTCCGTCCTTCAGCCGCAGGGCGCTTGGGTCGGCGACCTGCTTGCCGGTGCTCCCGAAGGTGTCCTGGGACTCCACGGGCCCAAGTGCAGTGAAGATTTTCGCGGTCTTGCCGCCAGCCGCCCCGGGGTTGCTCGGCAGTCCGCCCGGCATCTTCGTGCTGGGGGCCCAGGATCCGTTCACGCATTCGATGGATCCTTGGCCGAGGGCCTTCACTTCACCAGGATTCGAGCACGGACTCCCCGGCATGTCCACGGCATGCGCCGGAGCCGCGAGGGTGCTTGCAATCAGCAGCGCAGGGACAAGTCCTGCCAGACGACCGAACATGACCGAAGTCTAGGAGCCAGGGGAGCATACGAGCCCTCGATATGGCCGACACAGCCACTCGGGCCAGCGGAGGGACACGGCGTGACCGGGGCCGAGTCTGCAGTGCCCCATATGTCTGGCACGCTACCCCGATCAACCACCGGTGACATGCGCGAGGCGCAGAATGAGCACGGCATCTAGAAGGGGACTCGATCCATGACCCTGGACGTCGAGGCAGGCGATCAGCTGGCCCTTCGGAGGCCGAGGTGACGGATGGTCGCATTCGTCCGGCCAGAGTCCAGGACGTCGATCAGATCCTGGAGATGATCCGAGAGCTCGCCGAGTACGAGCGGGCGGCCGATGAGGTCCGGGCCAGCCAGGAGGGCCTCGCATCAGCCCTGTTCGGCCCGGCGCCTGCTGTGTACGCACTGGTGGTCGAGGGCGAGCACGACCAGCCCCTCCTCGGCTTCGCCCTGTACTTCCTGAACTTCTCCACCTGGCTGGGCCGGCACGGGATCTACCTGGAGGACCTGTACGTGCGCCCGGCGGCACGCGGCCAGGGCCACGGCAGGGCCCTCCTGCAAGCGCTGGCCAGAATCTGCGTGGACCGCGGCTACGGCCGATTGGAATGGTGGGTGCTGGACTGGAATGAGCCGGCCCTGGGGTTCTACCGGAGTATCGGCGCCGTGCCGATGGACGAGTGGACGGTCCATCGGGTGACCGGGCCGACCTTGCGGGCACTTGCCGGCGGTGATGACGGTCAGGCCGACGAGCCGGGTGGGCTGCACGACTGGCCGGGCGACGGGACGGACGATCGGCCGGACGACGGGGCCGGCGCGGATCGGCCCTGAGGGCACGATTTCGGCGCATACTGGTCCGGTGACCGAGCACGTGCACCTGTCATTCCCCGCGCAGACCGAGAACGTCGCCCTGGCCCGTACCCTCGCGGCTGCCATCGCCGCGCGGGCCGACCTGCCGGTCGACCAGCTGGAGGACTTCCGGCTGGCGGTGAGCGAGGTCGTCACCGGTGCCATCGTGGATGCCGGATCCGGCGCCCCGATCGCGTGCGCCTTCAGCGAGGATGACGACGGGGTGGGGCTGGTGGTGACGTACCCCGCCCCTGCGGTGCCGGACGCCGAGGGCTTCGGGTGGGCCATGATCCGTGCCCTGCTCTCGAACGTCGAGGCAGGCCAGGACGACGGCATCGTCTCGATCCGGGCACGGCTCGAGCGCCGGCAGCCGGTCCGGGCATAGCGACCCGGACCTCGGATGACGGTGAACCTCGCAGGCCGCGAGGCGGCAGGTGCGGCCGACCCCGCCGACCCGTCCTGCGATCGCGCGTCCCGCGAGGCAAGGGCGAGGATCCTGCTGGCGCAGGCTGCTCGCGGTGAGGCACGTGCCCGGGAGGAGGCGCGCGAGGAACTGGTCACCCTGCACCGGGGCCTGGTGGAGTTCATCGCCCGCAAGTTCCGCGACCGGGGCGAGCCGCAGGAAGACCTCGTCCAGGTCGGCATGATCGGCCTGCTGAAGGCAATCGACGGATTCGACGCCGATCGCGGCAGCGAGTTCGGCACCTACGCCTTCGCCACGATCCTGGGCTCGATCCAGCAGCACTTCCGCGACCAGACGTGGTCGCTGCGGGTCTCCCGCCGGGTGAAGGAGCACATCGCGGCCGTCAGCCGGGTGATCGAGGAGGCCACTCGTGCGACCGGCTCGGCTCCCACCGTGCGCCAGATCGCCGACACCCTGCACCTGTCGCAGGAGGACGTCCTGGAGGCGATGGATGCCGCGCAGGCACGGGCGCTTCTGCCGCTCGATGCCCCGATCGGCGATGGGGCGACCCTGGCGGACGGACTCGGGTCGCCGGACGACCGGCTCGAGCATGCCGCCGAGCGACTGGACGTGATCGAGGCGATTCGCGACCTGCCCGATCAGGAACGACAGGCGCTGCTCCTGACGACCGTCGAGGGACTGACCCAGGCCCAGGCAGCGGCGCAGATGGGCACGTCGCAGATGAGCGTCCACCGGATGCGAGCGCGGGCACAGGAGCGACTGCGCCGCGCCGGCTTCGACTAGGCCCGGGTGTCTGCCCCCAACTCCCGGCTCACCGCCGGGAGCAGCGCGATGACTGCTCCCGCGACAGCGACGGCGACCGTCGCGACCCCGGTGATCCGCTCGACGGACCCGCTCGCCTGGGCCAGCGGCACGCCGACCACCAGGGCGAGCAGCTGGACCAGCAGGAAGGGAGCACGGGCCCAGCGGCGCATGCGCCACCAGCCGCTGGCCACGAGCAGCAGCCCGGCACCGAAGAGGGCGAAGATGAGGATCTGCAGGGTGACCGCGGGTGGATTCGACACCGCGCTCGGCCCCTGGATCCCGTAGCGGACGACGCTGACCAGATCGAACCCGGCGTAGCCTGCGAGCACCAGCCCCTCGATCGCAGCGACCCCGGCAAGGATCGCGAACGGACGACCGGGCGCTCGCATGGCACCACCATAGGCGTGCGGCATGCGACCGGCCATTCGCCTATCGTGTCGTCGTGCGAGGCATGCTGGTGGTCAATCCCCGGGCCACCACCACCTCTCCGCGAGTGACGGAGGTCCTGGTCGCCGCCTTCGCTCGCGAGGTGGACCTCGCGGTCGAGACGACCGCCTACCGGGGGCATGCCACCGAGCTCGCTGACCGGGCGCGCCGGGACGGCATGGACGTCGTCATCACCCTCGGCGGCGACGGGGTGGTGAACGAGGTGATCAACGGCCTGCTGGCCGATGGGCCTGGTCCCCTGGTGCCGATGCTCGCCACGGTGCCCGGCGGCAGCGGCAATGTCTTCGCCCGGGCCCTGGGCCTGGCTCCTGACGCCGTGGCAGCGACCGGGCAGCTGCTGGACGCCATCAGGCTGGGCCGGATCCGGACCATTGGACTGGGCCGGGCGAACGGCCGGTACTTCGCCTCCAATGCCGGCCTCGGCATCGATGCCGAGGTCATCGCCTCGATGGAGCAGCAGCGGCGCGCCGGGCACCGGGCCACGCCGCTTCGCTATCTGGCCACCACCACCGCGGCCCTCATCGGGCGCCCGGAGCATCGCCAGCCGACGCTGCAGCTCAGCAGGCCCGGAAGCCAGCCGGAGACGGTGAGCTTCGCGATCGTCCAGAACACCTCGCCGTGGACGTATTTCGGCGCCCTCGCGATCGACCCGTGCCCGGCCGCATCCTTCGACACCGGCCTGGATGTCTTCGCCCTGCGCCGGATGGATCCGGCCAGCACGGCCACGGCGGTGGGGCGGATGGTCCTGCGGCGGCGGGCCGGATCGTCAGCGCGGTCAGTGCTGTGGCATGACCAGACGGAGTTCAGCGTGACGGCCAGCCGGCCCGTGGCGATGCAGATCGACGGCGAGGGGGTCGGCGAGGTGATGCAGGCCGACTTCCAGGCGGTTCCCCAGGCGCTTCGGATCCTGTGCTAGCGATCCCGAAGTCCCGATGGAGCAGCCCAACACGCAATTGTTTACGTAAACCTGACAATTGTTACAGATGTGACCAAGGTGACAATGAATCCCTGCTGAATCTCGTGCGTTCTGCTTGTGGCGAGGCGCAAGCCATGCGAACCTATTCCCGACCGCTGCTGAGCGACCGGCGTGCTGATCCTTCTGTGCATTCGTCACAGCCCGGATCAGTCACCTGGCACGTGAAAGCATTCACGAACGCCGGGCCTGCCGGCAAACCAGATGGAGTTGAGACCGCATGGACTGGCGCCATGAGGCTGCCTGCCGTGACGAAGACCCTGAGCTGTTCTTCCCGATCGGCAACACCGGACCAGCCCTGGTCCAGATCGAGGAGGCCAAGGCGGTCTGCCGTCGTTGCGCGGTCGTCGACGAGTGCCTGCGATGGGCACTGGAGACCGGCCAGGACGCCGGGGTCTGGGGCGGGCTGAGCGAGGACGAGCGCCGAGCCCTCAAGCGCCGCAATGCCCGACTCCGGGCCCGCAGCCAGGTCTGAGCTCCACTCCCTATATCGCCAGTCGGATCGTGGCCGTCGTCCCCGAACCCTGATTGGCTGAGATCTGGAACGAGCCCCGCAGCTCTCCGGCCACGAGCGACTGCACGATCTGCAGGCCCAGCCCGGTCGATTGCTCGTCGAAGCCAGCGGGCAGGCCAGTGCCGTCATCGACAACCTGGACGGTGACCTCACCGCCGGCTGAGGCTAGCCGAACCTCGATCTGCCGCGCCCGCGCATGCTCCACGGCATTGTGCAGCAGCTCGGAGACGCACATGGCCAGCGGGGTGGCGACGTCTCCGGGCAACAGCCCGGCCGAGCCAGCCCGTTGCAGCGCAGCCGGCGGATCGGCGTATACGGGTGCGAGCTCGCGGACCAGCGCGATGATGCGGTCGACGATGTCGTCAAAGGCGACGTCATCGCCAGGCTGCCGCGACATCGTCTCGTGCACCAGGGCGATCGATCCCACCCGCAGCTCCGCCTCCCCCAGGGCTGCCTTCGCATCGGCATTGCTGGCCCGGCGAGCCTGCAGCCGCAGCAGGGCCGCCACCGTCTGCAGGTTGTTCTTCACCCGGTGATGGATCTCCCGGATCGTCGCGTCCTTGGACAGCAGCGCGGCCTCGCGATGCCGCAGGTCGGTGACATCCCGCACCAGGATGAGCGCACCGATGTGCTGATCGCCAGCAGCCAGCGGGATGCCCTGGACCTGCACGGTGGCCTGGGCGTTGCCGAGATCGGCGCAGCCCGCTGCCCGTCCACGGGCGATGGCCGATAGCCCCTCATCGACCGGTCCCTGGCGGTGCGACAGGCGGGTGACCAGTGAGGCGAACTCCAGGCCGAGCACCGCCGTGGCCATGCCCAGGCGGCGCAGGGCACTGGTGGCATTCGGGCTGGCATACTCCACCACCCCGTCGGCCGACAGGCGGATGAGGCCATCGCCGACTCGAGGCGCCTGCGCGCCTGCCTCCACGAGATCCTCGGACGGGAAGGCGCCGACGACCAGCATGCCGAGCAGGTCGGCGGCGGTCTGCAGGTAGACCTCCTCCAGCTGCCCGGCCACCCGGGGCAGTGCCGACACATGCCGCGCGACGACCGCGATCACCCGGTCGCCGAGCAGGATCGGGTAGGCCTCGCCGACGACTCGGCCGAAGGCCAGGGCCTGGTCCAGGTCGCGCTCCCGCCCCTTGGGCAGGAAGGTGCCGACGATGTCCTCCGGGACGCTCGTCGGCGCGGTCGTGGGACGCACCAGCGCCGCCGCGATCAGGCCCGCCTCGTTCCACGTCGGCAGCCACATGACCAGGTCGCCCAGGCCGAGGTCGGCGATGAGCGACCACTGGGCGATCACCCGGCCGAGGGCCGCTCGCTCCGGTGCGGTGAGGTCAGTTCGCTCCTGCGCTATGCGGTCCCACATCGCCACGGCGCTGGAGCCTACGGCAGGGCGAGTAGCGTCGGGCCATGGACGACCAGGACACGACGGCCCCGCAGCCCGCGCCTCGAACAGCGCACGGCGGCACCCACGCGATCGAGGCGGCGGCAGCCTTCGACGTGCGCACCTGCTTCACGCTCAGCGGCGCCCACGTCTTCCCCGTGTACGACGCGGCCGTCGGCGGCAAGGATGCGGTCCTGGCCGCCGGTGACCCACGGGCCGCCGAACGGCAGGGCGTTGTGCGTCTCGTCGACGTGCGCCATGAGCAGACCGCGGTGTTCGCCGCTGAGGCGATGGGCAAGCTGACCAGGCGACCGGGGCTGGCCGTGCTCACCGCAGGGCCCGGGGTCACCAATGGGGTGACCGCAATCACCGGCGCCTTCTTCAATGGCTCGCCGCTGGTCGTCATCGGCGGCCGCTCGCCTGACGCGCGCTGGGGCTCCGGCGCCCTGCAGGAGCTCGATCATCCGCCGATCCTGGCGCCGGTCACCAAGCAGGCATCGACCATCCATGACACGGCCGAGATCGGGCTGCGAACCCGCGATGCCTTCGCCCTAGCCTCCCAGCCGCATCGTGGCCCGGTCTTCCTGGACGTCCCCATGGATGTCCTGTTCAGCTGGGCCGACCTGCCCGCCGAGGGACTGGCCGCGATCGAGCCGACGCATGCAGAGATCGACACCGAAGCGATCGACCGCGCCGCGGCGGCGATCACCGCCGCCCGGCATCCCGTGCTCGTCCTGGGCAGCGACACCTGGATGGACGCGGCCGTCGAGTCTGCCCGGCGGCTCGCCGAGGAGTCTGGCATCCCGGTGATCGCCAACGGCATGGGCCGCGGCGTGCTCCCGCCGGATCATCCGCTGCTGGTGACGCGGGCCCGGGCGGCAGCCTTCGCCGGGGCCGACCTGGTGATCGTCGTCGGGACGCCCCTGGACTTCCGGCTGGGCTACGGGGTCTTCGGCGATCCTGCGGCGACGGTGATCCACGTGGTCGACAGTCCGTCGGCGGTGACGTCAGCGCCGACCTGCGCGATCGCGCTGGCAGGGAGCATCGCGGCGATCCTCGACGGGCTGACCGAGCGCGTGCTCGCGAGCCGACGCACTCCTGACGCGCAGTGGGCCGCGTCCCTGCAGGACGCGACCTCGGCCAGCCGGGCGAAGGACGCCGCGCTGCTGCGCAGTGACGCCCGGCCGATCCACCCCGCCCGCATCATCGGCGAGCTCATGGCACGCCTGACCCCCGACAGCATCGTGATCGGCGACGGGGGCGACTTCGTCTCCTTCGCCGGCAAGTACATCGAGCCGCAGCAGCCCGGACGATGGCTCGATCCAGGGCCGTACGGTGCCCTCGGGACGGGCCCCGGCTACGCCATGGCGGCCCGTATCGCCCACCCCGATGCCCCGGTCTTCCTGCTCATGGGGGACGGCGCCGCCGGGTTCTCGTTCATGGACGTCGAGACGCTCATGCGCCACGGCCTGCCCGTCGTGATCATCATCGGCAACAACGCCGGCTGGGCGCTGGAGCGCCATCCGATGCGCTTCCTGTACGGCTACGACGTGATCGCCGACCTGCCCGCAACCCGGTTCGACCTGATCGCGGCATCCCTGGGCTGTGCCGGGGAGCTGGTCGAGGATCCTGCGGCAATCGGCCCGGCGATCGACCGCGCGATGGCCAGCGGGGTTCCATCCGTGGTGAACGTGATGACCGACCCCCAGGCCGCCTACCCGCGCAGCACGACCGGCATCTAGTCGAGGTCAGCCGCGCACGCCGCCGAGGCGGGCGTCGAACGCTGCGCGATCGACCACGGCTCGGGTCACCTCGCCCTGGGCGACCACCCGGCCATCCTGCTCAGCCAGCACGGCGAAGCACACCCTGGACCCGTCGACCGAGCGCACCGATGCCCGGCACTCGATGGTGGCTCCCACCGGCGATGCACGCACGTGCGTGATGTCGATTGCGATGCCCACCGATGTCTGGCCCGCATCGAGTGCATCGGCCAGGGCCAGGCAGGTTGCCTCCTCCAGCCAGGCGATCAGGCGGGGCGTTGCCAGGGCATCGACCTCGCCGCTGCCGAGGGCCCTGGCGGTATCCGCCCGCCCCACCACCTGCACGACCGTGGCATGCATCCCGGGCGCCGGGCCCGGTGCGGTCGGGCTCATGCCAGCAGGACCAGCAGGTCACCCTCGCGCACGACGTCCCCCGGCTGCACGCTGATCTCCGTGATCGTGCCGGGTGCGTCGGCGCACACCGGGATCTCCATCTTCATGGACTCCAGGATCATGATCGGCTCGCCTGGCACGACCCTGTCGCCGACCGCGGCGATGATCGAATGCACGGATGCCACCATCTCGGCTCGGACGGCCTGCGACACGCGAACCCCTCTCGATCCTGCTGGTGCTGCCGGCAGTTCGCGATCCGGCGGAGCCTCAGCGGCGTCACTGCGAACGATAGGTGATGCTGATCCGCTGGATCTCGGAGATGATCCGGGTGCGCAGGTGCGCCGGCGTCGGATCGCATCGGCAGGATTGCCCGACCCGGGCCTTGAGCATCTCCTCCGCGGAGTACTCCTGCGCACAAGGGTGGCACTCCTGCAGGTGAGCCCAGACCTCAACCCGGTGCGCCTCGTCGATCTCGCCGTCGAGGTAGACGTACACGAAGGCGCGCACCTCGGCGCAGGGCGTGCCGTGCGCGTTGCCGCAGCCCATCAGGCCTCACCGCCCGCAGCCGCCGGGGCCGGGATATAGCCGCGATCCACTGCATACTCCCGCAGCGACTCGCGCAGCATCCGGCGACCGCGATGCAGTCGCGACATGACCGTGCCGATCGGGGTGTCCATGATCTCGGCGATCTCCTTGTAGGAGAACCCCTCGACATCGGCGAGGTAGACCGCGAGCCGGAAGTCATCCGGGAGCGCGGTCATCGCATCGACCACATCGACGTCGGTGAGGCGATCCAGCGCCTCCATCTCGGCCGACCGGCTGCCGCCGTAGCCACGCGACTGCGCCTGCAGGATCTCGCCATCGGTCAGCTCATCGGCCGGCTCCTGGAAGGGCTGCCGCTGTCGCTTGCGGTAGTCGTTGATGAAGGTATTCGTCAGGATGCGGAACAGCCAGGCGCGAAGGTTCGTCCCCTCGGTGAAGCTGTCGAAGGCAGCGAAGGCCTTGACGAAGGTCTCCTGCACGAGATCCTCGGCGTCCACGGGATTGCGGGTCATCCGCATGGCCGCGCCGTACAGCTGATCGAGGAATGGCATGGCATCGCGCTCGAAGCGCTCAGCACGCTCCTGCGGGGATTCGGGTGACATCGATGCTGAGCCTAGTCGCTGCCGGCACGGCTCAGGCAGACCCTGACCGGACGAAGCAAGGACGCCGACCGAACCGACGGCCCCGAGCTCCCCGATGCCCTCGCACGCTCCGATGCCATTCGCCCGACCCAGCACACCGGGCACAACATCGTCGGTGGCGGGTTCATTCCTCCCCTTCGTGCAGCGGGGCGATGAGCTCGGGGCCGTTGTTGCGGACGCTGTTGACCGCGGTCGAGACCGGATAGGCATCGAGGACGGCCGCGGTCGCCGGGGCGAGCATGCCGGTGACGTCGACTCGGTGCTGAGGGTCGAGCCACTGGGCCCACGCCGCCCTGGGCACCGTCATCGGCATCCGGTCATGGATACGGCCGACCTCGTCGGTGGCGTCCGTGGTGATGATCGTGCAGGTCAGCCGCCACGCCGCAGGATCGTCCTCGGGGCGCGTGGCATCGCGCCACCACTCGTACAGCCCGGCCATCGCCAGCGAGGCCCCATCGGCCGGGTGGATGAAGAAGGGCTGCTTGCGCGGCTTGCCCGATGCTGCCAGCGGGCCGTCGGCCGGCTGGTACCACTCGTAGTAGCCGGTCGCCGGCACCAGGCAGCGGCGCTTGGCAAAGGCCCCGCGGAAGGCGGGCTTGCTCGCGATGGTCTCGGCCCGCGCATTGATCAGCCGCGATCCGATCGCCGGATCCTTGGCCCAGGACGGCACCAGGCCCCACCGGGCGATCTCCAGGCTGCGGCCCTGCTCGGGGCGATCGACGACGACGTACACCTGCTTGGTCGGGGCCACGTTGAAGTCGGCTGCCAGCACCTGCGCCGGGGCCGGGGTCTCGAACTCCTGCGCCAGCGCAGCAGGATCCTTCGCCGCCGCGTATCGTCCGCACACCTCGGCAACCCTACGCCGGCGCGCTGCGCATTACGCTGGCTCCCGATGACCGCCCCCACCGACGCTGACCGGTCCGATGGCCGGTGGCCCGCGCCCACCGCGCGTGGTCCGATTCGTGGCGTCGTGCGGGTGCCCGGGTCCAAGTCGGCTACCAATCGCGCCCTGGTCCTCGCGGCCCTGGCATCGGGGCCGAGTGTCATCCGCCAGGCCCTCGACGCCCGCGACACGCGGCTGATGATCGATGCGCTGGCCCGGCTCGGGGCGAGCATCGAGCCGACCCCGTCGGGCACGCCCGGCAATGTCGAGCTGATGGTGGTGCCGGGCACGCTGCGGGGGGCAGGCTCGATCGAGGTGGGCCTAGCTGGGACGGTGATGCGCTTCGTGCCTCCGATCGCCGCGCTCGCTGACGGGCCGACCCGATTCGATGGCGATCCGGGGGCACGCCGGCGGCCGATGACCGCGGTGCTCGGTGCCCTGGCGGAGGCCGGCGCACGGGTCACCGGTGATGACGGCGCACCGCACCCGACCGGGCTGCCGTTCACCATCCACGGCACCGGCCGGGTCGCTGGCGGCGAGGTCCGCATCGATGCCTCGGCGTCCAGCCAGTTCGTGTCAGCGTTGCTGCTTGCCGGCGCCAGGTTTGACCAGGGCCTGATCATCCGCAACACCGCAGGCCAGGTGCCAAGCCAGCCCCATATCGACATGACGATCCAGATGCTGGCCGACCACCAGGTGAGCGTCCTGACGCCCGCTCCGGGCACCTGGCAGGTCCTGCCCCAGGAGATCGCCGCCGTCGACTGCACCATCGAGCCGGACCTCTCCAATGCCGCCCCCTTCATGGCTGCGGCCATGGTCACCCGGGGCGAGGTGCGCATCTTGGACTGGCCGACCCGCACCACCCAGCCGGGGGACGCGCTGCGCGACATCCTGGCCGCCATGGGCGCCACGATCAGCCGGGACGGCACCGATCTCATCGTCGCCATGGACGGCGAGATCGAGGGCATCGACATCGACCTGCACGACGTCGGCGAGCTGACACCGACAATTGCCGCCCTCGCCGCCCTGGCCCGATCGCCCAGCCGGCTGCGCGGGATCGCCCACCTGCGCGGTCACGAGACCGATCGGCTTGCCGCGCTCGCGCACGAGATCAATCACCTCGGCGGCGACGTGCAGCAGGCCGAGGACGGCCTGCGCATCCATCCGATGATGCTGCACCCCGGCCGGTTCGGCACCTACCACGACCACCGGATGGCCACTGCAGGCGCGATCATCGGCCTGCGCGTGCACGGCATCAGCGTCGAGGACATCCAGACCACCGACAAGACCCTGCCCGGCTTCGCCGATCGCTGGACGCACCTGGTGCAGGGGTCGGAGACCCGTTGAGGCGGGCGCATCTACGACTCGACGAGGATGACGTCCGGGTCCGGCCCGGCAAGGGGAAGTCGCGGCCGCGCTCCAAGGACCGGCCAGCCCATGCATCCGCAAGCTCAGGCACGGTGATCACCGTGGACCGAGGCCGGTTCACGGTCGTGCTGGACACTGGCGACAGCGTGCATGCCATCAAGGCCCGTGAGCTCGGCCGCAAGGGCCTGGCCGTGGGCGACCAGGTCGACCTCGTCGGCGACCTCTCGGGCGAGCCGGACGCGATCGCCCGGGTGATCCGCCGCCATGAGCGCACCTCGACACTGCGGCGAACGGCGGACGATGCCGATCCAGTCGAGCGGGTCATCGTCGCGAATGCGACGCAGCTGGGCATCGTGACGGCGACCGCGAATCCAGAGCCGTCCCTCGGGCTGATCGATCGCGCACTCGTGGCCGCCTATGACGCCAGGCTGCGGCCCATGCTGCTGGTCACCAAGTCAGACCTGCGCAGCCCCGAGGACCTGCTGGAGGCCTACCGGCCCCTGGGCCTTGAGGTGCTCGTCGTGCAGCGCGGCGAGCCGAGCGCACAGGTTCGCGCTGCCCTGCGCGACGAGGTCACCGTGGTGGTCGGTCACTCGGGGGTCGGCAAGTCGACCCTGGTCAATGCCCTGGTCCCCGGGGCCGATCGCTCCACCGGGCGCGTCAACGCGGTCACCGGCAAGGGCCGGCACACGTCGACCAGCGCCATCGCCCTCGCCCTGCCAGGTGGCGGCTGGATCATCGACACGCCGGGCATCAGGTCGTTCGGCCTGGCCCATGTCGATCCGGCCCGCGTCATCAGCGCCTTCCCGGACCTCGAGGCCGGCACCACCGGATGCCCCCGCGCCTGCACGCACGACGAGCCCGACTGCGACCTGGACCACTGGGCCGCCGGCCAGCCCGAGGCCACGGTGCAGCGCCTGGCATCCATGCGCCGACTGCTCGCCAGCCGTCAGTCAGCCAATGACGAGCCATCAGCCCGGCGCCAGTCCGAGCAGCCGTCCTAGGCCAACACAGGCCGCGACCGAGAGCATGACCAGGGCGACGGCCACCACCCGGAGCCAGGCCGGGCGCCGGCGATTGCCGGGAATGCCGCGGTCGGCAAGCCAGAACCCGGTCAGCCCGACGGCCAGGGACCACGTCACGATGACGGTGGCGTCCGCCTGCCAGCACAGCCAGGTGCCCAGGGCCGCCAGCCAGCCGAGGATCACCACGAGGGGGGCATAGCGCCGCGACGCCCGCGGCGAGGCAACGATCACGACGGCCCCGATCGCCGCCAGCGGTACCAGGCCGACGAGCCACGTCACGGGTTGAGCCTAGGGGCGACCTCGCACTCGTCTCATGCGGCAGCCAAGCAGTCGGGCTCGACCCTGCCACCGTGGATAGATTGCTGCCATGACTGCCGACCGCCGCGCCGACCTCGACCTCGCCCTGCAGATGGCGCAGGTCGCCGACGGCCTGACGATGGGCCGCTTCGGCGCCGCTGACCTGGTCATCGACACCAAGCCCGACCTCACCCCGGTGACCGAGGCAGACCGGGCTGTCGAGCAGACGCTGCGGGCGATGATCGCCGAGGCCAGGCCGCAGGACGCCGTGCTCGGCGAGGAGTTCGGGTCGACCGGGTCGGCGGATGGACGCCTGTGGATCCTCGACCCGATTGACGGGACGAAGAACTACGTGCGCGGCGTGCCCGTATGGGCGACGCTCATCGCGCTGCTGGAGGCCGGGGAGGTCGTGATCGGTGTCGTCTCGGCTCCGGCGCTGCACCGCCGATGGTGGGCCGGCCTCGGGCTGGGCGCCTGGGCGTCCGTGGCCGGCGGCGAGCCGACCCGCCTGCGGGCCAGCGGGGTGCGGGCCCTGGCGGATGCGTCCTTCTCGTTCTCCGATGCCGTGGGCTGGGGATCCGCGGCCGCCGGGCTGCAGGCACTGCAGTCGGTCACCTGGCGGCAGCGCGGGTACGGGGACTTCTGGTCGCACATGCTGGTGGCCGAGGGAGCCGTCGACATCGCCGCCGAGCCGGACCTAGGGCCCTGGGATATCGCCGCCATGATCCCGATCGTGCAGGAGGCCGGCGGGCAGATGACAGCACTCGATGGCGGGCCGGCCCTGGCCGGCGGGTCAGCCGTCACCACCAACGGCCACCTGCACCAGGAAGTCCTGGGCCTGCTGCGCAGCTGATCAGCGGCGCGGCGTCAGCCGCAGGTGCAGGCCGCCGGCCGGTCGCACGGTGACCAGCGGGTCCGGGCGCGGCAGCCCGGATGCGTCCGCCGGCTCGATCGAGAAGGCGGCGGCGATGCGGGTCAGCATGACCACGGCCTCGACGTAGGAGAAGTCGCGGCCGATGCACAGCCGCGGGCCGGCCCCGAAGGGGATGAAGCCGAGCCGGTCGGCGGAGCCGTCGAGGAATCGGCCTGGCCGGAATGCCTCCGCGTCGGGCCACAGGCGCGGATGCCGATGCAGCAGCCAAGGGCTGAGGATGACCAGCGCACCTGCGGGCACGCGAAACCCGGCAAGGTCGTCCTCCCCGAGTGCCGAGCGGGTGATGAGCCAGGCCGGCGGATACAGCCGCAGGGTCTCGTCGATCACCGCACGGGCGAACGGCAGGGCATCGAGATCCTCCATGCCAAGGGCGGGCCGGCTCGCCGCCTGGTCGGCCTCCTGCTGGAGCTGCTGCTGCGCCTGCGGATGGTGGGCGAGCAGGGCCAGTGCCCAGGTGAGGGCACTGGCGACCGTCTCATGGCCGGCCACGATGAAGGTGACCATCTGGTCGCGGATCTCCTTCTGGCTCAGTGCGACCCCGTCCTCGTCGCGCATCGCCATCAGCAGATCGAGCATGTCCGCCTCGCCGACGCCGCGAGCCTGCCGCTGCTGGACCATGGCGCGCACGGCCCCGTCGAGGGCCGCATTGGCCGACCGCAACCGGCGATTGGCCGGCGTGGGCACCCAGGCGGGCGGGCTGATCGGCACGCGGGCGCGGGCGATCACGACGTCCAGGCCCTGCAGGGTGGCCTTCGTCAGCGTGGCTGCCTCGCCGGTGAGGTCGGTGGCGAACAGGGCGCGGCCGACCACGTCGAGGGCGGCCTCCATGACGCCGGTGTCGATGTCGACGGCCCCGGCCCGGGCCTGGCGGGACCATCGCCCGAGCAGGGCGGTCGTCGCGGCCTGCACCTGCTCCAGCAGCCGGTGCAGGGCCTGATGATGGAAGGCCGGCTGGATCATCCGACGCTGCCGGCGCCAGGCGGGCCCGTCTGCGGTGAGCAGTCCCTCGCCCGTGACCAGTGACAGTGCCCGGTACTGGATGGTGCCCTTGCCGTAGTTGCGGGCGTTGTCGACCAGGACGCGACGCACGGCCGCCGGGTCGTTGACCAGGTAGCTCGGCGGCCGCGGGATGGGGAACTGCACGACATCGCCGTGGGCGTGCCAGGCCTGCAGCAGGTAGGCCAGTGGATCCCGCCGGATCACGCCGAAGGCCCGCAGCATGGCCGGGCCATCAGGGCCAGGCGCCGTCGCCGGCGTGCCCAGGTAGGTGCGCGTGGGGATGACCGGCGACTGGCCGCTCATGCCATCACGGGCGCGGGCCGGCCCTCGACGGGCTGGTACAGCGTGGTGCGCTCCCGCAACGTCCGGCCGATCGGCGCGACGACCGCCCGGAACTCCTCCTCGGTGATCCCCTGCCCATGGGCGGCGCCGGCCGCGCGGGAGATGCTCTCCTCCATCAGCGTGCCGCCGAGATCGTTCACCCCGGCCTGCAGCAGCTGCTGGGCACCCATCGGGCCGAGCTTGACCCAGGATGCCTGGATGTTGTCGATCCAGCCCCGGTAGGCGATCCGGCCGACCGCATGGATGAGGACGACCTCCCGCCAGGTGGGCCCCCGGCGCGAGGCGCGCTTGAGGTAGATGGGCGAGGCCATGTGCACGAAGGGCAGCGGGATGAACTCGGTGAAGCCGCCGGTGCGCTTCTGCAGGTCGCGAGTTCGGACGATATGACGCGCCCAGTGGACGGGCCCCTCGATGGTGCCGAACATGATCGTGACATTCGAGCGCAGGCCGACCTCGTGCGCAGCCTCATGGCAGTCCAGCCACTCGCTGGACGTGACCTTGTCCGGGCAGATCACCTCGCGGATGCGGTCATCGAGGATCTCGGCCGCGGTGCCCGGCAGCGACCGCAGCCCGGCCTGCTGCAGCCGCAGCAGGTAGTCGCGCAGCGGCTCGCGCAGCCGGCGCGCGCCCTCGGTGACCTCCAGCGCGGTGAAGCCATGCACGTGCATCGACGGGGCTGCGTCCTTGACCGCCCGGCAGATGGAGATATACGTGTCGCCGTCGAAGTCGGGATGGATGCCGCCCTGCAGGGTGACCTCGGTCGCGCCGAGGGCGGCCGCCTCGGCGACCCGGGCCGCGATGTCGTCATTGGTCATCAGGTAGGGCTTGCCGCGCAGGTTCAGCGACATCGGCCCCTTGGAGAACCCGCAGAACCGGCACTTGAAGGTGCACACGTTCGTGTAGTTGATGTTGCGGTTGCGCACGAACGTCACGTCGTCGCCATTGGCCTGCTGCCGAAGCTCGTCGGCCAGCGCCGCGACGGCGGCCACCTGCGGACCGCGTGCTGCGAAGAGGGTCACGATCTCCTCCTGGCCGACCTCCTGGCCCAGCCGGACCCCGGCCAGGACCTCAGCCAGGGCCCCACTCGCCTGGCCACGTGCCGGCACGATCACCGCCGGCGCGCCATCGGCCCCCGAGTACCAGGCGGTCGAGCGCCGGCCGACCTGGATGACCTCCGGCCCGGTGCCGACATTGGCCGCATCCTGGTGGCGCTCGGGGAACACCGCACCGGGATCGTCCCGCCCCAGGCCCTCGGCATCCGATCGGTCCAGCACCGGGAAGCGCATGCGCTGATCCAGCCAGCGGCCGGGGTCCGTGGCGTACTCCGGGTAGATCGTCAGTCGCGGGGCCAGTGCGGCTCCGCGCGACTGGGCCACCTCGCGCAGGGCCTCGATCATCGGCCAGGGCCGCTCGGGATTGACATGGTCGATCGTCACCGGCGACACGCCCCCGAAGTCGTCGATGCCGGCGTCGATCAGTGCGCCGGGATCCTCGACCAGGTTGGGTGGTGCCTGCACGTGCACCCCGGCCGGCAGGATCTGCCGGGCCAGCTCGATCGCATCGAGGAGGTCGTCGGCGGGGCACGCCGGGTGATCGCGCATGGTCGTGCCGGGCTTGGGCAGGAAGTTCTGCACGATGACTTCCTGGACGTGGCCGAACTCCTGATGCGCAGCCGCAATGGCCTCCAGTGCCAGGATCCGGTCGGGCCGATCCTCGCCGATGCCCACCAGGATGCCGGTGGTGAACGGGATCGCCAGCTCGCCGGCAGCGCGCAGGGTCGCCAGGCGTCGCTCGGGTGCCTTGTCGGGGGCGCCACGGTGCGCAGCGAGGTCGGGCCGCAGCGACTCCAGCATCATGCCCTGGCTGGCGGTCACGCGGCGCAGGCGGCTGAGGTCATCGGCATCCAGTGCGCCGGCATTGGCATGCGGCAGCAGGCCGGTCTCCTCGATCACCGCATCGCAGGCAGCGACCAGGTAGTCGATGGTGCTGGCGTATCCGTGCTCCTGCAGCCAGGCCCGGGCCGCGGGGTAGCGATCCTCCGGGTACTCCCCCAGGGTGAACAGCGCCTCATGGCAGCCCACCTCGGCACCTGCCCGCGCGATGCCGACGACCTCGTCGATCGACAGGTATGGCGACGGCACCCCCGACGGCGACTGGGCGAAGGTGCAGTAGCCGCATCGATCACGGCACAGGCTCGTCAGGGGGATGAACACCTTCGGCGAGTAGGTCACGCGGGCTGGCACGTCGCGACCTCCCTACCAGTCAAGCCCGTGGAGCGGGGCAGCATCGTTGCACACGGGGTCATCGCGGCGACGGGCGACTGATGTCGTGACATGACTCACACACCCGGTTACGGCCATGGCAATTCCATGTGAACCTTCGCACATCGGCCCCTGGCCCGGTCGTCGACGGCTTCGTCGCAGGGGATACTCGACATGTCAACGGGCGACCGCCCAACGACGCATTGGTCAGGCCGGAGATCCCGGT
>JAGWXF010000019.1 GCA_018970025.1 Actinomycetales bacterium | reverse complement strand
GGTCGGCGGGGGTGGCGGGGTTCCCGGCCACCCCGCATCGGACCCAGGTGTCGGTGTCGGTGGCGAGGGTGCGCAGGAGGTCGATAGGCGTGGCGGGGTTCTTGGCCACCTCGCTTCGGACCCAGGTGTCGGTGGCGAGGGTGCGCAGGACGTTGGCGGGGGTGGCGGGGCTCGCGGCCACCCCGCATCGGACCGTGGTGTCGGTGTCGGTGGCGAGGGTGCGCAGGAGGTCAAGCCGGACGTCTTCGGGCGTGGCGGGGTTCGCGGCCACCCAGCGTCGGACCGTGGTGTCGGTGTCGGTGGCGAGGGTGCGCAGGACGTTGGCGGGGGTGGCGGGGTTCTCGGCCACTGCCTGGCGGACGTCCTTGTGGGTGTCGGTGGCGAGGGCGCGCAGGACGTTGGCGGGCGTGGAGGGGTTGCCGGCCACTGCCTTGCGGACGTCCTCGTTGGTGTCGGTGGCGAGGGCGTGCAGGAGGCTGAACGCTGCAGGCTGCAGGTCATCGTCGACGCTGGCTGGATTTGCCTTGCCCATCGCTGCCTCCCCCGGGGAACTGGCTGATTGCTGATCCGTGATCCCGCTGCACGCCCCACTGGCGTGCCTGATCGATGCTAGCGGGGCATGGTGTCAGGTGGCGTGGGCGTCGTGCTCCTGCCAGCCCTTCTTGATGTTCTCGGCGATCATCGCGTCGGCTAGTTCCTGCGCCGCATCAAGGGTTGGTGCGGGGCGGACCTCCCTGGTGAGCGGGGTCTTGCGGCCTGCGCTGTAGTCCGTCCAGTGGACGACGTATGCAGGGTAGGTCGGGTCGGTCGCGTCCTTGTTCGTCTTCCACAGCACGAGTTTTCGGACGTCGGTCTTGTCCTTCGCCGTCTTCGTCCAGACCTGACGTCGGACGACTTCGGATGCGGAGAGCCCGGCCGCCTGCCCGGGCGCGCTCACAGTGGCGGCGATCTGGTCCCAGCGAGCGCCATCCTGCGGATTTGCCTTGTCGACCCGCAGCCTGGTCGCCACCGGGTTGAGCAGCGTTGCGGCGGCGGCCTGGCCGACCGCGACCCACTGCCCGTCGCGAATCGCGAGCTCAGGCTGACGGATCGGCCGGCCTCTGGAGTCCTCCACCTGGACATCGAGCACTCGGCACTCGACGAGGATCTCGGGACGGACCATCCGATACAACTGGCCGGTGGAAGCCGCCCTACGGAATCCGCTGGGGACGCTCAGAGGCTCGAGATCCGCCAGAAGGCTGATTCGGTCGATGCCCTCGGCCATGTTGCCGACGGTCCCGACCGGGACCCACTGGTCCTCGCCCGCGTGAAGTCCTATTAGTAGGGATCGCACCTCAGGCCCGGATGTGCCGTCCCGCATGGTGTATCCGAGGACTGCGAGGTCGAGCGTGATCTCCGGCTTGACCTTCAGGGCACGACCGTCCGCGCAGCGCACGACGAGGCCTTCCGCGCCGCCCTGCTCGACCAGGTCCTGATACAGGCCGATCACGTCGGCCTCGGCTCCAACCGTCGTGACCGGAATGACATGAACGCTGCCCTCGCTCGCCACCGCATTGCGGAGCAGTTCCAGGCGGGTCGCGTAGGTGGTGTCGCGCCAGGTATCGCCCCCGAGGCGCACGATGTCGAAGGCGCCGAATACAAGTCCGTCGCCGCCTTCGGCCAGTGCCCGGGCGACATCGCCGACGCGCTCGCGTCCGGATGTTGTCGCATAGAGCTCTCCGGCCAGGACGGTACCCCCAGGCAGGCCTGCGCTCACGAGGATGGGGGCGTCCCCCGTCGCGACCCGACCGTTCGCGGACACCAGTGTGCTGCCGTCCGGATCGACGACGAGGAACCACAGCTCGCCGTCGAACTTGCGAGAGACGTGAAATGGCGGGGCTGCGAGCATCCTGGCGATATCGGTGGGCGGGCACGGGGTGTAACGCTGGGCCACCACCTGCCGGTACATGTCCAGCAGTGGCTTCAGGGCCGGATCCTGAAAGGCCCCCGGTGCGGAGACTGCCAGCGTGCTCACGACTGGTCCTCAGGTGCTGTGACTGACGGGCGCTTGAGCTCCATGTTGCTCAGGTGCATCAGCAGGATGTAGTTGTCTCCGTCAACGCGTCCTTCGAGGAAGCCACGGTAGGGGGAACCATTGAGCTGCATCACCAGTGGGTCCTTGCCGGACTCGCCGGCGCCGAGCAGCATCATCACTCGCTCATCCGCCAGCTCCTTGGCGATTGCGTAGAGGAAGTCGTATGTCACGCCGTCGACGTGCTGCAACTGCAGTGACCTGCGGAAGGCAAACTTGCGCACGACCTCGCCGATCGGCATCTTGCGCCCAGTCCAGCGCAGGGGAATGTCGTCGTTCACGGTCGCCGGAGTCTCGACTGGCTCCCGCCGACTCGTCTCGAAGCCATCCGGCCCGTAGGAGACTTCGAGCACCTGCGGAGCGGTGAAGAGCGGCTCACCGGCGGAGGACAGCAGGACCGTCCCGGTGCCTTCGATGAATCGGCCCACCACCTCCAGGTCGATCTCCGGGTCACCCTCGATGAGGGCGGCCGAGTAGTCGGCACCATGCACCGTCGTCAGGTCACCGTCCAGACCGCCATCGCCGGCAGCGACGAAACGCCTGAACGCGACCGGCTTGCCGTCCTTTCCCATCACGGGGCCTGGCGGCGCGGTGACGCCTGAGCCGACGACTACCGCATCGCGCTTGCCGGCGTTCGACAGGTGAATCCTTCGCAGAGTCGTCATGGCAGCCCCCTAGAACTCGAAGTCCAGGTCGTCGTCATCGGAGTCCTCGTCCGCTGCCGGTAGGTCGACGAGCACCTGCAGCGAACACCAGGTGTGGGTCACCGGTACCCCGATCAGGGCAAACGCCCCCGTCTCATTCGCGATGAGGAAGCCGGTCTCGGGCCGGTAGTCGTCGCGGAAGTTGAAGGAGAACCGGAAGATCTCGCCGGCGGCCAGACGGCTCGTCAACTCCTGCGATACCTCCTCTGGATCGAGCGCATACACCGTCTCCAGTCGCAGGTCCAGCACCTCGCGTGGGTCGACGGGCCCCTCAAGCGCCTGCGGAACCCCGATCGTGCTCGGTACCCTGCCAGGGCCTTGCCCGACTCGTCGAAGCCCTCCAAGTCCGACTGCTTGAGGAAGGTTCCGTCCGCAAGGAAGTAGCCCTGGCCCGTCATGCCGCTGCGCAACAGCAGCGAACCGTCCTCCAGCAGGCTCGCCCGAGTGCAGGGCTGCCCATCGCGATCGATGGCGACTCTTCGGCGTCTGCCATAGAGCGCAGCCCGATCGACGGCTTTGAAGCCAAATGTCGACTCGACGCCGTCCAGGCTGACCGCGATCACACGTGCCATCGAATCCCCCTGTGAGTGTGCGGTAGTTGCCTGCTACGCGGATCGTCGGGAAGCCATGCACGCAGTGGTCCCGGCCGAAGGCCGGAAAACTGGGAGGGTGCCTGTATCAACCCGTCTTCTCGACATAGCCCTTCTTCGTCTTGGACGAGATGAGCTTGTTGGCCTCGACCTCGGCCGCTTCGGCGCTGCCGAGGTCCTTGACCGTCGTCTGGCCGTTGGTGCCGATCTTGCCGAACCGAACGGTCATCTGCGAGCCCACGACCTCCACCTCCCAGAACTTTGCGGAGCTAGCGATGCCGCGGTCGGCGTCCTCGCCGACGAATTCGAAATACCGACGAGACATGTCTCCCCCAACGTGCCTTACTCGTGAGTGGATCGAACATACCGCAGGCAGGGGATGGCGTCGAGGAATTCTCGATGACCGGCCTACTCGCTCCATCCGCTTGGGGGTGAATGTCGGCGGTGGTACGTACGATCGATGCCACCGGTAGAGGGGGTCGCAAGTGCAGTCAGTTGATGGGCGAGTCCTCATCTCGCCGCAGGACGTGGTCGCTGAGTTCGAGTGCAGCCATCGGGTGGCGCTGACCGCCGCAGTTCGCTCGGGGGCCCTGGATCTACCCGCAGAGTCCGATCCGGCACTCGAGCTGCTGCGAGCGCGGGGTATCGAGCACGAGAGGGCGCGTCTGGAGGCGCTCGATCCAGCCTGGCGTGTCAAGCGACTTGGCCCGGCGGCGCACTCCGCCGCTGCCTACGAGGCAGCGTGGGTTTCAACTCGTGAAGCCATGGCGGCCGAGTTCGACGCGATCTATCAGGCGACTCTCTATACCGGTGACTTCGTCGGCATTGCCGACTTCCTCATCCTGGCACGAGGTGACGATGGGCGGGCTCTACGCGACGCAGACGGTCGACCGGTGTACGAGCCGGTGGATACGAAGTCGGCCAGATCTGCCAAGCGAGGTGCTGCCTTGCAGGTAGGTGCCTATGCCGAAGCGATGATTCGCCTTGGGCTGCCCGCCCCTTCGCGTGTCCATCTGTGGCTTGCGGGCGATGTCGACTGGGCGGCGCCGGCGGGCCCGCTCATCGCGCTGGCCCGAGAATACCGGGAGCGTGTAGCCGCGCGCCTGCAACAGCTTGGCGCCGTACCCGATCCTGCGTGGGCGCCGCCGCGCCCGGCGTGCGGTACCTGCGTGTTTATCGCGATGTGTGATGACGGCCGTCGTCACGCTCGTGATCTCTCAATGGTCCAGGCAATGCGTTCGACGACTCGCCAGCATCTCGTTGATAGCGGAATCGCAACGATTGATGCGCTCGCGATGGCACCTGAGTCTCAGCGCCCGCCTCGCGTCTCCCGGGAGACCTTTGATCGGCTTCGCGCCCAGGCATCCATTCAGGTGCGCGGTCAGCATGCGGCACCGCCCCTCTACGAGATCGTCGATCGGGCGGTCATCGAAGGCCTCCCGCCTCGGTCATCGCAGGACATCTGGTTCGACATGGAGGGTGACCCGTATGCGCCCGGACTCAATGGGCTGGAGTACATGTTCGGCTTCGGCTACCTTCGCGACGGCGGCTTCGAGTTCGCCACCACTGAGGCACACGATGCGGCGACGGAGCGAATCGCATTCGAGGAGTTCATCGACGAAGTCGTCCGTCGGATCGAGATTGATCCGCACATGCACGTCTATCACTATGCGGACTACGAGAGGCGCACACTGCAGCGCCTTGCGCAGCAGCACGGCACGCGGGAGAGCGAACTGGACCGGATCCTGCGCGAAGGACGTCTCGTCGACCTCTACGGGATCGTGCGCCGCTCCCTTCGCTTCTCCACCGAGTCGTTGTCGCTGAAGTACATCGAGGCCGTATACGGGGTGAGCCATTCAGGCGAGGATGTCGCGACCGCGATGGACTCCGTCGTCCAGTACGAAAGCTACATTGCCTTGCGAGCACAGGGGAACGATGCGCAGGCGGCGGCCGTGCTTGACGGAATTCGCTCCTATAACCGGCTGGATTGCCAGTC
Source organism: Actinomycetales bacterium (assembly GCA_018970025.1). GTDB lineage: Bacteria > Actinomycetota > Actinomycetes > S36-B12 > S36-B12 > REEB460. The sequence continues at coordinate 58,228 of JAGWXF010000019.1, read as the reverse complement.
CACGCAGAAACTCGATGACTGGCTGCGAACACTCGTGCCTCAGGCGTCTTCCGCGTCAGCGGTGCATCTCGGATCGGATCCCGGTGATGACGAAGCGACGGTTGGCGACGGAGCCGGCGATGTGGTGGCGCTCCTGGAGGAGGGGCTTCCAGCCGACCGCGCCGAGCGGACGAGTGAGCAGCAGCATCGAGCGCTGCTGGCCGCGGTTCTGCAGTTTCACGAGCGTGAGCGCCGACCTGCGTGGTGGCAGCTGTTCGACCTGATCAAGGCGGAGCCGGATGAACTCGGCCGTGCCTCAGACGTCGTGGTGATCGAGCATGCGACCGCTGGGGACTGGGTGCGAACCCCGCGCATGAAGAAGCATCGTCGCGAGATCACCGTGACAAGTGGTCAGGAGGATCCACGCCTCGTCCTCGACGGCACGGAGAGCGCCTTCCTCCTCTACGACGTTGGCCCGGAAGGCATGGCTCGACCTTCTGACTCAACTCGCGGCTACAACCCCGCTCATATCGAGTCGGTCAGCCAGGAGGACGTCACCCTGACCGAGCGCGCCGGATTCGACGACGCGCGCTGGGAGGACCTCCCGATCGCGATCCTTCCCGGCCCCCCGTACAACACGACCCCGATGAGCAAGGCCATCGCGGCTGCAGCCTCCGCAGTCTTACCGGAGCACAACGGAGGTGAGTGGGTCTTCCCGAAGGCGGCGTGGGCTGACCTGCTCCTGGCGCGCGCGCCGCGGCTGTCGCGCGATGAACTGCCCGACACGGGACGCCCGGTTGACGACATCTGCGCTGGCCTGCTGGAATCGGATGACTCCTATATCGCAGTGCAAGGCCCGCCGGGCACGGGGAAGACGTATCTGGGCTCTCGTGTGGTTGCCCGACTTGCCGCGCGGGGATGGCGAATCGGCGTTGTCGCTCAGAGCCACGCAGTGATCGACAACTTCCTCGAAGCGGTCTGCCAGGCTGATCCGCTGATTGCCGTGGGCAAGGAACCCCAGGGTGCCAAGCCTGTCCAGCGCCCGTGGCATATCAGCGGGAGGGTCGAGCACTGGGGAGTCGCGCAGCCGGGCGGGTACGTCGTGGGCGGGACCGCCTGGACTTTCTGCCGGGCTGGTATGCGTGACCTGATGCTGGACCTCCTCGTGATTGATGAGGCGGGGCAGTTCTCGCTCGCCAACGCAGTCGCCGGCTGCCTTGCCGCCCGCACCGCCTTGCTCCTCGGTGACCCGCAGCAACTTCCGCAGGTCACCCAGGCTCGCCACCCGGAGGCAATGGAAGCCTCCGTCCTGGCGCATGTGATCGGAGGGCATGCGACCATGCCTGCTGACCGGGGCTACTTCCTGGATGAGACGTTCCGCATGCATCCGGCACTCACCCGGGCAGTGTCCCGTCTGCAGTACGAAGGCAGGCTCACCTCCGCGCCGGTAACCAGCCTGCGATCCCTCGCCGGAGTCGCGCCCGGAGTGATCCCCATCCCCGTGGATCATGAGGGGAACACGACGTCCAGCGTGCAGGAGGCCGAGGAGGTCGTTCGGCTGGTTGGTGACCTCATCGGCCGATCCTGGACCGGGGCCCGCAGCGGGGTGCGTGAGCATGACCGGCATCTTCGCGCATCAGACATCATCGTCGTAGCGGCCTACAACGCACAGGTACGGCTGATCCATCGACTGCTTGCGGATGCGGGCTTCCCTCAGGTTCAGGTGGGCACGGTCGACAAGTTCCAAGGACGTGAGGAGGTCGTCGTCATCCTGTCGATGTCGACGTCCAGCGACGAAGACCTTCCCCGAGGCATCGAGTTCCTGCTATCGCCGAACCGACTGAACGTCGCCATCTCGAGGGCGCAGTGGGCTTGCTACCTCGTACACAGCCCCCGACTCCTCGATGCCAAGCCCGCATCGGTCGAAGGCCTCCAACGGCTCGGTGGACTCATCCAACTCCTACGCGCTGAGCAGGATTCTGGGGCGACATCGGCGTGAGCCGCGGACGTCAGCGCGGGGATGACTGCCTCACCACTTTCATCAGCGGATGCATCGGGATGGTTGTTCTGGGTGGCCTGCTGATCCTGCTGCTGTCCGCCCTGTTGAGTCGCTGAGCCAGCATGCGAGCGTTGCGACGTTGATGGAAATCCTTGTTACGAGGTGCCCGTCGATGACGGCGAAACTCCCCGCAGCGGGCAAGCTGGTCGCTCGCTGCAGGGAGCTTTGAAACCTCGAGCCCTCGCAGTCACGAGGGCCGGTGTGGCGGTGGCGGTGGGATTTGAACCCACGGTGAGGTTGCCCCCACACGCGCTTTCGAGGCGCGCTCCTTTGGCCGCTCGGACACGCCACCGGAGCAGAGCCTACAAGGGCCCTTGCCAGGCTCGTGAGACACGTCAGCACCTCTTGGGTGGCAGGATGCGGATCGGCGGCTGAGGACAGTGACCCTCGGCCACAGCAGTGACATGCCGGATGCAGGTGAGGTGAGATTGGCCGTGGACGACGCTGAGCTCTTCGCGTGCCTTGGCTTCCGCTGGGATCGCGAACGGGTGTGCCGTCCAGTTGACGTTGCCTCGATCCCGGAAGTGCTTGCGGCGTTTGATCGTGACATGGCCGGGCATGTGTGGGCTGCCGCGGTCCTCGAGGGGAACCCGTTTACCTATCCAGAGGTACAGACCTTGCTCGAGGGGATCACCGTCGGGGGTCACAAGCTGTCAGATGAGCAGCAGATCCTGCGACTGCGCGATGGGTATGTGCTCGTGCGAGACCTCGTCCGATCCGGTGAGTTCCGCCTGACCAAGCAGACCTCCGACGAGGTCCATGCGGCAATCGCCCGAGAAGAGGCGCTGGAATGGGGCCAATTCCGGGGCGAGGGCTCCCTGGTGACCTCAGTCACCGTGAACCTTGGACGCTTCGGCGCGCATGAGCCACCAGCGACGACTCCGGGGGGCGCGAATCTTCGAGAGATCCACTGCCGTGGGCTGCATGCGCTGGAGGCCTGCGAGTCGCCGTTCGAGCGCGCGAGCGCATACTTCCTGTTCGCCGCCGCCAACCAGTTATACTTCGATGGCAACAAGCGCACCGCGCGCACCATGATGAATGGTGTCCTGCTCTCGGCGGGGATCCATGCCGTGCTCGTCCCGGCCCAGGAGCGGGTCACCTTCAACGACGCGATGGTCGACTTCTATGTGACGCGGGACGCCACTGCCGCGATGGATCTGCTCGGTAGTTGCGGGCCTCGGGTGCAGGAGTCGCGCGACCGCATGGCGCGCATTACTCGTGAGGCGCGTCAGAATGCCGGTCTCGACGTCGATCGGGGGGCAGGCCGGGCTCGTGCATGAAGCACCCGGCCCGCACCCCGAGGTGGCGGAGGATAGGGGATTTGAACCCCTGAGGGCGTTAACCCAACCCGCTTTCCAAGCGAGCGCCATAGGCCACTAGGCGAATCCTCCGCCGGAGAGGCTATCTGGCCCCGGCTGCGCGCCGCCAACCGCCTGCCCCGTACCCTGATGCCGACCCCTCGTGCGGCGTCATCCCGCCGAACCCCCCCAGGGCCGGAAGGCAGCAAGGGTAAGCAGGCTCTGTCGGGTGCGCGGGGGGTCCCGTCATGCCGGGGCCCCGGCGGTCAGTTGGGGGTCGGTCGGTGCCCGTAGGGTGGCGCCCGTGTCGATGGCCCTGTATCGGACGTATCGGCCGACGACCCTGGCGGAGGTGGTCGGCCAGGAGCATGTGACGGCCCCGCTGTCGCGTGCCCTCGCCAATGACCGAGTCCACCATGCCTACCTGTTCTCCGGTCCGCGCGGGTGCGGGAAGACGTCCACCGCCCGCATCCTGGCCCGATCGCTGAACTGCGAGCAGGGCCCGACGCCCGAGCCGTGCGGCACCTGCGCCAGCTGCCTGGATCTTGCGGCCAATGGCCCGGGCTCGATCGACGTCATCGAGCTCGATGCCGCCAGCCACGGGGGCGTCGACGACACCCGCGACCTACGGGAGCGGGCGATGTTCGCCCCGGCCTCGTCCCGATACAAGGTCTACATCATCGACGAGGCGCACATGGTCACCACGCAGGGCTTCAATGCCCTGCTGAAGCTCGTTGAGGAGCCGCCGCCGCACGTGCGCTTCATCTTCGCGACCACCGAGGTCGACAAGGTGCTGCCGACGATCCGGTCGCGGACGCACAACTACACCTTCCGGCTGGTGTCGGCGAAGGCACTGCAGCAGCACCTGGCCTGGGTCTGCGAGGCGGAGGGCATCCCGGCCGAGCCCACGGCCCTGGCCCTGGTCGCCCGGGCCGGTGCCGGCAGCGTGCGCGACAGCCTGTCGATCCTGGGCCAGGTGATCTCCGGGGCCGGGCCCGAGGGTGTCACCTACGCCGATGCCGTCGGTCAGCTCGGCATGACCGATGCGACGCTGCTCGATGAGATGGTGCAGGCGATGGCCGACCTGGATGGCCCGGCGCTGTTCACCGTGATCGACCGGGTGTCCGAGGCCGGGCATGAGCCGCGGCGCTTCGTCACCGACCTGCTGGAGCGAATGCGCGACCTGATCGTGCTCACCCATGTGCCCGGGGCGGTCGAGGCGGGCCTGGTCGATGGCCCGCCCGATCAGGTCGAGCGGGAGGTGGCCCAGGCGGCGATGTTCGGTGCCGCTGAGCTGGCCCGAGCCGCTGAGGTGGTCAGTGAGTCGCTGAGCGCGCTGAAGGGTGCCACCGCGCCGCGGCTGCAGCTGGAGCTGATGGGCGCCCGGCTGCTGCTGCCCGCGGTCGACGCCGACGAGCGCGGCCTGCGCGCGCGCATGGATCAACTCGAGCGACGCATGGCCAGCGGCGCCGTCATCGAGGCCGCTGCGCCGGCGAGCGTGCCGGCTCCTGAGCCGGAGCGCCCGGCTGCTGCCCGCAAGCTCTCCCAGGTAGCGCCTTCGACTGCTCCGTCCTCGCAAGCCAAGCGGGCGCCTGGCAAGGCGTCGGGTGCTGCTGCCACCAGTCAGGCGGAGCCTGCTGCGGCACCTTCGTCGGCGCCGCCGAGCTCCCCTTCGTCGTCCAATGGCGTGACCCTGCAGGACATGCGCTCCATGTGGCCGGCGATCCTCGATGCCACCAAGGCATACAGCAAGGTCGCATGGATCCTGTTCAGCTCGTCGGTGCCGCTGTCGTACGACAACGGTGTGCTTGCGGTCGGGCTCAAGAGCGCGGGCGACGTTACCGGCGCGCGTGCTAGCGGCCACGACGAGCGGATCCGGCAGGCGGTGCTCGATGTGATGCGGGTCGATGTCCGCGTCGACGTGGTGCATGCGCCGGAGGCATCGCTTGCGGTGCTCGCAGCGGATGCCCCAGCGCCGGATGCGCCCAGCCCTGATGACGCCGACGTAGTCGAGGAATCCGGGGTGGAGCTGGCGATCAAGACCCTCGGGGCGACGACGATCGGGGAGATCGAGCACTGATGTACGAGGGCGTCGTCCAGGATCTCATCGACGAGCTCGGCCGACTGCCGGGAGTCGGCCCCAAGGGCGCCCAGCGCATTGCCTTCCACATCCTGGCCGCTGACCCGGTCGACGTGCTGCGCCTGGCCGATGCCCTGCGCGAGGTCAAGGAGAAGGTGCGCTTCTGCTCCATCTGCGGCAATGTCGCCGAGGAGTCCGAGTGCCGCATCTGCCGCGATACCCGGCGCGACCTGACCGTGCTGTGCGTGGTGGAGGAGCCCAAGGACGTCGTGGCGATCGAGCGCACCCGGGAGTTCCGCGGCCGCTACCACGTACTCGGCGGGGCGATCAGCCCGATCGATGGCGTGGGGCCGGACGACCTGCGCATCCGCGAGCTCATGGCTCGGCTGGCCGACGGGGCGATCGTCGAGGTGATCCTGGCGACGGATCCGAACCTCGAGGGGGAGGCCACTGCCACGTACCTGGCCCGGCTCATCACACCGCTGGGCATCGCGGTGTCGCGCCTGGCCAGTGGGCTGCCGGTCGGCGGTGACCTGGAGTATGCCGATGAGGTCACCCTCGGTCGAGCCTTCGAGGGCCGACGCCGGCTGTAGGCATCTGCTGCTGACGCAGCCGCAGTTCGTGTCGGAGCATGCCCGCATGGGGAATCGAGGCGAGGAGACCGTCGTCGGACGGGCGTGGTTGCCGCTCACGCAGCAGGACGAAGCCGAGTTGAATCGCTTGCGTTCGTCCGCTTCATCGCAGCAGGCACTTCGGGCGCTCACGGGGGTCGATGCAACATCCGCCAGCGAGACGATGCTGCATGAGGCCATCTTCCACGCGGGCCTGCGGGCTGTTGACCATGAGGTCGAGCGAGCCGGATATGCCGCGATGTCGGATGAGCACCGGCTGACGTCCGCCCAGCGCAGGCTTGGTGCTCGGGCACGTCGGCCAGCATGGGCCCAGGAGCCGTGACTGCCCGGGAAGCGACCTGCCGAAAGGCCGATAGGGTTAGGCAGCGTGTCCTTGATCGTCCAGAAATTCGGCGGATCCAGCGTCGCTGATGCCGAGAGCATCAAGCGGGTCGCCCGGCGCATCGTCGAGACCAAGCAGGCTGGCCATGACGTCGTTGTCGTGGTGTCGGCGATGGGCGACACCACTGATGAGCTCCTCGACCTGGCCGAGCAGGTCTCCCCGAACCCGCCCGGTCGGGAGCTCGACATGCTCCTGACGTCGGGTGAGCGCATCTCGATGGCGCTGCTGGCCATGGCGATCGCCGACCTGGGGGCCGATGCGCGCTCATATACGGGATCCCAGGCGGGGCTGATCACCGACTCGGCCCATGGGGCGGCGCGCATCATCGACGTGACCCCGGGCCGCATCCAGGAGGCCCTTGCCGAAGGCGCCATCCCCATCGTCGCGGGGTTCCAGGGCGTCGCGCAGGACACCAAGGACATCACCACCCTGGGCCGCGGTGGCTCCGACACCACCGCGGTGGCACTGGCTGCCGCCCTTGATGCATCCGTCTGCGAGATCTACACCGATGTCGACGGGGTGTTCAGCGCTGACCCGCGGGTGGTCGCCAAGGCCCGGCAGGTGCCCGTCATCACCTATGAGGAGATGCTCGAGCTCGCTGCCGTCGGCGCCAAGGTGCTCCACCTGCGGTGCGTGGAGTATGCGCGCCGCTTCGACCTGCCCATCCACGTTCGATCGTCTTTCTCGCACCGCGAGGGGACGCTCGTCCTGTCACCGGCCGCGATCGCGGCCAAGATCGCCGAAGGAAGCGTCATGGAGCATCCGATCATCTCCGGAGTCGCGGCAGACGTGAACGATGCGAAGGTCACGGTCGTCGGCGTGCCCGATAAGCCCGGCGAGGCGGCGGCGATCTTCAAGGCCCTTGCCGGTGCTGGCATCAATGTCGACATGATCGTGCAGAACGTCTCGGCGGCCTCGACCGGCCGCACAGATGTCACGTTCACCTGCCCCCAGGGCTCGGCGAAGGCCGCGATGTCGGCACTGGAGGCGGAGCGGGCGACGATCGGCTTCGAGTCGTTGCTGCTCGACGACCAGATTGCGAAGGTCTCCCTGGTGGGCGCGGGAATGCGCTCGCATCCGGGCGTCTCCGCCACCTTCTTCACCGCGCTTGCCGATGCCGGCATCAACGTGGAGATGATCTCCACCTCGGAGATCCGCATCTCGGTCGTGACCCGGGTGGACGAGGCCAAGCGCGCCGTGCAGGCGCTGCACACGGCCTTCGGCCTGGACGCCGATGGCGAGGCCGTGGTCTACGCAGGGAGCGGACGATGAGCCGGCCGCTGACCGTCGCCGTGGTCGGCGCCACTGGGCAGGTCGGCGGGGTGATGCGCCGACTGCTGGACGAGCGTGACTTCCCGGTCGGGAGGATTCGCTACCTGGCCTCGGCTCGCTCGGCCGGCAGCACCCTGCCCTGGCGCGGGACCGACATCGTCGTCGAGGACACCGCGACCGCCGACCTGGCCGGGATCGACATCGCCCTGTTCTCCGCTGGCGGGGCATCGTCGAAGGAGCATGCCCCGCGCTTCGCTGCCGCTGGCGCCGTCGTGATCGACAACTCCTCGGCCTGGCGGATGGACCCGGACGTGCCGCTCATCGTCAGCGAGGTGAACCCGCAGGCCCTCGGCGAGATGCGCAAGGGCATCATCGCCAATCCGAACTGCACGACGATGGCGGCCATGCCGGTGCTCGCGCCGCTGCATGCCGAGGCCGGGCTGCGTCGGCTGATCGTCAGCTCGTATCAGGCAGTCTCGGGCAGCGGCCTTGCCGGCGTGGAGGAGCTCGCTTCGCAGATCCGGGCGGTGGCCGACCAGGACATCACCGCGCTGACCCACGACGGCGCCGCTGTGGCCTTCCCGGAGCCGCGCAAGTACGTGCGGACCATCGCATACGACGTCGTGCCGTTGGCCGGCAGCATCGTCGACGATGGATCCCGGGAGACCGACGAGGAGCAGAAGCTGCGCAAGGAGAGCCGCAAGATCCTGGGCATCCCCGACCTGCTGGTCTCGGGTACCTGCGTGCGGGTCCCGGTCTTCACCGGCCACTCCCTGTCGGTCAATGCCGAGTTCGAGCGGCCCATCAGCGTCGAGCGGGCCACCGAGCTGCTGTCCGGCGCTCCTGGCGTGGAGCTGTCGGATGTCCCGACACCGCTGCAGGCCGCGGGCAATGACCCGTCCTACGTCGGCCGGCTGCGGCAGGACACCACCGTGGAGGACGGTCGCGGCCTGGCGATGTTCATCAGCAATGACAACCTGCGCAAGGGCGCGGCACTGAACGCCGTGCAGATCGCGGAACTGATTGCCGAGACGCTGTGATGGGGAACTGACGTCAGAGCGACGGCGGCTGGTAGCCGAACGCCCGGTAGTCAGCGGCATAGGCACCGGTGACCTGGTCGACGAGCGCCGGGGTGTACCAGTCGGCGACCTTGCCCCTGGCCCCGGTTGAGTTGCGGCAGTAGAACTCCTCCTGCAGGCTCGCGACGCCGATCAGGCTGGCGATGCGCGGCCAGGAGTCGTCAAGCTGCTCGAGGTGGATCACCGCGTCGTAGTCGATGATGCCGATCCCGAGATGGTCGGCCTGCCGGCGCCAATGGGGATCCTGCTCCCGGCTGGGCATCGCGGCGACCACGTCGATGAAGTCGGCGAAGGGGATGTCCGCCGCGTGTGCCGGCGCCCGGCCCTGCTCGGCCAGCCGGGCCATGATCGACTCGCTCTGCTGCAGGCCCTGGCGGATCTTCTCCAGGTATCCCGACAGCAGGCGCGAAGCGGGCTCGCGTACCACCGCGAACCGCCGCCACTTGCGGCCCCGCAGGGCCTCCTCGAGCAGGTCGGGCGGGAGCTGATACGGCTTGACGAAGGGGGTGGCACGGCTGCGGTCATGCGGATTCTCCCGCACCCGCGCCACGGCGGCTGCGCTCAGCCGGGCAGCCTCGAGCCCGCCGAGGGTGGCCTTCATCGTCCCGCAGCCGGCCTTGGGGACCTCGACATAGACGAACCGATGCACCAGCGAGATGTGGGTGTGCAGGTTGACCGACTTCCAGCCCATCGCCTTCACGTACGCCCGGCTGGCCTTGCCGAGCTCGTCGAGCGGCGGGCGCCGGTGGATCGTCACGGGGCCTCCTGCCCTGGCCAGGCAATGCGCGTGGGGACCTGATGGTCCCCACGCGCGGCGTCGGGGTGGCGGGATTTGAACCCACGGCCTCTTCGTCCCGAACGAAGCGCGCTACCAAGCTGCGCCACACCCCGGTTGGACCCACGGAGTCTAGCCGAGCCCGGAACCGTCCTTCGCCCGGGGAACGAGGGTGAGCAGGGTCGCCTCCGGCGGGCAGTTGAACCGGAAGGGCGCGTACGGCGACGTGCCCAGGCCCGCCGAGACATGCAGTGCCGAGCGGTGGGCCTGGCCGGTCGCAGACCCCGGTGCCTGATGGGAGGACAGCCCGCGGGCCCGCCTGCGATCGAGGTCGCAGTTCGTCACGAGGGTGCCGTATCCGGGCAGTCGCAGCTGGCCGCCGTGGGTGTGGCCGGCGATGATGAGGTCGGTGGCGTCCGCAGCGAAGGCATCCAGGACCCGCAGGTACGGGGCGTGGACGACCCCGAGGGTGAGGTCGGCTGCCGAGCCGTAGTCGCCGGCGACCAGGTCGTACCGGTCGCGGCTGATATGCGGGTCGTCGACCCCGCGCAGCTCGACCAGCCGGCCATCGACCTTGATGGCCTCGCTGCGGTTGGTCAGGTCGATCCAGCCGAGATCGACGAGCCCGTCGACCAGATCCGGCCAGGGGAGCATCGGCCGGTTCGGTTGTAGCTGAGAGGGTCCGCGCAGGTACTTCGCCGGGTTGATCGGCTTGGGGGCGAAGTAGTCATTGCTCCCCAGGACGAATGCCGCCGGGACGTCCGACAGCGGGTCGACGGTGTCGAGCACGTGCGGGACGGCGTCCTGATGGGACATGAAGTCGCCCGTGGCGATGACCAGGTCCGGATTGAGCTCGCGCAGCGACTGCACCCACGCCTGCTTGCGCCGCTGGCCCGGCACGAGGTGCAGATCCGACAGGTGCAGGATGCGGATCGGGTCGGCGTCCGAATCGAGGAGCGGCACCGTCGCCCGGCGCAGGGTGAATCGCTCGGACTCCCAGCGCGCATAGGCCAGCCCGGCCGCTCCGGCCAGGGCGGTGGCCAGCAGGGCCTTGGTGCGGACGTCCACATCGAGATCGTCCCACCATTGCCGGCGTTCACCAAGCCCACGTGGGTCATGGACGCGCCGGCTGGGTGGCGCGGGCGTCAGCGGACCGCTCGAAGGGAACAATGGGCGCATGAGTGCATTGAAGGACCAACTCCAGGCCGATCTCACCACCGCGATGAAGGCACGTGATGAGCTATCTGCGGCCACCCTGCGGATGGCGCTGACGGCGATCACCAACGAGCAGGTGGCCGGCAAGCAGGCCCGTGAGCTCTCCGACGACGACGTGCTGACGGTGCTCGGCCGCGAGGCGAAGAAGCGGCGTGAGGCCGCTGAGGCGTACGACGCGGCCGACCGACCTGAGCTGGCCGAGCGGGAGCGGGCTGAGCTCGGCGTGCTCGAGGGGTACCTGCCGCAGGCCCTGACCGACGAGGCGGTGCAGGCAATCGTCGACGCGGCGGTGGCTGAGGTGCAGGGGTCTGGGGCCAGCGGCGGCGCGGCCATGGGCGCGGTGATGAAGCTCGTGCAGCCGCAGGTGAAAGGCCGGGCGGACGGTGGTGTCGTGGCAGCCAGGGTGAAGGCTGCCCTGGGCTTGTAAGCAGGGCCGGCCAGGCGCATCGGTGCGCGGCACGACGAGCATCAGCCTGCCGGCGGGACTTCTCCCTGGGTCGCCGGAGTAGGTGCCGGGTTGGTGGGTGCCGGGTTGGTGGGGGCCGGATCCGTCCCGCCGGACTGCCCGGGGTCACCCGGGGCCCCGTCGCCGGCTCCGGGCGGGACGTCAGCCGAGGCGGATGGGTCGACCGACGGGCCCACCTCGCCGGGTGTCAGCAGATCGCCGTTGCTGAACTCCTCCACCGGGTCGACGGTGTACGGATTGCGTCCGAAGCCGTAGTTGGTGCCGTTGACCGCCCGGGCGGGGCGCAGGCCCCAGCGCGAGTTGAGCTGGAAGTCCTTTGGCGTCCTGCTGGCCAGGGCGGCTTCCATGGACGCCTTCCAGATCGGGCCAGGCAGGGTGCCGCCGAAGACCTGGGGGTAGTACACCCCGTTGATGGTCACCCCCTTCATGGGGTATGCGAAGCCGCCGCGAGGATCGCCGACCCAGACAGCAGCGGCGACGTCTGCGGTGAATCCGCAGAACCATACGGCGGCTGACTCATTCGTCGTACCCGTCTTGCCGGCGGCCGGGCGGTCCAGGCTCATGCGTGCGCCGGTTCGCCCGCCAATAGGCCCGTCGACCACGCCGGTGAGCAGCGAGACGACTGTGTCCGCGACGTCTCGCGCGAGGACCTGCCGGCATTGCGGCGGCGGGACGGGCAGGCTGGCGCCATCGCGATCGGTGATGCTGAGAATGACCCGGGGTGCGCAGTAGATGCCGTGGTTGGCGAAGGTCGCGTAGGCATTCGCCATCGCCAGAGGGGTGACCTCCATGGTGCCCAGGGTGAAGGACGGCACGCGCAGCAGGTTGTCGCCATTGCCCCGATAGACGCCCATCGACTCGGCGATCTCGGCCGGTCGGCACAGGCCAGTGCGCTCCTCGATCGACATGAAGTAGGTGTTCGTCGAGTACGCGGTCGCGCGGATCATGTCCATGGTGCCGGACGTGGTCGAGTTGCGGACGGTGATCGGCTGGAACGGGATATTGGTCCCGCATTCGACGAAGTTCGTGAAGACCTTGGGGCTGCCGGCCGCGACGTACTCGAACGGCGAGATTCCCGCCTCGAGCGCGGCGGCGAGGGTGAACACCTTGAACGTCGACCCGGCCTGCATGCCGATGGTGCCGCCGTGCTTGCGATCCACGTTGTAGTTGTAGGTGGTCTTGCCGATCCCGGACGTTCCCCACTCACGGTTCTGGGTCATCGCCAGGATGTTCCCGGTGCCGGGCTCGACCACCGAGACGGCGGCGGCCTTCTGGCTCTCGTCGTCCATCGGGATGAAGTCGGTGGCGGCCTTGGTCGCACCGCGCTGAGCCGCCGGATCCAGGGTCGTGGTGATGACGTAGCCACCGCGCTTGAGGAACACCTCGCGCGCCTCCGGCGTCGCGCCGAAGGCGGGGTCATTCCTGATCGTCTGCAGGACGTAGTCGCAGAAGAACGGGGCGTAGGACGTGGTGCAGCCGTTTGCGGTGGTCGTCGGCCGGAGGATGGCGCTCATCGGGATCTTGGCGGCCCGCTCTGCCTCGTCCTTCGAGATGAAGCCCAGGGCCGCCATGCGCTTGAGCACGACATTGCGGCGCTCGGCTGAGCGGTCCGGGTTGCGCAGAGGGTCGTAGCCCACCGGCTGCTGGACGATGCCGGCGAGCGTTGCTGCTTCCGGCAGGGTCAGCGCGGAGGCCGGCTTGGAGAAGTAGCGGCGGGCTGCCGCCTCGACCCCGTATGCGCCTGCGCCGAAGTAGACGATATTCAGGTAGCGCTCGAGGATCTCGGCCTTGGAGTACCGCCGCTCCAGGCCCAGGGCGAAGCGCATCTCCCGCACCTTGCGCGCCGGGCTTCGCCCGCGTGCGGCATCGAGCTCCTCCGCTGTCGTCGCTGAGTTCACTAGGACGTTTTTGACGTACTGCATGGTCAGCGTCGATCCGCCCTGCTGGACGTCGCCGGCGGAGGTGTTCGATGCCAGGGCTCGCAGCGTTCCGCGCAGGTCGACCCCGTTGTGGTCCAGGAAGCGGGCGTCCTCCACCGAGACGGTCGCCTGCCGCATGATCGGCGCCACGCTCGCCAGTGGGATCTCCACCCGGTTCTGGTAGAAGAGCGTGGCGATGACGGAGCCGTCGGAAGCCAGGATCTGGGTCCGCTGCGGCAGGGGCGGGGTGGTGATGCCGTCCGGAATGCTCTCGAACTCCTGGATGACATTTCGTGAGACAACTCCGAGGCTGCCGACGAACGGCACGGCCATCAGGCCCACGATGAGGCCCGCGACCACGGCGACGGCGACGATCGCACCGAGCCGGGCGAGGATCCCCGAGGCGCTCGGTGGCGGGTCGGCGGGCGGGAGCACGTTCATGGGGTCATCAGGGTACGTCGCGGAGCCGGCGCCCGTCACCTCCGGGCACGTCGAGCAGTTGTGCCGCTATCACTCAAAATAACCTGGTCAATATAGTCATTTTGAGCCTATGCATGATCCGCCTTGCGAGCGTAGCGTCCGCGCTCACCGATGGCAGGCGTCGATCGGTGGGTGAGAGGGGTTGACGGAATGACGTTTGACTCGGACTGGGCTGCGAAGGCTGCCTGTCGGACGACCGATCCGGACATGCTCTTCGTTCAGGGGGCGGCCCAGAACAGGGTCAAGGCGATCTGCCTTGGCTGCCCGGTGCGCACCGAGTGCCTGGCCGACGCCCTCGACAACCGGGTTGAGTTCGGAGTCTGGGGCGGCATGACCGAGCGCGAGCGGCGCGCCCTGCTCCGTCGCCGGCCGCATGTCACCTCATGGCGCCAACTGCTGCAGACAGCTCAGACGGAGTTCGAGCGCCAGTCCCTCATCGGTACTGTCTCAAAGGTCGGCTGACCGCCGACCGCCCCGGGCCCGTCCGCCCCGGCCGTCCTGCCGTCCCTTCGGCCGCCCCTTCGGTGGCCCGCCTTCCCTGCCCTTCGCGAGTGGCCACTTGTTGCTGGCGACACGCCGAAGAACCGTGCAACAACTGGCCATTCGGCGGGGAAGGGACTGGCCACTCGCCTAGCAGGGGTCGGCTAGCAGGGGTCGGCTAGATAGGCGCCGACCTCGCGCAGGCCGTCGAGATCGTGGACGTCACCTGGCAGTGCCGGCACGGTTGTCGCGGCCACGCCGGGATGGGCGGCCGTGAACCGCTCCGCGAGATGTCGCTGCCGGGCCGCGATGCGCTGCCGGTCGGCGTGCAGGCGCAGCAGCGCTGCCGTCAGGCCCGCGTCGCTGCGGGCGTCCGAGCCGTCCTCGTCCGAAATTCGATCAGCGGCCGCGAGGGCCTGCTCGGGGGTCACCTCTGGCAGGGTCACCTGCTGCACCCGGTTCAGCACCAGCCCGGCCAGCGGCATGTCATCGGCCTCGAGCCGTTCGACGAAGTAGGACGCCTCGCGCAGGGCATCCCGCTCTGGCGCCGCCACCACCACGAAGGCCGTTCCCCGGTCCTTGAGCAGGGCATAGGTCGCATCGGCCCGCTCCCGGAACCCGCCGAAGGTGGTGTCGATCGCGGCGACGAAGGTGCCGACGTCGACCAGCACCTGGGCACCGAGGATCTTGTTGAGCACATTCGTGAACAGGCCGAAGCCCATTGCCGCCAGCTTGCCGATGCCCCGGCCGGCCCCGCGGGCAGGCGCGGTCAGCACCCTGATGAACCGGCCGTCCAGGAACGACCCGAGCCGCTCCGGGGCATCGAGGAAGTCCAGGGCGCTTCGGGACGGCGGGGTGTCGACCACGATGAGATCCCAGGTGCCCTCGGCGTCGGCGCGCGCCCGCAACTGGCCGAGCTTCTCCATCGCCATGTACTCCTGCGTCCCGGCGAAGGAGCTGGAAAGCGCCTGGTAGAACGGATTGGCCAGGATCGCCCGGGCCCGCTCGGGGTCGGCATGCGCCTCGACGACCTCGTCGAAGGTGCGCTTCATGTCCAGCATCATGGCGTGCAGCGAGCCGGACCCATCGGGGCTGGTGACCCCTGGCACCTGACGCGGGGTGTTGTCCAGCGAGCGCAGCCCCATCGCCTGGGCCAGCCGCCGGGCCGGGTCGATCGTCATCACGCATACCCGCCTGCCCGACTCCGCGGCGCGCAGGGCCACTGCCGCCGCTGTCGTGGTCTTGCCGACCCCGCCGGCGCCCGTGCACACGATGATGCGCACGCCTTCATCGGCGAGCAGCTCATCGATGCCCAGCAGAGGCGCATCCAGCCGGACGCCGGACGTCCTCATCGCACGCCCCCCTCGCGCAGGATCCCTGCCAGGGCGTACAGCCCGCCCAGGTCGATGCCATCGGCCAGGAGCGGCAGGGTCAGGGTCGGCAGGCCCAGGTCGGCGATCCGCTGCAGCTCACGGCGCTCGAGGTCCACCCGCTGGGCGTGATCCTGGCCCTCGAGCACGAGCGCGGCAGCCACGGTTGCCGCGTCCTGCCGCAGGCCAGCCTGCTGCGCCAAGGCTGCGATCTGCTCCGCCGGCAGCCGTCCCTCGCGGGCCTGGTCCAGCTGCTCCTCGGTCAGCATCGGCGGCCGCGTCATGTTCACGAAGATGCCGCCGACGGGCAGCCGATTCTCGCGCAGCTCGGCCACCGCATCGATCGTCTCCTGGACGGGCATCTCCTCCAGCAGGCTCACTAGGTGGACGGCAGTGCGCGGGGACGCGATCACGCTCATGACCAGGTCAGCGTGGTTGCGGATGGGCCCGACCTTCGCCAGGCCGGACACCTCGGAGTTCACGTTGAGGAACCGGCAGATGCGCCCGGTCGGGGGAGCGTCCAGCACGACCGCGTCATAGGCATCGGGGGCAGCCTTGTCCGTGCGCCGCACGACCTCGATCGCCTTGCCGGTGAGCAGGACATCGCGCAGGCCCGGGGCGATGGTGGTGGCGAAGTCGACCGCGCCCATCCGGCGCAGGGCCGATCCAGCGCGGCGCAGGTTGTAGAAGATCTCCAGGTAGTCCAGCAGGGCGTCCTCCGCGTCCACTGCCAGGGCCCAGACCTCCCCGCCACCGGGGGCGACGGCGACCTTGCGCTCCTGATACGGCAACGGCGGCACGTCGAACAGCTGGGCGATGCCCTGCCGGCCCTCGACCTCCATGAGCAGGGTTCGCCTGCCCTGCGATGCCAGGGCCAGGGCCACGGCCGCGCTCACGGTCGTCTTGCCGGTCCCCCCCTTGCCGGACACCACGTGCAGCGCGACACCCGGCCCGAGGGAGGCGGTCGTCACGCTGCCAGCGTAGTTCCATGTCGCCGTCATGGCCGCTCGCAGCGAGTTCATGGCCGCTCGCAGCAAGGCGTCCCGCCTTGGCTACTGTCGGCCCATGACGAAATGGGAGTACGCCACCGTCCCCCTCCTGGTACACGCGACCAAGCAGATCCTTGATACCTGGGGCAGCGACGGCTGGGAACTGGTGCAGGTGGTACCGGGGCCGAACCCGGAGAGCAATGTCGCGTACCTCAAGCGACCGATCGGCTAGGGGAGGCCATGGCATCCCAGGTCGAGGCCCGGCTCGCTGCCCTTGGGCTCACCCTGCCCGAGGTCGCCACGCCGGTCGCCTCGTACGTGCCCGCGGTTCGCAGCGGGGCATATGTCTACACAGCGGGTCAGCTGCCCTTCGTCGACGGCGCACTGCCGCGGACGGGCAAGGTCGGGGCCGCGGTCACGGCGGAGGAGGCAGCTGAGCTGGCTCGCATCTGCGCTCTGAATGCGATCGCTGCCGCGAAGTCGGTGATCGGCGATCTCGACCAGGTCGCTCGCGTCGTCAAGGTGGTGGGGTTCGTCGCCTCCGCGCCGGACTTCACCTCGCAGCCGGCGGTCATGAACGGCGCCAGCAACCTGCTGAAAGAGGCCTTCGGGGAGGCCGGTGCCCACGCCCGCTCGGCCGTCGGCGTCGCCGTGCTCCCGCTCGACGCACCGGTCGAGGTGGAGATGGTGGTCGAGCTGCGCAATGCCTGAGGCCACGTCACGGGTGGAGGCGACGCTCGACGGCTTCCTGGCCCGAGCGCAGGCCCTGGCACGCGGCGATGGCAGTTGGACGCCCCCGCCGCTGCGCGACGCCGCAACGGTGGTGCTGCTGCGCGATGGTCAGGCGGGTACCGAGACCTACCTGATGCGGCGGGCGCGCACCATGGCCTTCGCTCCAGGCATGCACGTGTTCCCCGGCGGCCGGGTCGATGCCATCGACCGGATCGTCGGTGAGGACCTGCCAGCGGATGCCTTCCCCTTCGCAACCGAGGCGGCTCGGGCCGGCGCAGACGAGGCCCAGCTGCGTGCCCTGGTCGCGTGCGCCATCCGGGAGGTCGAGGAGGAGGCGAGTGTCGAGCTCGGTGCCGACGGCCTGGTGCTCATCGATCACTGGATCACCCCCGAGGTCGAGACCCATCGCTATGACGTGCGCTTCTTCGCCGCCGTCGTGCCCGATGGTCAGGACGCCACCCCGCGCGGCACCGAGGCGGATGCCGTGGCGTGGCTGCCACCCACACAGGCCCTCGGCGCCCATCGTTCGGGTTCGATGCCGATGCTGCCGCCCACCGTGGCCGTCCTGGAGTTCCTGGCTGACCATGGCGATGCCGCGGCGATCCTGGCGGCCGGGGCGCAGCGCGACCTGGCCCCGCGGATGCCGCACCCGGTGCTGAACGCGGACGGCTCGCTGCGCTGGGTCATCCTCAATGAGCGCACCGGAGCCATCCTCGCCGAGCGACTCGGCCCTCCGGAGGCATCCGAGGTCCTGGGAGCTACCGGGGTGCCGTCCGCGATGCGGGCGCCCTAGGCACCGCATGTCCGGTCGCGTCCTGCCCGTCATCGGCTCGGCCGAGCCATGGCACGGCGGTGCCGTGACGGCGTCCGCCACCTGCGTGCTGGCCCCCAATCCATCGCCGATGACCCTCGACGGGACGAATACCTGGATCCTTCGGGCACCGGATGCCGACACGTGCGCCGTCGTTGATCCCGGCCCAGCCGACCCGGTGCACCTGGGCGCGATTCTCCAGGCCGCGCAGGATGCGCGGATCGAGGCGATCCTGCTGACCCACGGGCATCCGGACCACTGCGACCTCGTGCGCGATCTCGCGGAGGCGACTGGCGCCCCGGTGCGGGCCCTGGACCCGGGGCACTGCCTGGGCGAGGAGGGGCTGGTCCCCGGGGATGTCGTCGTCGCCGGCGGCCTGGAGCTGGAAGTGCTGGGCACGCCGGGGCATACGTCCGACAGCGTCTGCCTGCGCATTGCCGACGAGGGAAGCGTGCTCACCGGCGACACCGTGCTGGGTCGCGGCACGACGGTGGTCGCCTGGCCGGATGGCAGGCTCGGCGACTACTTGCAGTCACTGGACCGGCTGCGGGACCTCGCCCACGCCGGGGGCGTGCGCACCCTGCTGCCCGGGCACGGGCCCGTGCTCACTGCCCCGGTGGAGATCATCGATGCCTACCTCGACCACCGCCGGGCCAGGCTGGCGGAGGTGCGCGAGGCGGTGCAGGCCGGGGCGGTGGATGCGTCCGAGGTGGTGGCCATCGTCTACGCGGCCGTACCCAAGCAGGTGTGGCCGGCGGCTGAATGGTCGGTCCGAGCGCAACTCGCCTACCTGGCCGAGCAGGGGGACACCGTGCGCGAACGAAACTCCGGTCGAGCGGGCTACGTGGACTGAGCGGGGCCGGCGCAGCTAGCGAGCGCGCCGACCGAGTCGCTCGATATCGAGGATGAGCACCTGGCGGGACTCCAGCCGGATCCAGCCGCGCTGGGCGAAGTCGGCCAGCGCCTTGTTGACCGTCTCCCGGGAGGCGCCGACCAGCTGGGCGATCTCCTCCTGGGTCATGTCATGGGTGACCAGCAGGCCCTCGGGGGTGATCTCGCCGAACTTCTCGCCGAGGTCCATCAGGGCCTTGGCCACGCGGCCGGGGACGTCCGAGAAGACCAGGTCGGCCATCGCCTCATTGGTGCGGCGCAGGCGCCGGGCCAGGGCCTGCAGGAGGGCCGCGGCAACCTCGGGCCGACCGGTCAGCCAGGGCTTGAGCTGCTCATTTCCGAGCCCGACGACGACGGCGTCGGTGAGCGCAGTAGCGGTCGAGGTGCGCTGACCTGGATCGAACAGGCTCAGCTCGCCGAACATCTCCCCAGGGCCGAGCACGCCGAGCAGCGACTCCCGTCCATCACTGGAGGTCTGCCCCAGCTTCACCTTGCCCTCCAGGATCATGTACATCCGATCCCCGGGCTCGCCCTCGGTGAACAGCACCTCGCCCTTGACGACCGACCGCTCGACCAGCGATGAGCGCAGTGCCTGGGCACCCTCAGGGTCCAGGGCCGCGAACAGCGGAGCGGTCGCGAGGGCGTCATCCACGTCCCCATTGTGGCCCATGGCGCATCGGGCCGCCGACCGGCATCGGCGGACCCCGACCATGCTTCCCGGCCCATCACCTCGCAGCCGCTTACGCTGGCCCCGTGGACGAACCTGCGGCACGCAAGCGGCGGGCGAGATCCATCATCACCGCGCTGGCCGCGCAGTACCCGGACGTGCACTGCGAGCTGGACTTCCGCACGCCGCTGGAACTGCTCGTTGCCACCGTGCTGAGCGCCCAGTGCACCGATCAGCGGGTGAACAAGGTCACCCCCGCCCTGTTCGCCGCGTATCCGGATGCCGTGGCCTATGCATCGGCCGATCGAGCCGAGCTCGAGGCAATGATCGCGCCCACCGGCTTCTTCCGACAGAAGGCCGCCACCATCATGGGCATCGGCCAGGCCCTGTGCGATCGCTTCGACGGGCAGGTCCCGGCCGAGCTGGCTGCCCTGACCACCCTGCCCGGAGTGGGCCGCAAGACGGCGAATGTCGTGCTCGGGGAGGCATACGGCATCCCCGGGATCACCGTCGACACCCACTTCGGCCGCCTGGCCCGCCGATTCGGCTGGACGGAGCACTCCGATCCGGTGAAGGTGGAGCATGACGCGATGGCGCTGATCGCCCGCAAGGACTGGACCCGAGCATCGCAGCTGGTCATCTGGCACGGCCGGCGCCGATGCCATGCCCGCAAGCCCGCCTGCGGGGCCTGCAGCGTGGCCCGGTGGTGCCCGTCCTATGGCGAGGGCCCCACCGATCCGGCGGCAGCCTCGGCCCTGGTTCGCGATCAGGGGCGCGGATGAGGTGGATGCGCCGGGGTGCGGTGATCGAGGACGTCCTCGGAGACCTGCCGCCGTGGCTGGATCCCGTGGTGTCGTTCGCCCGGCGGGCCAGGTTGCACCAGCTGACCAGGTATGCCCCAACCCACGGGCAGGGCCGTCACTCGGCCGTGCTGATCCTGCTCGCCGACGGCCCGGATCTGCTGCTCATCGAGCGGGCGGCCGACCTGCGCTCCCATGCGGGCCAGCCGGCCTTCCCGGGCGGCGGCCTCGACGAGACGGATGGATCTGCCGTCGCGGCAGCGGTGCGGGAGGCGCAGGAGGAGACCGGCCTGGATCCGGCCGGTGTGGTCCCGTTTGCGACCCTGCCGGACCTGTGGGTCCCGGTGTCGGACTATGTCGTCACCCCCGTTGTCGCCTGGTGGCGTGACCCCACCCCGGTCTACCCGGCCGACCTGGGCGAGGTTGCAGCCGTGCATCGGATCGGCGTCGATGAGCTGTCGGATCCGGCGAACCGCTGCCAGGTCCGCCATCCCAGTGGGTTCGTCGGGCCCGCATTCACCGTGCGCGGCATGCTCGTGTGGGGCTTCACCGGTGGCCTGCTCGCGCGGTTCCTGGACGAGGTGGGATGGGCGAGGACCTGGGATCGTGACCGCATCATGGACCTGCCGGTGGAGCCGGTCGACCGGCCATGACGATCGTCGACTGGGTCCTGGTCGGAGCGGTCATCGCCTTCGCCTGGGCCGGCTGGCGCCAGGGCTTCATGGTCGGCGTGCTCTCGTTCGCCGGCTTCCTCGGCGGCGGCATCGGTGCCGTCCTGCTGCTGCCCTCGGTCATCGAGGGCTTCGTGCCGGAGGGGCCGCTGCGCGCCGTGGTTCTTGCGGGCGCGATCCTCGGCTGCGCGGTGCTCGGGCAGGTGGCCTGCTCGCTGGCCGGCCGGACGTTGCGCAGCCAGGTGACCTGGACCCCGGCAGCGCTGGTGGACAGCCTGGGCGGGGCCGCCCTGAACGTGCTGGCGCTGGCGATCATCACCTGGATCATCGCCAGCGCCCTGGCCTCGCTGCCGGCGACGGCAGAGCCGGTGCGCGGCTCCCGCATGGTCCTGGCCTTGGACTCGATCGTGCCGGATCAGGTGCGCGATGGCTTCCAGCGGGTGCGCGACGCCATCGGGACGACGGCCGCTCCGCGGGTGTTCTCCGCCCTCGCCGAGGTGACCGGCCCTGACGTGCCGGAGGTCGATCCAGCCGCGAGCCAGACCCGCGGCGCGCGGCGGGCGATGGCCTCGGTCGTGCTGGTGCGGGGTGAGGCCCCGCAGTGCCATACCTCGGTCACCGGGTCGGGGTTCATCATCGGCCGCGGCCTGGTGATGACCAATGCGCACGTGGTTGCCGGCGTCGACCAACCGATCGTGCAGGCACCCGGGGGGCAGGGGCTGCCGGCCACGGTGATGGCCTTCGACCCGCGGCTCGATGTCGCCGTCCTGCGGGTGCGGGGGCTGAAGGCGCCCGCCCTGGACTTCTCCACCTCGCCGCCGCGCACCGGTGACGATGCGGTCGTCATGGGCTACCCGGGCGGCGGTGGGCTGACGGTCGGGGCCGCACGAGTTCGAGCGGCCTTCCCGGCACGCGGTGATGACATCTATGGCCGGGCCGGGGTTGATCGCGAGGTGGTGTCCTTCCGCGGGGAGGTCGAGCCCGGCAACTCGGGTGGACCGCTGGTGAGCCCCCGGGGCAGCGTGTTCGGGATGGTCTTCGGGTCGGGGGCGAGCAGCCCGCAGACCGGCTACGCGATCGCGGTGGCCGATCTTGCGGGCCTCGCGGCCCAGGGCCGCCGCGCCTCGCAGGCGGTGCCGACCGGCTCGTGCCGCACCCGCTGACTGCGGCGCGGCGACGTTATTGACCTGTCGGTCTCGACTCTAGGGACCTGTCGGTCTCGACGTGACCTGGTCCAGGCTGGTGCGGACCAGCCTTGCATCGATGGGCGGGGGCAGCTCGGTGCAGTCCGCGAGGACGGCCGCGGCGCGCCGGGCCACCCGCTCGGCTCCGACCTGATTGCCCCGTGCCTGGTGGGTGAGCGCCGCGGCCCACTGGGCCAGGGCTCGCCAGGCGGCGCGCTCCTCCGCAGGGCAGCAGCGCCACCGCTGCTCGAGCACCTCATGGGCGTGGAAGGGCAGGTCCTGAGCCAGGTATGCCAGTGCCTGCGACCAGGCCTGTGCCGAGGTGACCTCGCTGGCGTCGGGTACCGGCTGGACAGCCAGCGCCGGGTCGGCGTCGTCGGCGAGTGGCCGGCCGAGCCGGTCACGGGCCCGCTGTGCCACCGGTTGCCTTGGGGTGCCCGGGTCGGTCGGCCAGCCAGGCCAGCAGGCCCGCGGTGAATGCGTCCGGGTCCTCCTCGTGCGGGAAGTGGCCAACCGGCATCGTCCAGGGCTGATACGTCCCCCGGACGAACTCGGCGCTGCCGGCGCAGGAGTCGCCGAGCACGATCGGGTCGTCGGCCCCGTGCACGTGGAGCACGTCGGTGGCCACTGGTTCGACCATGGCCGACATGTACCGACGGCCGTCGGTGCGCCAGCGCGAGCGGACGGCCCAGCGGTGGCCCTCGATGGCGGTGTGCGCCGTGGGCCAGCGCAGGAAGGCCGATCGGTAGTGGCTGGCCGTCTCGTCGACCCAGGCGGGGTCGCCGGACCAGGTGCGCAGGAACTGCTCCACCCGGGCACCGTCCTGCCGGGTCAGTGATCGCTCGGGCCAGATCGGCACCTGGAAGCCGGCGATGAAGCCCAGCCGCCGCCACTGGCCCGCTCGGAGCAGGTTCGCGCGCATCGCTCGCGGGTGCGGCATCGAGATGGGGACGATCCCACGCACGACTGCCGGCTGGAGCACGGCAACCGACCACGCCCCCAGGCCGCCCCAGCCATGCCCGACGATGCACGCCTGCTCCTCGCCCAGGCTGCGGACGACTCCAGCGATATCGGCGGCCAGGGTAACCGGGTCGTAGCCGTGCGGGGTGTGGTCGGACCCGCCGTATCCGCGCAGGTCCATGGCGATGGCCCGGTAGCCGGCGTCGGCGAGGGCGGTGATCTGCCGTCGCCACGTCCACCAGAACAGCGGGAAGCCGTGCAGGAGGATGACCGCGGGGCCGGCCCCGGCCTCGACCACGTGGAATCGCGCGCCATTGGCCGAGACATCGCGATGCTCCCACGGGCCGGTGGCCCCGATGGCGCGCTCCGGGTCGACGATCACGGGGCGGGGCGGAGGCCCGGTCAGGCCCGCGGGCCGTTCGCCTGGGGTGCGGCTGCCTGGATGCCCAGGGCTCGCTGAGTGTTCTCGACTTCCTGCACGGCGCGCTGTGGCCCCTTGATGGTCTGGGCACGGCGGTAGGCCAGGGCCCCGGTGACCCCGGCGGTGATGAGCAACAGCAGCGTGACCAGGGCGAAGCCTGCCCAGACCGGCAGGCCCAGCTGGACGAAGACGTACGCCAGGGTCACCAGCAGGAAGATCGTCGCCAGGCCGACGCTGCCGACCGCGACAATGCCGAGGATGCCGGTCTGCGCGATGGCGGTGCCATCAGCGACCAGTTCCGCCTTGACGAGGGCTACCTGTGCCTGGCCCAGTCGCTTGGCGTTGTCGATGGTGCTCGTCAGCAGCTGCAGGATGCTGGGCGGGCGATTGTCCGGCATGTCGGTCAGGCTACCGCGCCTGCGCGGGGCAGGGTGATTCACCGCTGGTAGATGTCGGGGATGCCGTCCTGGTCATCGTCCGCCTCCTCGACCGAGGCGATCGCGGCGTATGCCCGGTTGCGTCCGAGCAGCAGGACGGATGCCAGCAGTGCGGCGATCACCGACGAGGCGAGCACGGCGGTCTTCGCCGAGTCCAGCAGGGCTGGCGAGCCTTCGAAGCCGAGCTCGGCGATGAGAAGTGCCACGGTGAAGCCGATGCCGGCCAGGACCCCGATGGCCCCCACGTCGCGCCACTGAATCGACTCGGCCAGGGATGCCCGGGTGAACCGGGCCACGATCCAGGAGGTGCCCAGGACGCCGATCGGCTTGCCGACGACCAGGCCGAGCATGATGCCGATCGAGATGGGCGTGGCGAGGGCCTCGCCGAGGCCGATGGCGCGAAGGTCCACCCCGGCGGCAGTGAAGGCGAAGATGGGGACGCATACTCCGGCGCTGAGGGGGTGCAGGCGGTGCGAGAGCCGCTCGGCCGGGGCGCTGGGCTCGCCCGGGTCGACGCGGATGCGGGTGAGCAGGCCGAGGATGACCCCGGCGACCGTCGCATGCACCCCGCTGGCGTGCATGCAGCCCCACGCCACCAGCGCCAGCGGCAGGTAGATGGCGGTCCACGTCACCCGCTGGCGCTGCAGCAGCCAGTAGGCAAGGCAGCAGGCGACGGATGCGGCGAGCCACCCCAGGGAGATCTGATCGGTGTAGAAGACGGCGATCACCACGATGGCGCCGAGATCGTCGACGACGGCGAGGGTGAGCAGGAAGGCGCGCAGGGCGATCGGCAGGCGGCGGCCGACCACGGCCAGCACGGCGAGGGCGAAGGCAATATCGGTGGCCATCGGCACGCCCCAGCCCTGGGGCGATCCGGCGGGTGACGTCGTGTTGACGATCGCATAGATGATGGCGGGGACGGCCATGCCGCCGATGGCTGCGGCGATGGGCACCGCTGCCCTGGCCGGCTTGGACAGGGATCCCAGGACGAGCTCGTGCTTGAGCTCGAGGCCGACGACGAAGAAGAACACGGCCAGCAGGCCATCGGCAGCCCAGGTGCCCAGGCTGAGGTGCAGGTGCAGCCGCTCCGGGCCGACCTGCAGGTCGATGAGGGCCGTGTATGCATCACCCCAGGGGGAGTTGGCCCACACCAGGGCGACGGCTGCGGCGATGAGCAGCAGCACGCCCCCGACCGTCTCGCTGCGCAGCTGCTGCAGCACCCAGCCCCGCTGCGGCAGCGACAGCCTGCCGAGGAATACCCGCTGCGTCCCCATCACATTCGTCCCCTCCCTCCCTTTCCGGCGAGTGGCCACATGTTGCTGGTCAAAACGGACTTTCACAACGACAGGTGGCCACTCGCGGGGAGGGGACCGACGGAGGGGGAGGGGACCGACGGAGGGGGAGGGGACCGACGGAGGGGGAGGGGGCCGACGGAGGGGGAGGGGAGGGGGCGGCGGAGAGGAGGGGAAGGGGACGGGTGGGGGTCTAGTCCTCAGACGTGCCTGTTGCCAGGCCGCTCGCGATGAGGTTCATCACCGTCGGATCGGCTAGCGTCGTGGCATCGCCGAGCTCGCGATTCTCCGCGACATCGCGCAGCAGGCGGCGCATGATCTTGCCGGACCTCGTCTTGGGCAGCTCGGCCACGATCATCACCTGCCGGGGCTTGGCGATCGGGCCGATCTCCTTTGCGACATGCTCGCGCAGCTCCTTGATGACGGGCGCGCCATCCTCGCCATCGGCCAGGGCGCCAGACCGCAGGATGACGAAGGCCACAATGCCCTGGCCGGTCGTCTCGTCCGTGGCCCCGACGACCGCAGCCTCGGCAACCTTCGGGTGCGAGACCAGGGCTGACTCCACCTCGGTGGTGGAGATGCGATGCCCGGAGACGTTCATGACATCGTCCACCCGGCCCAGCAGCCAGATCGCGCCGTCATCGTCCAGCTTGGCCCCATCGCCCGCGAAGTAGTACTGCGGCCAGCGCGACCAGTAGGTATCGACATAGCGCTGCGGATCACCCCAGATCCCGCGGAGCATGCTCGGCCAGGGCTCGGTCAGCACCAGGTATC
The DNA here is from genome assembly GCA_018970025.1 of Actinomycetales bacterium. Lineage (GTDB taxonomy): Bacteria > Actinomycetota > Actinomycetes > S36-B12 > S36-B12 > REEB460. The sequence continues at coordinate 32,113 of JAGWXF010000019.1, read as the reverse complement.
CGCCGCCGCCATTGGCCACGGGTCGACCCTCGTCATCGACCACGGCGGCGCCGATCCCAGGCAGCGCCGTCATCGCCGAGCCCGGCTTGGTGCCCGTCACGCCGGGCAGCGGGGAGATCATGATCGCGCCGGTCTCGGTCTGCCACCAGGTATCCACGATCGGGCAGCGATCCCCGCCGATGACCTCGCGGTACCACATCCACGCCTCGGGATTGATCGGCTCACCGACTGAGCCCAGCAGCCGCAGGGATGACAGGTCCTTGCCGGCCGGCAGGTGGTCGCCCCACTTCATGAAGGTGCGAATCGCCGTGGGCGCGGTGTACAGGATCGTGACGCGGTGCCGCTCGACGATGTCCCACCAGCGATCGTGGGTCGGGGTATCGGGAGTGCCTTCGTAGACCACCTGGGTGACCCGATTCGACAGCGGCCCGTACACGATGTAGCTGTGGCCGGTGACCCAGCCGATGTCGGCCGTGCACCAGTAGACGTCCGAATCCGGCTTGAGGTCGAAGACATTGCGGTGCGTGAACGAGGCCTGGGTGAGGTATCCGCCGGACGTGTGCAGGATGCCCTTGGGCTTGCCTGTGGTGCCCGAGGTGTAGAGGATGAACAGGGGATGCTCGCTGTCGAACCCCTCCGCCTGATGGGCCGTCGACTGCCGCTCCACGATCTCGTGCCACCAGACATCGCGGCCGTCGGTCCACTCGACCGACCCGCCCGTCCGCCGCACCACGAGCACGTGCGCGACCGGTGAGGTGCCATCGGCGGCGAGGGTCTGCAGAGCCTCGTCCACCGCCGGCTTGAGCGGCATGGCAGACCCCCGGCGATGCTGGCCATCGGCGGTGATGACGAGCGTGGCCTGCGCATCGTCGATGCGACTGGCGAGGGCATGGGCGGAGAACCCGCCGAACACGACCGAGTGCGGGGCGCCGATGCGCGCGCACGCCAGCATGGCCACGATCGCCTCGGGGATCATCGGCATGTAGATCGCCACGCGATCCCCGGCGCCGACCCCGAGCTCGAGCAGTGCATTGGCGGCCTGGCAGACCTCGTCCTGCAGCTGCGCGTAGGTGATGTCGCGGCGATCGCCGGGCTCGCCCTCGAAGCGAATGGCCACCTGATCGCCATGGCCGGCCGCCACATGGCGATCCACGCAGTTGTAGGCGACATTCAGCCTGCCCCCGACGAACCATCGAGCGAAAGGCGCCTGCGACCAGTCGAGCACCTCGTCGAACGGCTGCGACCAGTCCAGGGCTCGGGCCTGCTCGGCCCAGAAGGCGAGTCGATCGGCAGAGGCCTGCGCGTACATCGCCGGCTGGGCGTTGGCCTGGGCGGCGAACTCGGCAGCGGGCGGGAACACCCGGTTCTCCTGCAGCAGGTTCGACAGGGCATCTGAGCTCATGGCACTCCTCGTGGCTTGCTTGCCTTCCTGGCACCGCAGGGTAGACGACGCGGATCCTGATCGCCGGGAAACCATCGGGCCTGCCGGTGGACGCCGTACGGCTCGGCACGGTGCCGGCTGGGGAGTACCCTCGCGGCAATGGACACCTGGGCCGATCCCGGCCGGCTTCGGGCGTCACTGAACTCACCGGTGCTGGCCGATGCCCTGGCCGGGGCCCGCGCTGACATCGACGCCCTGCTGTGGCGCCGGGATGTCCGCAGCGCCGCCGCTGCCGTGGCTGCCGCGAGCATCGATCGGGGCGGGCGCGCGTCGGCGGCGATCGACGGTGCCGATGTGTTCGATGCGGACGATTCGCCGATGGGACGTCTCCTGGCGCGTGCCTGGGCGGTCACCAGTACAGCGGCGAAGGAGGCCAGCACCTGGGAGCGTGCCCCGCTGCAGGTCCTCGCCCATCTGCACGCCGTGGCAGCAGCCGGGTTCCAGGATGCGGACGCGCTGGGCCGGCCCCGATCGGCCGAGGAGGCCGACGACCCGCTGCGCATCGGGGTACCGGCGCCGGTCGAGGCGCTCAGCCCGCGCCTGGTTGCGCTCGCCAGCCTGATGGTCCGCTCGACCGACCTGCCGGGGATTGCCATGGCCGCCATCGCCCACCATGAGGTGATGGCCCTGCGGCCGTTCGGCTGGGGCAGTGGCCTGGTCGCCCGGGCCCTGACCAGGTGCGTGCTCGCCAGCCGAGGCCTTGATCCGTCCTGCTTCAGCATCCCCGAGGCCGGCATGCTCGAGCAGGGCCGTGTTGCATATGTGCGTGCGATGCGCCGTTACCTCGACGGGACGACCGAAGGCCTGGTCGACTCGCTGATCTGGTTCTGCGCCAGCATCGGGCTCGGGGCCAGGGCCGTGCAGGTGCCAAGTGCTTGAGCAACTGAGCCTGCTCGACTTGGCCGTCATCGGCATCTGCGTGGTGCTCACGGGTGTCTCCAAGACGGCGATGCCCGCGGCAGGGGTGGTCTCCGGGACGGTCCTGGCGGGCGTGCTCACGCCGACCACCGCATCGGGCTTCCTGGTGCCGTTGCTCGTCGTCAGCGACGTGATCGCCCTTGCCAGATTCCGCCAGCATGTGCAGTGGCGGCTCATCCTGCGCCTCATGCCCGGTCTCGTGGTCGGCTTCGGGCTCATGGCGCTGGCATTCAAGTACCTCGACACCTCGGTGCTCGCGCGCGTGCTGGGGATCCTGATTCTGCTGTCGGTTGCGATGGAGGTGATTCGCCGGCGAAGGCTGGCTCGGGTCACGGCGGCGGACGTGGCTCCCGCACCCGGCGCGCTGGGCGATGAAGCCGATGAGGCCAGGCCATCGGTGGTGCGCTCGGCATTCTTCGGCACGCTCGCCGGGATGACCACGATGGCCGCCAATGCCGGCGGGACGGCGATGACCCTGTACCTGATCTCCATGCGGGTGCCGATGCTCACCTTCATGGGGACGTCCGCGTGGTTCTTCTTCTTCCTCAATGCGGCGAAGGTTCCGGTCGTCCTGACCCTGGGACTGATCACCGAGCACACCCTGCTGGTCAGCCTGGCGTATCTGCCGGTGCTGTTCGGCGGGGCTGCCCTGGGCATCTGGGCCTTCAATCGGATGGACCAGGCGCTGTTCAACCGGGTGGCACTGGTCATCAGCGGCCTGGCCGGGGCGTGGGTGCTCGTTCACGGATAGCCGGGCGCTAGGCGCGGGCCGCCCGGCGCATGGCGTACCAGGCGACTCCGAGCGCGACCGCGCCGATGGCGACCCCGGCTCCTGCCGCGGCCGCCTGTCGGGGAGCCAGAGGGCGGCGCATCCCCACCGGCCTGGCGAAGTCCCGGATGGGCCACTGCCGCTCCTGCGCGATGCGGCGCAGCTCGGCGTCCGGGTTGACGGCGACCGGATGGCCGACGAGCTCGAGCATGGGCAGGTCGGTCTGCGAGTCGGTATAGGCGTAGCAGTCATCGAGGTCGAAGCCGTGCTCGGCGGCGAGGGCGAGCATGGCATCGGCCTTGCCCTGGCCGTAGGCGTAGAACAGGATCTCGCCGGTGTAGCAGCCGTCCTCGACGGCAACCTGGGTGCCGATCGTGATGTCGGCACCGAGGCGGGCGCCGATCGGCTCGACGAGGTCGGTGCCGGACGTGGAGATGATGATGACCATTCGGCCGGCTGCCTTGTGCATCTCGATGAGGTCAAGCGCCTCTTGGTAGATCATCGGGTCAACCACGACATCGAGGGTCTCGGCGACGATCCCCTGCACGGTCTGGACGTCCCAGCCGGCCACCAACTCGGCCATGTAGGCGCGCATCCGCTCCATCTGGTCGTGATCAGCACCGGAGGCCATGTAGACGAACTGCGCGTAGGCGCTGCGAATGACGTCAGCTCGCCCGATCAGGCCATTGCGGTAGAGGGGCCGGGCGAAGGCAAAGGAACTCGACCGGGCCAGGATGGTCTTGTCGAGATCGAAGAACGCCGCCGACGGCACTCGGTAACGGTAACCCAGCCCGGTGACGATCACCCGCGCAGCGGGATTGACGAGGCATGCTGCCTGTCCACAGGCGGTCATCGGGCATCCACAGGCAGCGAGAGCGCCCTGTTGCCGGCGGTCGCGGGTGACCCAGGCTGCGTGCATGCGCCCAGCCCTCACCTCCCAGACTCCGGCCCGGCATCGGCCACTGCTCATCACCGAGGATCCGGAGCTGATCGACGACGTCCTGAACCTCGCTGCGGCAGTCGGGGCTGACCTGCATGTGGCCCCCCATGTCAGTCGCAGCCTGTGGTCGTCCAGTCCCCTGGTACTCGTTGGCGGCGATGCGCTCGCATCCCTGGTGCGTCGACCCCTTGAGCGACGTCGCGATGTCGTGGTCGTCCTAGCGGCCAAGCAGGCAGATGACGACCCGGCTGGCGCCGTCACCAGTCCAGAGCCCTGGCGCGATGCAGTGGCGATCGGCGCTGAGCACGTCATCATGCTGCCCGAGGCGCAGCAGTGGCTCGGGGATCGACTGAGCAGTGCGGTGGAGGGCCCGCAGCGCAACGGCAGGATCGTCGCCGTCACCGGTGCCTGCGGCGGGGCGGGCGCCTCGACCCTGGCTGCTGCGATGGCGCTGTCAGCCCGCCGGGCAGGGCGGACGGTGCTCCTCGTTGACGGCGATCCGCTCGGGGGCGGTCTCGATGTCGCCTTGGGCTGCGAGGCCCTTCCCGGGGTTCGGTGGGCTGACCTCGCGGACGGGGAGGGCCGCCTCAGCTCGGCCACGCTGGATGCCGCCCTCCCGCATCCGCATGGCATCGCGCTGCTCTCCCATGGCCGCCAGGGCCCGGCCACGCCGGGCGCCGAGGCGATGACGGCCCTGCTGGATGCCGGGGTGCGCGGCTACGACCTGGTCATCATCGATCAGCCGAGGTCGCCGCTGCTCGATGACAGCCTCGACGCTCGGCACGTGTTCGTGCTCGTGCCCAATCGCGTCCGCGCGATCGCCGCCGCAGCCGTTGCGCTGCCGCGACTGGCGGCACTCGCCGAGGATGTCCACCTCGTGCTGCGAAGGGCTCCGCGCGGGATCGCCGCGCGTGATGTCGAGCGTGCTCTCGCGGCCACGTTTGCCGGTGAGGTCGCGGAGGATGCCAGGGTTGCTGCCGCCGCTGAGGCGGGGGAGCCGCCCGTGGATGCCCTCGTGCGCGCCGCCAGCCAGCTCCTCGAGCGCTCCGGTGCCCTCGCACCGGCGGACGCCAGCCAGGGTTCCGCCGCATGACCGCGGTGACGGGCGCCGCCCTGCTGGATCGGGTCAGATCCAGACTGGTCGCCGCCAGGTCCGACGCCTCACCAGCCCAGGTCGCGCAGGCGCTGCGCGAGGAGGGGGTGGTCCTCGCTGACGCGGCCGTTCTCGCACTCGTCGACGACCTGCGGCGCGCGATGGTCGGAGCCGGGCCTCTGGAGCCCCTGCTGCGCATGGCCGGGGTCACCGACGTGCTCGTCAATGGCCCGCATGAGGTGTGGATCGACCGGGGTGATGGCGCCGAGCGGTCAGATGTTCGCTTCGCTGACGAGGACGACGTCCGCAGGCTGGCCCACAGGCTCGCGGCGGCGACCGGCCGTCGACTCGATGATGCGATGCCCTATGTCGATGCCCGACTGCCGGACGGGACTCGACTGCACGCCGTGCTCGCCCCCATCGCCGTTGATGGCACGACTATCTCGCTGCGGGTCCCCCGGCGGCGGGCATTCACCCTCGCCGCCCTGGTCGAGGCCGGCACGGTCGACGACATCGGCGCGAGGTGGCTGGCGGCCGTCGTGCAGGCCCGGCTGGCCTTCCTGGTCTCCGGCGGCACCGGTTGCGGCAAGACAACCATCCTCACGTGCCTGCTGGGCCTGGTTCCGGCACATGAGCGCATCGTCCTGGTCGAGGACTCCGCGGAGCTGCGACCAGACCACCCGCACGTGGTTCGCCTGCAGGCGCGGATGGCCAACCTCGAGGGAGCCGGGCAGGTGACGATGCGCGATCTCGTCCGGCAGTCCTTGCGCATGCGCCCGGATCGCGTGGTCGTCGGCGAGGTGCGCGGCGCTGAGGTCGTCGACCTGCTGACGGCGATGAATACCGGCCATGAGGGCGGCTGCGGGACGGTCCACGCGAACTCCGCGGATGACCTCCCGCAGCGGCTCGAGGCCCTCGGCCTGCTGGCGGGGCTCGATCGTCACGCCCTGCACGCCCTGATCGCAGCCGGGATCGATGCCGTCGTGCACGTGCGCCGGCTCAGTGACGGCCGACGGGTCGTTGACGGGGTCAGCGTGCTGCGTCGTGGATCCGATGGGCTGGTCGTGTCGGTTCCGGCCCTGGTGCGTCACGGGGATGCGCTGCGCCCTGCCGCCGCAGCTGATGGCCTGGCAGCTCGGATCGCATCGGTAGGGGTCGACGTACCGTGAGCCCAGTGGTGATCGCCGCACTTCTTGCCGCCAGCATCTGGCTGGCCTGGCCCGGGCAGCCCGCATCGCGATTGGATCGCCTGCACCTGCAGCGCACGCCGGAAGGCGCGGGATCCGCTGATACGGGCAGTCGTGGGCTCGCATGGGCCTGGCTGGCCTGCCGTGCCGAGCGCATCTCGGCAAGCCCCTGGGCGAAGCGACGCCGGAGCGCCGATCGGGCTCGCCTGATCGATGCGGTCTCAGCCCTGGCGGCTGAGCTGGCGGCAGGCCAGCCACCGGGCCAGGCACTGACGCTTGCCGCCGGTGACCCGCCCGCATGGCCGACCGCGCTGGCAGCCGTGCGGCTCAATGCCAGCATCCCGCAGGCCCTCCGGACTGACGCCGAGCGGCAGCCGATGCTGCGGTCGCTGGCGGCCTGCTGGGATGTCGCCGAGGTGTCGGGGTCCGGCCTGAGCACTGCCATCGATCGGCTTGCCGCGTCGGCCCGGAGCTCGCAGGAGGTTCGGGTGCAGCTGGCCGCTGAGCTGGCAGCCCCGCGCGCGACCTCCCGGCTCCTGGCGCTGCTACCGGCCTTCGGGCTTGCGATCGCCATGGCGCTGGGCATCGACCCGATCGACTGGCTGACGGGCAGCCTGATCGGCTGGGCCTGCCTGCTGTCGGCCGTCGCGCTGATGGTCATCGGGCTTGCCTGGACCAACCGGATTGCCGCGAGCGTCGAGAGTCGACTGTGATCGCGATTGCGGCCATGCTGGCGGCGCTGGCTGCCTGGGTCGTGGTCGGACCGGGCGATCGGGCCCGCCTCCCGGGCCTGGCACCACGGGCCGAACACAGGGACGCAGTGCGCGACCGGCAGCTGCCGGTTCTTCCGTTAACGGCCATCCTCGCGGTCGCCATCGGGCTCACCGCTGGCGGCTGGGTCGGCTGGATCCTGGCAGCGGCGACCATCATCGTCGTTCCGCGGCTGATCGCCCGCCTGGAGCCGGCGCATCTGCGAAGGCATCGTGCGGCGCTGGCGCGTCAGGCCCCCGAGGCGGTGGACCTCCTCGCGGCCACGCTCGCCTGCGGTGCCACGCCGGCGAGGTCGATCGAGGTCGTGGGCCGGGCACTGGGGCCGCCCGTTCAAGCCGATCTTGACCAGGTGGCCGCAATGCTTGCCCTCGGGGCAACTGCGGACCAGGCATGGGGCGTCCTCCCGGCCAGTCATCCCCTGCAGGCCGTTTCGGGGGCGATGCGTCGGTCGGCTCACTCAGGGGCGTCACTGCAGGCCGTGCTCACCGGGCTGGCCGACGACCTGCGACGCCGCCACCGACTCGAGGTCGAGGTGGCCGCCCGCTCGGCTGGCGTGCGAGCCGTCGGGCCCCTGGCTGCCTGCTTCCTGCCGGCATTCGTGCTCCTGGGGGTCGTGCCCGTCGTCGCATCCTTCGCCCTTGCCCTGTTCTCAGGGCTTTCGTGACCTCGAGTTGCACCCTAGGACCCGAGGTATCGCCCCAGAACGGCCGTGAGACGTATCGCGTGGACCACGCAGGTGCCTTGCTCCACCCAACCTCACCGAGCGCGGCCCCAGACCATGGACTTGGAAGGAGGCCTGGTGAGTCGCGGCATGCGCAAACGAACAAGACGGACGGCAAAGGCCAAGACGGCGACCGCCGTCGGCCCTACTCCCGATGATCCTCACGAGATCGCCTTCTTCAGACGGCATCCGGCTGACGATCCCTTGCAAGCACAACCAGGTCAGGAGTTCATCAGGGCATGTCCCAAGGCCGTTCGAGCGAAGATTTACGCCACGCTGGAAGCCGTCGCAAAGGCCCCTCCCAACAAGTTCGCCGGGGGCGGCCGCTGGGAGGCCATGCACGGCGACATGACCGGCTGGTTCGAGGATCGATGCGACGGAGGAGATCCACGTAAGCACTATCGAGTGTTCTGCTTGCTCGACTATGCGGCCCCGAACACCGACCGGCCCCGAATTGTCGTCGTCACTGGAATGGCAAAGCCGCTGCGAACCACGTTCACGGACTCCGTCTACCGCAGCGTTCGTGCCCTCGGCGTTGAGTACGTGCAACATAGGACGGTCGGTTAGCGCTTACGCCTGCCTTCTGCGTGCCCGGTCACCGGCTTGGATGAGGCCCGTATCCGGTCATGTACCGCCGTGAACTCGGCGGGCATGTCCTTCGCAAGCGCGTCAGCTTCCACCTTGGACAGGGGTTCGACAGAGATCCGCAGACCCAGAGCCCCGGCGATCTCGGCCAGCGTCGACAACGTCGGGTTCCCCTTCGCCGAGAAGAGCCGGCGCACGGTGGCCGGCTCAGTGTTGATCGCCCGCGCCAGTTGGGCCTTCGACCAGCCCAACTCACCCCGCGCATCATCGAGGGCGTTCACAATCCGGTCGATTGTCTGGATCCTCAGACTCTCCAGCACGAACTCGCGCCTGAACTCCCTGTCCTCCAGTTCGTGCGCGAGGTCATCCCAAAACGCGCTGCGTCGCTCGACCAAGACGCCACCACCCTTCTGCCAGGAACGTAACATAGAAGATACGCTCAATCAATCAGCAACTCGGACCGACGGGGCCACGTTCGGGCGGATCCCTAGGCACGCGCACCTGAACCCCGGTGAGGCCCTGCGCGGCTCCGTCCAGATTCGTTCAGCCCAGGGCGCGGCGATGAGCAGGGTGACCACGCCGGTATCCCCATGTCGCCGCATGAGTTGTCCGGCGTCCACAGGCTCCCAGGACGTCCTTACCCCGCTGACCCGGTTCGACGCAAGGTACCTGCGCCATCAGGCAAGACGCGCCGACCGTTCGTCGGCACATCGTCGGCATCGGCGATGGTGAAGGGAGCGAACATGCACGACATCACCAGCATCGACAGCGCCAACATCGACAGGACCCGCCCGGCCGCTGTCAGCCGCGTTACGCGCGCAGCCTCGATCGCCCTCGGCCGGCTCCGTGGCGATGAGCGGGGCATGACGACCGCGGAGTATGCGGTGGGCACGGTTGCCGTCGCCGGCCTGGGCGGGCTGCTGATCAAGCTGCTCAGCAGCGACGAGATGCGCAACCTGCTGTGGACCATCATCAGCGGCGTCCTGGCCAAGTTCATCTAGGTGAACCGGACTGACTCGGCTCAGGACTTCCGATGAGGACGAATAGCAGCGCACCCGGGGTGGGCCGGCATGGCCCACCCCGGGCGGGGGACGAGCGAGGCAGCGTGCTGCTCGAGACGGCAATCGCCATCCCCTGCCTGGTGGCGACCGGCATCGCCCTGCTGTGGGGGCTCGGGATCGGCATCACCATGCTGACCCTGTCCGACGGGGCTTACCAGGCCGCACGCGCAGCCGCTCGGGGCGAGCCGCCCGCGGTGGCGGTGAGCCTTGCCGCCCGGTTGGCACCGAAAGCACGGGTCAGTGTCGATCGGTCTGGTGGCCACGTGACCGTGGCCCTCGCTCAGGAGGTCAGCGTGCCCCTGCCACTGCTTGAGGGTCTGGAGGTCACGGTGCAGCGATCGGCCACTGCTGCGGTCGAGGAGCTGCCGGCATGGTGAGCAAGCCCGACCTTGCCGACGACCGGGGCTCCGGGGCGGTTCTGATGATTGCCGTGCTTGCCCTGGTCTGCTTCGGGGCAAGCGTCGGGTACGCGAAGGCGCAGCTCATCGTGGCCCAGCGGCACGCTGCAGGGGCGGCAGATCTCGCCGCTCTCGCTGGGGCCTCGGCCACGATCGACCCATGTGCGCGGGCGGCAGCCGTCGCCGGGGCCAATGACGCGCACCTCACCGGCTGCGCGATCGACGGGGCCGACGTCGTGGTCGAGGTCAGCAGGCCGATGCCAGCGCTGACGGCGCAGGTGCTGCATGCCTTCCGACTGCCGGCGGCGCCGATCATCGCTCGGGCACGAGCCGGTCAGCCGGCCAGCAGTTGATCGAGCAGCCGCACCGCTCCTGCCTTGTCCAGCGGGTTGTTTCCATTGCCGCACTTGGGCGACTGGATGCAGGCCGGGCAGCCATCCGGGCAGGCGCACTCGGCGATCAGCGCCCGCGTCGCACCCAGCCATTGACGGGCGACCTGGTAGCCGCGCTCGGCGAACCCAGCTCCGCCGCTGGCCCCGTCGTAGACGAAGATCGTGGGCCGGCCGGTGTCGGGGTGCATGGCCGTCGACAGGCCGCCGATATCCCAGCGGTCGCAGGTCGCGAACAGTGGCAGCAGCCCGATCGAGGCATGCTCGGCCGCATGGGCGGCCCCCGGGACGTCGGCCGGAGCAAGCTCGGCAGCCTGCACCTGCGACTGGTCAACCGTCCACCAGGTCGCCGTGGTTGCCAGCAGCCGCTCCGGCAGATCCAGTCGCTCCTCCGAGAGCACCTCCCCGGTGACCAGCCGCCGCCGCAGGAAGCCCACGACCTGCGCGGTGACGTCCACGTCGCCGAAGCTCATCGTCGCCGCACCCCACGGGCTGCTGGTGCGCTCGGCGGTGATGCGCACGTCGCTGACCTCCTGGGCATGGGTGGTGAAGTCCACCGTCGCCTGATGGGCGATGGCCACGCAGTTGCCAAGGTCAAGATCCTCGATCAGGTAGGTGCTGCCGAGGTGGGTGTAGACGGCACCCGCATGCACCTGGGCGTGGGCGCTTGCGTGGTCGACCGTGCCCAGGATCCGGCCCGTCCCTGACTCCAGGATGGTGATCGGGGGTCCGCCGGTGCCGCGCAGGTCGGCCAGGTCGCTGGCACGCTCCCGCTTGGTCCAGAACCAGCCGGTCGGCCGTCGCCGCAGCAGTCCCTCAGCGCCGAGCCGGGCCAGGATGCCCGGCGCCTTGTCGCCGAACCATGCGATCGCCTCGTCGTCGGTGAGCGGGAACTCGCTGGCGGCCGCGCACAGGTGCGGGGCCAGCACCCTGGGATTGGCTGGGTCCAGCACGACTGCCTCCACGGGGGTCCCGAGGATCGACGCCGGATGGCGGACGACATAGGAATCAAGCGGGTCATCGCGGGCGATGAACATCGCCAGCGCGGGCGTATCGCCACGGCCGGCGCGGCCGAACTGCTGCCACAGCGAGGCCCTCGTCCCGGGCCAGCCGACCGTGAGCACGGCATCCATCCCGCTGATGTCGATGCCCAGCTCGAGTGCGTTCGTGGATGCCAGGCCGAGGATCTGCCCCGACCGGAGCCGGGCCTCGATATCGCGGCGCTCCTCGGGAAGGTAGCCGCCGCGATAGGACGTCACACGCTCCGGCAGGGCCGGATCGACCTCGGCGAGCCGGTCCCGGGCGATGAGGGCCACCGCCTCCGCTCCTCGGCGGCTGCGGACGAAGGCGATGGCCTGCAGCCCCTGCAGGCAGAGGTCAGCCAGCAGGTCGGCGGCCTCGGTGAGGGCCGAACGGCGCTGGGGCGGACGCTCGTCCGGGGAGTCGATCTCGGGGGACTCCCACAGGGCGAGGGTTCGCGTGGGGGCGGGGGAGGCGTCCTCGGTGACCGCGCTGGCTGGGGCTCCGATGAGCCGCTCCAGCAGGCTGGCTGGCTCGGCGATCGTTGCCGAGGCCGCGATGAAGGTCGGCTCCGAGCCGTAGCGGGCGCAGGCTCGTCGCAACCGGCGCAGCACGACCCCGACATGCGCCCCGAACAGCCCTCGGTAGGCGTGCGCCTCGTCGACGATCACGTACTGCAGGCGGCGCAGGAAGGCCGCCCAGTGGGGGTGCCCACCGAGCATCGATGCGTGGATGAGGTCCGGGTTGGTCAGGACGATGGTCGCGTGCGCTCGAGCCCAGGCACGATCCTGGTGCGGGGTATCGCCGTCCACGATGGCGACCCGGGCCCCGGTCACGGCGACCTCGCTCAGCGATCGCTGCTGATCGTGGGCCAGGGCCTTGGTCGGTGCCAGGTACAGCGCTGTCGCTCCGCGGCCGTCGATCGCATCGCGACCCTGGTGCACGGCCGCGAGGACGGGCAGCCAGAAGGCCAGGCTCTTGCCGGACGCCGTCCCGGTCGCGACCGCGACATGTGTGCCCGCCCAGGCCAGGTCGGCCGTCCTTGCCTGGTGCTCCCAGGGCTGGTCGATGCCGCGTGCCCGGTAGGCCTGCTGGACGTCGGCGGGTACCCACCCGGGCCAGGGGGCGGTGCGGGCCTCCCGCTGGGCAATGACGGTGGCGAACCGCAGGCCGTCAGGGCGGTCCGCGATCAGCGGGCTCAGGGCGGGGTGCGCCTCGGGCGGCTCAGCCATGGCGAACCCGGTCATCGGGCCCACGCTACTGCCAGCTCCGCGACCCGCGAGCGCGTGATCTGCCGACTGCCCGGCACATCACGTCTACATATGCGAAAGTCACCCACGTGGAGTTCGGGGTGACATTGGGCGACCGCTCGGGCATTGCCATCGTGGAGGTCTGCGGTGAGCTGGACATCCACACGGCACCCCAGCTTGAGGCCGTGGCGATCCCGGCCGTCACCCCAGGGTCTTGGGTGATCATCGACGGGAAGGCCCTGGAGTTCACGGACTCCACCGGGCTGAGCCTGTTCGTCAAGGTCCACAAGCGGGCGGTCGATGCCGGCGGCCGCCTGGATCTCGTCCTCAATCCCAAGGTCACACGGGTGGTTGAGCTGGCCGGGCTGATGGGCATCCTGAACGTCCACGACAGCCTGGACGACGCGATCCAGGCAGGCTGAGCAAGCGGCGGGCCGGCATAAGTAGACTCCGCACCACTTGTTTTCACGCTGGCGCATACCCGGCGGTGCCGCGCGCCCCCACCTCAGGAGACCCATGATCGACTTGACCGGTGGCAACCTGACGACGGTCGTCGTCGTCGCCATCATCGCACTCGCGGCCCTTGGAGTGGCCGCGCTCCTCGTCCGGGAGGTCCTCGCGGCGAGCGAGGGCACTGCTCGGATGAAGGAGATCGCTGCCGCGGTGCAGGAGGGCGCTGCCGCCTACCTGAACCGGCAGTTCAAGACCCTGGCCATCTTCGCTGCCGTTGTGTTCTTCGTGCTGTTCGCCCTGCCTGCGGAGACGAACGCCGAGCGGATCGGCCGGAGCATCTTCTTCCTGGTCGGTGCCGTGTTCTCCGGCATCACCGGGTACATGGGCATGTGGCTGGCGGTCCGCGGCAATGTCCGCGTGGCAGCGGCGGCCAATGAGTCTGGCGAGCAGCGCGCGATGCGCATCGCCTTCCGCACCGGCGGTGTCGCCGGCATGTTCACCGTGGGCCTGGGCCTGTTCGGCGCTGCGCTGGTCGTGCTGGTCTACAAGGGCGATGCGCCGAAGGTGCTGGAGGGCTTCGGCTTCGGCGCGGCGCTGCTGGCCATGTTCATGCGCGTCGGCGGCGGCATCTTCACCAAGGCCGCTGACGTCGGCGCTGACCTGGTGGGCAAGGTCGAGCAGGGCATCCCCGAGGACGATCCCCGCAACGCCGCCACGATCGCCGACAACGTGGGCGACAACGTCGGCGACTGCGCGGGCATGGCAGCCGACCTGTTCGAGTCGTATGCGGTCACCCTGGTGGCAGCGCTCATCCTGGGCAAGGCGGCGTTCGGCTCCCTGGGCCTGGTCCTGCCGCTGGTCATTCCCGCGATCGGCGTCGTCACCGCGGTCATCGGCATCTTCGCGGTGTCGCCGCGCGCCTCGGATCGCTCCGGCATGTCGGCCATCAATCGCGGCTTCTTCATCTCTGCCGTGATCAGCGCGGTGCTGGTGATCGCCGCGGTGTTCGCCTGGGTCCCGGGGAGCTGGGATGGCATCGCCTCGATCGGCGGCCTCATCGCCGAGGAGACGGCCGACACCATCAACCCGCGGATGTTCGTGATCCTGTCGGTGCTCATCGGCATCGTGCTGGCCGCGCTGATTCAGCAGCTGACCGCCTACTTCACCGAGACCAACCGCCGCCCGGTCGACGACGTGTCGAAGACCTCGCTGACCGGCCCGGCGACGGTGATCCTCTCCGGCATCTCATTGGGCCTGGAGTCCGCGGTCTACTCCGCGCTCCTGATCGGCGCAGCCGTCTACGGAGCCTTCCTGGTCGGCGGCGGCTCAGTGCTGCTGTCGCTGTTCGCGATCGCCCTGGCGGGTACCGGCCTGCTCACCACGGTCGGTGTCATCGTGTCGATGGATACCTTCGGCCCGGTCTCCGACAACGCCCAGGGCATCGCGGAGATGTCCGGGGACGTCCATGGGGACGGCGCTGCCGTGCTCACGCGCTTGGACGCCGTCGGCAACTCCACCAAGGCGATCACCAAGGGCATCGCGATCGCCACGGCCGTACTGGCCGCGACCGCGCTGTTCGGCTCATTCCGTGACGCGATCATCGGTGCCACCGAGGCCGCAGGGGTGAACGACGTGTTCGACACCCTGCTGAACTCCGAGCAGTACGCAGGCATCCTGAACGTCGCATCGCCGTCGAACCTGGTCGGCCTGATCATCGGCGCGGCGGTCGTCTTCCTGTTCTCGGGCCTGGCGATCAACGCCGTCTCGCGCGCTGCCGGTGCGGTGATCTTCGAGGTGCGCCGCCAGTTCCGCGAGCACCCGGGCATCATGGAGGGCACCGAGAAGCCGGAGTACGGCAAAGTCGTCGACATCGTGACGCGTGACTCCCTGCGGGAGCTCGTCACGCCCGGCATCCTTGCGGTCTTCACTCCGATCGCCGTCGGCTTCGGCCTCGGCGTGGGCGCCCTGGGCTCCTACCTGGCCGGGACGATCGCCACAGGCGTGCTGATGGCGGTCTTCCTGTCCAACAGCGGCGGGGCCTGGGACAACGCGAAGAAGTTCGTCGAGGACGGCAACTTCGGCGGCAAGGGATCCGAGGCGCACGCGGCCACGGTCATCGGAGACACGGTCGGCGACCCGTTCAAGGACACCGCCGGCCCGGCGATCAACCCGCTGATCAAGGTGATGAACCTGGTGGCCCTGCTGATCGCGCCGGCCGTAGTGGCGCTGAGCATCGGCGGCTCGGCCAACGACGTCGTTCGCTGGGCGATCGCCCTGGTCGCGGCAGCGATCGTGATCGTCGCCGTGGTGATCAGCAAGCGGCGTCCGATCGCGGTCGGAGCCGAGGCGGCAAACGTCTGACCTCGCAACACAACGCAGCAGGCCCCGCACCTGATGGTGCGGGGCCTGCTGCGTTCAGGCGGTCGGCCTGTTGCCTCGCCGCACCAGGCTGACGATGAGCCAGACGAATAGGCCGATGCCCGTGCCGACGACCAGGCCCACGAGCAGCAGGATCAGCGCGGTATTGGTGCCGCCTGCCGCGCCCTCCCAGGTGAGGTCGACGGTGAGCGTTGACATCCCGACCTGATCCTTCAGGTAGGCCTGCTGGGACTTCAGCGAGTCGAGCTCGGACTGGCGTGCGGTCAGCGCGTTCTCCGCCTCGATCAGGCTCGCGGTGGAGGTCGCCTGGGTGATCAACGCCTGCAGCCTGGTGATCGAGGCCTGCAGTGCCGCGATGCGGGCGTTGACGTCGACGACCTGGATCGTCACGTCGGTCTGGCTGATGCTGCGGCCGGTGACCGTGCCGAGCGCCGCGATCTGGTCCTGCACTGCGATGAACTGGTCAGCAGGAACGCGAATGGTCATGTTGGCGGTGCGATCCTGCTGCTCGTCGGGGTTGACGGTCTCGCTGAGCTGGTCGATCTGACCGTTCACCCCCTGGACGATCGTGCGGACCTTGGACTCCGCCGCCGCGACGTCCGCCACCTGCACCGACATGCCGCCCGTGGTGATGACGGACTTCTCCAGCGGGGCTGTTGCCGTCCCGCCGGCGGCGTCCGCGGGGGCCATCATCCCCTCGGGCTGCGCCATCATGCCCTCTGGCTGGGGCACGCTTGCGTTGTCGGCAGATGAGGCGCACCCGGCGAGGGCCACGGCTCCGATCAGGATTCCGGCCAGCCCGACGCAGAGCCTGGCTCGTGTGCGGTGAGACGTCATGCTGGCAGTATGCGCCGCGATGGGCGCGATGCCCAGTCCATTGGCGCCGTTGCCCAGGTCACAATCCGGAAACGGGCACCTGGCTGATTTCCCTCATGGATTTGACACCAAGGGGTGGCCTGGCGCGACACTCCACCCCGCCTGGGAGCGGCTGGGGCCTTGGGCGTGTCGGTGCCAGAACCCCGGTCAGGTGAGCGTCCATGGCACACTCACCGGGCGAGAAGTGCCGCAAGGACGGCTCAGGAGGTCGAAGGGAACCGTGGTGGCGAAGGCTCAGACGCTGGTGATCGTCGAATCGCCCGCCAAGGCGAAGAAGATCGCGGGGTACCTCGGCCCTGGCTATACGGTGATGGCGTCCATCGGGCATATCCGCGATCTGGCGTCCCGGGCCTCGGAGCTGCCGGAGGATGACCGCAAGAAGCCCTGGGCCAAGCTCGCGGTGAATGTCGACGACGGGTATAAGCCCTACTACGTCGTGCATGCTGCCAAGGAGTCGACGATCCGCGACCTCAAGCGGGCCTTGAAGGATGCGGACGAGCTCCTGCTAGCAACGGACGAGGACCGCGAGGGGGAGGCCATCTCCTGGCACCTGCTGGAGGTGCTGCGGCCGAAGGTGCCCGTGCACCGGATGGTCTTCAACGAGATCACCCCCGAGGCGATCCGCGAGGCGGTTGCCAGCCCGCGCGAGCTCGACATGCAGCTGGTCGATGCCCAGGAGACCCGACGGATCGTGGATCGCCTCTACGGGTATCCGGTGTCGGAGGTGCTCTGGAAGAAGATCGGCCGAGAGGCGCGCTCGGCGGGCCGGGTGCAGTCGGTAGCGGTTCGACTGGTCGTCGACCGGGAGCGGGAGCGGATCGCCTTCACCTCGGCAAGCTATTGGGATATTGACGGGACGTTCACTCCGGGCGACTTCGCCGCACGACTGACCGCCGTCGACGGCGTGCGGGTGGCGACAGGCCGCGACTTCAGCGAGCAGGGCCGGCTGCAGGGCGATGACGTCGTCCTCCTGGACGAGGCCGCGGCGACCCGGCTCACGCAGGGGCTGGCGGGTGCGACCTTCACGGTTCGCTCGGTGGTGCAAAGGCCCGGGCAGCGCAAGCCGCAGGCTCCCTTCATGACCTCGACCCTGCAGCAGGAGGCCTCGAATCGGCTGCGCTGGGGCTCGCAGCGGACCATGCGGGTGGCGCAGAGCCTGTACGAGAACGGCTACATCACATATATGCGGACGGACTCCACGACGCTGTCGGAGCAGGCGCTCAAGGCGGCTCGGGAGCAGGTGCGTCAGCTGTACGGCGCGCAGTACCTCGAGGATCAGCCCCGCCGCTACGACAAGAAGGTGAAGAACGCGCAGGAGGCCCATGAGGCGATCCGGCCCGCTGGTGATGCCTTTCGCACGCCGGGGCAGCTGGCGGCTGAGCTCAATGCCGATCAGCTGGCGCTGTACGACCTGATCTGGAAGCGCACGGTCGCCTCGCAGATGGTCAATGCGCGGGTCGCCACCACGACGGTCAAGCTGGGGGCCGCCTCGGCTGATGGCACGGACGCAGAGTTCACCGCATCGGGAACGGTCGTGGTCTTCCCCGGCTTCTACGCGGCCCTGAAGGACATCTCCGAGGACAGCAGTGATGACGAGCGCGAGCTGCCGAACTTGATTGAGGGGCAGCCACTGCAGGCGACCTCCCTGGAGCCGTCCGGTCATGCGACCACTCCGCCGGCCCGGTATACCGAGGCCAAGCTGGTGCAGGCACTGGAGGAGCTTGGGATCGGCCGTCCGTCGACCTATGCGGCGATCATGACCACCATCCTCGACCGCGGATACGTGTGGAAGAAGGGCTCGGCCCTGGTGCCGAGCTTCACCGCCTTCGCGGTGATCCGGCTGCTCGAGGAGCACTTCTCCGCGCTGGTCGACTACCAGTTCACGGCCAGCATGGAGAACATCCTCGACCTCATCGCAAACGGCGAGATCGATCGGATCGAGCAGCTCGAGGCGTTCTGGCGGGGCG
Organism: Actinomycetales bacterium; assembly: GCA_018970025.1. GTDB lineage: Bacteria > Actinomycetota > Actinomycetes > S36-B12 > S36-B12 > REEB460. The sequence goes on along the minus strand of JAGWXF010000019.1, from coordinate 13,895 downwards.
GCGACAGCCTGACCGGGCCATTCCCGGGGGTGAAGCACCTCACCGAGGACCTCGGGGCCATCGATGCCCGGGAGATCGCGACGATGCCGATCGATGGCACCGATGCGATGCTGCGCGTCGGTCGCTACGGGGCGTATGTCGAGCGCGGTGAGGAGCGGGCAAATATCCCGATCGGCCTGGCACCCGATGAGCTGACAGCACAGAAGGCCGAGGAACTGCTCGCCCTGCCATCGGGCGACCGGCCGCTGGGCGCGCATCCGGATACCGGCCTGCCGATCGTGGCGAAGACCGGTCGCTATGGCCCGTATGTCTCGGAGGAGCTCCCCGAGGGCTCGCCGAAGAGCGCCAAGCCACGAACGGCCTCCCTGTTCGCCGACATGAGCCTGGACACCGTGACCTTGGAGGATGCGCTCGCCCTGCTCAGCCTGCCGCGGGTGGTCGGCACCGATCCGAGCACCGGCGAGGAGATCACCGCGCTGAATGGCCGCTACGGCCCGTACATGATGCGGGGCAAGGAGTCGCGGACCCTGAGCGATCAGCGCGAGATCTTCAGCGTCACCCTGGAGCAGGCCCTGGCGATCTTCGCCCAGCCCAAGGCACGCCGGGGCCGGGGGCAGGCCGCCGGTCCGCTGCGCGAGGTCGGGGCGGATCCGACGACCGGGAAGATGATCGTGGTGAAGGAGGGTCGCTTCGGTCCGTATGTCACCGATGGCGAGACCAATGCGTCCCTGCGAACGGTCGATGACCCGATGACCGTGACGGTGGAGCGGGCCAGCGACCTGCTGTCGGAGCGTCGCGCGAAGGAGGCGCTCGAGGGCCCGCCGGCCAAGAAGGCGGCCGTCAAGCGAGCGACAGCCAAGAAGGCAGTCGCCAAGAAGGCAGTCGCCAAGAAGACGACCGCGAAGCGGAGCACTGCCCGCGCAGCATCGAGCAAGGCGGTGGCGGAGGCGATGCTGGCCCAGGGCATGTCGGTCGACCAGGTGACCATCGGCTCGGGTTCGAGCTGACGGCCGGCCGGTGCATCCGATGCGCGGCATGTTCATCGCCTTCGAGGGCGGCGAGGCGGCGGGCAAGTCCACCCAGGAGACACTGCTCGCGGCCAGCCTGGTGCAGGCGGGCCGCGCGGTGGTGCGCACGCGGGAGCCGGGGGGCACGCCGGCGGGGGAGGCGATCCGGGAGATCGTCCTGAGCCCGGCCTACGAAGGGCTGGATCCGCATGCCGAGGCCCTGCTGTTCGCTGCGGCACGCGGCGAGCACGTCGCCCGAATCATCCGGCCAGCCCTGCAGCGGGGAGCGGTAGTCGTTTGCGACCGCTACATTGACTCGTCCATCGCCTACCAGGGTGCGGCTCGCGGCCTGGGCATCGAGCGAGTCCGAGAGCTGAGCCTGTGGGCAACCGACGGCCTGCTGCCCGACCTGACGCTCGTCCTGGATATCGACCCGGTCATCGGCCTGAGCCGGGTGACCAGCCCCGACCGACTGGAGTCCGAGTCGGTTACGTATCACCGGCAGGTACGGCAGGCCTTCCTCGATCTCGCGGCAGCCGAGCCGAATCGCTACCTGGTCCTGGACGCGAGCGCCACGCAGCAGGAGATCGCCGGTCAGATCTGGCAGCGCGTTGCCGATGAGCTGGATGCGCGATGAGCCAGCAGCGCACGCAGCAGACGACCCAGCCGATCTGGGATGCGCTCATCGGCCAGGATGACGCGGTCGCCAGGCTCGCACGAGCCGCATCCGATGCCGAGCACCTGACGCGGGGCGAGCCAGGGCCGGCGATGACCCATGCCTGGCTGATCACCGGCCCACCGGGATCAGGCAGGTCGACCGCGGCCACTGCCTTCGCCGCTGCGCTGGTGTGCCCGGAGCTGGGCTGCGGGCAGTGCCAGGCCTGCCGGCTCGCGCCGGTCAACGGTCACCCCGATGTCGAGGTCATTCGGCCGGCGTCACTGACCTACGGTGTCGACGAGGCGCGCGACCTGGTGCGGCAGGCATCCATGTCGCCGTCGTCCAGTCACTGGCATGTGGTGATCGTGGAGGACGCCGACCGGCTGACCGAGCAGGCCGGGAACGTCCTGCTGAAGGCGATCGAGGAACCCCCGCCGCATACCGTGTGGATCCTGTGCGCTCCGAGCGTGGAGGACGTCCTGCCGACGATCCGCTCTCGAACCCGGCACCTGGCGATGCAGACCCCCTCGACGGCAGCTGTCGCCGCCCTCCTCGTCGATCGCTATGGCGTCGACCAGGCCATCGCGGCGTTTGCCGCTCGTGCCTCCCAGGGTCACATCGGTCGGGCCCGCGCCCTGGCAACCGATGAGCACGCCCGGCTGCGACGTCAGGAGATCCTGCGGATCCCGTCGCAGCTGCACGACATCCCGTCCTGCTTCATGAACGCCAGCAACCTGCTCGAGGCAGCGAGCGAGGATGCCAGGGCGATCACCGATCCGCTGGACGCTGCGGAGGAGGTGCAGCTTCGATCGTCCTATGGTGCCGACTCGGAGGTCCGCATCAAGGGGCAGCTGCGACGGGCGATGGAGAGCGCGGCCAAGGATCTGGCCAGACGGCAGAAGACCCGGGCGACCCGCGTGCTGCGCGACCAGGTCGACCGCGCCCTGGTCGACCTGCTGGGCTTCTACCGCGACGTGCTGCTCGTGCAGCTCGATGCGCCCATCGCCCTGATCAACGACGAGATGCGCCCGCAGCTGACCAAGCTCGCGATGGCCGGCACGCCCACGGATACCGGTCGCCGGCTGCGCGCCATCGGCCATGCCCGCGAGCAGCTCGCGGCGAACGTCACCCCGATCCTGGCGCTGGAGTCGCTGATGGTCGAGCTGAAGGATCCGTGGATCCGCAGCACGATGGACATCAGCGCCTGAGGCGACCGCCCGTTAGGTCGGCGGTCGCAGGGAGTCCGACGCCCGCTCCAGGCCGTGCGCGTACGCGATCATCTCCGCGATTGCCGGGCCGAGCACCTCAGCGGTGCTGCGGGCGGCGTCCGGGGCGGAGAGCAGCCGGGCCGCGGCCGCCAGGAGCTCGTCATAGGTGGCTGTTCCGTCCGCCAAGCGGGCCTTGACGACCTCCGCGGAGCGAGCCGCCGCCTCGGCAGCGCTGGTCTGGGGGAGCTCCTCACGGAGCTGATGCAGGACCAGCAGCCGCTCAGCCAGCGAGGTGAGCGGGCCAGCCGCCTCGGCATCGGCCCGGCGCAGCTCATTCCCGGCGCCGGGGTGCAACTGATCCAGGGAGGTCGCGACCGAGGCGACCTGCACCCGCACCCGGGCGAAACGGCTCACCTCTGCCGAGCCGATGGCCGCCCGCGGCAGGATCGGGGGCGGGGCCACGGTTGGCAGGGGAGTGCTCGGGGGGTGAGCCGAGCCCAGCGAACGCCGGGCCTGGACGGACGTGATCCCTGCGACACCCGCGACGACGAACCAGGCCCAGGCCCAGCCTGGGGTGGCAGCGGCGACGAGGTCGAGCACGCCGACGGCACCTGAGCCGACCCCGATCACGGCACCCCAGGCCTGCTCCCGATGCCAGCGCCGCATCCGCCGCTCGTAGGCGGCCACGCTCCGCCGGTGCTGCTCGAGGGCCCGGCGGTGCTCCCGCTCGAGGATGCGACTGGCCCCCCGGCTGGTGGCGGGGGTCGCGGAGCGGAAGGCGGCGACGAGATCCATGCCCCGGGCAATGCCCTGCTCGATCAGGGCCGCGAGCTCGGCTGGGTCGCGCCGTTGCGATGCCACCGGGATACGGTACGACGCATGGGCCCCTTTCGTCGCGTCCCGGCCCGGCGGGCCCTTGCCCTGGTGATTTCCGTGCTGACGGTGGTGGGGCTCGTGGCGTCCGGCTGCGCCCTCGTCGGCCCGGCGGTCATGTACGAGGCCCTGCGGCCGAAGCCGACAGTCAAGCCGATCCCCGTGCCGTCCCAGACCATTCCAGCGCCCAGTGACCTCGAGGCCTTCTACGAGCAGCAGGTGACCTGGCGTGACTGCGGCGATGCCGAGTGCACCACTGTGCAGGTGCCCCTGGACTACGCCGACCCAGCGGGCCGCGCCATCGACCTGGCGGTCGCGCGGGTGCCGGCGAACGGCAAGGCCATCGGGTCACTGTTCGTCAACCCGGGCGGTCCCGGCGGCAGCGCCGTCGACTACGCCAAGGCCGCCGACTACATCGTGTCGCCCCAGGTACGAGACCACTACGACGTCATCGGCATCGACCCTCGAGGCGTGGGGGGCAGCGCACCGGTGGAGTGCCTGACCGATGCCGAGCAGGACGAGCTTGCCGGCATCGACTCGACCCCCGACTCCCCTGATGAGGTGCAGGCCATCATCGATGCGTCCAAGCTCCCGGCCCTCGGCTGCGCCAGGGATCCCAGCGGGGTCTACCGATACGTGGGCACGGTGAACGCGGCGCGGGACATGGACATCGTCCGCGCGGTGGTCGGGGATGACGTCCTGAACTATCTCGGCAAGTCATACGGGACGAGCCTGGGCGCGGTCTACGCCGACCTGTTCCCCGATCGGGTCGGACGGATGGTGCTGGACGGCGTCCTGCCTCCTGGCCTGGGGATGGCCGAGGTGACCTACGAGCAGGCGAAGTCCTTCGAGGATGCCTTCGCCCACTTCGCCGACGACTGCGCCAGGCACGACAACTGCCCGTTCAACGGGAGTGGTCCTCAGGTCGCCAAGCAGCTGCGCGCCTACCTGCAGGGCCTGGACGCCAATCCGATCCGGGGCGATTCCCGCAAGCTGGACGAGGCCCTGGCGACCTATGCCGTGCTGATGTACCTGTACTTCCCGGCCTCCGACTATCCGGACCTGCGCAGTGCTCTGGCGAGTGCCGTGAAGGACGGTGACGGCAAGCCCCTGCTGGACCTGCTCGACAACCGCCTGAGCCGGACACCCGATGGCCGCTACCTGGACAACTCCACCGACGCGTTCTACGCGGTGATGTGTGCCGACCGCACCGGCAATATCCCGGTGAGCGAGGTCAAGGCCACGGCCAAGGAGTGGGGGGCCGAGCTGCCCACCTTCGGCGAGGGCCTGGCCTGGGGCCTGCTCGGGTGCAATGACTGGGCGCAGCCCGAGCCAGACCCCCTCACGAACGTCCGAGCCGCAGGATCTGCACCGATCCTGCTGGTTTCCACCACGCACGATCCGGCGACTCCGCATCTCTGGGGCAAGCTGATGGCCAAGCAGCTCGCCAACGCCCGCCTGCTCACACGCGACGGTTACGGCCACACGGCCTACCTCGAGGGCTCGGACTGCATCGACGAGGCGGTCGACGCCTACCTGCTCTCCGGCACCCTCCCAGCCCAGGGGAAGGTCTGCGCCGGGTAGCATTGCCCCGCCTCGAACGGCGGCGCGAGCCGCGGAAGGGGCATGCCGCCTTAGCTCAGGGGTAGAGCAACGCACTCGTAATGCGTAGGTCCGGGGTTCAAATCCCCGAGGCGGCTCCAAGAAGTTGTTGTAGTGCAACGACTTTCAGGAGCAAGTCAATCGTCAAGGGCGGTGAGTTGCCCTTTCTTTGCCCTTTGTGTCCGGTTCTGAAAGGGCAAGGGGCTCGGAATCCGCACCACTGGTCCTGCAGGGGTGGTCGGTTCAGTCGGGAGGCTGCCCCTTGGCCCTCGGAATCCGTTGGTGGATGGGTCCTGGACCTACGCACCGGGTGAGCGTCACGTGAGGGGGTCATCGGCCGCGCCTGAGGCGGCAAACGCGAGCACCTCCCTTCGAATCCCTACCGAGCTCGGGCAGGCCTCGGTGCGTGGGAGGGGATACGTGAGACTCGTTGTCGCGACCGTGAGATGCGCAGTTCGTGCACGAGCCGGAACGGGCTTGTAACGGATGTGCACTTCGCATCGCCGGCCCAGGCGGCACTTGGCGTCGGCAGTCGCGACGTGTGTCTGGACAGAGTGTCTCGATTCGGTAACGGCTCTTCCGTACCAGTTATAACCCATGTAAGTTATTTATATGAGAATTCGTCGCGGGCTTCCTGAGCGGATCGCCGCGGTTCTGGGCAGCAGGATCGTCAGCGGCGAGTACGGCGTGGGGCAGACGCTTCCCTCGGACGCACAGATGATCGAGGAGTTCGCAGTCTCCCGGCCGGTTGTGCGCGAGGCCATCAAGCTTCTCTCGGCCCGAGGAATGGTCGAGGTGAAGCAGCGGGTCGGGACTCGTGTCGCGCCAGCGTCAGGCTGGTCGTTGCTCGACTCTGAGGTTCTGTCGTGGCAGTTGGAGTCGGAGCGAAACCAGGGACCGCTCATCCGGGACCTTGTGGAGGCTAGAAGCGTCATTGAGCCTGCGGCCTCGCGGCTGGCCGCCATTCGCGCCACGGATGATCAGATCGAAGTTATGCGAGCGGCCTACGCAGACATGGAGAGGGCCGTAGCCACCGGGGATGACGATGCCTTCATCGAGGCGGACCTGAAGTTCCACAACGGAATCCTGGTCGGTTGCCACAACGTGATGCTTCTGCAGATGAACGCAGCAATCGCCTCGTCCCTTCGCCTGAGCCGCGAGATCACTATCAAGGCTCATGAGGCCTCTGTTGCCTCCATGCCCCTGCACAAAGCGTTGCTTGACCGCATTGCGGCCCGCCAGCCTCGAGCCGCCCAACTGGCGGCGAACAAGCTAGTCGAGCGGACCAGGTCCGACATCTCCCAGGTGATGACGGGAGTCGACTTCGATGACGAGTGACGTGGCCGAGCGCCTGCTCGCGCATGTGGGGCTCCCAGCGGGGGATCTCCATGACCGTCCGAGCAGCACGCTGACTTTCGAGGACGGCGGGCACTACCGAGTGGAGATCCCCTCGGTGGAGGGGTTCGACGCCGTTCAGGCAGCTGTTGATGAGGCAGTTCGTTTGGACGTGCCGCTTCACAGGCTGTCCTCGGGATCGGGGATAAGCCTGACCTCAGACTCTGAGTTGCGGGACATTGCGCAGTTGGGTGCTGAACGAGCCATCGAGATCTGCCCCTTCGTTGGACCCAAGGCCCCATGGGATGGCGACACGGCCATGGCCCTGGCGCCTGACGGCCGGACACTCGGCTGGCGTCATGCGGGGATGGACCAACTCAGGTATGCCCTCAAGGATGTGGATCGTGCCGTGAAAGCCGGCTACCGGAGCGTCCTGCTGGCCGACGAGGGACTCATCCATGCCGTGGCCCGTGGCCGCAAGTTGGGCTACTTCCCGGATGATCTGGTAATCAAGGGATCCGCGCTACTGGGTATCGGCAACGCCGCCTCCGTCAGAATCCTTCGCGAGCTTGGGTTGGACAGCCTCAATGTCCCGGGCGATCTTTCCCTCGCAAAGCTCGCCGCGGTGCGTGCTGCCAGCGACGTCGTGATCGACCTCTACGTAGAGAGTCCGGATTCCCTCGGTGGCTTCCTTCGTTACCACGACATTCCTGAGATCGTGCGCGTCTCCTCGCCCGTGTACCTGAAGTTCGGCTTGAGGAACGCCGCCAGCATCTATCCGAGTGGGGTGCACCTATCGGGCCTTGCCGACGCGTCGACCCGGGAACGAGTACGCCGTGCACGTGTCGGTCTCGAACACCTTGATCGAGCCGGCACTTCCGCTGCCGTAAGCCCTGTTGGAGCGATGGCCAGAGGGATTCCGAAACCGTAGGCGGCTAGCGCCGCCGAAACGTCATTGCGCACCCATGCGTGCGCCGAGCACCTCAACTACCACTACTTGGAGTAGATATGTCCAGAAACACCTCCAGTGCGGAGTCGACGCTGCGCGCGCTCGCTGACAGGACCACCAACTACGACTTCACGATTTGGTTCTGGGGTGATGCAATCGCCCTCGATGGGCTCCTTGATGCCGCTGAGGCCCTGGATGACGTCCGCTACTACGAGCACGCCGCGCGGTTCATTCGAGCGTGGGCAAAGGACTCCCCCACATGGGTCGACCACCTCACGCCGGGCCGGGCACTCCTGCGCGTTTCGTCCCGCGAGGGCGGGGCCCTTCTCGATCGTGCGGTCGTCCTCGCTGATCAGCTCTTGGAGCGATCCCCGCGTTCCGCTGGTGCGCCGCTCTACCGGCCCGATATCCCGCAGTATCGACATGCTGTCTGGGTGGACTCGATCTACCACGTACCTCCCTTCCTAGCGGAACTCGGCAATGTGCTCAGTGATCCCCGGTACCACGAGTTCGCCCTGGCTGAGTGGCGCGCCCATACCCAGCTTTTGGGTGATCCTGGCCGTGGGCCCTTCCTCGGACACAGTTTCGACACCGGCCAGCGACTCCTTCACGGGTATGGATGGGCGCGAGGGGTCGGGTGGGCTCTCTACGGGATGGTCGAGACACTGACGCTTCTCCCGGACAGCACGCCGGGCTATCAGGAGGCGAAGGCGGAAGCGCTCACTCTCGCGCAGGCCGTTGTCGAGACCCAGGACTCGACCGGGTTCTGGCACACCCTGATCCATGATCACGAGGCCTACCTGGAGTCCAGCACTGCATCATTCTTCGCGGCGGCTCTAGATTTGGGAGTGTCGTGCGGGTTGCTTCCGCGTGAGTACGCAGAGCACGCGGATCGTGCCTGGGTGGCCACCCACTCGCGCGTCAACGAAGCAGGGGAGTTCTGGGGCGTCTCTGCGTGCACGTATGCCGGCCAGTCCGATGTCGACGATGTCACCATGTATCGGACCCTGCCTACCGAAGTGAATGTCTGGGGTCAGGGTTCGGCGCTTCGGGCAGCCGCCCAGCGCTGCGTCGTCGAGCGCGTCGGGCTTGCATCATGAGGGACGCCGGTCCCCTGTCCGGACTGAGGGTCCTCGACGCCTCTCAGATGCTCGCTGGACCAATCTGCGCGATGCGCCTCGCCGATCTCGGAGCCGACGTGATCAAGGTCGAGCCACCCGGAACAGGGGAGTGGACCAGGACTCATGGCTTCGCGAACGCCGAGGTCGGCGGCCACACGACGGCGTTCCTCGGCATCAACCGGAACAAGAAGAGCGTCACGATCAACCTAAAGGACCCTAGAGGGCAGCAGCTGCTCCGAGAACTCGCTTCCGTCAGCGACGTCTTCATCCAGAACTACCGGGTCGGCACTGCTGCGCGTTTAGGCGCCTCTTACGAACAGCTCTCCTCCATCAATCCCCGGTTGGTGTACGCATCCATCACCGGATACGGGGAGAGTGGCCCCAACGCAGGCATGCCAGGACAGGACCTCGTCGTCCAGGCCTACTCCGGATCCATGTGGAGCGTGGGTGGCAAGGAGGACCCCCCTCAGCCGGGAGCACTTTGGGCCGTTGACGTCATGACCGGATATCAGGCGGCAATCGGCATCCTCTCCGCCCTGTGGGAGCGACAGTCCTCCGGCCGCGGACAAAAGGTGTCCGTCGACATGCTGTCAACGGTCATGGACTGTCAGTGCCAAGAACTGGTGACGCATCTAAACCTGGGGATCCAGCCCGAGCGTTCAGAGGAGCCCCTCGCACATGCCTGGGTCAACGCACCCTACGGCGCGTACCCCACCAGCGATGGGTGGATCGTGCTAGCGATGGCCCCCATCAACAAGCTTGGTGAGGCGATTGGCGATCCAGTGCTGGCCGCGATGACCGAGTGGACTGACGGCCATACACACCGTGATGACATCTTCCGCCGAGTGACCCAGGTGACCCCTTCGAGGACGACTGCACAGTGGTTAGCAGCGTTCCACGACGTCAATGTATGGGCAGGTGAGGTGTACGACTACACGAAGCTGTGCACCGACCCTCATGTCATACAGCGTGGACTCATCGCGACAGTCGATCACCCGACCATCGGCTCCCTCCGCCTCACAGGCATTCCCATCGAGATGTCTGAGACCCCGCCGTCCATTCGACTGGCTCCGCCGCTGCTCGGGCAGCACACCGATGAGGTCCTCAGCTCCTGGCTGAACCACGACGAGTCGGATCTGCGGGACCTGCATGCGGAAGGGGTGATCTGACATGGCAGACCTGAACGTCGGTGCCGAGGGCGAGTTGTCCCTTTACATCACTGACACGGTAGCCACCATCACCCTCAAGAGGGCGGCCAAACTCAACACCATGACTCCGGCGATGGGCCGGCGCCTGCGGACCCTGGTCGAGGACATCAACGCGGACTCGGGGATTCGCTGCGTGGTGTTGGCGGGCGAAGGAGACCGAGCATTCTCGGCCGGCAGCGATGTCTCGGTGCTGGACCAGTACGGAGACACCTGGCAGTTGCGCAATCGGATCGACTATGCACGGGAGATCTGGGCGATCCGGAAGCCTGTCATCGCCAAGATCCGCGGTTACTGCATCGGCGGAGGTCTCGAGATGGCCCTGATGAGCGATATCCGCTATTGCGACGACACCGCTCGGTTCGGTGCTGGCGAGATCAAGTTGGGTTGGCATGGGGGAGCCGGCAACACGCAACTACTGCCCAGGCTCATCGGGAGCGGTCCGGCCTCGGAGATGCTGTTCACCGGGGACATGGTGGACGCTGCCGAAGCCGCACGCATAGGGCTTGTCAACCGCTGTCTTCCCGCCGATCAACTCGACGCTGCCGTTGACGAGCTTGCGCGACGAATCGCGCTGTCAGCGCCGATCGCGGCTGAACTGGCGAAGCACCTGGTTCGGGTCAGTCAGTCGACGTCCCTCGAGGTGGGGCTGGCGTACGAGAACGACACGTTCACCTTCTGCATGACAACGCGTGACGCAGACGAGGGGAAGGCAGCTTTCGCACAGAAGCGCGCGCCCCACTACGAAGGGAAATGAGTGATGGAGATTCTGCCGGGCATTCACCGCATCGAAGCCCCGCTTGGGAATCGGTACATTGCCATGTACCTGATCGAAGGCGACCAAGGATCGGCACTTGTCGATACCGGGCTCAACGAATCCGTGATGGAGACGCTGCTGCCTTACCTGAGCAACATTGACCACCCGCTGGATCGCATTCGCTATGTCGTGAACACCCACGCTGACTTCGATCACGTGGGCGGAAACTCGGCCATTCGCGATGCCTGTCCCGACGCCGTCCTGCTTTGTGGTGTGGACGATCGTTCCCAGATCGAGGACATCGAGCTGATGATCGATGAGCGGTATGGGGAGTTCCGGCCGCACGGGTTCGACGAGGCGCCCGAGACAAAGGACTTCATTCGGCAGGTCGCCCACACGGTGCCTATGGATGGGGTCAGGGGCAGCGGAGACGTCATCGATCTCGGGAGCCGCCAGCTGGAAGTGCTTGAACTCCCGGGGCACAGTCGGGGGCATGTCGGCGTCTATCTGCCCAATGAGCGTGCCGCCTTCATCGGCGACGCCGTTCTCTGGGATTCGGTGCTCACGGCAACGGGTGAGCCCGCCTTCCCTCCGACGTACCGGGATGTCGCCCCCTACCGTGCCACCATCCGCCAAGCGCAGGAACTGTCCCCTGATCACCTGCTCACGGCTCACTACGAGGTCAAGAGCAGGGAAGCCATCCAGGACTTCCTGCAGGGAAGCAGTCTCTACACCGACACGGTTGAGACCGTAGTGCTCGACATCCTGGACGGATCATCCTCATCGCTGACCCTCCTGGAGATCATCGAGCGTGGACATGCTCGTCTCGGGCCCTGGGGGCTGGACGCGGCGCAGTACCTGGTCTACCCAGTGCTCGGGCACCTTGAGGATCTGTGTGCGCGAGCGCTCGTCAAGGAGGATGTACACGCCAATCCACCGCGCTACGGGGTCGCGCGATGAGAACTGTGACGGACCGGCCGGTGCGTGTCGGTGCCATCGGGGCAGGTTGGTGGGCCACCACGAACCACTTCCCCCTGCTCGCGGCGCGCGACGACGTTGAACTGGTTTCCGTCTGCCGCCCCGATCCCGACCTCCTCGCCGTCGTGCAGGAGCAGTTCGGTTTCGCGCACGCGACCGAGGACGTAGACGAACTCCTCGCGCAGAATCTCGATGCGGTGCTCATCACCACACCGCATCACCTGCACTATGAGCATGCCCGCGCGGCCCTGGACAGGGGTCTGCACGTGATGTGCGAGAAGCCCATGACCCTGGATCCGGAGCAGGCGTGGGACCTCGTCAGTGCAGCGAGCCAGCAGGACGTCGTCCTCTTGGTGCCGTACGGGTGGCAGTACACGGGCTTCATCGTCGCTGCGAAGCAGCTGATCGACGACGGAGTGATCGGTGACGTGGAGTTCATCGCCGGAACGATGGCATCGCCCACGAAGGAGTTCTTCGCCGGACAGGGCGGCGTGCCCAGCCAATGGACGCCGACCCTCGCCGCCCCTGACATGCGAACGTGGCAAGACGCCCGCCGGGGCGGCGGCTACGCGCACGGTCAACTTACGCACGTGGTCTCACTGGCGTTGTGGCTCACCGGTCTTCGCGCCCAGCGGGTCAGCGGTTTCGTTGCGAGCCCTAACTCGGGCGTTGACATGTACAACAGTGCCAACGTCACATTCACCAACGGCGCGCTGGGGAGCCTCGCGGGAGCGGCAACGCTGCCGGCGGACAGCAAGTTCCAGATGGATATTCGAGTCTTCGGCACCAACGGTGTGCTCCTGCTCGACGTCGAACGCGAGCGGGCGGAGTTCCTGCTGCATGACGGACGTCAGGAGTCACTGCTAGCCACCCCGGGCAGCGGCAACTACGCATGCAGCACGCCGCCAAGTCGCTTCATCGACCTCGTCACGGGTCGTAGCACGGAGAACAACTCGTCCGGCGATATTGCAGCGCGATCCGTCGAACTGATCGCTGCGCTGATCGAGTCGGCCAAAGTCGGGGGAGCTCCCGTAAGTGTCTGATGACACGGCGGTGCTCGTCCTGAACTCCTCGGCGCCCGCCGGGAGGCAACTCAAGAGCCTGTACGACGGCTCGGAACAGATGAAAGGAGTCCTCGTATGAGGGCAGGAACACGTGCACTTGGTGCACTGGGGGCCGGGCTCGCCTGCGTTCTAGTGCTGGCGGCATGCGGCTCGAGCAGTTCATCTACAGAGGAGACCGCAGCCGGGGAATCGGCAGCGCCCTCGGCCGCCCCAGCCTCTGGGACGGCGGAAGCGTCAGAGGCTCCGGCCGCGTCAGGCAACAACAAGGTGGCCTACGTCGTGAAGCGCATGGATCAGGGTTGGTACCAGAACCAGGCGAAGGGTGTCGAAGAAGGCGGAGCCGCTGCGGGACTCGAGGTTTCGGTGCTTGACAGCCGGTTCGATGCCGCTGCTCAGCAGACGAACTTGGACACTGCATTCTCGCAGGGCGTTGGCGGGGTCATCCTGGTGATTCAGGATCAGAAGTTGGGGCCCCAGGTACTTGGTCAGGCAGCCGACAAGGGCGTCGCCGTGATCGCGGTCGACGACCCCATTGAGGACGCACAGGGGAACGCTGCCCCGTTCGTGGGCATGGACACGAAGCAGATCGGCGATTCCGTGGGCACCATGCTCGCCGATGACGCCAAGCAGCGGGGATGGAAGCCAGCAGACATCGGTGTCGCTGGGCTGACGTTCAATGAGGTCAGCGTGTGCACGGATCGCACGGATGGGGCCAAGGCGGCTCTGCAGGCGGCTATGCCGGAGCTGACCGCCAAGCAGTTCTTTGAGGCGAACTACGCCGGGGCGAACACGGATGGTGGCCTCCAGGCCATGCAGGGACTCATCACTGCACATCCCGACGTCAAGAACTGGCTCGTGTACTCCTGCAATGAGGAAGGCGTTGTTGGTGCGGTCAGGGCCCTTGAGGCGGCGGGTCTCGACAAGGGCTCATGCGGCGTGGGAATCGGCGATGGTGCCCTGTCGAAGATCGAGTTCGAGAAGGGGACGCCCGCATACTGCGGCAGCCTCTTCGCCAATTCGGCCAAGCATGGTGAGACAGCAGCGGCCCTGATGGCGGACTACCTGCTCAACGGGAAGCCCATTCCGCCTGTGACACTCGTGCCGGGCGAGGAAGTCACCTCGGAGAACTGGTCCACCG
>JAGWXF010000018.1 GCA_018970025.1 Actinomycetales bacterium | reverse complement strand
CGTGCGCGCTCGAGACTCGCTCGGCGCCTGGCTCGATGAGCGGCGGCGATCCCTCTCGATTCAGTTGCTCACCCACGTCGATCAGGAGATCGCCCGGATCGAGGCGGACGAGCAGCGAATTCGGGACTTCGACCGAGGCCATGGTCGCAACTTCGAGCAGGAGGCGAGGCGACTGCGCCGCGCATTCGTACGCCGGATGCTCGTGGCAGCGATCTTCTCTGTTGCCGTGACCCTGATCCTGCTCGCCATTGCACTGATCTTGCGGCAGTTCAAGCTGACGATGCCGGTGCTCGAGCTCTCCGCCTGGCGATATGTGGTCCTGTTCGTGATCCTCTTCACGTTGGGCACCTTCGGCTCCCTGTTCAACTACTTCAGGGGCTTCAACCAGATGAAGTACCAGCTGAACGTTGCCCTTGCCTGGGGGCGCAATGCCATGGCATCCATCGACCGGATCCGGGCCGACCATGCTCGGCTGACCGAGTTGCGCCCGCAGTTGGCCGAGCGTCTGGAGTTCTACGGAGCCGTGCTCCAGGAACCTTGGGTAGTACCCGACTCACAGGATCGACAAGGCGACCTCCGGCCAATCGCCGACGGGCTCCCCGCGAACCTGCGGATCGCGGAGGTCAAGGCGGACGGCGAGGAGAGCTGGAATCGGCTCCTGCAGCGCTTTACTGCTGAACGCTTCACCATCGGTCTTCGTCGGGAGTCCTCTACGCGCCTTCTAGCCGAGGCAGCCCGTCGTCATGGGTTCAGTGTCGAGAGCGAACGCATTGACTTCGACTTCCTCGATCGCGACAACATGCAGCGCGACTTGAGGAACGTTCTGATGAGCTTCGCGCGCAATCCTGAAGTGCTGGAAGGCCTGGGACGGGCACAAGTGGCGCAGATTGCCTCGGAGATCCAGAAGGGACTCAGCCCGCTCAACGACCATCGCCCCGATGTCAGCGTGGCCAATCCGAATGCTCTCGACGGACTGCAGCTCGGACAGGACCTGCTGGCCGACTGGCGGCAGGCCCAGGCCTCCTGGGATGGCTTCATCAGCGAGATCCTCGAGGATCCATCGGCCCTGTCCGTGCTGGCCTTCTCCGAGTCCGGCGAGGCTGATGGGGAACACCACCGATTCAGTAGCATCGCCAGCGGCCCGGCGCGGGTAAGGCCCCAGGCAAGCGTCCATGTCGAATGGGCGGAGATCCAGTCTGAGTCGATCACTGGCACCGAAGTCGTCACGCGCATCGACATCACCGACCCGATCGACGTCTCCAAGGTCGCCCTATTCCGACACCTCGGAGACGATGACTGGGCACCGAGTGGGACGCAGACGTCGGGGCTCTAGGACTGATGTCCGATCTCTGGGGTGATCTGGGGCCTCGTACACCTCCCGACCCCCATCAGGCTGGCTCAGGCGCGGATCCCTTCGGCCCAATCGCAGAACCATCCAAGCGGAGATACCAGCGCAACCGCCTCCGCCAGATGCTGCTGTTCGTGGCCCTGCCCATCCTCGCCTTCATCCTCATCTCCGAGGTGGTCAACGTCGTCCAGCGCAGCCTGAACTCCGACAGCCTCGAGCGAAAGATGGCAACGGAGGCCGCGAAGCAGGGACTGCAGAACCTTCCGCAACTGGGGGCGGACGCCGAGGAGGCCGCCGGAGCGGCGGAGAGCGCGCGGGCATCTGCCTCACCACCGGCCGATCTCCCGAGACTCATCGCCATGGTGCTGCCCAGCACTGTCTTGCTCGAGTGCCAGGAGTCAGCGGAAACGGTCTCCCAGGGATCAGGCTTCGCACTCGATCCCTCCGCCCTCGGCAGTAGCGCTGGGACCGTGATCGTGACGAACTGGCATGTGGTCAAGGACTGCCCCATGGCAGCTCCGGTCTTCGTCACGACCAGCGACAGGGAATCGCACGAGGGATCTGTCGTAGGCATGGACGAGGACGCAGACCTGGCCATCATCAGCGCACCTACAGCCCCGCTGACACCGCTCTCGCCGCAGACACGCAAGCAGCAGGGGGACTGGGTCATGGCGGCTGGCAATCCTCAGGGAATCACCGGTACGACGACAACTGGCACCATCGCCAACCTTCCGCCGGGAACCGGGGAGATCCTCTCCGATGTGCTCATCGCTCCAGGGAGCTCGGGTGGCCCGCTCGTCAATGGCGCAGGGGCAGTCATCGGCGTCACGTCCGCAGTCCTGTCAGACTCTGACGGATTTAGCATGAGTCGTGACATCACCTTGCTGTGCCAGACTCTGCTCATCTGCTCCGAGAGCTGACGTCGAGCGCGAACAGCACTCTCATGTGGTGCCTGCTGAATGCGCAGACCCCTAGCAATGCCCTACACCCCTCCTATTCGCCCTTCATCTGTGACCATCATCGTCGGAGGTCCGATATCCTGACGCGGACCACGCAGTCGGCGTCGATACCCGGGGCGAGATGACCATCCAGCGGAGTACCGCCACTGAAGGCCTGGTACGCGAGCTCGAGCGGCGTATCCAGTCCGGCGAGCTCCAGGCGCAGGAGCGGCTGCCGGGCGAGGCCGCCCTGGCCAAGGAGTACGGGGTCAGCAGGCCGATCGTCCGCGAAGCACTCGGCTACCTGCGCGAGCGCGGCTACCTCTACACGATCAACGGCAGCGGGACGTTCGTCCGCCACCCCGACGCCCAGACGGTGTCGAGCGTCATCGAGCGCCATCTGCTGTTCTCCGACAACCACAACATCACCGTTGCGCACCTCTACCAGGCGCGTACGGCGATCGAGGTGACCTCCGCACGCCTGGCGGCGACCGAAGCCTGCGATGAGGACATCACGGCTCTCGATGGCTTCCTGTCGGAGATGGAGCAGCAGCAGGGCGACCGGGATCGCTACGCAGCCGCTGACATGGGCTTTCACATCCGCCTTGCCGAGGCGAGCGGCAACCCGCTGCTGCCCGGCCTGCTCGCACCCCTGGCACGCACCATCATCACCGGCATGGTCGAGACTCACGCGAACCCGACCGGCGTGCCCTCAGGCCTGGCGATGCACGCACGCATCCTGGATCGCGTTCGCGCCGGCGACCCGCAGGGCGCCGCCGAGGCCATGGCCCAGCACCTGCAGGAGTCGGAGAGTATCTTCCCGCAGCAATTGCTCGAGCCTGCCGAGTAGCACTACAGCAGGCTCCCGCCGTTGACCTGCAGGACGGTCCCGGTCACGAACCCCGACGCATCACTGGCGAGGTAGACCACCCCGCTGGCGATATCGGCGGGCTCGCCAAGGCGACCCACCAGGGTGCGGTTCGCGGCCTGCTGCCGTGCCTGCGCGCTGGCCACCTTCAGCGCGGGGGTATCGATCGGCCCCGGGCTGATGGCGTTCACCCGGATGCCGAGGGGGGAGACCTCGCGGGCCAGCGACTTGGTGAAGGCGATGACCCCGCCCTTGGCGGCGGCATAGGCCGCGGATGCGCGGATCGATCCATACTCCCCCGCCGTCGATGCGAAGTTGACGATGGATCCGCTGGCCCGCTCGATCATCTGGGGCAGCACCACGTGACAAGCGGCCATCGCGGTGAGCAGGTTCGCGGAGATCATCCGATCCCACTGGGCGGGATCGCTGTCGACGAAGTCGACGATCTGCCAGTAGCCGGCCACGTTGACCAGGACGTCGACCGGCCCGATGAACGATCCTGCGCCTGCCAGCATCTGGGCGAATGCATCGCGGTCGGCAGCGTCCAGGGCGTAGCCGCGAACCTGCGCTCCCTCGGAGGCCAGGCCCTCGGCTACCGTCTCGATCGACGAGCCGGGGATATCCGCGATCACCGCTCGCTCGACCCCCGCGGCGAGCAGCTGGCGAACGACCTCCTGCCCGATCGCCCCCGCTGCACCCGTCACCACCGCGGTGCGGCCCTGCATCGATGTCATGCGCATCCCTTCGAGAGTGGAGTCACCTGCGGCGACTGTGACGAGGCATCACGCAACCGAGCGACGCACCTGGACGTCCGGCCGCGCCTTGAAGTCGGGGCTGAGTGCGGCACCTAGGCCGGGGCGCTCGGGGAAGACTGCTACGCCATTGCGAATGGGCAATGGCGTATCGAGGACCTCGCCGTAGTAGCCGTCGACGAATCCGCGGACGGTCTCGGTGGTGATGATGTTGGTCTTCGCCGCGCATAGGTGCAGGTTGGCCAGCGCCGTGACCGGACCGGTGCAGTCATGGGGTGCGACCGGCAGATGGTAGGTGTCGGCGAGGTCGCAGATGCGGGACGACTCGGTGATCCCGCCGGTCCAGGCGACGTCCAGCATGATGATGCGCGCGGCATTCGCCTCGAGCACATCGCGGTAGGCATACCTGGTGAACAGCCGCTCGCTGACCGCCTGCGGCACCCGGGACTCCTGGGCCAGGCGACGCAGGTCGCCGACGCTGTCGGGCTGGATGATGTCCTCGACCCACATGATGTCGTAGGGCTCCAGGGCATGCAGGATGCGCAGCGCGCAGTTGACGTCCCAGCGCGAGTGACCCTCGATGATGATCTCGATCTCGCTGCCGACCGCCTGGCGGATCTGGCTGATGCGGGAGATCCCCTCCTCCAGGTGCCGGGCCGACAGGTAGCTCCCCGGAGGGCCCATCGCCGACCAGCCAGCCGGCCCGGTCACGAAGGCCGCCTCGATCTGCGGGGCAAAGCGATCGAAGGGCCAGATCTTCATCGCCTTGATGCCCGAGTCGAGCAGCTCGCGCGCCAGCCCGGCGGGATCGTCCCATGATCGAGTCGAGTCCTGATAGCCCCCTGCATCGGCGCAGGAGCTGTAGATGCCGATCGAATCGCGAACCGCTCCGCCGAGCAGGGCGTGAATGGGCCGGTCGAGCAGCAGCCCGGCGATATCCCATAGCGCGATGTCGATCGCGCTGAAGGCACGCATCTCTGAGCCGGCATAGCCGCAGAAGTTCGCGCAGGCGAACAGGTTCCAGGCATGGGCATTGCGCGACTCCGCCGAGGTGCCGAGCAGGAGCGGGGCCACCATCTCGTGGATGATCGACTCGACCGCTGCCGCCTGATAGAAGGTCTCGCCGAGGCCGACGGCTCCGGAGGCCGTCTCGATCTCGACCCACAGGCAGTTCGGCTGGGCCTGCCATCGATACGTGCTGATCGCGATGATGCGCCCGGCCTCCCGTGCATTGGCCGTGCGCTCCTCGGGACTCATTGCCGCACTCACTGGACGTCTCCTTCACTCAGCGGACGCATGCCGAACGCCCGCGGTCGAGCCGATCTCCGCAAGGGCCTGCGCCCACACGTCGTCCCCGGCCCGCACGTAGTGCACCTTCTCGTATGCCTCGATCGTCGGCACGCCCTTGCCGGGGAGCGTGTCGCAGACGATGCCATGGGGTCGATCGGATTGCGCACGAGTCGCTTCGAGGGCTGCCCGCAGGGCTGGCAGGTTATTGGCGTCGACCCGCTGGGCGGCGAAGCCGAAGGCCGCAAGCTTGTCGGGAATCGGCTCGATGCCCATGACCTCGGCCGTATCGCCGTCGGCCTGCATCCGGTTGTTGTCGATGAGCAGGACGAGCGAGCCGAGGCGGTAGTGGGCCGCCGACATGATGGCCTCCCAGATCTGGCCTTCCTGCAGCTCCCCGTCGCTGATGAGGCAGAAGGTGCGTGCATCCGAGCCGCGCAGCCGGTCGCCAAGTGCGAAGCCCACGGCCTGCGAGAGCCCCTGTCCCAGTGACCCGCCGGTGATGTGAAAGCCGGGCAGGCCGGCGAGCGGGCTCTCCTCGATGCGGGAGGCGTCCATGCCGTAGGTGGCGAGCTCCTCATCGGCGTACTCGCCGAGCTCGCCGAGGGTCGCATAGAGCGCAATGGCGCTATGCCCGGTCGACAGGATGAAGCGGTCGTGCAGGGCACCCGTGGGATCGCGCCGCATCTCGTCGAAGTACAGGCTTGCCATGAGGTCGGCGAGGGCCAGGCCCTGGCCCACATAACCCTGGCCGCGGCCCCGGCACATCGTCACGCACCGTCGCCTGATCGACGTTGCGATCCGGCTGAGCTCCTCGTCGGTGGTCACGCCTGCTCCCCTTCCGCCACGATGCTCGATGCGATGGCCTCGGCGGTGAGGCCGAGCCCGGTGCGGACATAGTCGATGGACCCTGCGGGCGCCCAGGTATCGGGGACGCCGAAGGGCACCACCCTCACGCTCAGGCCCGCCGCTGCGATGACCTCGCTGACCGCGGATGCCAGGCCGCCGATGGTCGAGTGGTTCTCGACCGTGAAGATCGTGCGATGCCGGGACGCAACGGCGAGGATGGCATCCCGGTCGATGGGCTTGAGGGTCGGCATGTCCAGCAGGGCCAGGGATCGGCCGCCCTGGTGCAGCACCTCGCGGGCATCCAGGGCCCAGGCCGTGCCCAGGCCCATCCCGATGATTGCCCCGTCGTCGCCATCGGCGACCAGCTGCGCCCGGCCAATGCGGAACGCGAAGCCCTCGGGGGCGAAGCGCTGCTCCACGAGGCCGCGCAGGCCGCGAAGGTAGACCGGGCCATCATGCTGTGCTGCTGCATCGAGGGCGGCAACCTGCTCCGTCGCGTCCGCCGGGTCGATCACGGTCATCCCCGGGATCTGGCGCATGAGGGCAAGATCCTCCGTCGCCTGATGCGTCGCCCGGAACGGCGTGGTGATGCCGGGCAGGAAGGCCACCACGATGGCCGGCCCGGTGACGCCCGTCGCCAGTGCCATCGCGACCTGGTCGAAGGCCCGCCTGGTCGCGAAGACGCCGTACGTCACGGCGATCGGCAGGAAGCCCGACTTGGCCAGGCCGCCGGCAATGCCGAACATGTTCTGCTCGGCCATGCCGACCTGGATGAAGCGATCGGGGAACTCCGTCCGGAACGGCACGAGATCGGTGTACTTGCTCAGGTCGGCACTGAGGACGACGACGTCATCACGCGATCGGCCGAGCCGGACGAGAGCATCGGCGAAGGGTGCCTGCTGGGTGACACCCTGGAGCAGGGCGGGCATCGTCTCGCGCAGTCGTCTATGTGTAGTGGTGACGTCAGCGGTCATCGTGCCCGCCTCTCTGGCTGTCATACAGGTTAACGTACCGGGCAGGCGATCGACTGTCAACGATCACCAGTCCCGATGTCACACCTTGATGCGATCCTGTGATCGGCAAGGCGAGGTGGCCACACCACGACGAGCCCAGCACGATCACGACAACCAGCACGATCACGACAACCAGCACGATCATGACAACCAAGGAGGTTCATGAGCACCACGCCACATGTCACCCTTGGCGCCCGCTACTTCGATGCGGTCGCCTTCAGTTCCTTACTGCACGCCGAGCAGGTGCGCAAGGGCAAGACGACCGCCTACATCTGCCATCCGCTAGCCGTCTCAGCCCTGGTCCTCGAGGCCGAAGGCGATGAAGACCAGGCCATTGCGGGGCTGCTGCACGACACGGCGGAGGACTGCGGAGGCGAGCCGATCCTGCGGCAGATCCGCTGGCGCTACGGCAACCGCGTCGCTGCCGCCGTCGAGGGCTGCAGTGACTCCCTGGCAGCCGATCCCACGCAGAAGGCGCCCTGGAAGGAGCGCAAGGAAGGGCACCTTCGTCACCTCGCAACGGCCGGTCCCGACGTGCTGATCGTCACGGCCGCCGACAAGCTGCACAATGCCAGGGCGATCTGGGCCGATGTGCAGGCCCGCGGCCCGAGTTCGCTGCGTGTCTTCAATCACCCGAAGGAGATCGCGTGGTATTACCAGGCGACGCTGGACACCCTGACGGCGGCGGGCGCCCCGACCCTGCTCACCAGCCAGCTGGCGGAGGTCGCCATCCCACTGATCGACTGGCTGAAGAGCAACCCGCTACCCGAGGGTGCTGCTGCGAAGGCGTAGCGATCGCGAGCCCCTGGCTCAGGCCAGGGGCTCGAGCACGAAGGCACGCACAGGGCGAGTATCGGCGATCCGCTGCCGGTACTTCGGGAAGCCGACATACACGACGCTGGCCGCCTGCCAGACCTCGTCCATCCGCTCGGCCGCGACGGCCGCAGCGATGACCGGGACGCTGCGCGACTGCCACGCCACCGTGGCCCGTGGCTCCTTCTCCAGGTTGATCACCCAGCCAGGAGTGCGGCCCTGCGCATAGTTCGTGCCGAGGACGACGAGGTTCTCCCCGAACGGGATCCCGGCGACCGGCATCGTCCGCGACTCCCCCGACTTGGCGCCGGTCGTCGTCAGCATGATCACCGGCAGCCCGGTGAGCAGTCCCGGGACCGTCATCCGGCCGTCCGTCCAGCGGTACAGCGGCCGATCGATCCGGTACAGCGTGCGCTGGAAGACCCAGCTGCCGGCGGCTGTCGAGCCGACCCGCTGCATGGCGACCTGGGCCGGGTTCGGCGGCCGGAACTGAAAGCCGAGAGCGGATTGCAGACCCACGGTGCCGAGCCTATTCGCACGGGAATGCGCCCGCGCGAGGCCTGCCTGCGCCCGCCATGGAGGTGTCAGCAGGCTCTCGCGATGCTGGATCTGGTCCACAGATCCAAGTCACCAGACTCACCTTCGACTGCCGAGTTCCAGGATGACGGAATGAGGCGCTACGCAGTTGAGGGAATCCCCTCTTCCCATCACAATCAATCCATGGCAAAAGCGAAGACCACCATGTACATGGACGAGGAACTGCTTCGAGCCGCCCGCGCATGGGCCGCCCGCAAGAACCTCCGCGACTCCGACGTCATGGAGCAGGCCTTGCGTCGATTCCTTGGAATGGACATGCTTGAACAAGTCTGGCAGCGCAATCAAGGCGTCGGCGAGCAGACAGCCTTGAACGAGGCCTACGCCGGTGTCCGCGAGAACAAGCACGAAACATAGATGCTGCGCGTCGTCGTAGATCCTGGAGTGCTGATCGCCGGACTCATCTCAGCTGAGGGCTCACCGGCCGAGATCCTTCGTCGTTGGACGGACGGTCAGGTTCAACTGATCATCTCCGAGCATCTCCTCGACGAATTCATCACCGTGTGCCGAAGGGACCGCTTTCGACGCTGGTTCAGCACTGACGAGGCTGATGCCCTCCACTGGCTGCTCCGTGAATCCGCAGACCTGCATCCCGACACCGAGGGCAGCATGGCCCCGCCGGCAGACCCAATGGACGCGTACCTTGTGCACCTAGCAGCCTGGGCGGATGCGCACTTCCTGGTTACCGGCGACGCTCGCCTACTGGACTATCGAAATCCAGGGATTCGGACCTGCTCGCCCAACGCCTTGCTGCGAATAATTGATGAGCTGAGTCGGGGGTCCTAGCCGAAGACTGATGGCCGCTGCATGAGCAGGCGATAGATCATCTGCTGGATCTGCTCCCTGACCTGGTCGGTCAGGTTGAACACGATCATCGGGTCATCGGCAGCATTCGCCGGCAGGTCCTGCGTGCTGATCGGCTCACCGAAGTGGATGTACCACTTGCTGGGCAGCGGGATCATCCCGATCGGACCGAGCCATGGGAACGTCGGCGTGATCGGGAAGTACGGAAGGCCGAGGATGCGGGCGAGCACCTTGCTCTCCGCGATCATCGGGTAGATCTCCTCCGCGCCGACGATGGCCGTGGGGATGATGGGGACACGGGCACGCACGGCCGTCTCGACGAAGCCTCCCCGGCCGAAGCGCTGCAGCTTGTAGCGCTCGCTGAACGGCTTGCCGATGCCCTTGAAGCCCTCGGGCCAGACCCCCACGATCTCACCGCGATCAAGCAGTCGCTGGGCATCCGGCTGGCAGGCAAGGGTGTGCCCGGATGCGCGGGCCACCTGCCCGATGAACGGGGTCGCGAACACCAGGTTCGCGCCCAGCATCCGCAGGTGCCGATGGGCCGGGTGATCGTCCAGCAGCGCTACCTGGGTCATCACCGCATCGAAGGCCAGGGTGCCGGAGTGGTTTGCGACGACGAGGGCGCCCCCCTCGGCGGGCACATGCTCCAGGCCTGAGGTCTCCACCCGGAACCACGACCGGTACAGCGGCCGCACCAGGCCCATCAGCACCTGGTCGTTGAGCTCGGGGTCGAAGCCGAACTCGTCGACCGCGTAGTCGCCGCGCAGCCGCCGCTGGATGAACGCGACCGCCTCCTCGACCCAGGCACCCAGCTGCGCCACGGCATCTGCCGCCTGGCCGGGCTCATCCAGGGGCGGAGGCGGGGGCGGCGGGGGGAGCTCCTCCTGCGGAGGCGGCGGCGCTGCCCTGAGGCGACGTGGCTGCGGGCCCGTGTTGCCGACCCGGCGAGCCGCCTTCGATGGCGACAGCCGCTTGGGATCCTCCGGGTTCATCGGGATGACCGTTGCATCAGGCAACTGCCGTCACCCCCTCCGGGCGGTCACCGCGATGCACGAACGCGTCGAAGGCCTCAGCAGTGGTGAGGGCAGGACGCCAGCCGAACTCGCGCTCCACCTTGTGGGTGTCGAGCACCCGGCCATAGGTGAGGTAGCGCACCTGCTCAGCGGAGAAGTCGGCGTCGTGGGCCCGGCTGATGTCGCTTGCACGACTGATGCTGCGCCCCACGGAGGCGAACATCATCGAGGGGACGGCGATCCACGGGTGGCCGGTGCGGCGCACCGCCTGCGCCAGGGTGATGACGCCGGCACCCGCCGCGTTGAACGTGCCGGGTATCCCGGCCAGCACCGCGCGCCTGGTCAGGTCGACGGCGTCGTCCTCATGGATGAACTGCAGTCGCGCATCGAAGCCCAGGACCGTGGGTATCACCGGCAGCGAGAAGTAGCCGGTCAGGCCCGTGCGGATGCGCGGGCCGATGATGTTTGCGAAGCGCAAGGTAGTGATGGTTGCGTCCGGCCGGCGCCGGGCGAAGCCACGCACGTAGCCCTCGACCTCCGCGCAGTCCTTCGGCCAGCCGGATCCCGGGGCGTGGGCCGGCTCGGTGTCCTCCCGGTAGAGAGCCGGGTTCTTCGGCCCTGATCCGTAGATGCCTGCCGTCGATTTCAGCACGACCGAGGCCACGCTCGGGGTTCGCTGGCAGGCAGCCAGCAACTGCATCGTGCCGATGACGTTGATGTCCTTCATCGTGGAGCGGCCACCGGCCTGGTTGGGGGTCGAGATGACACCCATGTGAACGACCGAGTCGACGCCGGCTTCATCCATGACCCGTCCGATGACCGGGCTGCGGATATCGGCCCGGACGAACTCGACTCCGGCGAGCGGCTGCTCGGGGCCGACGACATCAACCCCGATGACCCGCTCGACTCCGGGCGCCGCCACGAGGGATTCGGCCAAGATTCCACCGAGGTACCGTGCAGCGCCCGTGACCAGGATGACCCCAGGCATGCCACCCCCTCGGGTGCGAACTGGCGACTACTTCTTATTGCGGCGCTGGACCCTCGTGCGGCGCAGCAGCTTGCGGTGCTTCTTCTTCGCCATCCGCTTGCGGCGCTTCTTCACGACTGAGCCCATGGAGCAAATCCTCGCGTTCATTCATGGCTGACATGACCAGCCGTGGTGCATCGACATGACGAGCAGAGCGGGCAAATCCTATCGCTGTGGCGGCCGGGCCGCCGAGGCGGGAGGACGAGCGGGCGTGCGGCAGACAGCGAGACTGGGCTAGGCCGTCTCGACGAAGGAGTCGCGTAGGTAGTCGTTCACGGCCTGCTCGGGCACGCGGAAGGAGCGGCCGACGCGAACGGCGGGCAGGTCTCCCTGGTGAACGAGTCGGTAGACCGTCATCTTCGAGACCCGCATGACCGATGCGACCTCGGCAACAGTCAGGAAGCGCACCTCGGCGAACGGCCGGTCAGGCGTGGTCGACATGAAGCACCCAAGCTTTCTGCCCTGCGCCGCACCGGCTTCCCCTCCGGTGAGCAACGGCCACGAGGCAGTGCACAATCTAGTGGGCGGTGGGGCCACTGGGAAAGTTGGTTGCCGAAATCAGAGCCAGCCCAGTGATTCCGCCGTGAGTCCCCAGCGGGGGAAGACCGCATGCCGGGTGGCCAGGATCGCCTGGTCGACCGGGTCATCGGGGTTGAACCCGTCATCGAAGGGCTTCGGCCAGGGTGTCCGGCCGTCCGTCATCCGAAAGGGGGCCTGACGGGCGAGGGCCTCCTCCACGAACGTCCGGAACGAAACGGGCAGATCGGTCATCGGGTCGATCGGGTGGCCAGTCGCCTCCGCGATCAGGTGGGTCCACGCCCGCGGGACGACATCGACCCACTCATAGCCGCCCCCGCCGACCGCGAGCCAACGCCCGCCTGCATAGCGATGGGCCCAGCGGTGCAGGGCCTGGTAGGTCATTCGCTGGCCGTCCAGGCTGACCGCCAAGTGGGCAAGCGGATCCTCGGCATGGGTGTCTGCCCCCTGCTGGGTGACCAGGAACTGCGGGCCGAAGGCCTGCAGGACATCGGGCACCACCGCATGGAAGGCGCGCAGCCAGCCCTGATCCCCCGTGCCGGCAGGCAGGGCGATGTTCACCGCGGTGCCCGGCGCAGCCGGCCCGCCGATCTCGGTCGGCCAGCCCGTTCCGGGGAACAACGTCCGCGGGCTCTCGTGGATCGAGATGGTCAGCACCCGGGGGTCGTCCCAGAACATGGCCTGCACGCCATCGCCATGGTGGACGTCCACATCGACGTAGGCGATCCGCTCCACCCCCTGCTCCAGCAGCCAGGCGATCGCCACGCCGACGTCGTTGTAGATGCAAAAGCCCGAAGCCGCACCGGGCATGGCATGGTGCAAGCCTCCCGCAAGGTTCACCGCATGGTCCGCCCGACCATCGAGCACCGCCCTGGCCCCGGCCAGCGAGGCACCGCAGACCCGAGCCGCCGCCTGGTGCATCCCGGCGAAGACGGGGTCGTCGTCAGTGCCCAGGCCCCGTGCGGCATCGACGTAGCCGGCGTCCGCAGACGCGGCCTGCACGGCCTGCAGATATGCCCGCTCATGCACCCGCAGCAGGTCGTCCTGCGTCGCGGGCTCCACCGGGGTGATCAGCTCGACATTGGCATGGGCGAACAGGTCGAAGTCACGGGCCAGCCGCATGGCCAGCTGCACGCGGATCGGTGCCAGCGGGTGACCAGGCCCGAAGTCATAGGCCGCGAGGTCATCGTCCCAGACGACCGCTACGCGCTCGCTCATCCCGCCGACAGCTCCTGGCTGCGCATGCGAGCGGCTGTGATGCCATCGATCAATGCCTGGCGCACCCCTCGCTCATCGAAGGCCGCGATGGCGGCCGCGGTCGTGCCTGCGGGCGAGGTGACGTTCGCGCGGAGTTCCTGCGGCGGCTCGTGGCTTACCTGCAGCAGGCGGGAGGCCCCCAGCAGGGTCTGGGCGACCACCTCGCGGGCCTGCTCTGGGTCGATCCCGCCCTCGACCGCACCCGTGATCATGGCCTCGGCCAGGTAGAACAGGTAGGCCGGGCCGCTGCCGGAGACCGAGGTGATCGCATCCTGGGCGGATTCCGGGACCTCGGCAACCGCCCCGACGGCCGTGAGCAGATGCCGAGCCCGCTCCAGATGCTCCCGGTCACAGCGGGCCCCCGCGGAGATGCCGGTCATCCCGCTCTCGATCCGAGCCGGGGTGTTCGGCATGGCGCGCACCACATGCGTGCCCGGCAGGGCAGTCTCGATCAGCGCTGTCGGGATGCCAGCGGCGATCGAGATGACGAGTGCGCCCTCGGCGACATGGCCGGCGATGGTGTCGAGCAGGGATCGGATGTCCTGGGGCTTGACGACGAGGACGATGACGTCGGCATCGCGAACGGCCTCGGGGGCATCCTGCGCCTGCACGCCAAGGCGCGCGATGAGATCCGCCCGGCGGTCGGGGCGCTTCTCCGCGACCGCGATGACCGGCGCGGGATGCACGCGTCGCTGGATGCCGACGATCAGGGCCTCCCCCATCACGCCTCCGCCGAGCACTGCGATACGCGTCACGCCGACTCCCTTTCCCGAACGAATGAGCCCCAGGCCCGGCAGGAAGGCTCGCAGGCGTGCGCCGAGGCTCGGGGGACCATGGCCCAAGCCTGCCATGGGCGCGCCGGGATGCGGCGCCCCTGACGGCATCCGAACGCTCCTCGAATCGACGGCCGCTAGCGTCACCGGCAACGATCAGGCCGCTGCCGCGGCTTGACAGAGGAGAGGCCCATGCAGCCAGACGCACCCGCGCAGGCATCCCCGGACCCCTGGGTCCCCTACGCCGTCACGGCCATCGCCGTGCTGCTCGCAGGGCTCTATGGCCTCGCGGCCTCGAGCGCGAACCTGCACGACTACTACACCCCGGCCGTGGTGAGCATGTCCCAGGGTCTCGGGCAGTTCGTCTACGGGGCGTTCGACTCAGCAGGCTGGTCAGGTATCGACAAGATTCCCGGATCCCTCTGGCCGCAGGCGCTCAGCGTGGCGGCCCTCGGCCCGAGCGCCTGGAGCGTCGTGCTGCCCGAGGTCCTGGCGACGATTGCCACCGTTGTCGTGCTGTACCTGGCGGTCGCCCGGTGGCGTGGCCGGATGGCCGGCCTGGTGGCTGCCGCCGTCTACGCCACGACTCCCCTGGTCGCCGTGCTGTCGAGATCCAATGTGCCCGAGGTCTGGTTCAGCCTCGCAGCGGTGATCTCCGCGTACTTCCTCATCCGGGCCATCCAGACCGGCCGGCTGCCCTGGCTCATCCTCGCCGGCCTCGGGATCGCAGCTGCCTTCCAGGTGAAGATGATGGAGGCGTGGATGCTCTACCCGGGGCCGATGGCCGATGCCTCGGCACCAGGGACCGAACGCGACTCGTGGATCGCCGCCAACTGCCGCCCGGTCCCGGACGCTCCCCTTGTCAGCGGCGCAAGCAGCGGCCGGCGAACCGGCACCCTGGTCGACTGCGCGGTCACCGCACCCGGGCGCGGGTGAAGGCCAGCGCCTCGGCGAGCAGCTCGCGCCGGGCAGCGCCGTCGGACGCCCCGCGGGTGCTGACCTCCAGGATGATGGAGCCGTCGAAGCCGGTGCCGGCCAGGTGATCGAGGAAGGCATCGACCGGCTGCGTCCCTCGTCCTGGGATCAGGTGCTCGTCGAGGGCTGAGCCGCGGCCGTCCGCGAGGTGCACGTGCCGCACCCGATCCCCGAGCTCGACGGCGAGCGCAACCGGGTCGAGCCGGGCAACCGAGGTATGCGACAGGTCCAGGGTCGTATGCGGGTAGTCGGCATCCCGCAGATCCCAGCTCGGTGAGTAGCCCGCGACGTCCCGAGGCCCAGCACGCCATGGGTACATGTTCTCGACCGCGAAGACCACGTCCGTCTCCGACTGCATGGCCGCCAGTCCGTCGATGAACCCGCGGGCATACTCGCGCTGCCAGCGGAAGGGCGGGTGGACGACCACCGTGCTAGCTCCGAGGAGCTCGGCAGCCAGCTTCGCCCGGACGAGCTTGCCCCAGGGGTCGGACCCCCACACCCGCTGGGTGACCAGCAGGCATGGGGCATGGATCGACAGCACCGGCACCTGGTAGTGGTCGACCAGGGCCTTGATCGCATCGGCATCCTGGCTGATCGCATCGGTGCCGACCATGACCTCAACCCCGTCGTAGCCCAGGGCTGCCGCCATCGCGAAGGCGGCGGCCGTCGACTCCGGGTAGGCCGACGAGGTCGACAGGCCGATCACTGCGGTCGACGCCAGCGATCGGTGACCAGGGTGGCAACCCAGACGAGCACGGCGCCCACCAGCCCGACGCTCACCGAGATGAGCGCATAGCGCTCCGGGCCTAGGGAGAGCGCGAAGAACTGCGAGAAGAACGGGATGAACAGGATGCCCAGGAAGAGCACGATCATCAGCGCGACGATCCCGATGCGCAGCAGGTTCAGCGGGCGGGCACTTTGCAGCAGGACGGCGGTCGCCACGATGAACAGCGTGACGGTGGCCGCCGACTGGCAGCTCGGCAGCGGCTCGCCGAGGCTGCGCGCCAGGCCGTAGCTGGTGAAGGCGCAGGCGGCGGCGATCATGCCGGCGGGCGCGGAGAACAGCAGGACCCGCTTGAAGAAGCCGGGGCGGAAGCGCTCGGTGTTCGGCATGAGCGCGAGGAAGAAGCCTGGGATGCCGATGGTGAGCGCCCCGATGACCGTCAGGTGCCGCGGCAGGAAGGGGAACTCGACGGCGAAGATCGCGGTCGCGACGGACGTGATGATCGCGTAGAACGACTTGGTCAGGAAGACATCGGAGACGCGCTCGATATTGCCCAGCACGCGACGGCCCTCGGCCACCACGCTCGGCATCACCGCCCACCGGTCCTCGAGCAGGACCAGCTGCGCAACCGCACGGGTGGCCGATGACCCCGAGCCCATCGCGATGCCGAGATCAGCGCTCTTCAGCGCCAGGACGTCGTTCACGCCGTCGCCGGTCATCGCCACGGTTGCCCCGTTGCGGTGCAGGGCATCGACCATGGCCTGCTTCTGCAGCGGCGTGACCCGGCCGAAGACCGACGATTCCGCCATCACCGCGGCCAGCTCCTCGGTCGACTCCGGCAGCTCGCGGGCATCGACCGGGTCAGCAGCGCCGGGGACTCCCGCCTGCGCGGCGATCGCGCCGACCGTGGTCGCGTTGTCGCCGGAGATGACCTTGACCGTGACGTCCTGATCCAGGAAGTACTGCACCGTCTGGGCGGCGTCCGGGCGAAGTCGCTGGTCGATGACGACCAGGGCCGCGCACGACAGCCCGGTGATGGGCTGCTCGGGATCGGCAGGCTGCTCCAGGGTGCCCAGGGCGAGCACCCGGGCGCCATCGGCAGCCAGCGCTTCGGCCGTGGCCCGCGCCGGGTGGTCATCGGCAAGCAGCATCTCCGGAGCCCCGAGCACCCAGGTGCCACGGCCGGCGAAGGTGGCGGACGACCACTTGCGGGCACTGGAGAACGGCACGCTGGCCTGCACCTGCCAGCCAGGGTGTCGATGCGCCTCCGCAATAGCCTGCAGGGTCGGGTTCGGATTGGTCTGGGCCGATGCGAGCGCGCCGAGCGCGTCCTCGATCAACCCCTGCTGCTGGCCCGATGAGCTCACGTCGTTTGCTGGGCTCACGGGAAGTACTGCGTTCACTGGGATGACCGACCGCAGGTGCATGCCGGGCTGGGTCAGGGTGCCGGTCTTGTCGACGCACACGACGTCCACCCGAGCAAGCACCTCGACCGCTGGCATGTCCTGCACGAGCACGCGCTTGGCTGCCAGCCGGATGACCGCGACGGCCATCGCGATACTGGTGAGCAGGACCAGGCCCTCGGGGACCATGGTCACCATCCCCGCGATCGTCCCCCGGATCGCGTCCTTGATCGGGATATCCGCCCGCACCGCCTGCGAGAACAGCAGCAGGGCGCCGATCGGCAGCAGCAGGAACGAGATACTGCGGATGAATCCGCTGATGGCCGTGCGCAGCTCGGAGTTGGTGAGGTGGAACTTCTTGGCCTGCTCGGTGAGGCCAGATGCGAAGGACGCCCGGCCGACGGCGGTCGCGACGTAGCGCCCCGACCCGGCCACAACGAACGAGCCCGACATCGCCTGGTCGCCGACGGCCTTGCCGACCGGGTCGGCCTCACCGGTCAGCAGGCTCTCGTCGATCTCCAGGCCGGCCGAGTCCAGGACGATCCCATCCACGACCAGCTGATCACCGGTCGACAGCACGATGACGTCATCGAGGACGACCTCATGGGCCGCCACCGAGACATCCAGCCCATCGCGTCGCACGGTCGGCCGCGCGGCGCCGATGAGCGAGAGCCGGGCGAGCACCCGCGAGGCGCGGTACTCCTGCACGATGCCGATGAGGGTGTTCGCGACGATCGCGAAGCCGAACAGCGAGTCCTGGAAGGGCGCGACGAGCAGCATGATCGCCCACATCGACCCGATGACCAGGTTGAACCAGGTGAGGGTGTTCGCCTTGATGATGTCGAGCAGGCTCCTGCTGCGCGGATCAGGGGCGTCGTTGGCCTTGCCCTCGGCGACGCGCTGCTCGACCTCGGCCGCGGTGAGCCCGCGATCCGGGTCGGTGGTCGGACGGCCGTCGACCTGCACCGCAGCATCACGCGCGCTCATGTCGGCATGACGTCCATGCGCTGCAGGATCACGCCCTCGCGCAATGCCCACGGGCAGATCGACAGCCTCGGGATCTCCAGCAGCTCCATGGCAGCCTCCGCGACGATCGCGCCAGCGAGGAGCTGACCGGCCCGACCCTCGGAGACGCCCGGGATGGTCGAGCGCTCCTGAGCGCTCATCGATGCCAGCCTGGTCACCGTCGCGCTGACGTCGTCCAGGGTGAGGATGCGCTGGACGTAGATGCCCTCGCTGGACGGTGCCGCGCCGGCGATGCGCGCCAGCTGCCGGAAGGTCTTGGACGTCGCCGCCGTCAGGCGCGGCTCCCCGAAGCGACGGATGCGGCCGGCGACCTCGGCGATCTGCGCCCGGGCCAGCCGCCGCACCTCGCGCACCTGCTCCTTGGCCGGCGGGTCGCTGGTCAGGTGCGATCGCGTCAGGCGACCGGCACCGAGCGGCACCGACACTGCGACATCCGGCTCCTCGTCCAGGCCACAGGCCAGTTCCAGGGAGCCACCGCCGATATCCATCACCAGCAGGCGGCCGGTCGACCAGCCGTACCAGCGGCGGACGGCGAGGAAGGTGATGCGGGCCTCGTCCTCGCCGGAGAGCACGTCGATCGACAGGCCGGTCTCATCGCGGACCCGCCGCAGCACCGCGTCGCCGTTACCGGCATCGCGGATCGCCGAGGTCGCGAAGGCCATCACCTCGCTTGCCCCCATGTCCTCCGCGAGCACCTGGCTGCGCCGGATGAAGTCGACCAGGGTGCTCACCGCCGCGTCGTCGACGTCGCCGGCTGCCGTGAGGTGCTCGGCCAGTCGCAGCGGGATCTTGAGCTTGGAGGCCGGGATGGGGGCCGCACCGTGATGGGCATCGACCAGCAGCAGATGCACGGTGTTGGAGCCGATGTCGAGCACGCCCAGCCGCACGGGCCCGACGCTACCCAATGCCCGCCTGGCATGCGTACTCGCCTGCGGGGTCGTGGTGTCAGGGCCAGCCATAGGCTGGGCACATGCCCGAGGTTCCCCTTGACTTCCCGCGCCAGTGGGTGGAGTTCACCGACCCTGCCGACTCCGATCAGGTGATCCGCGCCGACCTCACCTGGCTGACCTCCCGCTGGACGTGCATCTTCGGCAATGGCTGCAAGGGCATCTACGCCGACCGGCCGCACTCGGGCTGCTGCGCCCTCGGCGCGCACTTCTCCGAGAAGAAGGACCGCAAGCGGGTGGCGAAATGGGTCGACAGGCTCGATGAGCGCACCTGGCAGAAGATCGACATCGGCCGGCGCCGCGGCTGGTACGTCGAGGAGGACGGCGGGGAGAAGACGCGGGTCGTCGGCGACGGCTGCATCTTCCACAATGACCGCGACTTCCCCGGCGGCTACGGCTGCGCCCTGCATCACCTGGCCGCGCGCGAGGGGGTCTCCTTCGTGCAGACCAAGCCCGAGGTCTGCTGGCAGCTGCCGATCCGCCGCACCTACGAGCGCCGCAAGAACGAGCATGACGAGCGCATCCTGGTGGTAGTGATCGGCGAGTACGACCGGCGCGGCTGGGGGCCGGGCGGGCATGAGCTCGACTGGTACTGCAGCGGCAACACCGAGGCGCATGTCGGTGCCGAGCCGGTCTACAAGTCCAATCGGGCCGAGCTCATCGAGCTCCTCGGGGAGCCGGCCTACGAGGAGCTCGCCCGCATCTGCCAGGCCCGCGAGGACGCCATGGCAGCCAATCCCGACCGGGCAGCCTTCTCCGCCCACCCGGCCGACCCCGACTAGCCACCGGCCATGGCGAAGTCCTCGGCGTCCTTCGCCTGCGGCGCATGCGGCGCGGCCTTCATCAAGTGGTCGGGCCGCTGCACCAAGTGCGGGGAGTTCGGCACCGTGGCCGAGCTCGCCCCGGCCAGCGGATCCACCGGCCTGCGAAGCTCGCTGCAGGGCGCTGCGCCACGGGCGTCCGCGCGAGCCATCAGCGAGATCGCGTCCTCGGGCCCAGTCCCGCGGATCGGTACCGGCATCGCCGAGTTCGACCGGGTGCTCGGCGGAGGGCTCGTGCCAGGCCAGGTGCTGCTGCTCTCCGGCGAGCCAGGCGCAGGCAAGAGCACCCTGCTGCTGATGGTCGCCGACGCCATCGCCGAGCGCACGGGCCGAACCGCGCTCTACCTCTCCGGCGAGGAGTCAGTCGACCAGATCGCCGTGCGGGCCCAGCGGATCGGGGCACGCAGCGAGCGCCTGCTCATCGCCGACGAGAACGACCTGTCGGCCGTCATCGGGCATATCGACGCGCACGGCCCGGCGATCAGCCTGGTCATCGTCGACTCCGTGCAGACCATCTCGTCAGCCGAGGTCGATGGCCGGGCCGGAGGGGTCACCCAGGTGATGGAGGTCGCCAGCGCGTTGACCCGAGTCGCCAAGGCTCGCGGCATCCCCATCTGCCTGGTCGGGCAGGTGACCAAGGAGTCGGTCGTCGCCGGCCCCCGCGCCCTCGAGCACATCGCCGATGCCACCCTGTCGCTGGACGGGGATCGACACACCTCCCTGCGCCTGCTGCGGGCGGTGAAGAACCGCTACGGCCCGGCAGATGAGGTGGCCTGCTTCGAGCAGACCGATGCCGGCATGCGCGAGGTCCCCGACCCCAGCGTGCTCTTCCGGGGCGACCGCGAGGCGCCCATCCCGGGAACGGCGGTCACCGTCACCGTCGAGGGTCGCCGGGCACTCATCGCGGAGGTCCAGGCCCTGGTGGCGCCAACCACGAATCCGAATCCGCGTCGCGGGGTCTCCGGCCTGGATTCCTCCCGGGTCGCCATGCTCGTCGCCGTGACCGAGCGGGTCGCCGGCCTGCGGATGTTCGACAAGGACCTCTTCGTCGCCACCATCGGCGGCATGCGTCTATCGGATCCGTCCAGTGACCTGGCCGTCTGCCTGGCCATCGCATCAGCAGGTCAGGACACTCCCGTCCCGCTGCACCTGGCAGCGATCGGCGAGGTGACCCTGGCCGGCGAGATCCGCCCCATCCCGATGGCCAACCAGCGCATCGCGGAGGCCGCCCGGCTGGGCTACCGCCGCATCCTGGCCCCGGCAAGCACCAGGGAAGGCCTGGACGCCCGGCTGAGCTCGGTCACCGTGGTCGAGGTGCGCACCCTGCGCGCGGCCTACTCAGCCCTTACCGGCTGAGGGCGACATCGAGGCGGGGGCCACCAGGGGGCGCTGGAACAGGTCGATGACCTGCTCGGCCCGCATGCCGGCCGCGGCGTACAGGCCGGTGGCCCCGGTCATGCTCTCGCTGTCGACCGTCAGGGCCATCCCGCGCATCCCGCGGCTGGCCGCGTCCGCAAAGGCACAGCGAAGCAGCCAGGACGCAATCCCGCGACGACGGCCCGAGGGCAGCACGCCCAGGGTCCGCACATAGCCCAGGCCGCGCTGCATGCGCGACGCATCCTGGGTGACGCCGGCAACCGGCTCGTCATCCAGCCAGACCAGCCACCACGTCTGCGGCAGGGCATCCCGGCGCTCGCTGATCCACCCGAACCAGGCCTCGTAGCGCTCGGGGACCGAGCCGAAGTGATCGGCGAAGGCCGACTCGAAGATGGAGTGCAGCAGGCGTCGATCCGCAGTGCTCGCGGCCACCGTCCTGCTGACGCCCGGCGGCGGCACCGGCTCAGCGACCGGGCCATCAAAGTCGATCCGCATCCGCCAGAAGCGCCGGATCACGGTGAAGCCCGCCGCCTGCAGGGCCGCCCGATAGAGCTCGTCATGCTCATACGCCGACGTCTCCACCTGCCAGCCCGGCTGGTTGCCACCGAGTCGCTCGGCGGCCGCGATGCCCACCTCGAGCAGGGCCGGCAGCAATGGCTCACCCGGCAGGACGAGGGGATCCAGGAAGATCCGGTGGCCGGTGTGATCGACCTCGACGATGAGCAGCCCCACCGGCCGGCCGGAGACGTCCAGGACGAGGCGATGCTCGTCGAGGACCGCCTCGGGGCTGGTCAGCAGGTGCCTGGTGGTCTCCCGGGTGCTGTCGGGCTCGTCCAGCAGGGCGTCCTCCACCTGCCGTGCGACCGCATAGGCAAGGTCGACATCCGGGCCGTCCAGGAAGCCATCGGCCTCGGAAAGCACGATCGGGCGAATCCGATACCCGTCAGGCAGGACGTCGGTCATCGGGCAACGGCCGTGGACTGCTCGCCCGTACCGGACGGCGCCACCAGGACACTCGCCTGTGCGACGACCAGTGCGGGCTCGGTCGCCGCGGGGATCGCGAACTCGTCGACCCCGCCGGAGGGCCGCTCGTAGATGAAGGTGATCGTCTCCCCGTCAGCCAGCAGGTCGACCGCGGGAGTGGCCTGGCCCCGCTGCGGCAGGCCGCGGATCTGCAGGCGCCGATCACCGGTATCGGGCTCGTCGACCAGCTTGACCCAGCTGAATCGACGTCCGAGGAAGCGGCGCGACTCCTCCTCCAGCCTGGACATCAGGGCGTCGGTGTCGCGTGGGATGCGATGCCGCCAGGGGGCTCTCGTCTTGGGGACGCACCCGTAGCAGTACGGCCCGGTCACCTGCCCCCCGTGGACGTCCCCGGGGGTCGAGGCGTGCCAGGCATAGCCCGACAGGCGCGACCAGCATGCCCGGCACACGCCCATGCAAGCAGGCTAGAGGCCCGGGTCGGCCTGGCGCGGGAGCGACGCGCACCTAGGGGTTGGTCAGCGCGAAGGGCTGCTTCTCGCTGCGCACCTCTCCATTGCGTGCGATCAGGTCGTAGCGCCCGGCCTTGGCGAACTTGCCCTGGTTCGGGCAGCCCTTCTGGCTCAGCCGGCCATCCCAGGTGATGCTGGATGCCACCGTGTCCCCGGGGCGGAGGGTGACCACCTTCGACTTGCTGTTCTTGGCGCAGTCATCGCTGGACCAGACATGGAAACCGCCCGAGGTGATCTCCAGCTCATTCGCCTTGGTGCCGACGTCCCGCGTGCAGGAGATGTCACCGGCGTTGGTGATCGTCATCGTCAGCCGGGGCGTGGAGTCGACCGGATAGCTCTTCGCATCGGACTTGGCCTCGACCACGATGGCCGTGTCCGGGCACTCCTTGCTGTCCTCCGCCACCACCGTCGGCTCCGGGGTGGGCTCGGCGGATGCCTCCTGCGAGGCCGCACCCGCCTCGGCACTCTGGCCGGCACTCGCCTGAGCCGACGGCGCCGCCGATGCACTGGCAGCCGGGGTGGGCGGGTTGTCCGACTGCCGGATCGCGTCGATCCCCCACCACATGCCCAGGGCAAGGGTCACGATCGCGAGCACGAAGGCGGCCCGCCGCAGCCAGTAGACGCCCGGCGGCTCGGGGCCCACCGGGTGAATCAGGCTGCTCACGGGTGTCACGGTAGCGGCCCGCCGGGGAGCGCATGCAACGATCGTGCCGCTATGACCGAGGGCCGAGGTTCCGCTCCCGATGCGCCCGCAATCGTCGATCCGGTCATTGCCTGGTTCGCCCAGGCACGCCGGCCCCTGCCCTGGCGGGCCCCCGGGGTGACCGCCTGGGGGATCCTGGTCAGCGAGTTCATGCTGCAGCAGACGCAAGTCGACCGGGTGATCCCCCGCTGGCAGGACTGGATGGAGCGCTGGCCGGCCCCGGAGGATCTCGCCGCGGCACCGGTCTCCGATGCCCTGCGGCTGTGGGACCGCCTGGGATACCCGCGCCGGGCGAAGTGGCTGCATGCCTGCGCGGTCACGATCCGCGACCGGCATGACGGGATGGTGCCGGCCGACGAGGCCGCCCTGCTGGCCCTGCCCGGCGTGGGCCACTACACGGCGGCCGCTGTCCGAGCCTTCGCCTATGGCCTGCCCGGGGTAGTCCTCGATACCAACGTCCGCCGGGTGATCGTCCGCGCTGTCGCCGGCGAAGGTGCTGTCGCAGCGCATGTGACGGCCGATGAGCGCACCCGCGCCGCAGCCCTCGCCGATCATCCGCAGTCGTCGACCTGGTCTGCTGCCGTCATGGAGCTCGGGGCCCTGGTCTGCACGGCCAGCAGGCCGGCCTGCCATGCCTGCCCCATCGAGGCCGCCTGCGCCTGGCGGGCGGCGGGCTATCCGGCCGCTCCCGCACCACGCCGACAGGCGCGATTCGAGGGCAGCGACCGGCAGGTGCGCGGGCGGATCATGGCCCTGGTTCGCGGGAGTGCCCGGTCAGTCCCGACCAGCGTGATCGAGACCGCCTGGCCCGATGCCGAGCAGCGCGATCGGGCCCTGGCCAGCCTGCTGGCCGACGGGCTCATCGAGGTGACCCGCGCCGGCCGGGTCCGCCTGCCGAGATGATCCTTTCTTATCGAGCGTGCGGGTCGGGGACGAGCCAGGTGGTGTTGCGGGCAGCCGGGAAAGAGTCCAGCACGATGGACCTGATCGAGCCGTCGCGGAGCTGATAGTCATTGGCTGCCAGCACCCGGGAGATGGCGGCGAGGTTGCCGGGGTCATCGAGGCCGTGCGGATCCCACGTCACCGGGGCGATGTGGTTCATCACCGTGCTCACGATCGCAATGCAGGCCCTGCCCTCATCCCGGGTGCGGACGAACTCCAGGATGCGGCCCTGCTGCGGCCAGTCGATCAGCGAGGCGGTCGTCAGCTCGAGCAGCGCACGCTCCTGACGGCGGTGCATGATGAAGCCGTGGGCATGGATGTGCCCGGCCATCCAGGCGATGACCTGCGGATGATCCAGCAGCACCTCGATCACCTCAGGGCCGAGCACCCGGCGGTCTGCCCCGCCGGGAGCCCACGCGTTGGTCATGGAGGGCGAGGGATGGTGGGAGGCGATCACGACGTACCGATCCGCAGCAGCCTGCAGCTCGCCGACCAGCCAGCCCAGCTGCGCCTCGTCGATCGATCCCTGCCAGCCGCCATGGGGATTGACCGTGTCGAGGGCGATCACGCGCAGGGCCCCGAGATCAGTAGTGAAGTAGTTGGGCGCATCGACGTCGTCCCTGGTCCGCGCTGGGAAGTCGCCCGATTCGAGCAGCGCACGGCCGGGATCGGCAGGGATCGGCGTGCGAGGGGCCGTCTGGTCGTGCAGGTAGCGCGCCGGGCCATGACCCGGGATCGCCTCGGCCGTCGCCAGTGGGTGCACGCCCGCAGGCAGTCCGGTGATGCGCTCACTGCCCGTCGCCAGGAGCCGCAGGCGATCATCCGTCGGCACGGTGCCCTGCAGCAGGCCATCGTGGTTGCCACGCACCGAGACCCATGGAGCCTGCAGGCCCGGTGACACCAGGTCGCGCCGGGCCGCCTCGACCAGGCCGGGGATGCGCGGATAGCCGAACCGGGCCATCGGCAGGTCCTCGGCAGTGCCGGCTGGCGGGCCGTCCGGATGCCAGTAGCGCTCATCCCACGCTGCGTGCGCTGAGCCCACCCAGCTGCTGCGCTCATCGTCGCCGCTGCGAGGCGAGACGATGCCGCCCGCCACGATCGACTGGTACCACTGCAGCTCGTTGGCCTGGGCGTTGTCGGTGAGGTCGCCGGTGATGACCACGCCATCGACCGGCATGCCGGTTGCCGGGCCCTGCCCATGACGGTTGACGGTCTGCACCATGGTGACCGCGACCTGCGCGGTGAGGATCTCCTGCGGCCGGTACGTGCCGACGTCCCCGAGCTCTGCCCGAACCGGCGAATCCGGGTCCGCGAACCGATCGAGGTACTCCTGCCGGGCCGGCGACTCGGCATCGCAGACATGCAGGTCGCTGAGGTGCCACAGGCAGGCAAGTGGCAGGCCGGCTGGGGGTGCCTGCTGATACGGCTCCCCATGGGCAAGCTCGAGCTCACGCCAGCCGCCGCCACCTGGGTCCCCGCGACGCACGGTCGCGCGATACGTCGACGCGTCGACGTTCACCCTGCCTCCACGTTCACCCTGCCTCCACCCGACGAGCGATCGTGCGACCGCATCACTGCGCTGCCCAGAATCAGCAGTGGGCCGACATCATCTCGAACGGCAATGGATACCCGGTCCCCCACCACGATGCCCGCAGCCGCGTCGCTGAGCATGTCGACTGTCAGGGTGCCGCAGTTCGAGTCTGCTACGGAAGCTCGCGTGATCGGGCCAAGAAACCACAAGGCAGTGACGGCCGCCGAGGCCTGTGGCTCCGAATGGATCAAGAGCTGCTCCGGACGGACGAGCGCGACCGATGGGTCGCCGGGGTCGCCCCCGATGGAGAGTCCGTCCACGATCGATCCCAGGACGACCCAGCGGCCCGCAGGTGCGGCAGCGGCGGGGACCCGGTTCATCGAGCCGACGAAGTCAGCGACAAAGGCGTTCGCCGGCCGCTGATACAGCTCACGGGGGGTCGAGACCTGCTCGACCCGACCATTGCTCATCACGGCGACTCGGTCGCAGATAGCCAGGGCCTCATGCTGGTCGTGGGTGACGAAGATCGTCGTGATGCCGAGGTCACGCTGCAGTCTGCGGATCTCGTCCCTGAGGGCCTCGCGCACCTTGGCGTCGAGTGCCGAGAGCGGCTCGTCGAGCAGCAGCACCCTGGGCGAGGTGGCCAATGCGCGAGCCAGCGCCACACGCTGCTTCTGGCCGCCGGACAGCTGATGGGGGTACTTGTGCGCATGCGGGCCGAGATCGGTCATCTCCAGCATGCGCTCAACGACCGGCATCCACTGCGGCCTGGGCATCCTGCGCGCCCTCATCCCGTATGCGATGTTCTGCCGTGCGGTCATATTCGGGAACAGGCTGTAGTCCTGGAACACCATCCCGAAGTTCCTGCGCTCGACCCGCACGCCCGCGAGGTCCTGACCATCGACTCGCACCGACCCAGCGTCGGGTACCTCAAAGCCGGCCAGAATCCGCAAGGCCGTGGTCTTCCCGCACCCACTCGGCCCGAGCAGGCATACCAGCTCGCCCGCCTCGATCGTCATGGAAAAGTCCTCAAGGGCGAGCGTCCCGCCGAAGGACTTGCGCACATTCGTGAACTCGACTGCTGCCATGACGCTCCTAGATCCCGGTTGCCTGCAGGCTCATGCCCCGCCGCCGCAGGGCCGCGATGCCGACGGCCAGGAGAGCGGCCGTCACGATCATGACGAAGAGGGCCAGTGCCAGTCCGCCGCGGGGGTCACTGCGCTGGTAATTGAGCATCTGCGTCGGAAGAGTCTGCTTCAGCAGCAGCGATGCGAAGGCGAACTCGCCGAGTACGAGCGCGGCCGTCAGGCACGCCGAAGCGACCATGGATGGCCACAGGCTCGGGATGAGCATTCTGGTGATGGTGCGGCCATAGGAACAGCCAAGGCTCAGCGAGGCCTCCACCAGCGTGCGGGCATGCATCGATCGCAACCCGTTCTCCAGGGCCCGATAGGTGAACGGCATCGCCCACAGGGCATAGAACGGCGCCAGGCTCAACGGACTGGCCAGGAACCACGGCACCGTCCCGCGGAACGTCGCCGCGACCCCGACGACCAGCGCCACCGGCGGCACGACCCATGGCAGGAGGGTGGCAGCCGAGACCCAGGGCCTCAGGACAGGATGGCTGACCTCCACCACGATCGCGACGGGCAGCAGCAGCGCCAGGTTCACGATGATCGACACGAGCACCAGGAGCAGGCTGGTTCGTGTCGCCGCCATGATCTGCGGATCGCTCAGTGCATGGGCCAGACCCTCGAGACTCCACCCTTTCGTCAGGGTTTGCGCGTTCAGCAGGGCCGTGGGGACGGACTGGAAGGCAAATCGCGCCATCGCGAGCATCGGGACGGCGAAGAACATGCCGAGGATCGCGAGGTAGCCCCAGGCAAGGAATCGACCCACCGGCGAGCCCTGCCCCCTCATGCTGCCAGCCAGCGAAGGCTCATCCGCTGCAGGCCAGCCATGCCGAGCAACCCAGCAAGCAGCAGGACCAGGACCCAGGTCACGATGGCGTAGCCGAGATCCTCCTGGCCGGAGATCACGTTGCCCTGAAGCAGGAAGCGGATCTGCAACGGGACCAGCTGCGATCCTGAGTTGAGCACGTAGGCGGTTGCGTAGGCACTGAAGGCGTTGACGAAGAGCAGCAGGACGCCACCGATCCACGCGGGTGCGAGGAGCGGCAGGCCCACGGTCACCCAGTAGCGCCATCCGGATGCCCCAAGAAGGGCGGCCGCCTCTCGCCACGATCGACGCAGGCCGCTCACCGCGGGCATCATGATCAGGAACATCAACGGCACCTGGAAGTACAGGTAGACGACGACCAGTCCCCAGAAGCCGGAGACGCTGACGCCGAGGTCTGCAAGGTTGATGCCGGCACCAGCGAGCAGCTTGGTGAGAATGCCCTGGGTGCCGATGGTCGCGATGAAGGCGAACGCCAGCGGGACGCCGCCAAGCTGCGATGCCACAGCTGACCAGCCATCCAGGGTGGATCTGAGCCAGCGAGGTCGCTCAATGGATGCGATGACCAGCGCCAGTAGGAGCCCAAGGACCCCTCCGATGATGGCGCTGACGGCTGACAGCAGGCTCGAGTTCATGAAGCCGCTGAGGTAGGAGCCCTGAAGCGCCGCCTGCAGCAGATCAAGGCCGATGCTGCCACCCGGGGTCACTGCTCGGTACACCACGACTGCAACGGGGTACAGCAGGAACAGTCCGATGAACGCCGCAAACGGCACGATGATCGCCCATCGCTGCTGGGCCAGCGCAGTTCCTCGCGTCATGACGCCTCCGAGAGTGGAGTGGGTGCCGGCCTTGACGGCCGGCACCCACCGTGGACGAACGACTACGCGTCGGCGACCATCGGACCCCAGTTCTCGGTGATCTGGGCCTTCATCGCATCGACCTGCGCCTGCGTCGGGAAGGTGAGGCCCGCCAACTGCTCCGCGGACGGCAGGTTCGCCAGCAGCTCGTCGGGGATCACCCCGGCCTGCTGCATGGCGGCAAGCCGAGCCGGGATGGCCCCACCCTGCATGTAGCCCAGGGCACCGGCATCGCCGGTGATGTGCTCAAGCCACAGGCGCGCGGCGCAGGGGTGGACCGGATCGGAGACCACTGACTGCGCGTAGAAGGATGCGTATGCGGCATCCGAAGGTGTCGCGACGTCGAATGCGAAGCCAGCTTGCTCCAGGGCCGGCTTCAGCCCCGGGAAGTTGTAGGACCAGTCGATCGCAATCGGAACGTCACCGGAGAGCACGTTCGCCTCGTTGACATCGATCACCTGCAGGTTGCCGTTCTCCTTGAGCTTGGCGAAGTACTCGATGCCCGGCATGATGTCGTCGTACGAGCCACCGTTGGCCAGCGACGCCGCGACAACCGCAGCGAACGCCGCTCCGGCCTCACGCGGATCGCCATTGATCGTGACCATGCCCTTGTACTCAGGCTTGAGCAGGTCGGCGAAGGACGCGGGCGGATTCTTGACCAGCGTGGTGTTGGTGCCGATCGACAGGATGCCGTAGTAGGCGCCCACCCAGTTGCCGTCGGGGTCCTTGAGGTTGTCCGGGATCTCATCCCAGTTCGTCGTCTTGTAGGGCTCGATCAGGCCATCGGAGATCGCCTGGGCCGTGAAGGACGGGCCGATGTCGATGGCATCGGGCTTGTCTGGCTGCCCGGCCAGCGTCTGGATCGCCGTGAGCTCGTCGGCGGAGGATGCATCGGGGTTGGCGACCGGAGCCTCGATACCGTAGGTCTCCTTGAAGTCCTTCAGGATCCCGCCGTAGTTGGCCCAGGTGTCGGGCAGCGCGATCAGGTTGACCGAGCCCTCTTCCTTGGCCTTCGCAGCGATCTCATCCACCGTGGTGCCGCACTCGGCTGCCCCGCCGTCCATTGGTGAGGCTGAGCTCGATGCCTGATCGCTCGAAGCTGCAGCCGAGGCGCTTGTCTGCGTTGATGATGTCGTGCCGCTGGAGCAGGCCGCGAGTGCGAGTGCGGCCGTCACGCCTGGGATAACCCACTTCCACGCTGAGCGCATTGCTCATGTCCTTTCGTCAATGGGAACGTGCATTTGAGGGTTTCGCATGGTGCTGTGCGGCGGCTTGCATCCATCAGCCATCGCGGCGAACGACACGTGAACAATCAGCCGGGCGATCGAGCGAGCGGGCTTTGGGCGCGGGAGGCGGATTGCACCGCCTCGGCTTACGCGTGCCTCGGTCGAGCGGCGCGGTAGTCGCCGGTCATCAACGGCGAAGTGATGATCATGTCTGCCGTCGTTCGGTTGCAGGCCGCGGCGACATTCCACAGGGTGGCAATACGCAGGAGTGCCTTGACGTCAGGGTCGTGGGGCTGCGGCTCGAGAGGATCCCAGAAGAACACCAGGACGTCGACGTGGCCCTCGGCGATCGCAGCGCCGACCTGCTGATCCCCTCCCAGGGGCCCACTGAGGTAGCAGTGAACGGACATGCCGAGGTCGCGCTGCAGGAGTGCCCCGGTCGTACCCGTGGCATAGAGCCGGTGACCAGCGAGCACGGATCGATTGTGCCTCGCCCACTCGATGAGCTCGGTCTTCATGTTGTCGTGTGCCACGAGGGCAATGCCCTTGGCCAGAGAGCCTCGCGGGCCAATGCGATGCTGATG
This sequence comes from Actinomycetales bacterium, assembly GCA_018970025.1. Classification (GTDB taxonomy): domain Bacteria; phylum Actinomycetota; class Actinomycetes; order S36-B12; family S36-B12; genus REEB460. Next base: position 35,049 of record JAGWXF010000018.1, on the reverse strand, counting down.
ATCACGTGTCTCCATGCGGGGATGATGCCCGCGCCGGTTGACCACCGTTCCTTCGTTGCATGACCGGCTCCTGAATGATCGTGGGCTGGCGGGCATCGCCCGCCAGCCCACGATCACGTCCGGCACCAGTGCTGGTCAGGCGTATACCCGATCCCAGTTATCGACCGTCATCAGGTAGAGCTGGCCGCCCTCCACCGCCTGATTGAGCTCGGCCTTCGTCGCCTCATCGGCATTCGCCAGGTCGACGCGGGCCAGTGAGGGCAGGGCGTGCACCTGGGCATCGAACACGTAGTAGCTCTTCGTGTCGTTCACACCCTTGCGGATCAGCTTCGTCACGTCGGTGATGCCGCTGGACTCCTCGTCCTTGGTGATGAACTGCGCGGCGCCCGGCAGGAAGTAGACGTCCTTGAACTTCGCCACCGTAGCGATCTTGCCGTCCTTGATCCGATAGGCGACCATCCGCGAGACATGGTCGTTGTTGCCTGGGTCCTCCTGGATCAGCACATTGCCCAACGTGTCGACATCGATGTTGTCGGGCTTGTTCAGGTACGGGACCTCAGATCCGTCCAGCAGGAGCGTCAGGGTCGCGCCACTCAGCGGGTTCTTCACGTCGTTGAAGCGCAGCCGCCACAGGGCTCCGCCATCACGTGGCACCTTCGGCAGGTCAGGATTGGGCGCCGTGGCCTTCGGGTCCTTGTTCGACTCAGTGGTCACGAAGTAGTAGTCGTTCGGGTTGACCGGGTCGAAGGCACCGTCCTCGACTCGGGCCATCCTCATGCCTAGGGTCCGGGCCTGGTTGTTCTGCTCCTTGCCATTGACACTCGTGTCAATGGCCTTGAAGGAGACCGGCACGGCGACGCCCTTGCCCTTCTGCAAGCGGAAGTCATTGTCATTGGCGACGCCGTCTGCTGCCATGACGTACGCCTGGCCGTTGGTGAGACCGGCCTTCTCGACCCAGTCACCCGTGTTCGTCTTCTGCCCGACGTACATCCACAGCTGGCTATCGGTCGCGGATCCATCTTCGTCTGCCATGATGACCGTGCTCATGCCAGTGTCGGGCGCGACAATGAAGTTCTCCCAGGCCGCCAGGCCCAGCTTCGGCAGCTGCACCATCACGCCGGTGTTGCTCATCGCCCAGGCCCGGGACTCGTCATTGCCTTCCTCGCCGGTGAAGTACACCGGGCCGGTGAACCCGTAGGTCGTCTTCTTGCCGCCCGCCCCGGTCTTGACATATGCCAGGTCACCCGGCTGCGCCATGTGCGAGGAGCAGAACCGGTTGAGCGCCGTGGTGTGCAGTGGCGTCCCGAAGTCATCCTTGGTGGCGGCTCCGGCCGGGGCAACGGGCTTTGCCCCGTACTGTCCGGTGGAGTAGTCGTACCAGGCAATCGACGAGATCATGTCGCGGACGCCAGTCACAGCCTTGGCGTTCACGTCGACGTTCACCGCGCTCACCGTGGCCGCAGACGCGGCGCCGTTGGCCCGCTTCTTGCCTGCAGCAATGGCATTGGTCACCGAGTGCTCATGATTGATGAGAAGCGTCAGGTTCGAGCCGTCCTTCAGTGCCCCGATTCCATCTGGGGTGCCCTCCCACATGACACCGCCGACCTTGTCACCGGTGGTGAGCAGGACATCCAGGCTGACGCCTGGGGCAACTGGCTCCATGTAGCTGAAGTCGGACTTGGCGCTGGCCGGTACGGCGACGACGCACGCCATGACCGACGAGCCAATCAGGCTCACGGCAATCCTTGCTCGCATGATGGTTCCTCTCTCGAAGGTGCGAGCATCGAATCGACGCTAGGTGGAACCTCGAGGGCGCAGAGGTGGACCCGTCAGGGCGAATGAATGAACACCGAGAAACCAGCGACCGGCCATGACAGGCCGCTGGCGCACGGGTGAATGCAGGGGCGCCAGGACGTTGCCGGCAGTTGCGTCGCGCGGCCAGGACGCGTTGGAGTCGTGGACGCGGTCGCGGTCGATGCGGGCCGCGGACGTGGAGCGAGCGAGGATCGTGCTCGCGGTTGCCGATGGTGCGGGCACGAGGTCGCCACCGGCAAGATCACCGACGAGTGCTACGACCGGCACGGCAAGGCCGAGTTCCTCGCGTTCGTGAACAAGATCGCCAAGGCCTACCCGCGCCGCGAACTACACATAGTCGTGGACAACTACCACACCCACAAGCACGACGACATCAACGCGTGGCTGGCCAAGAACCCGCGGATCACGCTGCACGTCACCCCGACCAGCGGCTCCTGGCTGAACCTCATCGAGGTGTTCTTCTGGATCATCACCCCACAGGCCATCCGCCGCGGATCCTTCGACTCCGTCAAGGAGCTGGTCACCGCGATCCGCACCTTCATCCAAGGCTGGAACGACCGCTGCCACCCCTTCACCTGGACCAAGACCGCTGACGAGATCCTGCCCCACGCCACCCGCAAACGAACTTCAGACGCGCGACACTAGCCCACCTTGAGTTGCTCGTCTCCGAAGGTCGCGACGAGGCCGAGTTGTCCACCGAGGGCTTGGATGTAGCGGTCGAGGACGTCGAGCCCGGACAGGTCACCGTGCTCGATCTGCGAGACCCGGCCGGTGCTGACGCCCATTGCTTCGGCGACCTGTCGCTGGGTCAGTCCCTTGCGGCGGCGCACCGCCGCGAGGTTGTGGGCGCGGACTCGGGCGAGCATCCGCTCGGCCCGGTCAGCGACCTCTTCCGGTCCTGCTGCCGCCACGTGCTTGGCCCGCACCTCGGACCACTTCTTCGTCGCCATCCCTATGCCTCCTCGTCCGTGGCCCGCTCGGCCAGGTACTCCTCGTACAACCGCTCCGCCTTCGGAATCGCTGTGCGGTACCACCCTGTCCAGTTCCCCGACTTGTCCCCGCCGACCAGCAGGATCGCGCTGCGCCACGGATCGAACACGAACAGCACTCGGATCTCCGAACTCCCGGCTGAGCCCGGACGCAGCTCCTTCATCCCGTGCAGCCGAGAGCCCTTGACCCGGTCGACCAGCGGACGACCCAAACTCGGGCCGACCTCCGCCAGCACGTCGATCCCTGCCACCACCTGCCGGTAGGAGTCCAGGTCCGTTGCGGCGAGACCGTCCAGCCAGGCATCGACCTCGTCGGTTAGGTACAACTCCCACGCCATCGACACCCCCTCCCCACGGAACTTTAGCATCAACTAAACATCCGGGAAGCTCATGGCGATAACTCGCGCGGCACCGAGACCACGAAAGTCCTGTCATCCAGGAGGAGGAATCCACCCTCCAGCAGCCGATGCGACGCCACCATCCGCGCTCGAATCCGAGCCCCATCTCGTGAAGGTGCGGCTCGGGGGCGAGTTCGGGGGCCACTGCGCGATGGCCGAGGAAGGGATGGACACATTGATTCTCAAGACCCGTCGGGGCATGTTCCGCGTGTAGGTCAAGGACCACGGCGTGATCGTGGCGGCCGCACATGCTCGCTCTGGAACGATACCGAGACGTGGGAGGCCGACCGCAGGCGTCAGGTCGCTGCGAGAGGGCTGGCACCCGCTCGTACCGGTCGAGCTCCGCTGCAGGACGTGTTTGCGGTTTGGTCGCAGGTGCGACCCTGCCTGGTGCAGGCGCGCGTACATGGCAGTCCGACCTGTCTGCCTGGACCAGCCATATGTCGCCACAGTTCGCGGCTGGCGCCGTCGGCAGCATCGCCAGCGATGCGATGCGCTCCTTCGCAGGCGACCTGCGTGTTGAGCAGGCCGCGGCCACGGTCCGACGCGCGGTCGCCACGCTCATCGCGCTGCTCGACTTCGCCCGTCCAGAGAAGCTGGATCGAGACCAACTCTTCCCGCGTCTCCTTGGCACTCGGTCATGACCTGCAACCGAGTCATGTGACCCTCACCCCAGCCGAACTCCTTGCTGTGTCAGCACTGCAAAGCCAGTGCTGACACGATTGGCGGAGATGACGATGTCCCTCGGCCTGACCGGCCTGCGCTGGGGCGAGTTCGTCGCGCTGCGCCCGCGCGACCGGATCACTACCGCGGGCAGCGGGACCATGATCCACGTCATCCGCAGCATCGTGCGCGCCCGCGGCGAAGGCGCCGCGACTGTAGAGACAACCATGAGCGGTGCCAAGCGCCTGGCCCCGTTGCTGTGTCGAGCCCACGACAACGCCGAGACGTGGGCCGACGGCAAGGGTCGCGGGAGCCGTTCTGGCCCGGTGACCTCACCCGTGTTCGCACGTGTCGCAGCTCGAGGTGGCCGGCGATGAACGCCTCGAAACGGAATGCCCGGAACGGACCGCCATAATCCGTGACGAGGGTGACCACGGGCAGTAGCTCGCCGGTTTCCTCGTCGATGCTGCAGTCGTCGACCAGCGGATGCCCGAACAGGCCCTCGTAATCGGCCAGCGCAAGCTCGACGGCCTCCGCCTCCAACTGCTCCTACCGGCTGGACGGGCCGGCCTTCCCCGAGATCAGCGCGGTCCTGCCGGCCTGCCAGAAAGGATGACGCGCGACACTAGCCGCCGAGATTGGCCGCCGTCTGCCGGGGAAGCTCACGACCATCCGACGCCTTCACCAGTGGGCGCGAGGCCAGGTCCGTGGCGAGGAAGACATCGACCCAGACCTCGCCCTCGCCGGCCATCGTCCTGGCGCATGAGGAGTTGCGCAGGGAGGTGACGGAGGCTGATATCGAGACGCTCGCCGCCGTCTCGACCGCCTCCACGTCGACCGGATAGGTCTCGCACAGGCCTTCTGGCGGAACGGCTACCGCGACCTGGATCACGCGCCCATCGGTCGTCGGTCGATAGGCCACCGGCTCAAGCTGGTCAGTCACCAGCCCAAGGCTGCGCAGCGGGCCAGAGCCCATGAAGACCCCGAGGAAGACCACCGACAGGCCGGCCAGGACGACCACTGCCAGCAGCCACCAGACAATCGCCGGCACCCCCCGCTTGGGGCCGTCGAACTCCTTCAGCCCAGGGATGAGCGGGCCACCGGCCATGCCACCCTCCCTGAGCGCTGCGCCTGAGGATCAGCCGGCCGCCTCGACTGGCGGAGCGTCCGGCAGCGGAGTCTTCGGCGTCGAGGTGAAGGTGAACTCTCGCTCGAGGCCGTTCTCCTGGACGTCGACCAGCACGATCGAGCCGGGAACCAGCTCACCGAAGAGCATCTTCTCCGACAGCGGATCCTCGATCTCCCGCTGAATGGTACGGCGAAGCGGCCGGGCGCCCAACACGGGGTCGTAACCCCGCTCGGCAAGCAGTGCCTTGGCCGGCACGGTCAGCTCGATGGCCATGTCGCGCTCCTGCAGTCGCTTCTCCACGCCGGCGATCATCAGATCGACGATCTGGACGATCTCCAGCTCCGAGAGTTGATGGAAGACGATCACGTCGTCGATGCGGTTGAGGAACTCCGGCCGGAAGTGCTGCTTGAGCTCCTGCTGCACCTTGGCCTTCATCCGCTCATAGGCGTTCTCGCTGTCGCCCTCAGGGGCGAAGCCGAGCAGGACGCCCTTGGAGACGTCACGGCTGCCGAGGTTCGTGGTCATGATGATGACCGTGTTCTTGAAGTCGACCACCCGGCCCTGGGCATCGGTCAGGCGTCCCTCCTCGAGCACCTGCAGCAGGGAGTTGAAGATATCCGGGTGGGCCTTCTCGACCTCGTCGAACAGCACGACTGAGAACGGCTTGCGCCGCACCTTCTCGGTGAGCTGGCCGCCCTCCTCGTAGCCGACATACCCAGGAGGCGAGCCGAACAGGCGTGATGCCGTATGCCGCTCGGAGTACTCGCTCATGTCGAGGGCGATCAGCGCATCCTCGTCGCCGAAGAGGAACTCCGCCAGGGTCTTGCTCAGCTCGGTCTTGCCGACCCCGGAGGGGCCGGCGAAGATGAATGAGCCACTGGGGCGCTTGGGGTCCTTCAGGCCGGCGCGGGTGCGGCGGATCGACTTCGACAGCGCCCTGATGGCCTGCTCCTGGCCGATGACGCGCTTATGGAGCTCGTCCTCCATGCGCAGCAGCTTGGCGATGTCGTCCTCGGTCAGCTCGGTGACCGGGATGCCGGTCATCAGGGCAAGGACCTCGCCGATGAGCCGCTCGTCGACCTCGGCGACGACGTCGAGGTCTCCTGACTTCCACTCGCGCTCGCGCTGCGACTTCTCGGTCAGCAGCTGCTTCTCGCGATCGCGCAGCGATGCCGCCTTCTCGAAGTCCTGCGCGTCGATCGCGGACTCCTTCTCGCGGCGGACGTCGGCGATCCGGTCGTCGAACTCGCGAAGATCCGGCGGCGCGGTCATCCGGCGGATGCGCAGGCGGGACCCGGCCTCGTCGATGAGGTCGATGGCCTTGTCGGGCAGCTGCCGATCGGAGATGTAGCGATCCGACAGGCGGGCAGCGGCCTCAAGGGCACCGTCGGTGATCGAGACCCGATGGTGGGACTCGTACCGATCGCGCAGGCCCTTGAGGATCTCGACCGTGTGCGGCACGTCAGGTGCGGCGACCTGAATGGGGGCGAAGCGCCGCTCGAGGGCGGCATCTTTTTCTACGTGCTTGCGGTACTCGTCCAGGGTGGTGGCACCGATGGTCTGCAGCTCGCCGCGGGCCAGCATCGGCTTGAGGATGCTGGCCGCGTCGATCGCACCCTCGGCCGCACCGGCCCCCACCAAGGTGTGCATCTCGTCGATGAACAGCACGATGTCGCCGCGGGTGCGGATCTCCTTGAGCACCTTCTTCAGCCGCTCCTCGAAGTCACCGCGGTAGCGGCTGCCGGCCACCAGCGCGCCGAGGTCCAGGGTGTAGAGCTGCTTGTCCTTGAGCGTCTCGGGCACCTCGCCCTTGACGATGTTCTGGGCCAGGCCCTCCACGATGGCCGTCTTGCCGACGCCAGGCTCGCCGATGAGCACCGGGTTGTTCTTCGTCCGACGGGAGAGCACCTGCATCACCCGCTCGATCTCCTTCTCCCGGCCGATGACCGGGTCGAGCTTGCCCTCGCGGGCTGCCGCGGTGAGATTGCGGCCGAACTGATCGAGGACCAACGACGTCGACGGGGTGCCCTCGGCGGGGCCGCCGGCTGTCGCCGGCTCCTTGCCCTGATAGCCGGAGAGCAGCTGGATCACCTGCTGGCGCACCCGGTTGAGATCGGCGCCGAGCTTGACCAGCACCTGGGCGGCGACGCCCTCGCCCTCGCGGATCAGGCCGAGCAGGATGTGCTCGGTCCCGATGTAGTTATGACCGAGCTGCAGCGCCTCGCGCAGCGACAGCTCGAGGACCTTCTTCGCCCGAGGGGTGAAGGGGATGTGACCGCTGGGTGCCTGCTGGCCCTGGCCGATGATCTCCTCGACCTGCTGGCGGACGGCCTCCAGCGAGATGCCCAGGCTCTCCAGGGCCTTGGCCGCGACGCCCTCGCCCTCGTGGATCAAGCCCAGCAGGATGTGCTCGGTCCCGATGTAGTTGTGATTGAGCATGCGGGCCTCCTCCTGCGCGAGGACGACCACCCGCCTGGCCCGGTCGGTAAACCGCTCGAACATCCGCAACCCTTCCTTCAGCGCCCGCCGACGAGTTCGCCGGCGTCATCCAGCCCTTCAGACCTGCACCTGCCACGTGCCTGTGAGACCCGCCCATGCAGCTTGCCCTGCGCTACCGTGCCATGGTAACCGCGTTCGGCCCAGCCGCCGGACGTCGCATGGCGATCTCCCTGTCAGAGTCAACCAGCACCCCCGCCGAATGCATCCCGGCAGCCGTACGCTCACCGCGAACAGGTCCCGAGGCCGCCTTCGGGTCACAATCCGGCAACATTCGTGCGGCAGGATGACCCGGTGATCACGGACGGCCCCGATGCCCGGCTGCGCGCCCGGATCCGCGAGCTCGGCCAGCTCCTCGGGGAGGCGATCGCCCGCCAGGAGGGCCAGGAGGTCCTCGATCTCGTCGAGCAGGTCCGCACGGCGTCCCGGGATAACCCCCCGCAGGCGGCCAGCCTGCTGCGCTCGGTCGACCTGCCCACCGCCATCCGGCTCGCCCGTGCCTTCTCCATCTATTTCGACCTGGCCAATGTCGCCGAGCAGGTCGAGCGCGCCGACGATGTCCAGCGGCGCCGGGCGACGACGGGCGGACCGATCAGGATGGTGGCGCAGGCAGCCGCCGACCGGCAGGTGCGGGGCCCGCAGGCTGCCGCCGTCGGGGCCAGGGTGGACGTGCGACCGGTCTTCACCGCCCATCCGACCGAGGCTGCCCGCCGCTCGGTGCTGATGAAGCTGCGTCGCATCGCCGACCTCCTGCAGGACCCGCACCTGGACCCGGCCGCCCGGCAGTCACGGCTCGCGGAGCTGGTGGACCTGCTGTGGCAGACCGACGAGGTGCGCCTGGAGCAGCCGCAGGTGCTGGACGAGGCCCGCAATGCCCTGTACTACCTCGATGCGCTGACCCGCGGGCCGCTGGTCGACGTCCTCGATGATGTCGCCGATGCCTTCACGCTGCTCGACGCCCCCCTGCCGCCCACGGCACGACCCGTGCGGCTTGGCTCCTGGATCGGCGGCGACCGCGATGGCAACCCCTTCGTGACCCCTGAGGTCACCGAGCAGGTGCTGGCCGTCCAGATGGAGCATGCGATCGCCGACATGCTCCCGCATATCGACCGCCTCATCGAGGACCTGTCGATCTCCGAGCGCATCGGCGGCCGCGACCCGGAGCTGGTCGCCTCCCTGGCGGTCGATCGCGAGCGGCTGCCTGACCTCGCCTCGCGCTACCTGCGCATCAATGCCGAGGAGCCGGTGCGACTGAAGCTGACCTACCTGCGGATGCGGCTGCGGCTGACGCGCGAGCGGCTGGCCAGCGGGGCACCGCATGCACCCGGCCGCGACTATGCGAGCACCAGCGAGCTGATGGACGACCTGCTGCTCGTGCGGGCCGCGCTCGGCGGCGAGCGCGAGGTGCTCGCCCGTCGGGTGCTCGATCGGACGATCCGGCTGATCGCTGGCATCGGGCTGCCGCTGGCCACCCTGGACGTACGCGAGCATGCCAGCAAGTTCCAGGCCGCGGTCGGAAGCCTGGTCGACCGCCTGGGCATCTCCCCGGTGCCCTACGCCAGCCTGCCCAAGGCCGAGCGCTTCGCGCTCCTGGCTGCCGAGCTCACCTCGCGGCGGCCGCTGGCCCCCACCCCTCCGCCGCTTGCGCCAGCGGAGCTCACCACGTACCGCACCCTGGTGACCGTCCGGGAGGCGATCGAGCGCCACGGCAACGGGGCCATCGAGTCGTGCATCATCTCGATGACCCAGGGAGCCGACGACGTGCTCGCCGCCGTCGTGCTCGCCCGCGAGGCCGGCCTGCTCGATGTCGCGGCCGGCACCTCGCATCTCGGCTTCGTCCCGCTCCTGGAGACGGTCGACGAGCTCCGCTGCGCCGACACGATCCTCGACGCGCTGCTCGCGAATCCGTCCTACCGGTCGATCGTGGCGGCACGCGATGGCGTGCAGGAGGTGATGCTCGGCTACTCCGACTCCAACAAGGACGCCGGCATCATGACCTCGCAGTGGGAGATCCACCTGGCCCAGCGCCGGCTGCGGGACGTCACCGCGCGCCATGGGGTGCGACTGCGCCTGTTCCATGGCCGCGGCGGAACCGTGGGCCGCGGCGGCGGGCCGACCTACGATGCGATCCTGGCCCAGCCATGGGGGGTGCTGGACGGGGCAATCAAGGTGACCGAGCAGGGCGAGGTCATCTCCGACAAGTACCTGCTGCCCGCCCTGGCCCGCGACAACCTCGAGCAGATGGTCGCGGCCGTTCTCGATGCCAGCCTGCTGCATCGCTCCCCGCGTCAGTCACCGGAGAACCTGCAGGCCTGGGATGCCGCGATGGACCTCGCGTCGACCTCCGCCCAGCAGCGCTACCGACGCCTCGTCGACGATCCCGACCTGCCCACCTACTTCACGATGTCGACGCCGGTCGAGGAGTTCGGGGCGATGCACCTGGGCTCGCGGCCCGCGCGCCGGCCCGACACCGGTGCCGGCATCAGCGGCCTGCGGGCCATCCCCTGGGTCTTCGGCTGGACGCAGTCACGGCAGATCGTCCCTGGCTGGTACGGCGTCGGATCGGGCCTGGCCGCCGTGCGCGAAGCAGGGCAGGGCGAGGTGCTCGGGCGGATGCACGCGGAGTGGCACTTCTTCCGCAACTTCATCTCCAATGTCGAGATGACCCTGGCCAAGACCGACCTGCCGACTGCCCGCCAGTACGTGCAGGCACTGGTGCCGGCCGGGCTGCATCGGTTCATGGACGACATCACCGACGAGTTCCAGCGCACCGTCGAGGAGATCCTGCGGGTGACCGGCCACGATCGGCTCCTCGCCGGCAACCCGTCGCTGGCCCGGACCCTGCAAGTGCGCGACACCTACCTCTCGCCGCTGCACACCCTGCAGGTCGACCTGCTCGCCCGGGTGCGCGCAGCGCGCGACGATCAGGCCGATGACGGGCGGGATCCGGACCTGCAGCGGGCCCTGGCGGCCACGATCAACGGCATCGCAACCGGGTTGCGCAATACCGGCTGATGCCGGCAGCGAGCGCCTCGGCGTATGCCTGCTGCCCCTGCGCCGATGACATCCGCGCAGCATCTGCCCGGTTGCGCATATTGCCCACCTCGACGATCACGGTCGGGACGTCGCTGAAGTTCAGGGTCGACTCGTCGGTTCGAACCGAGAGCGGACTGGACAGGTAGGTCGTCGGCTGCATCCCCGACTGCCGCATGCCCGCGATCATCGACCGGGCCAGTCGGCGGCTCGGCCCGGCGATGTCGTCCGTCCAGCCCGCAATGCGCCCCGGGGCGATCACATGGAAGCCGTGGCCGCTGGAGGGCGCGCCATCCGCGTGGATGCTGACCATCAGGTCAGCACCCTGCCTGGCACCGAACGCTCCGCGATCCCACACGCATGGGCCCCACTGATCGCGGGTGTTGGCCGAGCGGGTCATCACGACCGTGGCGCCCTGCGCCTGGAGCAGGGCCCGCAGTCGCTTGGCCACCTTCCAGGTGAACGTCGCCTCCGGCAGTCCGGCATTGGTCGCCGTGCCGGTCGTATTGCAGCCCTTGACGATGCTGCCGTTGAACTTGGTCTGCGCCATCTGCCTGGCGAACCGAGGATTGGAGTTCCCGAGCTGGTGCCCGGGATCGATCGCGATGACGGCACCCTGCAGCGTGCCCGGCTCAGCCGCTGCGTGCGGAGCAGTCACTCCACCGGCCACGGCGGCCAGCAGCAGCCCGGCTGCCGCTGCGCACCAGCGGTTGCGATGCCGCATCACAGGACCAGCAGCATGCGATGGTTGCCCAGGGTGTTGGGCTTGACTCGCTCCAGATCCAGGAACTCCGCCACGCCCTCGTCATATGAGGCGAGCAGCTCCTCGAAGACCGCAGGCTCCACCGGGGTGCCGTCGATCTCGATGAAGCCATGGCGGCCGAAGAACTCGGTTGCGAAGGTCAGGCAGAACACGCGCTTGACGCCCAGGCCCCTGGCCCGGTCCAGCAGCCCGGCGAGGACGATCGATCCGACGCCACCACGCTGCCGAGCCGGGTCCACGGCCAGGGTGCGCACCTCGGCGAGGTCCTCCCACAGCACGTGCAGGGCACCGCAGCCGATGACACCTGCAGCATCCTCGGCGACCACGAACTCCTGGACATCCTCGAACAGGGTGACCATGTTCTTGCGCAGCAGGCGCGGGCCGTCGCCGGCATACACCTGCACGAGCCGATGGATATCGCGGACATCGGCCGTCGTCGCCGGGCGGATCCGGATCGGGCTCACCACCAGGCCCCCGTCATCGCTCGGGCTTCACCAGCGGGAACAGCACGGTCTCCCGGATGCCCAGGCCGGTCAGCGTCATCAGCAACCGGTCGATGCCCATGCCCACCCCGCCGCTGGGCGGCATGCCATGCTCCAGGGCGCGCAGGAAGTCCTCGTCCAGCCGCATCGCCTCGACGTCGCCCTTCGCACCGAGCTCGGCCTGTGCCATCAGCCGCTGCCGCTGGATCACCGGGTCGACGAGCTCGGAGTAGCCGGTCGCCTGCTCGTAGCCGTTGACGTAGAGATCCCACTTCTCCACCTTGCCAGGCTCGGTGCGATGGTCGCGGACCAGCGGCGAGGTGTCGACCGGGTAGTCCATCACGAAGACGGGCCGACCGTCGAAGGACTCGATGACGTAGTGCTCGAACAGCTCCTCCACCAGCTTGCCCGTCACCCAGGTGGGCGCCACGGCGAGATCCGCCCGCTCGCACAGCGCGACCAGGCGCTCGCGCGCGGTCTGCGGGGTGATCTCCTCCCCGATCGCCTCCGAGAGCGATCCATACAGGCTGACCTCCGGCCAGATGCCGGACAGGTCATGCATCGTGCCGTCCAGGTGGGTGACCGTCGTCGAGCCGAAGACCGCGACGGCAGCCTCCTGGATGATCTCCCGGGTGATCGTGGCCATCACCCGGTAGTCGGCGTACGCCTGGTAGAACTCCAGCATCGCGAACTCCGGCGAGTGGGTGGAGTCCGAGCCCTCATTGCGGAAGTTCCGGTTGATCTCGTATACCCGCTCGATGCCGCCGACCACCGCGCGCTTGAGGAACAGCTCGGGCGCGATCCGCAGGAACAGCTGGATGTCGAAGGCATTGGACGTCGTCACGAAGGGCCGCGCGGTCGCACCGCCGTGCATCGTCTGCAGCATCGGCGTCTCGATCTCCAGGTATCCGCGCTGATCGAGGCTGCGCCGAAGCTGCCCGACGGCGGCAACCCGCGTGCGGGCCATCTGCCGGGCCTCCGGCCGCACGATGAGGTCGACATAGCGCTGCCGGATGCGGGTGTCCTCGTTCATCGGCTTGTGGGCCACCGGCAGGGGTCGCAGGGCCTTGGCCGCCATCAGCCAGCGGTTCGCGAGGATCGACAGCTCACCCCGCTTGGAGGTGATGACCTCGCCCTCGACGAACACGTGGTCGCCGATGTCGACCAGCGCCTTCCACTGGGCGAGCGGCTCCTCGCCGACCTGGTCCAGGGAGAGCATCGCCTGGATCTCGGTACCGTCCCCGGAGCGCAGGGTCGCGAAGCACAGCTTGCCGGCATTGCGGACGAAGATGACCCGGCCGGCGATCCCAGACGTCACGCCGGTGCGGGTGTCCGCCGCAAGCTGGCCGAACTCCTCCCGCAGTGCGCCGATCGTCGTCGTCACCGGCAGTGTCACCGGATACGGCTCGATGCCCTCCCGGCCGAGACGCTCGCGCTTGTCGTGCCGGATCCGCATCTGCTCGGGCAGGTCGTCCTCGGCGTCCACCCCCTCCCCGGCAACGGCGGGGGCGGTCCTGGCGTCCTCGGCATGCACGCGCGCAAGGCTATCCGGGCCTGCGTACGCTCAGCAGCCATGGCGGACCCCGCACCTGCGCCCAGCCAGGCCGAACTCGTCCACGACCATGTCAGCGCCCATGGCTTCGCCGAGGTCGAGCCCATCGCCGGGGTGATCTTCGACATCCACTCGACCCTGGTCGATCAGGGGGACGCCGCGGCATGGCTGGACGCTGCCCTCGCGCACAGCCCCCATGAGGTGCCGCCCGAGATCCGCACCGCCCTGGAGGCATTCCTCGATCGCCTCTGGGAGCGGGCCAGGATCGTCGACCCGGGCAGCAGCCGCGACCTGTCGTTCGCGGACCACCGCCGGATCTATCACGAGCTGCTCGAGGCCGGCCCCGGCATCGACCGCACCCTGGCCGACGCCATCTACGAGGTCATGCTGGACGTCTGGCATGCCTACGACGACACCGTCCCGATGCTCAAGGCGCTGCGCGCAGCGGGCATGCGCATCGGCCTGATCTCCAATGCCGGCGTGCCCATCCGGCGGGTCCTCGACCGTGATGGGATCAGCCCGCTGGTCGATGCCGTCGTGCTGAGCTACGAGGTCGGCTGGGTCAAGCCCGATCCGCGCATCTTCCAGGCAGCCGTCGACGCGCTGGGCCTGCGGCCCACGCAGGTGCTGATGGTCGGCGACAGCGGCACCGATGACGTTGGCGGTTCAGCCCTGGGCATCCGCACCCTCATCCTGCCCCGCACCATCGGCCGGGTGCACGGACTCGACCTCGTCACGCGCATGGTGCAGGCCTGAGCCCTGCGACAGGTGCGCGACCGCTACTGATTCTTGCGGTAGACCAGGTCCAGGCCGATGAGGGTGAGGTCGGGCTCGTGGACGGTGATGGTCCGCGACTCCGGCACCACGATGGGGGCCAGGCCCCCGGTGGCCACGACCGCTGACACCCCGCCGAGCTCCTCGGCGATCCGGTCGACCAGCCCGTCGACCTGGCCGGCGAACCCATAGAGCGCGCCCGACTGCAGCGCCTCGACGGTGTTCTTGCCGATCGCCGCCCGAGGCCGGATGAGCTCGACCTTGCGCAGGGCCGCTGCCCGGTTCGCCAGCGCATCGAGCGAGATCTCGATCCCGGGTGCCAGGGCCCCGCCGAGGAACTCCCCCTTGGCTGAGACGACATCGAGGTTGGTCGAGGTGCCGAAGTCGACGACGATGCACGGGCCGCCATAGAGATGGTGCGCCGCGATCGTGTTCACGATCCGATCGGCACCCACCTCCTTGGGATTGTCGGTGAGTACCGGCACGCCGGTCTTCGTCCCCGGCTCGACAATGACGGTCGGGATATCGGCGTAGTAGCGCTCCAGCATGACCCGCATCTCGCGCAGGACGGCCGGGACGGTGCTGCACAGGGCGATGCCGGTGACCTCCGCATGCCCGGCCAGCAGCCCGCGGAAAGTCAGGACCATCTCATCGGCAGTGGTGCGGGCATCGGTCTTGATCCGCCAGGACGCGATCAGCCGGTCATCGTCCGGGCCATCGAGGGCGAACAGGCCCAGGACGGTATTGGTGTTGCCCACGTCGATTGCCAGGAGCATCAGGTCACCTGCCGCAGGTCCGCGCCGATATCCAGGACGGGGGCCGAATGGGTCAGCGCCCCGACGGCAAGGTAGTCCACGCCCGTGTGGGCCACGGCGGTGGCCACGTCCAGGCTGAGCCCGCCGGATGCCTCCAGCCGCGCCCGGCCTGCCGTCCGCGCAACTGCCTCGCGCATCTGGTCAACGGTGAAGTTGTCCAGCAGGACGAGGTCGGCGCCCGCCGCGAGCACCTCGTCGAGCTGGGCCAGCGAGTCGACCTCGACCTCGACCGGCACCCCGGGGAATCGCTCGCGCACCAGGGCGAAGGCCGATGCCACGCCACCGGCCGCCAGCACGTGGTTGTCCTTCACCAGGGCCGCATCCGACAGGGACATCCGGTGATTCACGCCGCCCCCGCACCGCACCGCGTACTTCTCCAGCGCGCGCATCCCGGGCGTCGTCTTTCGGGTATCGCGCACCGCTGCGCCCGTCCCGGCAATGGCATCGACCCAGGCCCGGGTCGCCGTGGCGATCCCGCTGAGGTGGCCCAGCATGTTCAGCGCCGGCCGCTCGGCCTGCAGCAGGTCATGCGTGCGACCGGTCGCCGACATGATGACGTCGCCTGCCTGCACCTGATCGCCGTCCGCCGCGACGAAGGCGAGGTCGATGTCATCGTCCCCGCTGACCACATCGAAGACCGCCGCTGCGACCGGGATGCCGGCCACCACTCCGGGCCTTCGCGCCACCAGGTCCAGCACCGAGCGCTGTTCCACCGGGACGGTCGCCACGGTGGTGACGTCGACCCCGCCCGCGAGATCCTCGGCGATCGCCAGGTCGATGAGCGGCTCGATCGCTGCTGGGTCCAGCCCGGCCTGCTCCAGCAGCCGGCGCACTCCCGGCCCGATGCGATTCATCGTGGTCCGCTCCATCAAGTCGTACCCCCCAGCGGCTCGATCCTGGTCTTGACCTTGCCGCGCTCGCCGAGGGACGACACCAGCCGAACCCGCCAGTGCTCATCATCGCGATCCGGGAAGTCCTCCCGCCAGTGCGAGCCACGGGTCTCCTCGCGCAGCAGCGCGTGGTGCACCAGCACGGTGGCGATGGCATGGATGTTGGTGGTCTCCCAGTCCTCCGTGCACGGGTGGGCGCCCTCGGTGGCCTCGATCTGCCGCAGCTCATCGGCAGCGGCCTGCAGTGACGACTGGCTGCGCAGCACCCCGGCATGCTCGTCCATCGTGCGCTGCAGCGCGCGGCGCGAGGCATGCGGCAGCAGCCCGACCCGGGCACTGGTCTCCACCGGATCACGGCGCACGACCTCGTCGACCTGCAGGGCCTGGCCGATCCGCGCAGCGAAGACCAGGCCCTCCAGCAGCGAGTTCGAGGCGAGCCGATTTGCGCCGTGCACGCCGGTGCAGGCGACCTCGCCGCATGCGTAGAGCCCCGGGATCGAGGCCCGGCCCCAGGTATCCGTCCGAACCCCGCCCGATGCATAGTGCTGCGCTGGCGCAACGGGGATGAGGTCGGTCACCGGGTCGATGCCGCGCGACCGGCAGGACTCCAGGATGGTCGGGAACCTGCGCACCCAGGTATCGGCGCCGAGGTCTCGGCCGTCGAGCCATACATGACCGGCTCCGGTCTCGCGCATCCGGCGCATGATGGCCTTCGCGACGACATCGCGCGGCGCGAGGTCGGCCATCGGATGCTGGCCGACCATGAATCGCTGCCCGTCCGCATCGATCAGGAATGCGCCCTCGCCGCGGACGGCCTCGGATACCAGTGGCTGCTGCCCCTGCGCATGGGGCCCCAGCCACATCACGGTCGGGTGGAACTGCACGAACTCCAGGTCGGCGACCTCCGCGCCCGCCCGCAGGGCCAGGGCAACACCGTCGCCCGTCGCCACGTAGGGATTGGTCGTCTGGCCGAATACCTGGCCCAGGCCGCCGGTCGCGAGCACCACCTGGGGCGCGAGGGCCGCGCCGACGCCGCCCCGCTGCCCGGTGCCCATCACGTGCAGGGTCACGCCCTGGGTCGCGCCCGTGACATCGGTGAGCAGCTCGAGTACCAGGGCGTTCTCGACCAGCTCGATGCCCGGATCGCGAGCGACCGCCGCGACCAGCGCCCGGGAGATCTCCGCCCCCGTGGCATCACCGCCAGCATGGGCGATCCGATCACGATGGTGACCGCCCTCCCTCCCCAGGGAGATCGCCCCGCTGGCATCGGTGTCGAAGTGTGCGCCCAGGCTGATCAGGTCGCGCAGGGCCCCCGGCCCATCGGTCACCAGCACCCGGACGGCATCCGCATCGCACAGCCCGGCGCCTGCCTCCAGCGTGTCGGCGAGGTGCTGCTCGGGGGAGTCGTCGTCGGCCAGGGCCGCGGCGATACCGCCCTGGGCCCAGCGCGTGGATCCCTCGGTCACCTGGGCCTTGGTCACCAGCAGGACGGACCTGCCAGCACGCCGGGCGTGCAGGGCCGTGGTCAGGCCGGCGATCCCGGAGCCCACCACGATGACATCGGCACTGGCAAACCAGCCGGGCCGCTCTGCCAGCAGCCTGGTCGCAAGGCGCGGCTTGGTCATCGGGCATCCATCCCCTCGGACGCGCCTGCCCCGTCGCTCGGACCCAGGACGCATGGCATGTTGTCGATCAGCCGCGTCGAGCCGACTCGCACCGCGGTCAGCACTCGGCCTGCGCCCGGCCCCGCAGGCCCGAGCATCGGATCAGTGACCTCAAGGTATTCCACCTGCGCCAGCGGCTCGGTAGCCAGCACGGCAAGCCCCGCTGCCCGGGCGACCTGCGGGCCATCCCCGGCCGCAGCAACCGCCGCCATCAGGGCCTGCGGCACTACCGAGGCCGCCGCCCGCTCCACCGCCGACAGATATCGATTGCGGCTGCTCATCGCCAGCCCATCGGGCTCCCGCATCGTCGGCACGCCGATGATGCGCACCCCGAAGGCAAGTGCCTGCGCCATCGAACCGATCAGGACCAGCTGCTGGTAGTCCTTCTCCCCGAACATCGCCACATCAGGGTCCGTCAGGTGCAGCAGGGTCGCGACCACGGTCAGCACGCCGCGGAAGTGCCCGGGTCGGATCGCGCCCTCCAGGACCGTCCCGAGCGAGCCCGGATCGACCATGACGCGATCGGAGAGCCGGGCGAGGTCAGTGCTGCCGTAGACCTCCGCGACGCCGGGGGCGAAGACGCAGTCGACGCCGGCATCGCGGCAGGTCTGGACGTCAGCCTCCAGGGTGCGCGGATACCGGTCGAAGTCCTCCCCGGCCGCGAACTGCGTCGGATTCACGAACACCGTCGTCACCACATGGCCGTCGGATCCGACCTGCTCGCGCGCGGCCCGCATGAGACTGGCATGGCCGTCGTGCAGGGCTCCCATGGTCATCACCACGGCGACCTGCGATCGGCCATCTCGCGCCTGCAGCATCTGCTCGCGCGTCGTCGCCACGACGGTCACCTCGGGCCTCCATCGGCGAGCACGTCCAGCAGGGCCTCAGCGCGCTGGGGCTGCAGCAGGCCGGCCGCCACTGCCCGGCCGGCGGTCACCCGTGCCAGGGCACGATAGGCCTCGGCTGCGTCCGGCGAGACCTCGGCGATCGCGTGCAGGTGGGCGGCCACTGACACGGCATCACCGCGGGCAACCGGCCCGGTCAGTGCCTGGTCGCCGAGGCGAAGCGCGTTATCCAGGCTCGCCCCCAGCAGCGGGCCGATCAGCCGCTGCGGGTGCTCGATGCCCGCCAGGGTCAGCAGCTCGACCGCCTGGGCAACCAAGGTGATCAGGTAGTTGGAACCGTAGGCCAGGGCCGCGTGGTAGAGCACCCGCTGCTCTTCCGGCACCCAGATCGGGTCCCCGCCCATCTCCACGACCAGCGCCTCGGCAACCGGCCGCAGCTGATCCGGGGCGCTCACCCCGAACGGGCAGTCGGCCAGGCGGGCCAGGTCGACGCTGGTGCCGGTGAAGGACATGATCGGATGGACGGCCAAAGGGAGGGCGCCCGCTCGCGTGACCGGCTCGAGCACCTCGGTGCCGTACCTCCCCGCCGGATGCATCCAGAACTGACCCGGGCGCACATTGCCGGTCTGGGCCAGGCCCTCGACCAGGCCCAGCAGCGCATCGTCCGGCACGGCCAGGATCACCAGGTCCGAGCCCTCGATGACACCCGGGACGTCGATGATCGGGACCCCGGGCAGGAGTGCCTCCGCACGCAGCCGGGAGACGTCCGAGACGGCCGATGCGGCAACCACATGATGACCGGCCCGGCGCAGGGCCGCCCCCAGGACCGCGCCGACCCGGCCGGTGCCGACGATGCCGATACGCAGCCGCGGCGGGCCGGCAGCATGGGCCTGCGTCATGGGAGGTGAGCGTAGACGGCCGCTAGCGTGCGGTGCCGTGCAGCGGGCTCGGTCATGGCAGCAGGCCTGGGAGGAGACGCTCACCGGGCCGGCCGCGTTCTATCTGCGCGAGCCCCCGGAGCGGCACTTCTCGACCGATGCGATGGACGGCAGCAGCGCACGGCACCTGGCTGCGTACCTGGCAGCCATGCTCGAGCACGGACCGGATGTCGTGACCATCGTCGACGTCGGCGCCGGCAACGGATCCCTGGCCCGTGACCTGCGCGAGCGCGCAGGCGACCCTGACCGCGTGCAGGCGATCTGCGTCGACCTGCGCCCGCGCCCAGCTGGCCTGGACTCGGCCATCACGTGGGTGCAGGCCGATGCCCGCACCATGAGCCTGGAATCCCTGGGCATCTCCCCGATCGAGGGCATGCTCATCGCCCATGAGCTCCTCGACGACGTGCCCTGCGAGTGGATCGAATGCGACGCCGACGGCACGCCGCATGCCGTCGTGGTCGAGCAGGACGGCAGCACGCGCCTGGGACCAGCCCTGGACGATCAGGACGCCTGCGCCGCGCTCGGGATTGACGCTGCCGGCATCCGCGACTGGCTCGAGGCCTGGTGGCCGACCCGGGTTCCCTTCGGCCGCTGCGAGCCTGGCCTGACCCGAGATGCGACCTGGGCGCGGCTGACCGGCATGATGCGCCGCGGCCTGGCAGTCGCGTTCGACTACGGCCATGTCCGCAGTGAGCGAATGTCCGGCAGCTGGGACGGCGGGACGATCACCGGCTACCGTCACGGCCGGGTCGTCAGCCCGAACCCCGACGGGAGTTGCAACATCACCGCCCACGTGAGCCTGGACGCCGTCGCTGCCGCCGCACCCCATGCCCGGCAGACGTCGATCACGCGGACGCACGGGGACTATCGATGCCTGGTGCAGCAGTTCGGGCCGGAGTGAGCCGTGCCAGGACGAACCGCCCTGCCAGAATGAGCCGTGAGCTCGCACGAGGTCGTCGTCGGCATCGGGATGGCCCGATTCCTCGACCCAGACCTGGCCCTGGAGCTCGCACCCGGGCACCCCTCACAGCACGGCGCCCTGCAGCTGCACCTGACGCTTGACGCTGACGTGATCATCGCCGCGCAGCCGCAGGTGGGCCTGCTGCATCGCAGTACCGAGAAGCTCTTCGAGGCCCGCGACTACCGGCAGCTGATGATGCTGGCCAACCGCCATGACTGGCTGTCGTCCTTCTCCTCCGAGCTGGCCATCGCCCTGGTCCTCGAGACGGCCATGGGCATCACGCCACCCGAGCGCGCGACCGACAGTCGCATGCTGCTTGCCGAGCTGAACCGCATCAGCGCAGCCCTGCTCCTCGTCGGCACGGCCATCAATGACCAGCCAGCCCTGGCCCTGCGAGCCGCGGGCACCGACCTGCAGGAGGCAGCGACCGGCAACCGAGTGCACCCGATGGTCAACCGGATCGGCGGACTCGCCATCGGCCCGACCCCGCAGTGGCTGGACCGGCTCACGTCGTTCGCGGACGAGCTCGATGCGCACTGCGCCGGGATCACCGCCCGCGCGGCGCACGCCCTCGCCCCCCTGGCCGGGGTCGCCGTCCTCACCCGCGAGGATGCCATCGCCTACGGCGTTACCGGGCCGGTCGCCCAGGCAAGCGGCCTCGACCTCGACATCCGTCGTCATCAGCCATACCTCGGGTATGAGGGGTTCGGGCTGACCGCCGGTACCCCGCTCGTCGGCGGTGACATCCCGGGTCGCTACGCCGCCCTCCTGGCGCGCCTGCCGGACTCCATCGCGATCATGCGAGCCTGCGCCGAGCGGCTGCTCGCGCTCGGCGATGGACCCATCGACGTGCCCCTGCCGAAGGTGGTCCGGGCACCCGAGACCGTCCTGCACGGGGAGATCGAGGGGCCACTGGGCGCGATCGGAGTCCTCCTGGCCAGCGTCGGGGACAAGGCCCCCCTGCGCCTGAAGCTGCGGACCCCCTCCTTCAGCAACGTTCAGGCAATGGCCTGCGCCCTGCCGGGGGTTCCCCTCGAGCAGCTCAGCGCTGCCGTGATGTCCTTCTTCCTCATGAGCGGCGACATCGACCGCTGAGCGCGGCTAGCCGCGCTCAGCGAGCCAACCCACCGCTCACGCGGCTAGCCGCGCTCGCGAGCCAACCCACCGCTCACGCGGCTAGCCGCGCTCGCGAGCCAACCCACCGCTCACGCGGCTAGCCGCGCTCGCGAGCCAACCCACCGCTCACGCGGCTAGCCGCGCTCGCGAAGATACGTCGCGAAGCGGGCCCGCAGCAGCTCCTCGGTGGTCGGATCGATTTCGGCTGACCCGAACATCTCCCGCACCGCGCGGACCGTCTCGATGAACGTCCCGCCGACCGAGCCCAGATCCCCGCCCTCGCCCTCGATCGCGACCATGCCCGGCATATGCGAGAACAGGTCGGTGAAGAAGCCGATATCCAGATGGTGCTCGGCCACCTG
This sequence comes from Actinomycetales bacterium, assembly GCA_018970025.1. GTDB lineage: Bacteria > Actinomycetota > Actinomycetes > S36-B12 > S36-B12 > REEB460. The sequence continues at coordinate 13,364 of JAGWXF010000018.1, read as the reverse complement.
GAAGGCACGGTGCCTGAGCTCATCGAAGGGCAGGTCCTCGTACGACGTCTCCTCGCTCATGACGGCGACCCTACCCGTGCCCCCATGCCATCGGGCTGCGCCCTGGGCCGCGGTCGATCGCCGCTCGCACCGCCGTCGTCACCCTTGGAAGGCAGACGGCACATCCGCTCCAGCCACAGCGCAGCTGCCGCCAGCACCAGTGATCCGATCGCCGTGGCGATCGCTGCCCACATCGAGGCACTGCCCGCCTGCGTCTCGCGGGATGGAAATGCCCCGATGGCAACACCGGCATAGAGGCCAGCGACGAGCGCCCCGGTACGCGAGGCCGCCATCGCCAAGGCAGCCGTGCGAGCGGCCACCAGGGGCGGCATCGGCCTGGATCCCGCCGTGCGCAGCAGGCGTGGCCGCGACAGCACCGCCCAGATGCCGACGGCGACCGCGAGCAGCCACATGGTCACGGCCGCCAGCCAGGGCACCGGCACGACCCGACCGGACTGCCCTTCCATGACCTGCACGGCGCCCCACCCGACGGCAGCCGCGATGGCCGCGATTGCCAGCAGGGCCCGAACCCGCGTCGGCGTCATGCCCGGCACCTCCCAGTGGAACTCATCTGCGCCCTCATACCAGCGGCACCTCGGTCATCTCGACGCCAGCGGTCTCCATCCCGGCGACGAGGCCGGCGACCGGTCCGCGGCCCGCCAGCGTCGCGTCTACGTCCGCCTCGAGCCACGGTACGAGCACGAATGCACGCTCATGGGCCCGCGGGTGCGGCAGGGTCAGGCGTTCATCAGTCGACTCGGCCTCGCCATAGGCGATGATGTCGATGTCCAGGGTGCGCGGACCCCAGCGCACCTCGCGAACCCGGCCCCAGTCCTGCTCGATGCGATGTGCCAGCGCCAGCAGGTCGGCTGCCTGCCGTGTGGTCTGCACGATCAGGACGGCATTGGCGTAGACCGGCTGCTCAGGCCCGCCGACTGGGTCGGTTCGGTAGATATGCGAGGCCGCGATGATCTCGATCCCGGGCTCAGCGGCGATCGCCTGCGCTGCCGCGCGAAGGGCCTGATCCGGATCGCCGAGATTGGCTCCCAGCGCGAGCACGACTCGCGCCGGCTCGCGCTCGGCGGTCGCATGGTTCTCGATAGCGGTCATGGACGGTCGATCCGCACGGCGACATCGTCGAAGGGCACTGGGATCGGCGCCTGCGGCTTATGGACGGTGACCTCGACGCGTGCTGCCCCGAGTGCCAGCACAGCCGCGGCAGCTCGCTCGGCAAGGGTCTCGATCAGGTCGACCGGCTCCCCGGTGATGACGTCATGCACGCGCTGGGCGACGACCCCGTAGTCGATGGTGTCGCTGAGGTCGTCCGTCGTGGCCGCGAACCTGGACGGCAGGTGCACGATGAGGTCGATGACGAACTCCTGGCCCTCGCGCCGCTCGAACTCGAAGACCCCGTGGTAGCCGATGGCGCGCACGCCGGTGATGACGATCCGATCCGCCCGGTCAGCGTGATCGGCAGCAGTGCCCTGCCATGCCTGCCCGACGAGTACCGCATCACGGCTCCCGGCGACGTCATGCACGCGCACGCCCCATGCTCCGGTAGCAGCAGCCAGCGCTGATACGGCGTCTGTCGCCGCATCACGCCGGTCGACCGGCCGCGGCTGGCCGTCCGCGTCCGCGAGCAGCGAGCCCAGGAATCGCTTGCGCGAGGCTCCGATGAGCACCGGGTAGCCGCGTGCGATGAGCGCGGGCAGTGCCCGAAGCAGGGCCCAGTTGTGCTCAGCCTGCTTGGCAAAGCCCAGGCCGGGATCGACGACGATGGACTCGGGGGCGACGCCGGCGGCAGTGGCGGCCGCAATTCGCTGCTCGAGCTCGGCGACCACCTCGCCGACGACGTCGCCATAGTTGGCGAGGTCTGCCATCCGGTCGCTGTGCCCGCGCCAGTGCATGATGACGTAGGGCACGCCGAGCTCGGCGACCGTCCCCGGCATGGCCTGATCCGCCAGGCCGCCGCTGACGTCATTGACCAGGCAAGCGCCTGCCTGCACGGCAGCCCGGGCGACCTGCGGACGCATCGTGTCGATGCTGGTCGGCACGCCGGCCTGACTGAGCGCCTCGACGACCGGCAGCGCCCGGCGAAGCTCCTCGTCCAGGTCAATGCGCACGGCACCCGGACGAGTGGACTCGCCGCCGACATCCACGATGTCGGCGCCCAGGGCATGCATCCGCAGGCCATGGGCGATCGCCTGCTCCCGCGCGAAGTGCTGGCCGCCGTCGGAGAAGGAGTCCGGGGTCACGTTGAGCACCCCCATCACCAGCGGCCGGTCCAGGGCCGCCAGGCCCGTGGGCAGCCCGGCAGGATGCCGGATGGTCATCGGCCCTGGATGAGTGCCATGGCCTCAGCCCTGGTGGCCGGATGCAGCAGCGCTCCCCGCACGGCACTGGTGACGGTCCGCGAGCCGGGCTTGCGCACCCCGCGCATCGCCATGCACAGGTGCTCTGCCTCGACCACCACGATGGCACCCCGCGGCTGGAGGATCCGCATGAGCGCGTCGGCGACCTGGGAGGTCAGCCGCTCCTGGACCTGCGGTCGGCGGGCATAGACATCGACGAGCCGGGCGAGCTTCGACAGGCCGGTGATGCGGCCGTCCTCGTTCGGGATGTAGCCGATATGCGCCTGGCCGTGGAACGGCACCAGGTGATGCTCGCAGGTGCTGTAGAGCTCGATATCCCGAACGATGACCATCTCGTCGTGGCCGGCGTCGAAGGTGGTCGTCAGGACGTCCTCGGCGCGCATCCGCAGCCCGGCGAAGACCTCCTGATAGGCGCGGGCAACCCGGGCCGGGGTATCCCGCAGCCCATCCCGGTCGGGATCCTCCCCGATGGCGATGAGCAGTTCCCGAACGGCTGCCTCCGCTCGTGCAACGTCGAACGGGCCGATCGGCACCTCGCCCGGCAGGCTCACCGGGTCGATGCCGGACGGCTCAGGCGTGCCCGGTCGAGGGGTCATGCTGGCCATTGCTGCTCGCCTCGTGGTGACCGTTGGATGACGGCAGGCTCGCCACCACCGGCATCGGAACCGGGCCCCGGGTATCCGGCAGTCGACGGGCCGAGCCCGTCCAGGCCGGTCGGGGCTCCCGCAGCTGCAGCGCTGCGAAGACCTGCTCGATCTCCTCCTTGTCGAGGGTCTCCTTCTCCAGCAGGGCGATCACCATCGCATCGAGGACATCCCGATTGGCGACCAGGACGTCATAGGCCTCCTGATGCGCCGTCTCGATGAACGTCCGGACCTCCTCGTCGATGGCTGCCGCGATCTCCTCGGAGTAGTCGCGGATATGACCCATGTCCCGGCCGAGGAAGACCTCGTTCTGCTCCTGGCCGTAGCGGATCGCACCGAGCCGCTCGGTCATGCCGTACTGCATCACCATGGCCCTGGCTAGCGCGGTCGCCTTCTCGATGTCGTTCGAGGCGCCGGTCGTCGGGTCGTGGAAGATCAGCTCCTCGGCCGCACGCCCGCCGAGCATGTAGGCGAGCTGGTTCTGCATCTGGCTGCGGGTGGTGGAGTACTTGTCCTGGTCCGGCAGAACCATGGTGTAGCCCAGCGCACGGCCGCGGGGCAGGATCGTGATCTTGTGCACCGGGTCGTTGCCGGGCAGCGCGGCGGCCACGAGCGCGTGGCCCGCCTCGTGGTACGCGGTGATCTTCTTCTCGTGATCGTCCATCACCCGGGTGCGCTTCTGCGGGCCGGCGATCACCCGGTCGATGGCCTCGTCGAGCGCCTCGTCGCTGATCAGGGTCCCGCCCGACCGGGCAGTCAGCAGGGCCGCCTCATTGAGGACGTTCGCCAGGTCGGCGCCGGTGAAGCCAGGGGTCCGGCGCGCGACCGCACGCAGGTCGACCTCCGGGGCCATCGGCTTGCCCTTGGCATGCACGTGCAGGATCGCCTCGCGGCCATTGAGGTCGGGCCGCTCGACGGCGATCTGACGGTCGAACCGGCCAGGGCGCAGGAGTGCGGGATCGAGGATGTCGGGCCGGTTCGTCGCGGCGATCAGGATGACCCCGCCGGTCACGTCGAAGCCGTCCATCTCCACCAGCATCTGGTTGAGGGTCTGCTCGCGCTCGTCATGGCCGCCGCCGAGCCCGGCACCGCGGTGCCGGCCGACGGCGTCGATCTCGTCGACGAAGATGATGGAGGGGGCATTGGCCTTGGCCTGCTCGAACAGGTCTCGTACCCGGCTGGCCCCGACGCCCACGAACATCTCCACGAAGTCGGACCCGGAGATGGAGAAGAAGGGCACGGCTGCCTCTCCGGCGACCGCACGCGCCAGCAGGGTCTTGCCGGTGCCGGGCGGGCCATACAGCAGCACGCCCTTGGGGATCTTCGCGCCAACGGCCTGGAACTTGGCCGGGTCGGCGAGGAACTCCTTGATCTCCTGCAGCTCCTCGACGGCCTCGTCCGCACCGGCGACGTCGGCGAACGTCGTCTGCGGCATGTCCTTGGTGATGACCTTGGCCTTCGACTTGCCGAAGTTCATGATGCGCGAGCCACCGCCCTGCATCTGGCTCATGAAGAAGAACAGCAGGAAGACGACCAGGGCGATCGGCAGCAGCGACACCAGGAGCGTGACGAGGATGTTCTCGGTCGGGACCACCACGTTGTAGCCGCCGGCGAGCTGGCCGGCATCTGCCTTCGCCTGGAGCATCTCCTGGAGCGTCAGCCCCTGGCCGGTGATGTAGGACGTGCGGATCTTGGACCCGTCCTTCAGGGTCAGCTCCAGCACCTGGTCACGGTCGGTCAGGGTCGCGGTATCGACATTCCCGGCGCTGATCTCGGAGACTGCCTTGCTGGTATCGACCTGCTCCGGCGCCCCGAACCCCGAGAACACGCTTGAGCCGACCATGACGAGCAGCACCGCTAGGACGATCCAGAAGATGGGCCCGCGGAAGAGCCGCTTGAAATCCACCTCCTGACGGTACTACGGACCACAGGGTGGCTCAGAACGCAGGCGGGGCAATTCCGCACAGGGCGGACATCTGACCGCCCAGACTGCCATGCAGGGCTGCGGCCCCGGCACCTGCCGCTACTCGCCGCCGTAGACGTGCGGGGCCAGGGTTCCGATGCACCGCAGGTTGCGGTACCGCTGGTCGTAGTCCAGGCCGAAGCCGACGACGAACTCATTGGGGATGTCGAAGCCGACGTAGCGGGGAGCTACCTGCTCCTTGAGCGCATCGGGCTTGCGCAGCAGGGTGAAGACCTCAACAGATGACGGGCCCCGGGATGACAGGTTCTTCATCAGCCACGACAGGGTCAGGCCTGAGTCGACGATGTCCTCGACAATGAGGACGTTCCTGCCGCTGATGTCCGCGTCGAGGTCCTTCAGGATGCGCACGACGCCGCTTGAGGTCGTCCCCGAGCCATAGGAGGAGACAGCCATCCAGTCCATGTCCGAGCTGCGGGTCAGTGCCCGGGCCAGGTCGGCCATGATCATCACTGCGCCCTTCAGTACGCCGACGAGGAGCAGGTCCTGGCCCGCGTAGTCGTCCTCGATCTGCCTGCCGATCTCCTCGATACGGGTGGCGATCTGCTGCTCGGTCAGCAGGACATGGGCCAGGTCATCGCCAATATCCTCAGGTCTCACGACGACTCCCGGTCTGGTGGGCGGTGGACCGCAAGCCTGCCACACCGCCGCTCGGCGCTGACGCCGCCAGGGAGACAGGCTGGACCCTGCCCGTGCCAGGCGCTCACCAGCCGCTCGACCGCCCAGACGTGCTCCGCGGTCAGGGCACCCGGATCGCAGCCGGCCGCCAGGCACATCGACCGGATCACCCGGGTGCGGATCGCCCGCGGCAGCTCGGCCAGCGACCGCACATCGCAGGACGATCCATCCGGGTCGACGCGCACCTGCGCCTGGCCAGCCTGGCGGGCCAGGTCCTCCAGGGCATCCGCGTCATCGCGCAGCAGCTCGGCTGACCTGGTCAGTCCTGCCATGACTCCAGGGCCGAGCGCCTGCTGGAGGGTGCCCACGGCCATGCGCACCCGCACCCGGACGAACCTGGGATCCTCGTTCTGCGGGTCATGCCAGGGGTGCTCGCCGATCATGCCCAGCACCTCCTCGGCCGACTGGTGCACGACGGCCCGCGGCAGGGCCAGGAACGGCCGGCGCCACAGGCCATCGACCGGTCGCATGCCCGCCAGCGAGCGCGCCCCTGAGCCCCGTGCCAGGCGCAGCAGCACCGTCTCGGCCTGATCGTCCAGCGTATGACCGAGCAGTACGGCCGCGGCTCCATGATGATCGGCTCGCTCCCGCAGGCAGCCGTACCTCGCATCGCGCGCCGCGGCCTCCGGACCGCCCTGGGAGCCGACCATGACGCGGCAGACGTCCGCGAATGCCAGGCCCAGGCGCAGGGCAGTGTTCCTCGCCCACGCGGCCACCTCCGCAGATCCTGGCTGCAGTCCATGGTCGACGATCGCCGCGCCCGCGCGCAGCCCCGTCCGGGGTGCCACGAACGCGACTGCGGCCGCCAGGGCACAGGAATCGGGACCACCGGAGGTGGCGACGAGCACCATCGACCCGGGGGCCAGCCCCGCGACAGCAGCCCGGACGGCATGCCGTGCCGCCAGGGTCTGCCCGCTGACATCCGTCATGCCACGCGCGCGACCCAGCGTGCGGGGTCGCCGATCTCCTCGCGCGTCGGCAGTGATCCCGGCCCCTGCCACACGCGATTGAAGCCGTCCATCCCGACCTGCTCAACGGCGTAGCGGACGAAGCGAGCTCCCTCGGTGTACTGGCGCAGCTTCACGTCCATGCCCAGGGCCCGGCGGGCCAGGGCATCGAGCCGGCCCGGCTGGGCGCGCCGCAGATTGAACCGCTCGCGAATCAGGCTCACGCTCGGCACCACCTGCGGGCCGACCTCGTCCATGACGACGTCCGCATGGCCCTCGAGCAGCGACATCAGGCCAGTCATCCGGTCGAACACCGCACGCTGGGCTGGCGACTGCACCGCCTCGATCAGGCTCACGTCCCGCTCACGACGGCCAAGGGTCGCGCTCAGTGCCGCGACCAGCCGCTGCAGGACCTCCACCACCCCGAGCTCGCTTGCCTGGACGAACTCCCCGATGAGGGTGCGCATGTAGTCGGCCAGCCACGGATTGGCGCCGAACTGCACCCGGTGGGTCTCCTCATGCAGGCACACCCACAGCCGGAAGTCTCGCGGCGGCACGCCGAGCTGCCGCTCCACCTGCACGATGGTGGGCGCGACCAGCAGCAGCCTGCCCTCCTCCCCCGGCGGGGCAAATGCCTCGTACTGCCCGAGTACCTTGCCCGACAGCCAGGCGAGGGCGACGCCGATCTGCACGGCGGTGGTCCGCGAGCCCAGCTCGCGGATGAGCGCGGGCGGCTCGCGATCCTCGATGCGCTCCAGCAACGGCAGCATGGCCGTCTGCATGCCGACGGCATTGGACGCGATCCAGGCCGGCCGATCCACCACCTGGGCCCCATGCCGCTCGACGGCCGTCATGCCGGTGACCTGCCGGACCGGCTCCACTGCCTGCGCGGCCAGGCCGCGGATCATCGCCACCGCCTCCCTGGCCTGCTGCGGCGGCACCTGCGGCCCGCTGGGGGCCAGGCGCCGCGCGGTGCTGACCGCGAGATCCCAGTCGATCGTGCTCGTCTGGCTCGTCATGCTCTGGTCTCCTTGCCTGCGTGCTCAGCTGCAACCGCATGCGGCCAGCCCGGCGGCGAATTCGTCGCCGAGGGCACGGGCACGGTCGATGGACGGGATGTCGTTCGCCAGGAGGGCGAAGACGAGCATGCGACCCGATGCGTCCGGCACCATCCCCGCAAGCGAGGTCACCCCGGTGAGCGTGCCGGTCTTCGCCCGGACGTAGCCGGCCGCAGCCTCGTTGGGCCCGGTGAATCGATCGGCAAGAGTCCCGGTGAACCCGGCCACCGGCAGCCCTGAGGCAATTGGGGCAAGGTCCGGCGTCGTCCCGCGAGCCACCTGCACCAGCACTCCGGCCAGGGTGCTCGCGGCGATCCGATTGGCGGTTGAGACGCCGCTGCCATCGGCGAGCCTCAGGCCGGCCGAGTCGATGCCGAGGTCGGCCAGCGCCTTGGCGCCGGCCTTCGCTCCGCCGGCGAAGCTGGCCTTGAACCCGCCGGCAGCGCCCGCAAGGTGAGCCAGTGCCTCGGCCAGGTCGTTGTCGGAGTCGGTGAGCATCCGCTCCACCAGGCTCGCCACCGGAGCGGACTCCACCCGAGCGATCTCCGTCGCATTCGCAGGTGCCGCCCCGCGGGCAAGCGAGGTCACCTGCACCCCATTGGCCTGCAGCAGCCGGCGGAACTTGCGTGCAGCGTCCTTGGCTGGGTCCTGCACGCGGGAGACTGCACCGGGGCGCACACGGCCCTGGTCGACCATGAGCGCGGTCACCGGCGCTGCGACGCCGACGGCCGGGTAGTCACGCCCCCATTGCGGACCAAGTCTGGGCCCGGTGAACAGCGAGTCGTCGTACCTCAGGTCAACCGGCCCGGCCTGCACCTGGGCGGCCACCTGCTTGGCGAGGTCGGCCAGGGAGGCCTGACCTGCGACACCCCCGCGCATGGACAGGGTGGCATCGCCGCCACCGACCAGGGTGATCTGCGTGCCCTCGGTCGCGACGACGGTGGTCGCAAGGCGCGCCTGGGGCCCGAGATAGGTCAGTGCCGAGACCGCGGTGGTGAGCTTCACCACCGAGCCAGGAACCATCGGCCGGCTGGCATCGACGTCGAGCAGCACGCTCATGTCCGCTGGGTCCACGACGATCGCTCCGGAGCGCCCCAGGGCCGACGATGTCGCGATGGAGCCCACCTGCCGTCGCACGCCCTTCGGGGTCGCCGCCGGCGCAGTGGCTCCCTGCACGGGAATCGGGGTGAGCACAGGCGCAGCAGGCCCAGGAGGCGGAGTCGGCAGGGGCGTCTGGCCGTATGCCGTGCCACCGCCGGGGACGACCAGCGACAGGGTCGCGGCCAGGATGCCGAGGGCCAGCAGCGACCGGGCGCCTTGCGTCGCCCGGGCCTGGCTCATCGCGTCCCCATGATCATTGGCCGCCGGGCTACGTCCGCCACGAATACCTGGCCGCCGAGCGGCGTGAACGCCTGTCGTGTGCGCACCCTCAGCACCCTAAGCCACTCCCGCACCGACCCCTCCCCCCTCGCCGAGTGGCCAGATGTTGCTGGGTTGGGCGCCGAAAACCGACGACAACCGGCCACTCGGCAGAAGGAGGGGTGGTGGGGTTGGGGCGAATGAGGACTACGAGGACGATGGCACCGGGTCCGCGTCGAGGTTGACCTTCACTTTCAGCGGGATGAAGGTCTGGATGCGGATCGGCTCCGGCAGCGGCGTGACACCGAAGGTCTCCAGCGAGCCCTGGCCGGCGAGCCGCTCGATGTACTGCACGGTCGACAGGGGCAGCGGGTCGGCTGGGTCATCGCACACCATCGCATGCGCGTACCCCAGCACCGGCCAGCCGACCATCGGCTGGCCCTCCGCAAGCACGACCTTTGCGGCAGCGGCGTCAAAGTTGCCCTCAATCGGGACACCACCGATCGCAGGGGTGGCCGTGAGGTTCCCCTGCTCGTCCTTCATGATCGTGGTTGCGCCGCTGCCCACCTTGAGCAGCTGCACGTCATCCGGGCCGATGACGAGGTCCTTCACCGGAAGGGCCGCCATCGGAAGCGTGTTATTCACCGCAATGACGGCAGGCAGGATGGCGAATGCGCCATCAGTCACCGTCAGGTCCGCGACGAGATCCGTGGTCGTCGGGTACTGCTGGCCCGCTGCAATCGTCCCCGTCGGCCCGGACGCCCACGCGGACGGAGCGGCCTGCGACAGCCAGGTCGTCATCGCCTGCACCGCACCCGTCGGCGACTGAACCGACATGACCGTGATGGGCGGCAGCCCGGTGAGGTCATAGCCCTGATTGGCAGCCTGGATCGCCGGGTCATCCCACGAAGTGATGCGACCTTCCAGAATTCCCGCGATCACATCAGGCGGGAGGACGAGGCCCTCTAGGCCGATGATGTTGTAGGTCGCCACGACGGCGTAGGCGAACACCGGCACCACGATCGGCGGCGTCGTGCACACCTCCCCGAAGGCTGTGACGTCCGCCGACGTTGGCGCATGATCGAGGATCGTCACGCCTGCTGACTGGTCCGCCGCCACCTCCGCAATGGACTGCTCGGGACAGGCACCGGTCAGGGATCCGCTGACCGCCGTCATCGCGCCACTGAAGTCGTCGGGCACGCTGACGTCCTGGGTTCCGGGTTGGCAGGTGATCTCCGCCTCTGCCTTGGCTGCGAGAACGTCCGGGGGCAGCGGTGGCGTGCAGGCACCCAGGCCGATCGCGACGCTCATGATGGAAGCAGCGAGGACGATGCCCCGGCTCACGTGAATGGTCCGGGGCATCGTCCTCACCTAACGTGCGAATCTGCTATTTCGGGTCGTGCGGTTGTTGCGGTTCGACTACTTGATCAGCTGGACGAGCTCGCCAGCCTTCGCGAGCACAGCCCCGCTGAGCGGCACGTAGCCGAGCTGGGCGGCGCGTGACGGCCCGCACTTGTAGATCACGTAGTTCTGGAACTGGCGGACGCCCAGGCCATTGGGGCCCTGCCCGTCCGTGCGAACCAGGGCGTAGCTGAAGATCGCCGCCGGGTAGGCGCCCTTGACGTTCACGTTGTAGTCCAGGGTCACCAGACCATTGGAGCCAACGTTGGTCTGCGCCGCCAGGTTCTTGGCAGCGGACGCCGACGAGGGAGCGACGAACTCGCCAGCGGCATTCTGGATCCGGGCCACCGGGAAGCCCTTCGCATCACCGAAGTCGACGTACCCGATCGCGCCCGGCGTCGCCACGATGAGCGACATGACGGTCGCGTTGTCCTTGCCGGTCTGCGAGCTGGCCGGGGGCTTTCCGCCGGGGAACGCCGTGGAGAAGTCGTCTTGCACCTTGGCGAAGATCGTCGGTGCCCACGCATTCAGGTACTGCAGCGTGTTGTTCGACGTCCCGGAGTTACCCGAGCGGTAGACGACCGTAATCGGCGTCGCCGGGATGCCTGCGGCGATCCGCGGGTTGTCCTTCAGGATCTCCGGATTGTTCCAGGTCGTGATGTTCCCGGAGAGGATCTTCGCCAGGGTGGTGCGCTTCAGCTGGATCGACGAGCCAAGCGACTTGCCGGTCTTCGTGCTGGTCAGGTTGATCGGGAATGCGATTGCGCCGCCGATGTTCGGGATGTACTCCCAACCGAAGGTCGGCTCGCCGGAGCTGTACTTGGAGTCGGTCTGGGCGTAGACGAACGTGCCCTTGGTGAAGTTCGACTTGCCAGTCCCGGAGCCTGTCGAGGTGTACTGGATATCGAACCCGGAGTTCGTGGGTGCACCTGCTGCATTGAAGTCAGCGGCGCAGGCCGAGATGAACGGGTAGGGGAACGAGGCGCCGCCACCGCTGATGGTGTTGGCTGCCTGAGCCGGGCTCGCGATGGCGACCGCCGAAACGGCGACTGCCGTGCTGCCCAGGATCGCGATGATGCGACGCACTGGATTCTCCTTCGGTTGGTTGAACGTGCACCCTGAAGGTAGGAAGCCGAGGTGACGCTTCCGCTGCCCGTTCATGTCACGAGGTGGACGTCAAGATGAACAGTTCATGACCCGGTGAACGCAGGGTTAACCGAAGCGGCCATTCACGTAGTCAAGAGTCCGCTGGTCCTTCGGGTTCCCGAAGATCTCCGTCGTGGCACCCTGCTCGACGACATGGCCAGGCTCACCCTCGGCAGCCAGGAAGAAGGCCGTGTTGTCAGCGACGCGAACCGCCTGCTGCATGTTGTGCGTCACGATCACGATGGTGATCTCCTTGGCGAGCTCGCGGATCGTCTCCTCGATCTTCAGCGTCGACGCTGGATCGAGTGCCGAGCATGGCTCATCCATGAGCAGCACATGCGGATTCACAGCGAGCGCTCGAGCGATGACCAGTCGCTGCTGCTGGCCGCCGGACAGATCGCCGGCCGCATGGTTGAGCCGGTCCTTGACCTCATTCCACAGCCCTGCAGCCGTCAGCGTCTGCTCGACGATCTGATCGTGGTCGCTGCGCTTCATGCCCGACAGCTTCAGGCCCGACAGGACATTGCCGCGAATGGTCATAGAAGGGAAGGGATTGGGCTTCTGGAAGACCATGCCGATCGCCAGACGGATATGCACCGGATCAACCTCAGGTGCGTAGATGTCCTTGCCCTCGTACCGGATCGTGCCAGCAATCGCAGCACTGGGGATGAGCTCATGCAGCCGGTTGAGCGTGCGGATGAATGTCGACTTACCGCATCCGGACGGGCCGATGAGGGCCGTCACCGTGTTCTTCGGGAAGTCGATGCTGACGCCCTCGAGCACCTTGCGCTTGCCGAACCAGACGCTGACATCCTCCGCCTGCATCTCCAGCGGGCGCTCCTGCACCAGGGTCGGCGAGGCGATGGCCTGCTCGAGCTCCTGAACGGCAACATCAGTGTTCTCGAACTCCGCAGTAGACACGTGCGTCTCCTTACTAGCGACGGCCTGGCTGCTTCGACGAAAGCAGTCGGGTGAGGGTGAACAGGATGGCGACGAGGACCATGAGCGTGAGGGCTGCGCCCCATGCACGGGTCACCGCGTCCGGGTACGGCTGGGCGACATTGCTGAAGATATAGGTGGGCAGCGCGCTGATCGGGTCCAGGAAGGGCACCAGAACGGTCTTGTCGTTCTTCAGTGCCGTCAGCAGCAGGGGCGCAGTCTCCCCCACGACTCGGGCGATCCCCAGGATCGTGGCTGTGATGATGCCCGTCTTCGCGGCCGGGATGACCACCTGCAGCACCACCCGCGCCCGCGTCGAACCCAGCGCGAGCGCGCCCGTGCGGAGGTCCTCCGGGACCAGCCGCAGAACTTCCTCCGCGGTCCGGGCAACCGTCGGCAGCATGAGGATCGCGTACGCCAGGCCGGCGGCGAAGGCACTCGTCTGCAGCACTCCGGTCAGGATGAACACGGTCAGGATGAACAGGCCCGCGACGACGGATGGCACCCCGCTCATGGCCTGCACGAAGAAGCGCACGTACGGCACCGCGCGGCCGCGCACCTCGGTGATGTAGATGGCCGTAGCGATGCCGATCGGTACCGCCACGATCGTCGCGATCGCCACGATGAGGACGGTACCGAGCACTGCGTGTCCGATGCCGCCGTAGCCGAGGGGCGTGCTCGGGCTGATGTACTCATTGTTCTGGTAGAGGAATGACCAGTTGACCTGCTGGTCGACATACAGGGCCTTCACGCCCAGGCTGACGATCGACCAGATGACGGAGGCGAGCACCACGAGGCTG
>JAGWXF010000017.1 GCA_018970025.1 Actinomycetales bacterium | reverse complement strand
CGCGCCCGGCCTGGCCCGGTTCACCGCCATCCTGAAGTGGCCGACCATCGACGGCAGCGAGGCAACGACCGCGATCGACGTGGTCGTGCCCACCTCGCGCCAGCACGGGACTCACCAGGGCGACTATGCCATCGGGATGGTCCTACGCCACGGCATGACCCTGGACGAGGCGGTGGCGCTCAGCCCGCAACAGCCCTCGCGCAAGCAGCTGTCCACCCTGGCGTCCAGCTGGCTATCCGCCCACGGCGTCCGGCGCCGCGGCCTGCGCCTGGCACTGCTGGACTGCCCCCTCCCGCACACCAAGGCCGTCGCATACGCCCTGATGACCGGCAGCCCGCTGCCCGACGGCACCGACCCCCGATTCGCGGACCTCATCCGCGACGCCTACCTCGCCCCCGGCGCATCGTCCTTCCCGCTCGTGGGATGGGCCCGCGACGCCACCGCGCCCCGCACCGTGCTGAACGCCCTGGCCTGGCTCGCCGCCCGCGGACGCGACCTCGCCGACCCGGTCCCGGCAACCGAGCTCGCCCGCATGACCGGCTTGCCTGCGGCCAGCATCCTGGCCATGACCCGCCAGCGTTCCCACGGCGACCCCCGCATCCTGCGCCTGCCGAGCCCAGGCCTGCGCGCCGTCACCCCCGCCGCCTGCCCGGACTGCGGGCAGTGGCTGCTGCACGTCGTCCTCACCCCCGAGACCGCCCGCCACGACGGGCTGGTCTGCACCGCCTGCCAGGCCCTGCCCGGCGGGCCGCCCCTGCCCGAGGAATACCTCGACCACTGGACCGGCCCGCGCCCCCCGCACCGCCTCACCGCCACGCCCGGCGCCCGGATCGCCGACCCGCGCGAGACGGCCCCCCGCCCGCCCGCGCCAGGAGCCCGGCACCTCGTCGGTATCGGAGCCGTCGCCACCGCCTTGAACCTGAGCCCCTCCCACGTGCGGGCACTGGCCGACCGGGGCGAGATCCCATACGAGCGCACCGGACCCGGCCAGGACCGCCTGTTCGACCTGCCCCTGGTCCTGCGCACCTACCAGCCGCCCCAGCAACGCCCCGAGGCCCTGCCCCACGCCGCACCACCGCCGGGCTACCTCACCCTCGCCCAGGCTGCCGCCAGGCTCGGGACCAGCCCCTCGACCATCTACTCCATCGCCAGGCACGGCGGACCCGACGGCGGCGAGCTGCCCTACCGCCGCATCGCCAGCGGCGCGATCATCGTCAACGCCGACGACCTGCCCGGCATCGACCCCCACCGCCTCGCCCAGCCCAGCGCCCAATGGCTCACCGTCGACCAGGCCGTCCAGCGCGCCGGCATCGGGCTCACCGCCATCCGCAGCGCCATCGACCGCAACGAACTGCCCGCGGCGCTCATCCGCAACCGATGGCACGGCATCACCCCAGCGGATCTCGACGAATGGCTCGCCGGCCCCGGCCGGCACCACCAGGGCCTGACCCTGCGGCAGGCTGCTCAGCGGGCCGGACTGACCATCGCCACGATCCGCACCCTCGCCTACACCGGGCAACTCCCATGCCTGCGCACCCCCGGTGGCCACTACCGCATCACTCCCGAAGAGCTCGACGCCTGGATCGCCCAGCGATCCGATGGGAGCCCATGCCTAGGCTCGCCAGTGCCAGCCACCCCCTGCGAGGCGGACCCGTGCGACGTCGAACGCAAGCAGGACTGAGCCCCGTCGGAGCGCCGTCCCTGGGTCTGTTGCCGTTTCGTGGGCCGCGCGCACGGTCGCTTCCATGTCAGGAAGCGAACTCAGGACGTTCAGCATGGACGAGGCAGCCGAGTACCTGGGCTGCTCGCGGTGGACACTGCGCGACCAGGTGACTCGCGACCAGGTGCCCCACCATCGACGGGGCAGGGTCAAGGGGGTGTACTTCACGCTGGCCGACCTGGAGGAGATTGCCGTGTCGCAGGCCCGCAGGCCCGGCAACGCACGCCCGGCGAAGCCCGCGAAAGCGGCATCGCGGGTTGCCAGGGCGCCGGTTCCGATCCCGGAGGAGTTCGCTCGCCTGCGCAATGCCGGCTAGGCATGCGCACGGACCGACCGCGCGGAGCCGGGCCCTGCAGCATGCGAGTCAGGCTGCGTCGGCAAGCCCCTCTTCCTCGTCGCCGATGATCTCCCTCAGGTCAAGCTCGGCCAGGTCAGCGTCGGCAGGGGTGGCCTCGACATCCACGGGGACGTGGGTGGAGAGGTCCCAGCCGGCCTGCTGCAGCGATTCCTGGAGGGCGTCGGCGTTGGCGTCGAACTCGCTGCGGACGAGGTGGCCGTAGTACTTCTGCGTCGTCGCCTCGGTCTCGTGGCCCAGCTGGCGCGAGACCTGGTACGGCGTGCGCCCGGCCGACAGCAGCCACGCCGCGCACGAATGCCGCAGGCCATGCAGGGTGAAGTCGGGCAAGTCGCTCCCGGCCGCGCGCGCTCGGGAGATGGCCCTGGTCAGGTTTCGGGTGACGTTGCCGTGATGCAGCCTTCGGCCCTGCGGCGAGGTGAACACCTGCTTGTCCAGGTCCTTGCCTTCGATGGCCTGCTCGATGACCGGCACCAAGGCGTACGGGATGGTGAGCCGGCGGCGTGCTGCCCGGGACTTCAGCAGCCCCAGCACCGTCCCGCCCTTCACTCGCTTCAAGGCCGTGCGCACTTCCAGGTACGGCCGTCCTTCCTCGGGGCTCAGCGTCACGTCCCGCACCCGTAGTCCTGCGGCCTCGCCCCAGCGAAGCCCGGTCAGGGCCAGGAACAGCAGAAAGGCCTGGTAGTGCTGGACTGCGTGGGAGTACAGGTCGCGGAACTGCCGTGGGGACAGGAACTCCCGCTCCACCTCGTCCGGAGCCGTGCGCGTGGGAGCCATCCCCGTCACCGGATTGACCGACACCAGCGGGCAGAAGTCGTCGGCGCGGGCGGTCTCGTAGGCGCTGGCCACCAGGGACATCACGTTCTTGATGGTCTTGTCGGACAGCGTCCGGCCGGTGGGCCGGCCGGCGGCGGTGAGCACCGGCTGCTGGCTGAGCCACGCCCTCCAGGAGACGACGTCCTTGGCGCTGGTGCCCTCGGCCAGGGGATGGCCCTGCCGGATGACGTAGGCCGCGTCCAGGTCCCCGAAGTACGGGTCGACGTGGTCGCGGACGTTGGACCGGTACTGCCGGAGGGTCCCTGCCCGGGCCGGGCGGGCCTCGATGTGCCGGCGGACCAGCTCCCCGACGCTGACCCCGCTCGGTTCGCGTCCAGGCGGAGCAGGCAGGGCCGGGTCGGTGATCGGCAAGGCCATCGGGTCGTCGATCGCCCCGGCGGCGACCGCGCGCTCGCGCAGTGACCGCTGGGCGCCGGTGGACGGGGGCTGCTCCTGCTCCACGAAGTCCTGGGCCGCGTCCCATCCGACCAGGTCGACCAGCCGCACGAACAGTTCGGCGTCGGCGCGCTCGGCGTATGACGGGCCCAGGCACTTGACCCCGTCGACTCGGGCGATGACGTAGTGGCGGCGGCGCCGCTGCTCGATCCAGGCCATGATCGATGTCCCTTCGGTCGCGTACGACCGCGACCGTCCGGGCCCTTTCCGATCCGTCAACCAGCGCCCAACGAGGTGCCCGCCGCTGGTCCGCCTGCCCAACGAAACGTGTGGGCAGAACGGGGGCAACGTGTGGGCAGGACCACCCCTACGAGGCAAGAAGTCCTTGCGCTGCAGGGGCTTTGGTGGGGTGAGTGACGGGACTTGAACCCGCGACCACCTGAACCACAATCAGGTGCTCTACCAGCTGAGCTACACCCACCATGGGGGCAGGGTGCCCGCCATCCGCTTGCGCGGACGAGCAGTCTATCCGTAGGGCGTGCCCGCCTCGTACAGGTGGCCGGGCCGAAGGCCTTGGCTGACGGCCGTCAGGTCGCGGGGGCCTCCTGGGCCTGGCCGTGGTCGACGATGTGGGCCTGGCCCAGCGCCCTGGCGGTGGGGGAGTCCGGGCCGGGCTGGTCGACGAAGACCGCGTCCCGGTAGTAGCGCAGCTCGGCGATCGACTCGCGGATGTCGCCGAGGGCTCGGTGGTTGCCGTTCTTCTCCGGGCTGGCGAAGTAGACCCGGGGATACCAGCGGCGGACGAGCTCCTTGATGCCGGAGACGTCCACCAGCCGGTAGTGCAGGTGGGCATCGACCCGCGGCATGTAGGCAGCCAGGAAGCCGCGATCGACGTAGACGCTGGAGCCGGCGAGCGGGGCCTTGCCTGCCTCGGGCAGGTGCTCGGTCAGGTAGGCGAGCACCTGCTCCTCAGCATCGGCGAGGGGGATGCCTTGCGGGATCTCATCCAGCAGCCCCGACTGGGCATGCATATTGCGCACGAACGGATCCATCTTCGCCAGCGACGCATCCGAGGGGCGGACCACCAGGCTGATGCCGGAGTCGACCTCGGTCAGGTCGGCCTCAGTGACGATGCAGGCGACCTCGACGATCTCCTCGACGCGGGGGTCCAGGCCGGTCATCTCCAGGTCGATCCAGGCCATCCGATCCGCAGCGGGCATGCGCCCATGCTAGGGCCCGGCTATTCGACGACCCAGCGCACCAGATCGGCCTCGGTCACCACGCCCACCACCCGGCCCTGCTCATCCAGCACCGGCACGGCCTCCACGGAGTTCGCGATCATCAGGCGGCCGGCAACCTGAGGGTCGTCCTGGGGACCCACGCTCACCATGGGGACGTGGCCGAGGATGTCCCGTACCGAGCGCTCTCCGAGGTGTTCAGGGGTCGCGGGAACCTGGGCCAGGATGCTGCGGTCGCTGAGGATGCCCAGGCACGAGCCGTCCTCGTCCGTCACCACCAGATGACGCAGCCCCGACACGAAGATCAGCTGCCAGGCATCCCACAGGCTCTCCGATACCCCGACGCGCAGGATCTGGCGAGACATGATGTCCTGCACGAGCCCATGCCTCACCGCCGGGCTCAGGTGGGTGGAGCTCATGCGGCATCGTCGGGGGTCGGCAGGTGGGGGACGACCGCCACCGGGACGCTGGCGCGATGCAGGACGGCGTTGCTCACCGAGCCGAGCAGGGCTCCGATGACCTGCCCGTGGCCGCGGGTGCCGACGACGATCATCGCCGCATCCGCCGCCGCGTCCAGCAGGGCCTTCGCGGCAGGGCCACGGATGAGCCGCTGCTCGACGCGTACGTCCGGGTACTCGGCCTGGAACCCGGCGAGCACCTCGGCGGCCAGGCGAATCTCGTCGTCCGCGACGTCTGACAGCGGCACCGGTATCGGGGTATTGGGGACGACCAGGAGGTCATAGCTGGGGACGTCCCATGCGTGCAGGGCGCGCAGGGCCCAGCCGTGACGGCTGGCCATGTCGAAGGCGAATCCGGTGGCGTCCTGCGCGGCCTGGCTGCCGTCGATGCCGATGACGATCGTCGTGCCTTCGGCAGGGGCGTCAGCTCGGATCACCACGACCGGGCAGTCCGCATGGCCGGTGACCTGAGTCGACACCGAGCCGAGCAGCAGGCCGCGGAATCCGCCGAGGCCACGCGACCCCATGACGAGCATGGCGGCTGACTCAGAGGCGGCCAGCAGCACCCCGCTCGGGGAGCCGACCTCGATTTCGCACTGGATGTCCGCCACTGGCAGCTGGCGCGCGAGCGCGGCGAGCTCGGCGGCGGCCGCCTGCCGGATCTCGTCGAGGGCGTCGAGGCTGACTGGGATGCCCGGACCGAAAGCGGTCGCGCCGACCGGTGGCAGGATCGCGTACGCAAGGGTCAGGCCCAGGCCGCGGAGCGTTGCCTCCTTCGCCGCCCAGCCAGCAGCCTGCCGTGACGCCTCACTGCCATCGATGCCGACGACGATCCGATCCCGCCATGCGTCACCCGAGGCCATGGGCCAAGCCTGCACTGCTCCGGCCGCCGGACGCAGGGGAATGGGGCCCGCGATCAGGGGACCTTCGTCCCGAGGGCACCGGCTGGCAGTGAACTGTGGCAGCGAACCGTGGCGCCGCGGCGTGCACGCGCTGGCACCCGGGTGCTCAGGCTCGGTCGACGACGAACAGGCCGACCAGGGTGAGGATGATGAGGATGAGCAGCGCCAGTGCAGGCACGGTTGCCGCGACCGGGTCGCGTCGGGTGACGTGCAGCCAGACGGCACCGGCCATCAGAAGTCCCAGGCAGACGGCCGCGAGCGGGGTGAGGAAGGGGGCGACTCCGGTCGCGGCCGGCAGGACCAGGCCCAGGCCGCCGAGCACCTCGGCGATCCCGATGAGGCGGATGCTGCGCGGGGCCACGCTTTCCACCCATTGCATCCGGATGCGCAGCTCCTGCTTCGGGCGGGTCAGCTTCAGGAATCCCGCGACGAGGAAGGCCAGGGCGAGGAACACCTGCATCACCCACACCGCGGCTCCCACGGCGAGGGAACCTAGCAGATAGCCTTCGCCTCGTGGCCGAGCCGGTATACCGCCCAGTGATCTGGACCGCGAAGACCTTCTTCGCCTCGCTCGGGATCCGATTCGACATCGTGGGCAATGAGCATCTGCCCCGGGCCGGCGGCGCGGTGCTGGCCATCAATCACACCAGCTACCTGGATTTCGCCTTCGCCGGGATCCCCGCCGACCGGGTGGGGAAGCGACTGGTGCGCTTCATGGCCAAGGACGGCGTATTTCGGCACCCGGTCTCCGGGCCGCTCATGCGCGGCATGCGCCATATCCCCGTCGATCGCGAGGCCGGATCCCAGGCCTTCCGAGATGCGGTGGCGAACCTCAAGACGGGCGAGCTCGTCGGGGTCTTCCCCGAGGCGACGATGAGCAGGTCGCTGGAGATCAAGGACATCAAGAACGGCGCAGTTCGGATGGCGGTCTCCGCAAGCGTGCCGCTGATCCCGATGATCGTGTTCGGGGGCCACCGGATCCTCGGCTATGGAGTCAGGGACTTCAGCCGCGGACGAACCATCGCGATCACCATCGGCGAGCCCATGCATCCGCGCCGGGGAGACGACTTCGAGCAGGTGACGCAGGAGCTCCGGCAGCGGATGCAGCAGCTGCTGGACGTGACGATCGACCGCTATCCCGTCGGGCCAGGCGATGCCGGCGCATGGTGGCTGCCGGCCCGCCGAGGCGGCAGTGCCCCGACGATGGCCCAGGCGGAGGAGATCGAGGAGCGCGTTCGCGCCGAGAAGCAGGCGCGCCGCGAGCAGACCGGTCAATGAGCACCGCCTGACGCTCCCGCGTCGCGTCACAGCGGCCGCCTCGGCCAGGATCGCTATCGCCCGGTGCTGGGAATCGAGGAGCAAACCCCTCCTGCTCGATCTCCAGCACCGGGCCCCTTCATGTCCGGCCCGCCTGCACATCCGGCCCGCTGACATCGTCCATGTCCGGGCCCTGGCGAGCCAACGGGACTTCAGCGCTTTCTCAGCGGGACCTTTGCCTCCATCCAAGTGAACGTTCGGGCTCCACACTCCTGCCGGGGGACGCCAGAGGCCACGAACAGGTCGCGGTCTCGCAACACACAGGAGATGGACGCATGAAGAAGCTCATGACGAAGTGGCATGTCAACCGCGCGCTGTCGGCTGACAAGGGCGCGACGGCCGTCGAGTACGGCCTGCTCATCGCGCTGATCGCGGCGATCATCGTCGGCGTCGTGGCGACGCTGGGCACCCAGATCCAGGGGGCCTTCCAGTCCGTCGTCGACGCCCTGTGATCACGCCCTGAGCGGAGGAGCGGACATGCCACGTCATCGATTCGCATGGCGCCTGCTGGGCGCGGCTGATCGGCGTGTGCGGTCCAGCAGGGGGACTACGGCCGTGGAGTTCGCGATCGTCGTCCCCCTCCTGCTCCTGATCCTGCTCGGCTTGATCGACTTCGGGCGGCTGCTGTTCGTCCAGGTCAGCCTCAACGCCGCGAGCAGGGAGGGAGCCAGGGCTGCCTCGCTCTACCAGCCGACGTCAGCGCAGCAGGCAGGCGTGATCAGTCGGATCGCCCAGGTGGTGCAGGACAGCTCCCCTGGCACGGCGAAGCTCAGCGCCCTGGGGGACTCGTCCATCGCGGTGAGCGCATCGACCCTGTGCAGCTCGACCGTCAGCAACGAGATGACCACCGTGTCGGTCAGCGTGCCCTTCCGGTGGATCACCCCGGTGACCTTCCTCGGAGCATCGGGACTGGATCAGCTGCGCGCGGAATCGAGGATGCTATGCGTGGGGTGATCATTCGCCTGGCCCGACATTCCCGGGCCACGGAGGATCGCGGGGCCGTGATCGTGCTCGTCGGAGTGCTGCTGGCTGCTGGAGTGCTCACGGGGATGCTGGCGGTCGTGATCGACCTCGGCCGGGTCTACGCCGAGCGCCGGGTCGTGCAGAATGCCGCGGACGCCGGTGCCCTGGCACTGGCGCAGCACTGTGCGAGGGCGACCACCGACCCGGCCTGCGTATCGGGCGGCGGGGCGGGGGAGGTTCAGCAGCTGGCCAACGCCAACTCACCGGATGGCATCACCAAGGTCACCGAGGTGTGCGGCTCCTCGCCGCTGGCGGCCTGCACGGCGACGACGAAGACCTGGAGCAACTGCACCGACCCGCCGGGAGTTCCGGCCTTTGCCAGGGTGCGGACGGCAACGGAGGCCGAGGGCGGGGACTTCTTCTTCCCGGCGATCTTCGGCGGGCTCACCAGTGCGGATGGCAAGGCCCGGCTGAGTGCCGCGGCCTGTGCTCAGGCCGCCTGGGCGGCAGCAGGGTCGGCGATGGTGGTGCTGCCATTCGTGCTGCCGGCCTGCCCTGATGTGCCCTTCGGGCAAGGCGTCGTGATCGAGGACTTCGACCCGGCGGATCCGAATACCAGCTGCACCACCCTGGATGGCACGCTGCTGAACCCGGTGACGAAGGGATTCGCGTTTGCCGACCTGCCCGGGGAGAACCGGCAGTGCACCGCGCCCGTCTCGGTCGCGGTGGGTGATGTGCTGCCCGTCGAGACATCGCTGACCCAGCTCTGCGGTCCGCACATCACCACGTCACTCGACCCGTACGTCGCCTCCGGGGAGTCCCTGATCTTCCCCGTGGTCGGCAGTCATGAACGGGCAGGGCAAGGTCAGTATGCGTTCCCGATCATCGCATTCCGCAGCTTCGTCCTGCTTGGGTACAGGCTGAAGAACAACCAGGGTGGACAGGCACCCCCGGGCGGATGGAAGTCAACGGCATGCGGACAGGGATCGAAACGCTCCTGCATCTACGGGACGTTCCAGCAGGAGGTCGTGCCAGGTGACCTCGGTACCGGGCCGAATCTCGGCGTGCAGGCCATCGCACTCATCCCCTAGCGCCGTGCCGGCGCCATCGCACTCATCCCCTAGCGCCGTGCCGGCGCCAGGGCGCTCATGCGCCAGCGCCGCCATCCTGATCACGACCGCCGCCATCCTGATCACGACCGAGGAAGTTGAGCCATCCAGATGAAGAAGCCCGTGATCCCGATCCTCATCGCAGTCGTGCTCGCCATCGGGGCGGCCGCATGCGTCTACGCGTTCGCGCGAACCTCCGACGCCCGCGCCGTCGCCGATCAGCAGCCCGTCTCGGTACTGGTATCGACGGACGTCATTCCGTCGGGGACGACCCTGCAGGCCGCTTTCGATGCGGGCCTCATCGAGCAGACCTTCGTGCCGAGCCGGCTGAGCCCGCCGTCGGCCGTCAGCGAGGCCTCCGGGGCCAACGAGGGCCTCATTGCGACGGCGGACGTACCGGCCGGCCAGTTGATCCTGGACGGAGCATTCGCCGCCGACACCCCGGACGTCGTCCCCATTGATGTACCCGACGGCATGATGGCCGTGTCAGTGCTGCTGGAGGCACCCGCGAAGGTCGGACCCTTCCTGCGGCCCGGCTCGTCGATCGCCGTGTTCGACACCGCCAGCCTCGGATCCCCTGGGGCGGGCGGGGGCGAGGTCATGGCGACTCAGGTGATCCTGGACCAGGTGACCGTCCTGGCCATCGGGCCGGTGACCCAGCGGGACGAGTCGAGCGCTGCGGCCTCGGCCTGGGACGAGACGCTGGTGACGGTCGCCGTCGACCAGGCACAGGCGCAGGCCCTCGTGCACGGCGCCCAGACCGGGGCCCTCTACCTGGGCCTCCTGGGAGACGGCGCGCAGGCATCGACCGGGACCGGCATCACGAACGAGACGCTCTTCAGCAGCACACCGCCCAGTCCAGGCGGCTGAACAGGTGCGCGCCGCATCGCTGTCTTCCCCATGCACAAGCCGACATCCCTAGGAGAGCCCCATGCCAGTCGTCCTCGGTGACGCCGCCCGCGATGGCGAGCGCCTGCGCCTGACCCTGCCCGACCATGTCGAGACCGTCGACACCGTCCAGTCACTCACGGCCCACCTCGATGATCACCGCGATGAGGATCTGGTCATCATCGGGCCGGATGCGCCGCTGATCGTCGCGACCGAGATCGCCGAGAAGTTTCGACTGGAGCGGCCCTGGCTGGGCGTGCTCCTGCTGCGTCGCAGGCTCGAGGTGCAGCTGCTCAACGATGCCCTGCGATCAGGTATCCGCGAGGTCGTCCTCGCCGATGATGCCCAGGCGCTGCTGGACGCCTGCATCAGGTCGCAGGCCGTCTCCCGCCAGATGCGTCATGCCGACCTTCGGGCAGCGGAGGCCGGCGAGGGCAAGGTCATCCTGGTGTTCTCGGCCAAGGGCGGCTGTGGGAAGACCACCGTGGCAACCAATCTTGCCGCCACCATGGCCAGGCTCGATGTGGGTCGGGTCTGCTTGGTCGATCTCAACCTGGAGTTCGGGGACGTGGCGATCGCCCTGCAGGTCGACCCGGTTCGCACCATCAGCGATGCGCTCGGCATGCAGGGCGGCCTGGACCGTCGCGCCATCGAGTCGATGGTGATCCCCTACCGGGATCGCCTCGACCTGCTGCTCGCCCCGACGCAGCCAGCGGACGCCGAGTTCATCAGCGCTGGCCTGGTCGGGGAGATCCTGACGGCCCTGGAGGGCATGTACGACTACGTCATCATCGACGCGCCGCCTGCCATCAACGACGTGGTCCTGAAGTGCTTCGACATGGCCGACTCGTACCTCCTGCTGACCTCACTGGACATGCTGTCGCTGAAGAACGTCAAGCTCACCCTCGACACCCTGGACGTGCTCGGGTATCCGCGCTCCCGCTGGGAGGTCGTCCTCAACCGATTCGACGCCAAGGTCGGGCTCACCGCCAGGGATGTCGAGCAGGTGATCGGGATGCGGATCACCACCCGGCTCCCGTCGAGCAAGGATGTCCCGGCAGCGCTGAACAGCGGCGTGGCGCTGTCGCTTGAGAGCCCGCGGCATCCCTTCAGCCGGGCCGTCCGGGGCCTGGCCGAGCACGTGAGCCAGGCTGTTCCCATCGCCGTCCGGCCGGTTGATCCGGTGCCGAGCGGGCGCATGCCGGGCAGCGCGAGCTCGCGCCCGCCCCGCACCCCTGCGCCGAGCCTGGCGTCGTCCGGAGGTCAGGCGTAATGGGACTCGCCGAGCGACTGGGCCAGTCGACCATCGACCTGCGGGCGCCCGCCCATAGGGAGCATGTGATGGCGGAGTACCGGGTCGATGCCGCCGGGCTCAAGCAGGAGGTCCAGGAGCAGCTCATGGACTCCCTGGGCGAGGAGCTGTACTCCGGCCATGTCGATCAGCCGACGCTGGAGCGGATGGTCTTCGAGGCGATCCAGGCGGTGCTGATTCGCAACCCCCGCCCCCTGTCCGGCGGCGACCGGGCCAGGATCGTCCAGGAGGTGATCGACGATGTCCTCGGCAATGGCCCCCTCGAGCCGCTGCTGCGGGATCCGGACATCACCGAGATCATGGTGAACGGCTACCAGACCATCTTTATCGAGAAGTTCGGTCGGATCCACCCGACCAACCTGCGCTTCCCGGATGAGCGGCACCTTCGGCAGGCCATCGACCGGATCGTCTCGCGTATCGGCAGGCGCGTGGACGAGGCAAGCCCGATGGTCGATGCGCGGCTGCCTGACGGCAGCCGCGTCAACGCCGTCGTTCCGCCTATTGCGGTCGACGGCTCGTCGCTGACGATTCGCAAGTTCGCGCGCGAGCCGCTGACCTACGCGGACCTGATCACCTTCGGCACCCTCACCCGGCCGGCCGTCGACTTCCTGCGGGCCTGCGTCCAGGGCCGGCTCAACATCCTCATCAGCGGCGGAACCGGCTCGGGCAAGACCACGACCCTGAATGTGATGTCCTCGTTCATCCCCGACGACGAGCGCATCATCACCGTCGAGGATGCCGCCGAGCTGCAACTGGCGCAGCCCCATGTGCTCCGACTGGAGTCGCGGCCCGCCAATGTCGAGGGCTTCGGCCTGGTCACCGTTCGAGACCTCGTCCGCAACTCCCTGCGAATGCGCCCGGACCGGATCATCGTGGGCGAGATCCGCGATGCGGCCGCCCTCGACATGCTTCAGGCGATGAACACCGGCCACGATGGATCGCTGTCGACTGTGCACGCCAACAGCCCGCGCGATGCGCTCTTCCGGGCCGAGACCATGATCCTGATGGCCGGGATGGACCTGCCGGTACGGGTGATCCGGGAGCAGATCTCCAGTGCGCTGCACCTGGTCATCCACCAGGCGCGGCTTCGGGACGGCTCCCGCCATGTCACCCACATATGCGAGATCGCGGGCCGGGATGGCGACACCGTCCTCATGCAGGACCTCTTCGCCTTCGAGTACGCCAAGGACCAGGCAGGCAGCCCGCTGGGACGACTGGTCGCAACCGGGATCGTCCCGCACTTCGTGGATCGAGTCCGCGAGCGCGGGGTGGAGCTGCCAGCGGAGATGTTCGCGGCATGAGCCCTCGGGATCGCCACGCGTCGAGGATCGGCGGAGTGCTGGTCGTGCTGGCCATGCTTGGCCTCGTACCCGGCCTGACTGCTGCCCTGGGGACGCCGTCCACTGCGGCGGCCCCGTCGCCTGCACCCTCTGACCCACTGGTCACCCGGACGACATCGGTGGAGGTGGTCGGCATCAACGGGCGGATGGTTCGCCTGCGCATGCCGCTGGGCTCGGTCGATGCCTCCGCGGACGACGCGGGCACTGGCGCACGTGTCAGCATCGGCGGAGTCGACGTGCCGACGCAGGTGCGCCTGATTGCCTCGGGGAGCGCTGACGCAGCGGCGAGGCCGGCCAGCAGCGTGATAGTCGTGCTGGACACCAGCGGGTCGATGAAGGGCGAGCGCATTGCGGCCGCCCGGCTGGCCATTCAGGCCTTCCTGCAGGAGCTGCCGACCTCGACGAGGGCCGGCCTGGTGACCTTCGCTGACAAGGCCAGCGTGGCGGTGCCTGCCGGGATCGATCGACAGGCCCTGCTGACGGCACTGGACCAGGTGCGCACCGGTGGTGACACCACCCTGTTCGATGCCATCAGGGTGGCCATCGACGCACTGCCCTCCGATACGCCGGGCCGGCTGGTGGTGCTCAGCGATGGAGCCGACACCCTGAGCACCAGCAGCCTCGGCGCGGCCAGGTCCAGGGCCGAGGCCGCGGGTGTTGCCATCGACGTGGTCGCACTGCAGCCGACGGCTGACGAGCGGCGCATCCTGGACCTGCTTGCGTCGTCCAGCGGCCGGCTGATCACCGCCGACGGCGTCGCCGCGCTGCTGCCTGCGTTCGTGGCCGCCGGGGAGGCATTCACCTCGACCGCGCTGCTCGAGGCCACGCTGCCCGCTGGCCTTGATGGGCAGGGGGCACCACTCGAGGCCAGGGTCACCATCGATCAGGCGGACATCCGGGCAGCGACCGTCCTTCCTGACGACCCGGCCCTGGCTCCGGCCATCGCAGTGCAGGCCCTGCCGGTGCCCGTCATCACGACCAGTGCCGACCCCATGGTCCTCGTCCTCTCCGGCATCGTCTTCTGCCTGGTCCTCGCGGCCGGCCTCGCCTGGATGCTCGCCGACCGGGCAGGGCGACGACGAAGGCGGTTCGGCCAGCTGCACGCGTATGGCACGCCGCTGCGCAGCGGCAGCGACGCGCCCGCATCGAGCGGACCGGTTGCTGCCCTCGATCGCGTCCTGGTGAGGTCTGGCCGCGCTCGATCAGCTCGCGCCGCCCTCGGCGCTGCCGAGATCCGGCTCACGCCGGCCGGCTGGCTGCTGCTGCGCCTGGTCATCTGCCTGCTGATGGCCTCGATCGGCATGCTGCTGCTCGGGTCGCTGGTGCTCGGAGCACTGCTGGGCCTGGCTGTGGGCTGGCTCGCCACCGCTGCCTGGCTGCGGGTTCGCAGCTCGCGACGGCAGCGAGCCTTCGGCGACGAGCTCCCGGACTTCCTGCTGCTGCTTGCCAGTGGCCTGCGGGGCGGGATGTCCTTCAATCACGCCCTGGAGGCGGCCGCGATGGACGGCACGGGGGAGGTCCCGCGCCAGATGAGGCGAGTCCTGCGCGAGGTCCAGGTCGGCACTCTCCTGGACGATGCCCTGATGGAGTGCGCGGACCGCACGGACAACGAAGACCTGCGCTGGACCGTGACGGCCCTGTCCATCCAGCGCGAGGTCGGCGGGAATCTCTCGAGCATTCTCGACACGGCTGCATCGACCATCAAGGCACGCGAGGAATTGCGACGTGAGGTGCGCACGCTGTCCGCCGAGGGCCGGCTATCCGGCTACATCCTCATTGCCCTGCCGCTGGGCGTCCTGCTGATCCTGATCCTGATTCGCCGTTCCTACGTCGAGCTGCTCTGGACGACGGCCCTGGGCCTGGTGATGCTGGTCACGATGGGAATCCTCATGGTGCTCGGCTGGCTATGGATGCGCACCATCGTGCGCATCCAGGTGTGATGCATGAACGCCACTGAATCCCCGACGCGCGTGCACTGCGCACGCGCAAGGACCCCCGACGCGCGTGCGCTGCGCACGCGTAAGAAAGGCGGACTGCGATGATCGGCGTGTGGTGGCTCATTGCCGCGCTCGGGCTCTCGGCCGCGGGCATCCTGCTTGCCTCGGCCACGGTCCTGGAGTACCAGCGCGGCCTTGGGACGCGGAGGTCTCTGGCGCTCGTGGACCGGCTGGGCGTGACCTCGCGCGCCTCCGCTATCGAGGGAGCGCGGCGGCCCTCCCTGGTGGGAGACATCGTCACCTCGCTGGGCTCGTGGCTGGTGACCGATCGCATGCGGGCATCGCTCAGCCAGCGGTTGGCCCTGGCGGGAAAGTCGAATCCAGGGGACCTTCGCGCGGCGGTCGATCGCAAGGTGTCCTTCGCGGTCATCGGCGTCTGCGCTGGCAGCGTCGTCGGCCTGCGGTTCGGCGGAGCGGCCTGGCTGCTGGCTCCTTGCCTCGCCGTCGGGGGGTTCTGGCTCGTCGACCTGCTCCTGTACAACGCAGGCCTGAAGCGCATCGAGCAGATCCGCAACGCGCTCCCGGATGCCCTCGACCTGCTCAACCTCTGCGTGGAGTCGGGCCTCAGCCTGCAGTCCTCGCTGAGCCGGGTCTCCTCGCATCAGGACGGGCCAGTTGCCCAGGAGTTCGGCCGAGTCCTGCAGGAGATGCAGCTCGGCGTCGCGCGCGCAGATGCCTTTGAGTCACTGGCGCGCCGGACCCAGCAGCCGGACATGCAGCGATTCGTCTCGGCGATGCTGCAGGTGGACAGGCTCGGCGTGCCGGTGGCATCCGTGCTCCGCGAGCAGGCAAGCCAGATGCGGGTCAAGCGCCAGTCCCGCGCGCGCGAGCAGGCCCAGAAGGTGCCGGTGAAGATCCTGGCCCCGCTGCTGCTGTGCTTCCTGCCAGGGCTGTTCATCGTCGTGCTCGGTCCTGCGGCCATCAACGTGCTGTCGATATTCACCAACCGCTAGGTGACCGGCCGCTGTCGATCACAGGACGATGAGGACCCATGCACCAAGGAGCATCCACGGCCCGAATGGGATCTCCGATCGGCGGGTGGCACGCCGAGTCGCCAGCAGGACCAGCGAGACCAGCCCGCCGATGACGAAGGCCAGGGCGGTCGCCCAGAGCGGAGCCGTCCATGACCCCCATCCAAGGACCAGGCCGATGGAGCCGGCGAGCTTGACGTCGCCCATGCCCAGGCCCGACGGCGATGCCAGCGCGAGCACCAGGTAGATGGCCACGAGCATCAGGCAGGCACCCCAGGCACGCCCATAGGCAGCCCAGTTCCTTTCGGCGACCGCAGGGAGCAGCAGCAGCGCGCCCAGGATCGGGTACGCGGCGAGGGTGACCTGGTTCGGCAGTCGGCGGTCGACCAGGTCGATCACTGCGAGCAGTGCGCTGATCCAGGCGAATGCCAATGCGGCTGGCAGCTCCCAGGTCAGCCCCGCCTGCCAGGCTCCGGCCACGCTGAGGACGCAGCCGATGGCCACCATCGCGGCAAGCCACGACCGCGACAGGCGAGTCCCGAGGATCGTCACGGAGCCGTCGCGTGGAGCGGGTGCATTCCTGGTCCGCCGAGGCGGCGGGTTACGTCCCGCTGATGCCCGCGTCGCTGCGCGCCTGAACGTTGACCTCAGGCAGCGGGAAGCCGTTGTTCGCGCAGGCCGCCTGGATCCGCGAGGCCTGCAGGGCGAGCTTGTCGGCCTTCTTGGCCGGAATGTCGCCAAGCGTGGCCTTCTTCGCCAGGCCGTTGATCACCTTGCGCATCTTCTTGGCGTTGGCGTTGATGCGCTTGGCTCCCTCGGCGCCATCGCCCGACACGCCATTGCTGGCTGCCACGACCTTCTTCACCAGGGTCAGGTACTGGGCCTTGGCCTGCTTCTCGTTCATCCCGCCATCCGCCACGATGCCCGCGGCGTAGTCGCTGATGAAGAGGTCGAGCTCGAAGTAGGCCAGGCATGCGGGCTCGAGCTCGGCCACCCCGACCGGTGCGGCGCTTGCCTCAGCGCTGGGCATGGCCGACGAGGCCATGCTGCTAGCGGAGGGAGTCTGGGCGCTGTCGCCACCTGATGAGCATGCGGTCAGCACGAGCAGGCCGCTCACCACCACGCTGACGACTGCGGCTAACCGTCGACCTCGCCAGGCGCGCCCTGCATCGGATGCGCCCGACCCCACTGGCTGCGTTCGACCAGATGGATCAGCCGGGCTGAGTGGCAGGTCACGGGAAGCGGACCGGATGTCGGCCATGGGCCCTCCTTTGCATGTCCGCTAAGAATCCCGCCTGATCCGTCCGAAACCCGTCAGAAACGCCGATTGAGCGCAAGGATTTCCCCGCCGGAACGCATGGCAGGCCGCGTGCGTCACACCCGGGCGGCAAGGCGGAGCGTCACGGCCCGCAGATCGAGGATGGCGGCATGAGCCTGGACGGCACTCCGCGCGGGAGGTCGCGCGACGAGCGACCACTACGCGTCGGCGCACCGACGGTCATCGCTGTCGCGGTGCTGGCAGTCGGCCTGATCGGCTTGGTGCTGTTCATGGGACAGCGCGTCCGGGACCCATCCGATGCCGCCGCCGCTGGCAGTGGTGTGTCAGGCGGCAGCGCTCGTCCCGGCAATCCCACTTCCGGCAATCCCAGTCCCGGCGGTGCATCGCCGGCCCCCCTGTCGCCTATCCAGGTCAGGGCGATCCAACGGGCGCAGCGCATCGCCTGGGCGGGCCAGGTCTGCCGGGCCAGGGGGCGAGTCACGGCGGCAATCTCAGATCTGCCTGGCCTGGCCGTCCAGGATGCCTTCGCTGCAGTGCTGTCACCGCAGCAGGAACAAGATCGCCTGCAGTCCGGCCTGGATGCCCTGACGCTGGAGATGGATGGCCTCGGACGCGCCCTCGGGCGGGCGCCCATCGACTATCGGCAGGCCAATGATGCCCTCGTCGCCGTCATGTCGGAGGTACGCGACTTCGGCCAGGCCCGGGACACGGCCGCTGCGGCCATCGCGAGCATCGGCCAGGCCAGCGGCCCGATCGATCTGGTCGACGCGATTCGCACGGCCGCCACGTCGGTTGGCGATGCCTACCAGGCCGGGCGTGAGGTGCTCACCACGCTCGATGGGGTGACCTCGCCCACGCGCGGCGAGCTGCGCGATGCTTTCAATGCCGCGACCCCATGCCGAACCCGATAGCGCTCCTGGGCTCCACGCTCGCGCCATGCGCGCTCTCGCCATGCGCGCTCGCGCAGTCCTCGCTCGCGCCATGCGCGCTCGCGCAGTCCTCGCTCGCGCAGTCCTCGCTCGCGCAGTCCTCGCTCGCGCAGTCCTCGCTCGCGCAGTCCTCGCTCGCGCAGTCCTCGCTCTCGCCATGCGCGCTCCGGCGTTATGGCCAAGCCGCCGGACTCATGCCCATCGCAGCCCAGGCCTCGCGGCCGCGCTGCCCCATGAGGTCGAGTGCAGCCAGTGCATTGCCGTCCATGGCCGCGACCACGCCAGTGTCGTACCTGGCCACCGCATCCTGGGCTGCCGCATCAAGCGCGTCGATTTCCTCAACGGCCATCGGCTCGCACGCCGGAGCAAGAGCGGTCATGACGGCCAGGGCATCGGCGAGCGCTTCGAAAGTCGGCACTGGGTCGCGCTGGGTGCCCAGGCCGTCGACGAGCGAGCGGTGATACGAGGGCAGTCGCTGTGCCGCATCCGTGAGGTCAGCGCAGGAGGTCGCCGTGACCATCGGCTCGGCCTGGCCCGCCAGTGGCAGGGTTCCGACGGCCGGCTGCGGAACGATCGACGACGATCCCGCGGATGCGCATGCCGAGACTCCGCCCAACATCCCCACCGTCAGGATCCCGACAGTCAGGATCCTGACCGCCGGGATTACCGCCGATTGATCTCCTGCCACCAGGTGCCTGGCCGCGCCGATCACCGTCACGGCCCGACGTCCTCGCCCCGTCCGGGTGAGCCGGTCGGGCGGATCCCGGGGGGTTGCTGGGCCAGATGACGACGTGCGGTTCATGTGCGCTCCAAGTCAGATGTGCTCCACGTTCCAGTTGCCCTCTCGACGCTAGGCAGCGTGATGATGCGAACCGCCCATGGATCGTCGGTGATGACCGGGCATTGGCCCGGCGACGGACATCGTGCGAGCGCATGTGCGGCCTGCGACTCGTAGCGTCAGGGCATGTCCGCAAGGCGCATGAGTAGGACGAGCGTTCCCGATCGACCGGCGCATGGGGCCCGGCGATGAGATCGGGACGTGACGATCAAGGCACCACCATGGTGGAGTACGGCCTGATCGTCGCCGGAGTCATCGTCGGCGCGATCTCGCTGATCTTCCTCACCGGCCAGGGCTTGAACGCCTTCTTCAACCGCACTGCCGGGAACTTTGCCGATGCCGCGACCTGCGTCGCCGGCACGCCTGGCTGCAACACACCCCCGACGCCGACGCCGACGCCGACGCCGACGCCCACCCCGACCCCGACGCGCACGCCGACGCCGACCTCGACGCCGACCCCCACCCCGACGAGTCTGGCCCTGTCGGGGACGGTGTCGAGGTCGACCAAGTCCGTCCCGAGCGTGCTGACCGTGAACGTCCTGACCGGCGTGAGCGGCTCGGCGCTGAACGTCTCCTCGGTGACGATTGCGACGTCCCCCAACGGCAGCCAAGGAGCGGGGGTGACCGCAAGCGCTGACGGGACACTCGCCTTCACCGCCCCGACGAACAAGTCGGGAACCTTCGTCATCACGTTCACCTACGCGGTCAACGGCGTCACCGTCACCGGCAGCACCCTGACGGTGACCGTCACCTGAGGTCCATGGCCCACCGCCACCACGAGTCGGGTCACTGAATCCGCGCCTGCCGGCGGCTGCCGCCGATAGCGTGAGCGCATGGTGAAGCCTCGGGTGGACGCGGCCGGCGGGCTCGCGGCGATGCGATACGTCCTGACCAAGGGCCGGGACGTCGGGACGCTGGCCCTCTACCGCCGGATGCGATCGCGGAATGCCTGCAAGACCTGTGCCCTCGGCATGGGGGGCGAGGCCGGTGGCATGGTCAACGAGGCCGGGCACTTCCCCGAGGTCTGCAAGAAGTCGGTGCAGGCCCAGGCGGCTGACATGCACCGGGTCGTCGACGAGGCAACCATCACGTCGACTCCCTTCAGCGCTTTGGAGCAGCTGACCAGTGCGCAGGCCGAATCCCTCGGGCGGCTGGCGTTCCCCCTGATCGCCGATCCTGGGGCGGATCGCTTCCGGCGGGCATCCTGGGACGAGGCCCTGGACGCCGCCGCCGAGGGGCTGCGCGCGGCAGATCCGGATGAGACCTTCTGGTACGCCAGCGGACGGTCGAGCAATGAGGCCGCCTTCCTCCTGCAGCTGGTCGCCCGGGCGTACGGCACGAACAACGTCAACAACTGCTCGTACTACTGCCACCAGGCGTCGGGGGTTGCCCTCACCTCGGTCTACGGCAGCGGTACGGCCTCTGTCGTCCTGGAAGACGTTGCCTCGACTGACCTCGTCCTGCTCGCCGGGGCGAACCCGGCAAGCAACCATCCGAGGCTCATCACCCAGCTGGTGAAACTGCGCCGCCGCGGCGGCAAGGTCATCGTCATCAACCCGCTGAGCGAGCTGGGCCTGCGCCGGTTCCGACTGCCCTCCGATGCCAGGAGCATGATCCTGGGGTCGGATGTCTCAGATATATACGTGCAGCCACGCGTGGGCGGAGACGTCCATCTGTTCACGGCACTGCTGAAGGGCGTGATCGAGGCTGGCGGTGTCGACGAGTCCTTCGTGACGGCATCCTGCGATGGCTGGGATGACGTTCGGGCGAGCGCCGAGTCCGCGAGGTGGGAGGACCTGCTCGCCGGCTGCGGGGTGAGCCGCGAGGAGGTCGACGCGGTGGTCGCTGCCCTCATCGAGGCACCTTCGGCCATCTTCATGTGGGCGATGGGCCTGACCCACCACGCGCATGGGACTGACAACGTGCTGGCCCTGGCGAACCTGGCAATGGCCCGCGGATTCCTCGGCAGGCCGAGCAGCGGCCTGCTGCCGATCCGCGGCCACTCCAATGTGCAGGGGGTCGGCTCGGTCGGCGTCGCGCCGGCGATGAAGGAGGCCTTCGCCAGGGAGCTCGGCACCCGCTTCGGTATCGACACGGGCAAGCCGCCTGGCATGGACACCTATCACTGCATGGTGGCCGCCCATGAGGGGCGAGTATCGGCCGCCGTGATGCTCGGCGGGAACCTGTGGGGGAGCAATCCGGACGCGACCTGGGCGGGCACGGCCCTGCGGCGCATCGGTACGACGGTGGCCCTCACGACCAAGCTCAACCCGGGTCATTTCCATGGCCGGGGAC
Organism: Actinomycetales bacterium; assembly: GCA_018970025.1. Classification (GTDB taxonomy): domain Bacteria; phylum Actinomycetota; class Actinomycetes; order S36-B12; family S36-B12; genus REEB460. Next base: position 44,392 of record JAGWXF010000017.1, on the reverse strand, counting down.
AGCGAATGGTCATCCTGCCGGTCCTTGCCCGCGATGAGGAGCAGCAGGCCACGACGCAGGAGTCGATGTTCAACTACGTCCGGATCTCCGAGGGCGGCGATCCCGCCGTGGTCGGGGAGATGCGCTCCGAGGTCGACATCATTGCCAGCCTCGCCTCCCGCATCCTGCCCCCAGACCGCTTCGACTGGGATGCACTGCACAATCATGAGGCCCTGCGGGAGGCGATTGCTGCGACCGTGCCCGGATACGCCCAGGTCGCCTCGGGGCAGCAGTTCCAGATTCCGGGACGAACCTTCCACCAGCCGGCCTTCTCCACCGCTACCGGGCGAGCGCAGTTCCACGTGGTCGAGCTCCCGCAGGCCGTGGCCGGCCCCGGTGAGTTCGCCCTGATGACGGTGCGGTCGGAGGGTCAGTTCAACTCGGTCGTCTACGACGAGGAGGATCTCTACCGGGGCAACACCAGGCGGGACGTCGTGATGATGGGGCAGTCGGACGTCACGGCGCTCGGCCTATCCGAGGGCGCGAAGGTCATCGTCAGCAGCAGCGCGGGCAGTATGCCGGCCATCGTTGCGGTGGTCGACATCAGCGCCGGCAGTGTCGCCATGTACTACCCGGAGGCCAATGCCATCGTCCCGCGGAGCATCGATCCCAAGTCGCTGACACCCGCGTTCAAGTCCGTGGCCGTCCGGATCGCTCCTGCCTGAGCCTGGCTCCACCCGATCTTGCGACGATGTTGCCGAGCAGGGGAGTATTCGCGGATGGACGATGGCATCGGCAGGCGCGGATTCCTGATCGGGGGCCTGGCGGCGGCCTTGACCGTCACCGCTCGGGGGACGACCGGCCTGGCCATGGCAGCCGAGCCCGGCAAGAGAGGTCCACAGGCCCTCGTCGTCCCGGTGATGGGGAACTACCGCATCTCCAACCCGGCTACCGGCTGCGAGGTGAGGGTGCGGGTGAGCGGCGGCATCCGGTCGATGACGTCCAACGGCCTGCCACGGGCCAAGCCGGGAACCTTCCCCAATGCCGAGTGCCCGAACGCCATTCGGGCCCAGTCGTACGCGGCTCGCCTGCCGGCATCCCCGGAGCGGACGACCTATGCCGCCTACGCGCTGCCCCAGCCATTCGGCCTGGCAGTCGACGGGGTGCCGTTCGACCCGCTGGCTGCTGAGTTCTGGAATCGCGATCAGCAAAGCGGCTGGCAGTACGACGCCCAAGGCGGGGGAGTGCGGCTGGGGCTGGATCGCAATCATGCGCACGTCCAGCCCAATGGGGCCTACCACTACCACGGGATACCCGATGGCCTGCTCGAGTCGATCAGCCCGAGGCTGCACTCGCCCCTGGTCGGCTGGGCCGGGGATGGATTCCCCATCTACGCGACCTACGGGTATGCGGACGCCATGAACTCCCGGAGCCCGATCACGGCACTCACCTCGTCCTACCGACTGAAGTCCGGCACTCGACCCAGCGGGCCCGGGGGCTCCTATGACGGCTGGTTCAACCAGGACTACGAGTACGTGGCCGGCTCAGGCGACCTCGATCAGGCGAATGGACGCTTCGGCGTGACGCCGGAGTACCCGAAGGGGACCTACTTCTACGTGCTGACCGAGGCGTTCCCGGGCATCCCGCGCATGTTCGCGGGCGAGATCGCCGCCAGCTTCGTCAAGCCACCAGGGGCCGGCCTTGGCGGCAGCGCCGGCGGGACTCCACCTAGCCCGAGCGGCGGGCCTCCGCCTGGCCCCGGGGGCGGCCCACCGAACGGGCAGCGCCGAAGCCCGGCCAGCAGTCGTGACTCTCGCTAGCGCAGCGCGGTACGTGCTGGCCGTGCCGTGAGGGAGTCCCTTGCGTCGGCGGTCGAAGACGCCATCGCTCCGACCAGGCACGGGGTGCACTGGGGCGTCTCAGTGTGCCGCAATGGGATACCCGAGGCGGACGTCGATGCGTCGGCCGTCCTGCGGACGGCCAGCATGGGCAAGGTCTTCCTGCTCGCGGAGGTCGCCCGTCGTCTCGAAGCCGCCGAACTCGATCCCGGCATGGTCCTGTCGGCAGCGGGTATGCCACCGGTCCGTGACTCCGGACTGTGGCAGCACTTCTGCGATGTGCCCCTGACCGTCTCGGCGGCCGCCGTGCTCGTCGCCTCGGTGAGCGACAACCTGGCAACCAATGTGCTCCTTGCGCAGGTCGGGCTCGACTCGGTTCAGCGCATGTCGGCGGCACTGGGTATGCCGCAGACCCGGATGCTCGACCGGATCCGTGATGAGCGGACCCCCGATGATCCGCCTGGGCCATCCGTCGGCCGGGCTGGCGATCTTGCCGGCTTCATGCACCTCGTCGGGACGCCCGGTGGGCCAAGCGACGGATGGCGGGCGCGCATGCAGGCATGGCTCGCGCTCGGGGTCGACCTGTCGATGGTCGCCTCGGCCCTCGGCCTGGATCCCCTGGCGCATGCCACCCAGCCACCGGGACTGCGCAACAAGACTGGCACCGATGTCGGGATACGAGCGGATGCCGGATGCCTGACCGTGCGCTGCACGACGTGGTCGTATGCCGTCATCGCGAACTGGGAGACGGCAGCCTCAGACCCGAATGGACCGGGCATGGTCACCGCCGTCCTGGCGGCGATGCGCCGCATCGGCGAATCCCTCTGGGCGGCAGCCAACGCCCTGCCGTGAGCGTGTGCTCGTGACGGGCTCAGCGTGGGTGGCACTCGCACGACGGGTGGCCCCTGGCTCGACTGGTTGCACCCGTCCTAGAGAACGCGGCCGACCCCAGAGAAGCGCTCGCGGTACCAGGGCCCGAGGAAGCTGATGAGCTCGACCCCGTCATCGGGATTCGAGGCGCTGACCATCTTCCCGTTGCCGACATAGATCGCGACGTGGTGCGCTCCCCGCCCGAAGTAGAACACCAGGTCGCCTGGTCGCATCTGGGACATGCTCACGCGCTTGGTCTGCTCGTACTGGGCCCTCGAGTAGTGGGTCAGCGAGACGCCTACCTTCCGGAACGCGGCCAGGACCAACCCTGAGCAGTCATAGCTATCGGGACCGGTTCGCGCAGCCCGGTAGGACTTGCCGACCTGGGCCAGTGCGAACTGCACCACTTGCGCCGCCTTGCCGCTGGCAGCCGAGCTGCCGCCGCCTGCACCGCCGCCCGATCCGCTTTCCGAACCGCCGCCTGAACCGCCGCCCGCCTGACGCGCTGCCTCCTGGGCCTGCGCTGCCTGCTGCTGCCGCTCCTGCTTGCGGAGCTCCTCCAGTCGCTGTCGCTCCTGCACCGACAGGTTCGACAGCAGTCCCTGCGCGGATGCGAGCTTGGCGTCGGCCTCGGCAGTGGCGTCCTTCATGTCCTTGGTCAGCTGGCGGATTCGCTCCTGACGATCCGCGAGCTCTGCCTCCGCCTGGACGAGCCGGAGGTTGGTCGTCCGCCAGCCGCGCAGGAGATCCTGCTGGCCCTGCGCGAGGTGGTCCATCGCCGAGGCCTGGGCGAGGAATGCAGCAGGGTCCTCGGTCAGGAGCACCTGCAGGGTGGGATCAATCGTCCCGGACATGTACAGGGTCCGCGCAAGCTGCTCAACGGAGCGCTGGGCCTCCTGCTGTGCAAGCCGTTGCTTGTCGACTTTGCTCCGGATGGATGCCAGCTGGGCGGTGACGTCCTTGAGGTCCTCGCGGGCCTGGTTGTAACGCTCCGAGGCGGACTCCGCGTCGTGCTGCAGGTCGCGGACCTGCGAACGGACCTGGTCCAGGCTCGCCCCAGGGTCGGCGCTGGCAGGGACGGTCGCCGGCAGCACCAGCGTTGTGCTCACGGCGAATCCCGCCAGCACGCGCAGCCAGCGAGCGCCCCCACGCCCGGGTCCGGAGCGGCGCGGCCCTGCCGGCGCTCGCCCCCAGACTGCGGACCTAGCCATGTGCCTCCTCCGCGTTGGTCAACGGCTTCAGTGGAGCCGAGGGCCCGGTGAGGCACGCTTTGCGTGCCCGTCAGCAACCTCAAGAATCGGTCGACGACAAGGATACGTCCCGCCGAAAGCGCCATCGTCCACCCTCTGGGCCTCAACCGGGCATGAGAGCCTCCTGCTTCCCAGCTGATCAAGCCCGAAATTCCACCCCGTAAGGGTGATTTGTCTGATTTCCGGTGACCAGATCGCCTGCGTTTCTGCCCCCGCGACCTGTGCCACCCGGGCGACCACGACCGGGGCGACCACGACCGGGGCGACCATGACCGGGACTCTTGCTACCCGGTCCTGGACTGCCTGGAATCCGGAATGCCTCGAATGCATCCCGGCGTGAGGAATAGCGGGCCGCAGGCATCGGTTGGCGCGAATGTGACTCGTTGGATCCGGCTCGGCGGATGGCCGGCGGGCCTAGCGTGGTTCTTGTGAGCCCGGTACGTGATCCTGGAGCGGATGCGGCCCGCATCGTGCGCCTACAGGTTGGGGGCATGACGTGCGCCTCATGCGCGGCCCGGGTTGAGCGCACCATCAACCGATTGCCGGGTGTCGAGGCTGACGTCAACTACGCCACCGAGGCGGCCCGCGTCGTCGTGGCCGCCAGCACCACGGACGCGGAGATCGTCCGGGCGATCGAATCGGCTGGCTACACGGCTGAGGTCATCAGCCCCGCTGCAGGGGATGGTTCTCGATCCGCGGACTCGCACGAGATCACTGCGCTGCGGCGGCGACTCATCGCAAGTGCGGTGCTGGCCCTTCCGGTCATCGTCATGTCGATGCTCCCTGCCCTGCAATTTCGCGACTGGCAGTGGCTCGCGCTGGCCCTAGCGACGCCGGTGGTCACCTGGGGCGCCTGGCCCTTTCATCGGGCAGCCTGGCTGAACGTGCGTCATCGGGCGGTAACGATGGACACGCTCGTCAGCATTGGCGTCGGAGCTGCCTTCGTCTGGTCGCTGGCGGCACTGATCTTCCTGGGAGCGGGCAAGCCAGGGATGACGATGGCCGTCGATTTCGTTCCACGACGAGACGATGCGGGGACGCATATCTACCTGGAGGTGGCCACTGCCGTCACGGTCCTCGTCCTACTCGGCCGCTACCTGGAAGCCAGTGCGAAGGTGCGATCCGGGGCGGCGCTACAGGCCCTGGCGCACCTTGGAGCCAAGGATGTGGGCATCTGGGCGGACGGGGTCGAAGTCCGTCGGCCAATCGCCGACCTGGGCGTAGGCGACGTGTTCATCGTCCGGCCGGGCGAGAAGATTGCCACGGATGGCGTCGTCCTTCAGGGCGAATCGGCGATCGATGCCAGCATGCTCACGGGGGAGTCGATTCCCGTAGATGTCGGGCCGGGCTCGCAGGTCGTCGGCGCGACCGTCAACGTCGGTGGCCGCCTCCTTGTTCGAGCAGAGCGTGTCGGTGCCGAGACGCAACTGGCTCAGATGTCCCGCTTGGTAGCGGATGCGCAATCAGGCAAGGCCCCTGTGCAGCGGCTCGCCGATCGCGTCGCCTCCGTGTTCGTCCCCATCGTCCTCGGCCTGGCCGTTGCGACCCTGCTGGGCTGGCTGCTGCTGGGCGCTGCTGCACCCTTCGCCTTCACGGCTGCGGTATCCGTGCTCATCATCGCCTGCCCCTGCGCCCTCGGCCTTGCCACTCCTACTGCGCTCCTGGTCGGCACGGGTCGCGCAGCCCAGCTCGGGATTCTCCTGAAGGGCCCTCAGGTACTGGAATCCACCCGTCGCATCGACACGATCGTGCTGGATAAGACCGGAACGGTCACCAGCGGAATCATGCGGGTTGTCGATGTCTTGGCCTGCGAGGGCCAGGACGCAGATTCGATCCTCCGCATTGCGGGTGCCATCGAGGCTGCCTCGGAGCATCCGGTTGCGGCCGCCCTTTGCGTTCGCGCTCGCGAACGGTGGAGCGATCTGCCGGAGGTCGCAGACTTCTTGTCATTCGCTGGCCAGGGGGCCGCGGGAGTCGTCGAGGGGCGGGCGGTGGCCATCGGTCGACTGGAGTGGCTCGCTTCAGCGTGGGCGATGCCAGTTCCCCCAGCCATGGATGAGGCACTGGGCCAGGCGCGAGAGCGTGGGAACACCCTGGTGGGAATCGGCTGGGAGGGTCGGCTGGTCGGGGCGATTGCGGTGGCCGATACCGTCAAGGACTCGAGTACGACCGCGATCCTGGGATTGCGGCGCCTTGGACTCGAGCCGATGCTCCTGACCGGCGACAACGCGTCAGCTGCCGAGGACGTCGCCGGCCAGGTCGGCGTCGACCGAGTCGTCTCAGGGGTCTTGCCCTCAGGGAAGGTCAAGGCGATCGCCGACCTGCAGTCGCAGGGCAGGATTGTCGCGATGGTGGGGGACGGCGTGAACGACGCCGCCGCGCTCGTGCAGGCCGACCTCGGCATTTCCATGGGCGCGGGATCTGATGCCGCCATCGAGGCCAGTGATCTGACCCTGGTGAGCGGTGACCTGCGGGCAGCGACTGACGCCATCGCGCTATCACGTCGAACCCTGCGCACGATCAAGGGGAATCTGTTCTGGGCATTCGCATACAACGTCGCCGCGATACCGCTTGCCATCGCCGGACTGCTGAATCCCATCATTGCCGGAGCCGCGATGGCCTTCTCGAGCGTCTTCGTCGTCACGAATAGCCTGCGACTGCGCAACTTCAAGAGCTGCCGGTGAACACTTGCCCGGCGACGCTCCGCAAAGGAGCTAGAAGGGCGGGATGTCTTCAGGGCACTCGCCTTCGCCGCCACTGATACTTGCTCGGCGGGAGTCGGCGTTTCGGCGGGAGTCGGCGGCTCGGCGGGAGTCGGCGGCTCGGCGGGAGTCGGCGGCTCGGCGGGAGTCGGCGGCTCGGCGGGAGTCGGCGGCTCGGCGGGAGCGGATTGGAGGGCCGGAGCCTGTCGGGCTGCCGAGATCCGCGCATGCGGCAGGTGGGTGTGATCGCAGTGAGCGCATTGGCTCCAGAGGCAGCGGAGTCTCGTGCGGGTACCTGCGCTTCTGCGGGGACTGCCAGGTGCAGGTGCCGTCAGGCTGAGGGGCGAGGATTTGCCACCCGCCGTGCGTCTTCAACTGGTGGTGACGCGTGCACAGGGCGCCGAGATTGCCCGGGCTGGTCGTTCCGCCTTCGCCCCACGGGATCGCATGGTCGATCTGACACCCACTCGCACGCCGGTTGCAGCCGGGGAACCTGCAGGTCTGGTCGCGGGAGATGACGAACTCGCGCACCCGATCCGGGATCTGGTACGACCGCCTGCCGTAGTCGAGGAGATGGCCGGTCAGCGGGTCGGTTACGAGTCGACGCATTGTGGCGTCTTCAAGCAGGCCCCGGATGACCTCGGCGGGGATCGGCCCGGCTCCCGGGATCTGGGCCGGCTGATCACTGAGCGACAGGAGTGCATCGAGTGAGATGACGACGTCGAGGTGAACTCGCGGCCGGGGGCCGATGACGTCGTCGGCGGCCCGCTCTTGGTGAAGACTGCCTGGGCGGGCGGTGCTGCCTGGGCGGGCGGTGCTGCCTGGGCGGGCGGTGCTGCCTGGGCGGACGGCGGTGTCTGCCGGGGACGTGGCGCTCGTGCCGTACACGGGGTGCGGACCAATGATAAGGGTCGCCATGGCGTGAGCGCGGCGCTCGCCGGCGGTGGCATCGCAGGGAACGTCCAGGTGCGGATGTCGGGAGAGGTGCCTGATCGCCGCCATGCACGCGTGGGCATGATGGGGGGCCATGCGAGCTGTGATGGTGGAAGCACCATCGGCGTCATCGGTGATGCTGACCTCGTATGCAAGACGTTGACGGCGACGTCTTTCGGCTTGATCCCGCTGGCAGATGTGGGCCAGTGCCTGGGCGGCCGCGCGGCGCGTGCGTGCGACCGACCCTACCCTTGCCGCCTGGAGCACTCGTTGCTGCAGTTGCTCGCAGCCGGCCTGGAAGCGTTCGCGCTCGACCGGGTCCGTCGAGCGGTAGCCAGGAAGGGACTCGGCCGCGTCTGCGATGACGGTGGCATGAGCATGGCTGAGCTGCCCGGACGCCAAGGCGGCGAGCGTGTCTGTGAGCGTGGTCGTGAGCAGACGGGCAGTGTCGATGCGGTGCTGGGCAAGGGTGGAACTCCACCTGGTTGCGCAGGCAATCTCCTCGCGGGCGATCTCCTCCACCGTGATGTCGATCGGTTCAGCCAGCTCACGAGTCACGCGGACCTTGGCCGCTTCGGGCTCAGGGCCGGCGGCAGCATGCAGCGCCCAGGCCTGCACCGAATGCAGCCAGGCGAGATGGCGCTCGAGGGCCTGCAGGAAGGACACCGCGTCGTCCGGCTCCAACGACGATGGATCGATGACCAGCAACGCCATCAGCGACCTGAGGCCTGGGGCTCGGTCGTTGCACGACGCAAGGGTGGCAGCGACGCGATCGCCGGTTGCCCCTGCGGCGGACGCGCCATCTGGTGCGAGCGGATCGCTTTCGAACATGTGTACGACTGTAGAGCACCCGACTGACATTGGCGGTGGGGCCGGGTCGGGGCGAGGCCTCAGGGATCCTTGTCTAGTTCGATCACCACGTTGGTGGACTTGACCACAGCGCTGGCCCGCACGCCTGGTGCGAGTCCGAGCTCATCGGCGGACTCACGGCTCATCAGCGAGGTCATCCGGTGAGGTCCGGCCTGGATCTCGACGAGGGCCATCACCCCGTCGCGCTCGACCCGCGTGACGATGCCCGGGAGGCGATTGCGGGCAGACTGTCGCACCCGATGATCGACCTGGGGTGCCTGCTGGGCCATCAGGCCGGCCAGGCTGCGCGACTCCACGCATTGCGGGCCCTCTGCTTCCGGATCGCGGAGGAGTCGTCCGGTGTCAAGCCAGCGTCTGACGGTATCGTCGCTCACGCCGAGGAGTTCTGCGGCCTCGGAGATGCGGATGCCGGGCACATGCCGCACGGTACTCCCGGTGCACGACGTCCGGGATGTGCGGTCGCTGGACGTGCCGGATGCTGGACGTGCCGGATGCTGGACTTGGAACCACTCGATGAAGGGGAGTCACGGATGTCGAATGCCGGAAGAGCTGCGATCGTCACGGGTGCGGCGCGCGGAATCGGCGCGGCCGTCGCAAGGCGCCTTGCGGACGACGGATTCGCCGTCGCCGTCCTCGATCTGGACGAGGCCTCGTGCGAGCCCATCGTCGAGCAGATCGCCGCAGCGGGAGGCCGCGCGATGGCAGGTGCGGTCGATGTGTCGGACGAGGACTCGGTTGCGACTGCAGTAGAGCAGGTCGCCGAGCGGATCGGCGCTCCGGTGGTGCTGGTGAACAATGCCGGGATCACGCGTGACAACCTGCTGTTCAAGATGAGCACGGCCGACTGGGACGCAGTCATGGGCGTGCACCTGCGGGGCTCGTTCCTGATGAGCCGCGCGACCCAGCAGTTCATGACCCAGGCCGGGTGGGGGCGCATCGTGAACCTGTCGAGTACCTCAGCCCTGGGCAATCGCGGGCAGGCGAACTACGCAGCCGCGAAGGCGGGCCTGCAGGGGTTCACGAAGACGCTGGCGATCGAGCTCGGCAAGTTCGGCGTGACCGTCAACGCGATCGCTCCCGGATTCATCGAGACCGACATGACCAGGGCGACCGCGGAGCGCATCGGCATCGCCTTCGAGGACATGCTGCGGATGGCGGCGGCCGAGATCCCGGTTGCCCGTGTCGGCCAGCCGGAGGACATCGCGGCGGCGGTGAGCTTCTTCTGCCGCGAGGATGCTGGCTTTGTCTCCGGTCAGGTGCTCTACGTCGCCGGCGGGCCCAAGGCGTAGCCGCGCACGACGCGCTGGCGGGTGCGTGCGCGGCTAGCCTGCGAATGCGGCCTGCAGTGCTGCGACTGCCTCATCCACGCACGCCAGGTTTGATGCTGGACGCGTCAGGGCGGCGCTGCCGCCGCTGAAGGCGACCAGGGCGGGGAAGCCGACCAGGTCGCTGATGGAAACCCACTCCGTCCAGCGCAGGGCCGCCTGGCTGCCCGCTGGTGCGCCGGCCACCCCGCCGCCCACGACCTCGATAGCGCGCAGGTCGCCCCACCACTGCTCCTCGTAGCGCAGGACGACCTTCTCCAGGCTGCCGGTGACGAGGGCGCCGAGGGCGGCACGAACCCGGCTCGACGTAGGCCGGATGCTGGGCAGTCCGCGCTGCAGCAGCGCCAGGGGGACCGCAACGACGGCAGCGTCGGCCCGCACGACAGCACCAGATTGCAGGCGTGCGGTGACGCCGCTGGTGCCCGCCTCGATCGCGGTCACCGCGGTGTCGAGGCGGACGTCGACCCCGGCAAGCAGTTGTTCGACGATAGACGCGTAGCCACCCTGGACGAGCACGTCCCCGCCCCGCTGCCAGTCGCCCTCGCTGAAGGCCCGCACGCCCAGGGAGTTCGGATCGCGTCCGTACTCCTGGGTGATCTCCACGGCCTGGGCCCAGTCGTTCAGCCGACTCGGCTGCCAGCCGTGCATGCCGAGCCATCGGCCTGCCGACAGGGTGACGGGGGGCTCGGCGTCGGCGAGTCGATCCATGAGGGCCTGCAGCCGGTCATCGGCGTCATCCGCGGCGGGAGAGGGCAGACCGGTCACCGTGTCTCGGGTCACCGAGTTGTCCCAGTCCATGGGGATCAGTCCGAGCCCGGCCGACCGGGCCAGCTCGGTCACCGGGTTGCCGGTGATGCCGTGGATCCAGGCCGCGCCGAGCTCGACGGGTGCACCCCAGGCGCGGTCGGCGTAGATGCGTCCGCCGATGCGGTCACGGGCCTCCAGGACGATGGGTGCAGCCCCGGAGGCGCGCAGCCGGTTGGCGGCGGCGGCTCCGGCGATGCCGGCTCCGATGACGAGCACGCTGCGCGGCTGAGCATGCCGCAGGATGCGGTTGGCAGCATTGGTGCCGGATTCCAGGGCACCGTTCGTTGTCGCGGGTGCCCCGAGGCTGGCGTACTCGCCGGCCAGCGTGATGCGATTGCCGAGGATGGCCTCCCGCAGGATGCGACGTGCGGACGGTCCGGATCCGGGTGGGAGCGCTGAGTAGGAGCCCAGCGACCACGGGTCGGTATCCCACCGGGTGACCTGGGCTGCGACCGGCCTCGGCAGCAGCCGCCCCTGCCGGAAGGCAGGCCCGCCCCAGGCCCAGGCGGCCCCCGGACTCGACACCCTGCCGACCGCGGCCCCGACGGCGCCGAGGGCTGTGAGGCCGATGAAGGCTCGCCGGTGCACCGGTCAAGGGTGCCATGAATCGCGGATTCGACCGACATCCGGGCAATCGGGCTGGTAGGAAACGCTGCATGATGCACAAGCCTCGGCGCAGTGCGCGCGCCATCCTTTCGTCGGCGACCGGTCTTGCGGTGGCCCTGTCATGCGTCGTCGCGGCAACCCCGGCAAGCGCTGCCCCTGGCGATGTCCCGATCACCGTCGACGTCCCGACAGCGGGTGCCGGGCTGGCGCTGCTGGCCTCGGATATCGTCTCGGCGCCCGACGGCACGGTCTGGACGACCAACGTGCTGTCGAACTCGATCAGTCGGGTCGCGCTCACGGGCGGCCTGGCGACGACGTTCGTCACCCCCACGGCTGGCTCGCCGGCCGGCATCACCCTCGGGCCGGATGGTGCCCTGTGGTTCACCTATCTCAGCGCCGCGAAGATCGGGCGCATCACCACCGGTGGTGCCTTCACCGAGTTCCCGATCCCGTCGGGCACCGGTGCGGTTGACATCGCCACGGGAGCCGACGGGAACCTGTGGTACACGGGCGTCGGAAATCAGAAGATCGGCCGGATGTCCACGTCTGGTGCGGTGACGGAGTTCAGCACTGGGGCCCTGAATCCGTTCTTCATCACCGCAGGGCCCACGGGCAGCAACAAGCTGTACACGTCCTTCGCGAGCACCAACAAGGTCGGCATCGTCACCACCGCGGGCGCCGTGTCGACGGTGACCCTCGGTGCCGACGTCACCCAGCCCTGGTACATCCGCACGGTCGGCAACGACGTGTGGTTCATCGAGCAGAAGGCGGGCTCCACGGCAGTGGCGCGCCTGGTGAGCGACTCCACGGTTCAGGAGACGGTGCTGCCGGCCAGCAACCCCACGAATATCACCCCGGGCGAGTCTGGTGCCTTCTACATCATGGACTACGGCGGCTCGAAGGTACTCGCGATGAACTCGTCGGGAGCGGTCGCCGCCACCTACCCGCTGCCGCAGGCGGCTGTCGCCGGCACGATGGGCCAGGACGGCAATCTATGGCTGCGCGCTGCGGTGAAGGTGCTGCAGATGCTCTCCGGGCAGGTGCCGGTGCTGCAGACGGCACCGGGCCTGGGCCCGCTCGCCGGCGTGGTGGTCGGCACGGTCATCACCACGAGCAACGGGGCCTGGAAGTACCAGCCCTCTGGCTATGCGTATCAGTGGCAGCGGTGCACGTCCTCCGACCCGGGTACCTGCGCGAACATTGCCGGGGCGACGGCCCAGGCCTACACCGCGTCAGGCGATGACAATGCCAAGTACGTGCGGGCCGGGGTCACGGCGACCAATGGCAATGGCGCGTCGAATGTCGCGTACTCGGCGACGCTCGCGGTCGGATCCGCCACCCCGCCGGCGCCACCGGCTCCACCAGCACCGGCAACTGGGCCGGATGTCAGCATCGGCTCTGGCGTCGTGGCAACCCTGGATGGGCCGTCGTCGCTTCGGCGGGCTCGCCGGGGGACCTTCGACGTGACGTTCACTGCGGTGGACGTCGCAGGCAAGGTCACCTTCACCTTCACCAAGGGGTCGAAGACCAAGACCATCGCCAATGTGAGCGTCGCGGCAGGCCGGGCAGCAACCTCGTGGACGCCGCCGCGGTCATGGACGAGGGGGACCACGACGGTGAAGGCCACCTTCACGCCCAATGCCGGGACCCCTTACGTCGCGGGCAATATGAAGACGACCGTCCGGATCAGGTAGCGCACGAACGCGAGACGGGGGTCATCCAGCAGATGCGATGACCCCCGCGCTTTCGCGACCCTGGCGATTCACGGCGGTGATCACGTACGTGGCGTCCGGTCGGGGGCTCGGATCCGTCCAGGACATCGACGCGCCGGTGCGGCGCAGGGTCGCGGCGAGGTAACGGGCATCGGCGAGGTCGCAGGACGCAGGCTCGGCGCGGGGGACCCGGTAGATCGCATAGCCGGTCGCCTGGTCGTCCGACCCGGTCCAGGCCAGGGCCCCGGCCCTGGCGGTCGCATCGGTAACCGGGCTTGGCGCGGTGTCCGAGGTGCTGCCTGAAGCGCTGCCCGTCGCGCTGCCCGAAGCAGCGCCGACGACGGGCTGCAGGGCGGGCCGGGAGTACCAGCGCCTGACCAGGCGCGTGGTGGAGCGCTTGCGATCGGCCCTGACGTCCTTGGCCGAGAAGTAGATGTGGCCCTGGACCTGGGGCAGGCCTGCGGCGTACGCCAGGTGCTGGCTCAGCTCCCGGGGCCGTCGCCAGCGGCCGTCATTGGTCCCCGCCTTGTACGTCGCCTCGCCGATGTAGAGGCCGACATCGTGGCCGTTCGCGCGGCTGGCATCGACCTCGCCGGCCCACCACTGCACGACCTTCTCGTAGTCGGCCAGGCGGAACCCCCGGGTCCAGTAGGCCTGCGGGGCGATGTAGTCGATCCAGCCCTCGCGCACCCACATCCGGGTATCGGCGTAGAGGTCGTCGTAGGACTCCACGCCCGCGCGCGTGCGCGAGCCGGAGGGATCGGTGGCGGCATTCCGCCAGACGGCAAAGGGCGAGATGCCGAACTGCACCCATGGCTTGGACGCCCTGATGCGGTCGCTGACGTCCTTGATCAGGGCATTGACATTCGCGCGGCGCCAGTCGGCCAGGCTGAGGCCGCCGCCGTAGGCCGCGTAGGTGGCTGCGTCCGCAAAGCGCTTGCCGCGGGCACCGTACGGGTAGAAGTAGTCGTCGAAGTGGACGGCGTCGATGTCGTAGCGGGTGACGGCGTCCATGATGGCGTTCACGACATGCTCGCGTACCTGCGGGATGCCGGGGTCGAAGGTGATGCGCCCCTGGTGCCGGACCAGCCACTCGGGGTGCTGGCGGGCCGGGTGCCCGGGTGCCAGCTTCGACATTCGCGGCCCCATGGTCACCCGATACGGGTTGAACCACGCATGCACGGCCAGGTTGCGCTGATGCGCCTGCTCGACGGCGAATGCCAGCGGGTCGTAGCCGGGGTCGCGGCCCTGGACGCCAGTGAGGTACGCCGACCAGGGCTCGTAGGCGGAGGGCCAGAACGCGTCGGCGGATGGCCGCACCTGCAGTACGACGGCGTTGAAGTTGTTCCGGACGGCCAGGTCGAGCCAGTCCCGCATCTGCTGCTGCTGGTCGGCCGCTGACTGGCCCGGTCTCGCCGGCCAGTCGACATTGAGGACGGTCGCGATCCACATGGCCCGCAGGTCGTGCTTTGGGAAGCGCAGACCCTCCTGGCATGCGCCCGGAGCTGGCAGCGGGATCTCGGTCGCTGCGAGCGCGGGGACGGTGCCGAGGACCCCCGCGGCCAGGGCGACGAGCGCGGCGGCAGCGGCCTGGACCGTCCGGGCTTGGGTCGTCCGGGCTTGGGTCGTCCGGGCTTGGGTCGTCCGGGCTTGGGGACGCCGGGTGCGCATCCCCCTACGGTAAGCGGCACGAAGGGAGGCATCGTGGAGGCCGCGTCTGGATGTTGCCTCCATCCGCCGGTTTGCTGGGGATGAATCGGGTGTGACGTTTGAGGAGAAACGACTATCCTGGGACGGCTCATCCGCCAGCCGGCGGGTTCGTACGGCAGGAGGAAGGGGTCCGCATGAGCGCAGATGCGCCGCAGTCACCGGACGGAGCAGTCGCGGGTGCGAGCCTGCGCAAGGCAGGGATGGCCGGCGCAGTCATGCGCTGGGCGAACCTGTCCGGGGCCGACCTGTCAGAGGCGAACCTCGCAAAGGCCGATATGTCGGGGTCCGTGCTGAAGGGCTCGGACCTGAGCCAGGCCAATCTCACGCGGACCGACCTGCGCTGGTCGAACCTCGTCGACACCAACCTGGTCGGGGCCGTCCTGACGCGCGCCGACCTGACCGGATCGGTGGTGACCGGTGCCAGCCTGGTGAAGGCGAACCTGAGCCGGGCGAACCTCAGCAAGGCCGACCTGAGCGCCCTGCAGCCAGAGCAGGAGTCAGGGCAAGAGTCAGGGCAGGAGCAGGGTCAGCCACAGCCGACTGACCTCACGGACGCCAACTGCAGCCGTGCGAATCTTGCCGGGGCGAA
This sequence comes from Actinomycetales bacterium, assembly GCA_018970025.1. Classification (GTDB taxonomy): domain Bacteria; phylum Actinomycetota; class Actinomycetes; order S36-B12; family S36-B12; genus REEB460. Next base: position 29,201 of record JAGWXF010000017.1, on the reverse strand, counting down.
CCTGTCGGATGCCACGATGGCCCGCACCGTGCTGAGCCGGGCCAATCTTTGCGAGGCGAACCTCGAGCGAGCAGCGATGGGCGGGGTGGTTGCCGACCAGGCCGTGTTCGCCAGGGCTGCCCTGGCCAACGTCGATCTGTCGGGGGCGAACCTGTCGGGGGCGAACCTCGCTGGGGCTGACCTCAGCGCAGCCGTGCTGGCTGGATCCCGCGCCTCCGGGGCGAACCTGTCGGGGGCGAACCTCGCCGGTGCCGATCTGTCGGGGGCGAACCTGTCGGGGGCGAACCTGTCGGGGGCGAACCTGTCGGGGGCAAACCTCGTCGGGGCAACGCTCAACGGCGCGAACCTGGCCAGCGCCAATCTTGGCGACGCCGTCCTGACCAAGGCCTCGGCGACCTCGGCCAATGCCAGCCGGGCGAACCTTGCCGGAGCTGACCTGGCTGAGTCGAACGTCTCCAGCGCCAATCTCGCCGAGGCGAACCTGGCCGGCGCCAATCTGACCGGTGTCGTCGCAAAGGGCGCCAACCTGACCAAGGCGAACCTGGTCGACACTCGGCTCTCCCCGAGCGACCTGACCGGCGCGAACCTCACCGGCGCCGACTTGACCCGGTGCGTGCTGGCCGGTGCCACCCTGGCCGGAGCGAACCTGAGCAAGGCCCGCCTGACGGACGTCAATCTCCGCGGCGCCGACCTCACCGGGGCGACGCTTTCGTCGGCGACCCTGCTGGCTGCCACGTCCATTGAGGCAAGCGGGCCCGGTGCGACCGGCAGCGAGTTCGACGAGGGCACGCCGGGAGCGTCGGACGAGCCCGGCGCCACCGGCGCCACCGCTGACACCGATGACACCGAGAATGCCGAGCCGGGCTCGGACGCCGCCGACGAGGGGACGCCGGCCCGCCCCGAGGGCGCCGAGGGGCCCGACGTCGACGACCAGCCAGCCGACCGTGCGCAGGAGTCGGACGATTCCGAGCGGCTGGACCCGTCCATCGACCTCACGGGCCGTGGTCGTCAGGGGAATGGAGCCGCGGGATGACCGAGGCCATGGTCATGGAACCGGTAGCAGGGGCGGACTTCTCCGGCTCTCGACTGTCGGGAGCGGACCTGTCGAAGGCCATGCTGCGGGGTGCCAACTTCGCTGGCTGTGACCTGTCAGCGGCGAACCTCTCTCGCTGCGACCTCAGCGAGGCGATCTTGACCGGCGCCAACCTGCGCAAGGCCAACCTCGCACGCGCGGTCATGACCAGCGTCAGCCTCGCCCCGGCGGATCCGTCCAACCCGTCGGACCTCCGGGAGGCAGTCCTGGAGCGGGCGGTCCTGGTGGGCGTCGACCTGACCGGTGCCCTGCTGGCCAAGGCGGTGCTGGCTCGCGCTGACCTGACGGATGCATCGATGGCCGGGGCCCAGCTGGCCGGGGTGAATGCCGATCACGGCGATTTCACCCGGGCCCAGATGGACCGCGTCGATCTCACCGGGGCCAACCTCGCGGCTGCCGTCCTGGACAAGGCCCAGATGGCAGGGGCGAACCTCGCCGGCGCGAACCTGACCGGCGCGAACCTGACCGGCGCGAATCTCGCCGGCGCGAATCTCGCCGGCGCGAACCTGACCGGCGCGAACCTGACGGCGGCTGACCTCTCCGGGGCGAGCCTGTCGGGGGCAACGCTGCGCAAGGCAACCCTGACCCGGACGAATCTGGCGGGTGTCGACCTCCTCGGGGCCGATCTCACCGATGCCGACCTATCGGAGGCCAGCCTGTTCGGCGACCTGCAGCTGCGCGAGGATCTCACCGAGGAGTCCCGTCGCGCCGAGTGATGCCCAGCGCCGGACCCGAACCCAGTGTCGAACGTCAATCCAGGAGGCAGTGATGCATGCATGGGACCTTGCCGGCCGCGTCGCAATCGTCAGCGGCGCATCCCGGGGGATCGGCCGCGAGATCGCCATCACCCTGGCGCAGGCGGGCGCCGATATCGCCCTGGTCGCCCGTGACCAGGCCAAGCTGGCGGAGGTCCAGCAGGCAGTGCAGGCGCAGGGCCGTCGGGCGATCGCAATCACGGCGGACGTCACCGCGGAGGATGCAGCGCAGCGGATCATCGAGGAGGCGGTCGCTGGCCTGGGGGGCGTGAGCGTGCTGGTCAACAACGCCGGCGGGAACTCCTTCATGTCGCCGGTGCAGTCGATGCGCCCGAGCGGGTGGCGCAAGACCATGCTGCTCAATCTCGATTCCGTCTTCGCCCTGACCCAGGCCGCGATCCCGGCCCTCGTGACCAGCGGTCACGGGTCGATCATCAACGTGGCATCCGTTGCCGGCCTTCGCGGGGCACCGCTGATGGCGCACTACGGCTCGGCGAAGGCCGCGCTCATCTCCCTGACCCAGAGCCTGGCGATCGAGCTGGCCCAGCAGTCCGTTCGGGTCAATGCCCTCGTTCCGGGCTGGATCGAGACGGACCTCACCGAGTTCCTGCGAGCGGAGGCCTCGGCCGAGCAGGGCCTGCTGGGCCGCGTGCCGATGGCCCGCTGGGGCAGGTCGCAGGAGATCGCCCAGGGCGCCCTCTTCCTGGCCAGCGACGCATCGAGCTTCATGACCGGGCAGTCGCTGGTGATGGATGGCGGTCTCTCCGTGCTGCCGTAGCGGCGGCAGCCGTCTGCCGGCTCGCGAACCGGCCCCATAGGCTCGTCGGGTGATATCGGCCCGGCTCGGGGTTGCCTGCATCCTGGGCGGGTCGACGTTCTTCGCCACCATCGGCACCGCGCAGGCGATCGCCGGACTGGATGCCTCGCCCCTGGCTCTGGGCGGGGCCCGCCTTATCGTCGCGAGCATCGCCCTGATCCTCCTGCTGCCAGCCTTCGGCCAGCCTCGCCTTGGCCTGGCGCGCATGTGGCGGGGCCGAGCCATGATCATCGCAGCCCTGGCAACCGCGGGCTTCCAGGTCTCCTTCTTCGCGGGGGTGCGCCAGGCTGGAGTGGCGCTGGGAACGCTGATCGTGATCGGCAGCGTCCCGATCTTCACCGGCCTGCTCTCCTGGGCCTTCCTCCGGCAGCGCCCGACCCTGGGCTGGCTGGCGGCCACGGCCGTGTGCCTGGCTGGCCTTGCCCTGCTGTTCTGGCAGGGCCTGGCCGCAGGATCACCGGTCGGGGTACTGCTATGCCTGGTTACCGGCCTGGGCATCGCGACCTACGCGGTTGCTGCCCGGACGATGCTGGACACCGGCATGCATCCCGTTCGGCTGATGGCCGGAACATTCTCGCTGGGCGCCGTGATCATGCTGCCGATCGTGCTCGTGCAGCCCCTGGGCTGGCTGACGCAGCCGCACGGCATCGCGCTCGCCCTGTACCTGGGCCTGGCGACCATGGTGCTGGCCAACTGGCTGCAGCTGCAGGGCCTGACGGTGATCGGCCCGGCTCCGACCATGACGTTGAATCTCGCCGAGCCGTTGATCGCCACCGTCCTCGGCGTCGTCGTCCTCGGCGAGCACCTCAGCCCCCTTGGAGTGGAGGGCCTCATGCTGGTCATGGCCGGGCTCACGTTGCAGAGCGTGCTGCTCGCACGGCAGGAGAACAGGCAGCCGGCAGCTACGACTGCTGCATGATGCAGCGCAGGCGTCAGCGGGAGGTCTGCGAGCCCGGCTCGGCAGCGAGCGGGGCGAGGACCTCGTCGATCATCTCCGGGGTCGTGCTCGGGTGCATGAACACCAGCCGCCCGACCGGCTCGCCCTGCCAGCTCGTCGGGGTGACGAAGGCGACCTGCTCCTGCAGCATGGCCCGGCTCCAGGCGTCGTAGTCGGCCTTCTGCCAGCCGCGGCGCCGGAAGAGCACGACCGACAGGACTGGATCGCGCAGCAGCTCCAGGTACTCGGTCTGCCGGATCCGTTCGGCTGCGTACTGGGCCAGGGCGATCCCGTACTCGACGGCATCCCGGTAGGCGTCCAGGCCGTTCACGGCGAGGGAGAACCACAGCGGAAGCCCGCGGGCTCGCCGGGTCAGGTGGTAGGCCAGATCACTCGGATTGAGCTCGACGTCGTCCTGGTGGATCACGTCGAGATAGGACGCGTGCTGGGTGTGGATGGCCTTGGCGATCCGGGGATTGCGATATAGCAGCGCCCCGCAGTCGTAGGGCGCGAACCACCACTTGTGCGGATCCATCACGATGGAGTCCGCATGCTCGATCCCGGCGTACAGATGCCGGATCCTCGGCGAGAGCATCCCGGCACCGCCGTACGCGGCATCGACATGGAACCACCAGCGCTCATCGCGGGCCCACCGGGCGGCCGCCTCGAGGTCGTCGATGATCCCGGCATTCGTGGTGCCGGCTGTGGCGACGATGGCGATGACGTCGCTGAGGTCTGCGGCTGACAGGCGCTGCTGCAACGACTCGGCGTCGAGGCGCCCATCCCGCGTCGGGATGATCAGCGCATCGAGGTCGACGATGTTGAGCGCGCTGGAGATCGAGGAGTGCGCCTGGTCGCTCACCACGACCTTCAGCCGCGAAGGGCCGATGCCCCTCGCCTGACGGTCCTGGCGGGCCTTGTCTCGTGCTACGACGAGGGCAGACAGGTTGCCGGCGGATCCGCCGGAGACGAAGACCCCTCCGCTTTCGGGCGGCATTCCGGCGAGGTCGGCGAGCACGCGCAGGGCCTGGTTCTCCGCCGCGACTGCCCCGGCAGCCTCCAGCCACGAGCACCCCTGCAGGGAGGCCGACGAGACGACCATGTCGAACATGGTCGCGGCTTCCGTTGGCGCGGACGGGATGAAGGCGTAGTAGCGCGGGCTGTCGGCGGACAGGATGGTGCCCGACAGCGAGTCGACGTACACCCCGAGGACCTCCCGCGGATCCTTGGGCTCCCTGGCGATCAGGCCTTCGAGGGCCTGCTCCAGCGCCTGCCGGGCGCCGAGTCCGTCGATCGGTGCCTCGGCGAGCTCCGAGCGCTCCCGCATGTAGTCGAAGACCAGCGCCATCATGGACGGGTCGAATCGGTGCATGCGGTTGGCGTGGGGCGGAAACTTCACCCTGGCAGTCTAGGCAGGCGCTGGGGCAGGTGGCCTACCCCGCAGGAGTGGGCTGCACCGGGCTCGGTGCGGCGGGCTGGTCGCCGTCCATCTGGCCGCCGTCCCACTGGCCTGGGCCGTCGGCGTCCGGGCCCATGTGATCGTGCCCGCGATCGCGATGCCGGCCGCGATCGTCATGCTGTCCACCGGGCCCGCGACCATCGCCGTCGGGATCCGCCTGGGGATCCGGGAGCCCGCCACCAGGTGCGGTCTCGGCGTAGGTGCCGGTCTGCGTGGCGGGTGCCTTCGCTGCGCCGATGGCGTAGCCACCGATGCCTGATACGGCTACCAGCGCCACGGCGGCTCCGGCGATCAGGCCGGTCTTGGCTCCCTTGCTGAGCCCTCGGCTGCCGCTGCCAGTGGCCGCCGGCTGCTGCGCGGGGTCAACCGGCTCCGGGCTGGTGGCGATCGGCTCGTCGTTGTCTGCCATGGTGTGCTCCTTCCCTGGGCACGTGCACCGTGCGTCGTGCGGGGCCACTATCCCGGTGCAGCGTCAGGGATTCATGCCTGCCGGGTTCGGGTCGGGTCAAGGCGGTCGCGCGAGGCCGGGCTCGTCCGGCGTGTACTTCGATCCGGCGTGCTCCTCGATCATGCGTGCCTGGACGCGAGCGGCCTCGGCCAGGAGCATGGCGGCCGGGTGCTCGGGCTGAGCGGCGGCGTGGCGCTCGAGTGACCGGACCAGTGCGAGATTGGCCTCGGCGATCGCGGCGGTCACCGACTCGGCTGCCTGCCGGGTCCAGCCCGCCGCCTCGGTCAGGCGATCGACCGGGCGCTGGCTCGGGCCGAAGCCCAGGTGGCTGATAACGGTCTGGTCGGCTGACCTTTCAGCCCTGATCGGCAGCAGCCTGCCCGTGGCATCCCGGCCACGGGCTTCGATGCGCACGCGCCCGACCCCGGCGATCTCCAGGGCCAGCGGCGCACTGTGCGCGATGTCCGCCGAGCGGTCGGCGAACCCGTAGACCAGGGCCGTGCCGATGGCGTCGCGCTGCCAGCCGTAGTCGAGGAAGCAGGCCGAATCCCCTCCAGGATGCTGGACGGGGACACGCAGCCCGTCGTCAAGTTCCTGCCCGCTCGCCCCGCCCCGATGGTGATCGATGAGGTCGATCACGGGGACGGCGACCGGTTCCGGGCTTCCGCTGCCGACGGTCAGGCGGAAGCAGCGGGTGCTCCACAGGACGGACGCCGGCTGTGCCTGGCGCGTTCGGAAGGAGGGCCGGAAGGCGCGCACGGCATGGACGAGCCCATCGCTGAGCCCGGCTGCCAGTGCTGGGTGCGTGCGGACGAGGGTCGGGACCTTCTGGCACTGGTTGAGCAGTGCGGCGTGGAGGTAGAGCATCTCCAGCTCGATGCCGTCGAGGGCCTCGGGCATGGGCGCGAAGGCCAGGCTGTCGGATACCGATGACCACTCGACCCGGCCGACCCGGACCATGGCTGCTGCCGGCACGACGACGAGGGGCTCGCCGTCCGGGGCCGAGCAGTGCACGGACAGCTCACCGTCCCTGGCGCGCAGCCACGCACCAGGGTGCAGCCAGCCACCAGCCTCGAGCAGCAGCTGCAGGATGCCGGCGAGCAGGTCAGCCGTCACGGAATCGTCCGCGTCAATGGGGCTGGCTGACCTGCCGCGGGATGACATGCCTGTGGTTGACATGTGACTGGCTGGCAGCCTGATGCGTCGGATCGAATCGGGTCGCGGCGCGGGCGTGGCGTGATCGGTTGCGAGCGGGAGGAACTAGATGCTGCAGGTCATGTCGCTGCCGCAGCACATCGGCGACTTGATCTTGCCGTGGCCGTTCGGGCACTCGGAGATCTTCACCTCGGTGCCGTCGGCCTTGACCAGGACCGCATCGACGAGGGCGACGTCGCACGCGCCGCAGGTGGTGTTGGCGGACATATTGCACTGGGGGCAGGTGTAGAGGGCCATGCGCAGAACATACCCCTGAACCGCCGCCGCGCATCCAGGGGAGCGAAACCCGCCGGGCCGGCCCAAGGACTGGGTTAGATGGGCTCATGGGAGCGTTCGCGGAATCCATCACAGTCGAGGCGCTCGAGGCCGATCCGTATCCGATCTACGCCAGGCTGCGCGCTGAGGAGCCGGTGGCTTGGGTGCCAGCGGTGAACTGCTGGCTGGTGACGCGCGCGGCTGAGGTGGAGGTGGTCTGCACGAAGGTCGACCAGTTCACCGCGCAGGCACCCCAGTCGCCCGTCGACATCTCCTTCGGCGGGCCGACCCTGATGACGATGGACGGCCCAGCGCACCTGGACCTTCGCCGGGCCCTGGATGCCAGGTTCCGGCCGCGCGTGGTGTCGACCTACATCGACGGACTGGTGACCCCGATCGCCGAGGAGGCACTGGGTCGGCTGCTGGCCAAGCCCGGCCGTCGGGCCGAGCTGATGCAGGAGTACTTCGAGCCGATCAGCGTGCTCAGCCTCGGCAAGGTGCTCGGCCTGGGCCACCTGTCCGCGGCGACATTGCAGGACTGGTTCCACGGGCTGGCAATGGGCGCCACGAACTTCGAGCAGGATGCCCATAAGCAGGCCATCAGCGATGCGACCGCCGCCGACATCGACCGCGAGCTGCGACCGATGATGGCCCGGCTGCAGGTCGAGCCGGACGACTCGACTATCGCCTCGATGCTCACCTCCGGCTGCCCGGTCGGCCAGCCTCGCAGTATCGACGCCGTCATGCCCTCGCTGAAGGTGATCCTGCTCGGCGGCATGCAGGAGCCGGGCCATGCCGCCGGCTCATGCCTTGCCGGCCTGCTGGCACATCCGGAGCAGCTCGCGTGGCTTCGCGAGCATCCGCAGCGGTGGGATGACGCAGTGCACGAGGCACTGCGCTGGATGGCACCGATCGGCACCCAGCAGGCCACCGCGGTCGTCGACGTGACCATCGGCGGAGCCCTGATCCCGAAAGGATCCCTGGTGTCGGCCGTGGTGTCGAGCGCCTGCCATGACGAGGCGCTGTTCGAGGATCCGGGCCGGTTCGACATCACCCGGCCCCGGCAGGCCAATGCCGCCTTCGGCTACGGCCCGCACTTCTGCGCCGGCCACCAGTTCGCCCGGGACCTGGAGCGCATCGCGCTGCAGTCCCTGGTGGAGGCGATGCCCGACCTGGCGCTGGAGGAGCCCGTTTCCTTCAGCGGCTGGGAGTTCCGGGCCCCGACCGCCCTGCACGTGCGGTGGTAGCGGCCCGGGGCGGTCGCCGGCGAGCAGCGCGCAGGTGCCCGTAGTCTGGCGCCATGCCGACCTACGAGTTCCGATGCCGTGCCTGCGGCAGCACCTTCACGGTCAATCGGCCCATGGAGGCGTCCGGTGATCCCGCGGCCTGCCCGGTCGGGCATGCCGACACCGTCCGACTGCTGAGCTTCGCCGCCGTCGGCGGTGGCTCGGGTGCGGCAGCCGGCTCGGCAGGCTCGTCACCGGGCCCGATGGGCGGTGGCGGGGGCTGCTGCGGCGGCGGCTGCTGCGGCGGGTAACGCCGTCGCCTCGACCGGGCGACCCTTCCAGCGCAGCGTGCCCCGGTCATGCCGCGCGATGGAGGCGCCGAGGATGCCCAGGAAGGCCATGATCGACAGCGGGTGCGCGAAGGCGTCCGGGAAGGCTGGCTCCCCGACCCGGCGGGCGATGACGACGCGGCCGAGGGCGGCGCTGGCATAGCCCAGGGCTCCCCAGCGCCGGACGCTCGGATCCCTGGATACCAGGGCTGCCGCCGGTGGGACGAAGTAGACCAGGGTCGCCAGCCCCGCGACAGTGATTGCGGGAGCCTTCGACGGGAACAGCGACCAGAGGTTCTTGCTGTAGCCCTCGTACACCTCGCGGGCAGAGGTGTACATCCGGCAGGAGGCGATCTCGGCGCCGATGACCGGCGTGCTGAGGTATCCATGGCGCTTGAGGTTGGCCATGATCGTGACGTCCTCGATGACCTTGCCGCAGACGGCCGCATGCCCGCCGCTGGCACGGTACGCCTGGGCATCGAAGACCAGGAACTGGCCGTTGGCGAGCGACCACAGGGGGTTGCTGCTGCGCATGGCCAGCCACATGGGCATCAGGCTCAGCCAGGCCCAGTTCAGCAGTGGCTGGGTGACGCGCTCGGCGGGCGAGTCGCAGACCTGCCGGGGCCAAGGCGAGACCAGCTGGTGCCCGAGCTCGCGCATCAGCTGCACGCAGGACGCAATGGCCCATGGCTCGAGGGTGACATCGGCGTCGAGGAAGACCAGGACGGACCCGGTGGCCTGCGACGCCAGGCGGTGGCAGGCCCACGGCTTGCCGAGCCAGCCATCCGGCGGCGGCTCATCGCCCCCGTGGATGAGCCGGACCCTGGGATCGTCCCCGGCGATGGCACGGACACGATCTGCCGTGTCGTCGGCAGACCCATCGTCGAGGACGATGAACTCGACGTCGGCCAGGCACTCCTGACGCAGGAGCGCGGTGAGCGTCGGGCCGATGCGGTGCGCCTCGTCGCGGGCCGGGATGAGGACGGATACCCGCTCGGCGACCGGGATCCGGGGTCGGACGGGCTGACGGGCCTGGGTGAGGTTCACGGCCAGGTGCGCGGTCACGGCCGCGGACGCCAGCGCACCTGCCCTCACGGACGCCCGGCCGAGGACTCGGCCGAGCCGACGATCGCTGCCGCTCATGGTCCCTCCGATGCAGGCCGCAGCTCGGCAGGGGTGTCGCCGCTGCGGCTTGCCGGACGGATGCTAGCGGGGTGGCCTCGGTGTCCCTCAGGGCGTCGAACCTGCGCGGCCATCGGGCTGCGAGACGAACTTCAGGCCGTGGCCGCGAACAGTGTGGATGTATCGGGGTGCCGCGCCGCTCTCGCCGAGCTTGCGGCGCAGCCGGCTGACATGGACGTCGAGTGCGGACGAGTCCCCGATCCACTGCGTCTCCCACAGGGCCGACAGCACTTCCTGGCTGCCGAGGGCCACGTTCGGGGAGTGGCTGAGCAGGGCAAGCAGCTCGTACTCGGTGCGGGTCAGCTCGACCGGGCGGCCGCCGATCGAGACGGCCCGTGCGGCGTAGTCGATGGTGAGGTCCCCGAAGGCCGCCGGCCTGCTGCGTCGGCCGGTCGTGAGCTCGGCCGGATCGGTCACGAAGGCGCCGAAGACTGACGGGTCGAAGGCACGGCCGGCAACGTCGGCTTTCGGCCTGACCGGGAACATGTAGACGTGCAGCCACCGATTGCGCTGCTCGTCGAATCCGGTCCACGCATCCGCATCGCCCGGGCGGGGCGGCTCGGGGTCAGGCACGCCCTCGTCAGCGACGAGCCACCAGGGCAGCCGATCCGCGACCACCTCAGGTGCCGGCCCGGCGTCCTCGTCTCGGGCGAGGGGCAGCTCCATCAGGCGGCGGTAGGCGCGGTTCGCATAGATGATCTGGCGGGGAGCGTCCCTGCCAGCGACTCCCGCTGCGCTCGGCTGCGGCGGGGAATGACCGTCCCGTGGCGAGGCGAGCAGGACGAAGCCATGCGGATTGAGCGCAAAGGCCATCTCGAACAGCTCCGGGGGCACGCCGAGGATCGATGCGGGGGACTCCCCGGGTGTCGCCGGACTGCCCTCGTCGCTCACCATCCCGGTTTACCCCGATTATGGCGATTGGCCGTCCCGAGACCTTTCGGTTGCCTTTCTACATCGGCAGCAGCAGGCAGCCGGGATTCAGGATGTGATCCGGGTCCCAGGCCGCCTTGATGGCACGCATGATGCGTACCTGCTCGGATGCCCGGCACAGGTGCAGTTCATGGGCCTTCGCCCGCCCGACGCCATGCTCGGCCGAGATCGATCCGCCGTACCGGGCCACGTGCGCCAGGACTGCGTGATCGATGGCGAGGTCGTCAGCAGCCGGCCCGGCGATCTCGACGTGGATGTTCCCGTCGCCGAGGTGGCCGAAGACCCCGACATCGGTGACGTCGGGGTGGTCACCGACCAGGTGGGCGAGCTCCGTCGCGCACCTGGCCAGTGACGCCAGCGGCACGGACACGTCCAGCTTGTGGATGACCCCGAGCGAGGAGAATGCCTCCGACTGCCGCTCCCGGTACTCCCATAGCCGTGCCCGGTCGCCTGCCTCCACGGCGACGACGGCATCGTCGTCGTCATCGAAGGGCAGGCCGGAGGCGTCGCCGCCATCGGCGACCTCGAGCAGGACGACCAGCGGGTGGGGTGCCTGCAACGGCCAGGGCAGGCCCGCGACCGAGGTGACCAGCCGCATCCCGACGGCATCGATCACCTCGGCGGCCAGGACGCGGGTGCGAGCACGGGCCTGCGCCATCACCTCCAGCGCCGCGGCGTAGTCGGCCACGCCGACCAGCCCGACCGTCGTCGCCCCCTCGGGCCGGTGCAGGCGCAGCCGGACGGCGGTGATGACCGCGAGGGTCCCCTCGGATCCGCACAGCAGGCCGGCGAGGTCGTAGCCGGTGTTGTCCTTGGCCAGGCCGGCCAGGTGCGAGATCACGGTTCCATCCGGCCGGACGGCCTCGATGCCGGCCAGCTGGGCCCGGGTCATCCCATTGGCGATGACCCGGATACCGCCGGCATTCGTGGCGACGGTGCCGCCGATGGTGGCGGTATCGCGGGCGGCGAGGTCGACGCCGTACTCCCACCCGGCCTCGCTGGCATGCCGCTGCACCGCGCCCAGGGTGGCCCCGGCACCTGCGGTGACCTGCCCGGCCAGTGGGTCGATCGGATCGATCCAGTCCAGGCGCCGCAGCGAGAGGATGACGGGCGGCTCGCCGGAGGGAGCGGGCACGCCGCCGCCAACCAGGCCGGTATTGCCTCCTTGCGGAATCACCGGGACGCCCTCGCGGGAGAGCAGGCTGAGCACCGCGCTGACCTCGGCCGTGCTGCCCGGTCGGACGACGCATCGCGAAGGACCCCCGAAGCGCCGCGACCAGTCGATCTCGTAACCGGCGGCCAGGTCACCGCTGAGCACGTGCGCCGGGCCGACGATGTCGGCGAGGGCACGCTCGTTCACGTGAGCATCCTGGCAGGTGCCAGGCCGTGATGTCGGCCGACCGTGAGGTCGCTATGCCGTGAGGTCGCGACGGGTCCAGCCAACCGAGCCGATCAGCAGCAGGCCACCGGCGATCGCCAGCAGGGCGATGATGGCGGGGAGGTCGGCTGCCGTCACGGGCAGCATCGGGGCATGCCGGAGCGGGGAGACGTCCAGCAGCCAGGTCGGCAGGGACCACAGGGCGCCGAACTCCCCGAGGACCACGAAGGCAATGAGGACGGCCCAGGTGCCCATCGCCAGTCGAGGCAGCCACCCGAACGCGAGCAGGGCGATGGCGGCAATGACCCAGGCCGCCGGTGCCTGCGCGAGGGCGGCGGCCATGATCGGGCCGGCGACGGACCAGTCGCCCAGCGAGACCGCCGATCCGACGCCCAGGCCTGCACCGGCTAGGCAGAGCAGGGCGGCCGAGCCCGCCAGGGCGATGCCGATGTGCCCGCCTGCCCACCGCATGCGTGACGTGGGCGTCGCCAGCAGCGCCTCGGCATGGCCGTCCGCCTCCTCCGAGCGCAGTCGCAGGACGGCACTGACCGCATAGCCGGCGGCGATCGCCCCGGTGATCGCGATCTCGGCGCCGAGGAAGGCGTCCAGCAGGGAGTCCTGGTCGCTGAGCAGGCTCAGGTACTGCTGCATGGCGGAGGACGCCAGTAACTGCTTCACGCTCGACGACAGCGACCCCAGGAGCAGGCCGAAGGAGGCGAAGCCGATGGCCCAGGCCAGCAGGACGCCCCGCTGCAGGCGCCAGGCCAGGCCCGTCGTGGTGGACAGTCGCGCCGTCGTGCGGGCCCTGCGCTCGGGAAGCAGGCCCGACATGAGATCACGCCGGGCCCGCAGGGCGTATGCCCCGGCGACCAGCAGCACGCAGGCAATGGCCGGGATCGCCAGGACCCACCAGCGGTTGCCCGCGTAGGCCCGTACCTGCTGGTTCCAGCCGATGGGGGAGAGCCAGGTGAGCGCGGACGGACCAGGCTCGGCCAGGTCGCCGACGGCCCGCAGGGCGTACGTCACGGCCAGGACGCCGAGTCCGAGACCACGGGCGGCACGGGCGCCGACGGTCAGCTGGGCCACGAGCGCGCCGACGCAGGCGAAGACGATGCCGGTCATCGCCCAGCCGGTGCCGAAGGCGACCGAGCCGGCGACGGGGAGCCCGGCCGCGATCGTCGCCAGGCTGGTGAGCACGCCCAGGGCCAGGCACATGCCGGCGCCGAGCAGCAGGGCTGCGGTCAGCGGTGCCATCCGGCCGACCCGGCCGGCGCTCGCGAAGTCGGGTCGTAGACCCTGCCGTAGAGCGCGACCACGGCGGCCGAGGCATTCAGCGCACCTGCGGCCTCGATGCGGGAGGCCTCGTTCGGATACAGGTCGACGGTTGCCGATGCGGAGATGCCGGCCATCGCGGCCAGGCCGATCACCCAGGCCGGGATGAGCCAGCGATCCCGGCGCCAGGCCAGGCGCAGCAGCACGGCGGTGCCGTCCAGCGCCTCAGGCGCCATGGTGCGTCCCGTAGTGCCGCAAGAAGACGTCCTCGAGTGAGGGCGGCTCGCAGGTGAGGGATCGAAGGCCCGCCGAGGAGAGTGCCTGCATGACCTCCCCGAGGCTGCCGGCGTCGACCGCCGCCGTGAGCGCGTGGGCGCCCGACGAATCATCGGTGACGACGAGGTCATGGACGCCCTCGATCCTCGCCAGGCCGGCGGGTGCCGCGTCGAGGGTCGCGCTGATGGTGGCACGCTGCAGGTGACGCAGCTGCCCCAGGCTCCCGGTCTCCACGACCCGGCCCTGCCGGATGATCGTCACCTGGTCGGCCAGGGCCTCCACCTCGCTGAGGATGTGACTGGAGAGCAGGATCGCGCATCCCTCGTCGCGCAGCTCGCGCACGCAGGAGCGGAACTGATCCTCCATGAGCGGGTCAAGTCCGCTGGTCGGCTCGTCCAGCAGCAGCAGCTCGGCCCTGGTGGCAAGTGCGGCGATGAGGGCAACCTTCTGGCGATTGCCCCGGGAGTAGGCGCGGCATCGGCGGCTGGGGTCGAGCTCGAACCGCTCGCACAGGTCGTGGCGACGCCTGGAATCCACGCGTCCGTGCAGCCGGCCGAGCAGGGCGATCACCTCGGCCCCGGTGAGCCCAGGCCACAGGGAGACATCTCCCGGGACGTAGGCCATGCGTGCATGCAGCCGCGCGCTGTTCGACCATGGGTCCAGGCCGAAGACCGCGGCGGTGCCGGCATCTGCGCGGACACTGCCGAGCAGGATGCGCAAGGTGGTGGTCTTGCCCGCGCCGTTCGGGCCGAGGAATCCGTGGACCTGCCCAGCGGCGACATGCAGGTCGAGGCCGTCCAATGCGGTCGAATGGCCGAAGCGCTTGACGACTGCGGTCATCTCGATGAGGTCGGGCACGCTCCGACGCTATGCCCTGGCTGGCGCTTGATGCGCGCTCACGACGGGCGCGCGAGCGCACGCGCTCAGGCGCCGTCGGTGATGAAGAACCGATTGCCGAACGGGTCGCAGAAGCGGGCCCCGAGGCCGCCCCAGGGCATCGGCTGCGGGGGGCCGTCGAAGATCACGCCCTGGGCCGTCCACGTCGCGTAGTCGGCCTCCAGGTCATCGGTCACCATGTATATGTCGGTGTCCTGCGGGTTGTCTGCTCCCGGCGCCTGACGACCGTGGATGTGCTCCGGGCCGAGCACGACGCCGGTCGCCTGGCCGGGTGGCACGACCACCAGGAAGCGATAGTCAGGGGACATCTGGTTGTCCTCGCGCTTCTCCCAGCCCAGCACGCGGGTGTAGAAGTCCAGGGCGAGATCCTGGTCGGGGACGACGACGACGATGGAGTGCAGGCGGGCTCCCATGCGGGAAGGCTACGAGGGTGGTTCGACGTTGAGCGCACCGGCCCGAAATGCCGGGCCCGCCGCCAGGACGGGGGATGACCTGACGGCGGGCGACGTAACCTTCCCATGAATTGCTGCCTGGCGCAGGTCTGACAGGCCGTGTGACCGCTTGCACGCCTGTGCCGATGCCACTACGGCAGGGGCCGATGCCTGCCCGCTCAGGCGCGGGTCACCTCGAGCACGACGACTCCGTGTCGCTTGATTAGCCAGTGCCCGCGTCACCGAGCCGTGCTTGGTGCGTGACGCTCACGGGATCGGTACCGACGACGGCCGGGCCTCGGCCGACTGCACGATGTGGCGGGCCATCGGCGGGAAGACGAAGGCGTGGAAGGGGGCGACGGACCACCAGTAGGCATGGCCGGCCAGGCCCTTGGGCCAGTACACCGCGCGCTGGCGCAGCCGGGATCCGCCGGTCGGCAGCGGGTCGACGCTGAACTCCAGCCAGGCCCGCCCCGGCATGCGCATCTCGGCACGCAGCCGCAGCAGTCGCGGCGGGACGCGCTCCTCGACCCGCCAGAAGTCCACGGCATCCCCGACGGCGAGGGTGTCGGGGTTACGCCGGCCACGACGCAGGCCCACGCCGCCGACCGCGCGGTCGATGAGGCCGCGGGCCTCCCAGAGCAGGCGCGCGGAGTACCACCCGTTGCTCCCCCCGATGCGATCGACGGCGGCCCAGAGGGCATCCGAGCTCGCTGTGGTGTCGACCTCGCGCACATCGGTGTAGAGGGAGCCGCCTGCCCAGGAGGGATCGCTCGGCAGGGGCTCACTCGGTGCGCCAGGCACGGATGCGTCGGACCATCGGGTTGCGACCTGCGCATCGCGAATCCGGGTCAGGGCCAGCCGGACGGCATCGTCGAAGGTGAGCAGGCCGCCCGGAGGATCCGGGATGTACTCGGCGATGTCGTGGTCATGGCAGACGGCCGGGTGCTTGAGCGAGCGGACCAGCGGTCGGGCGATCGCTCGAGGAACTGGCGTCACGAGGCCGACCCAGTGGCTCGACAGCCGCGGAGACAGCAGGTTGACGGGCAGGATGATGCGACGGGGCAGGCCGGCGACCGCCGCGTAGCGCTGCATCATCTGCTGGTAGGTCAGCACACCTGGCCCGCCGATGTCGAAGGCCCGGCTGACGCTCGGGGGCAGCTCGGCTGCCTTGACCAGGTAGCGCAGGACGTCGCGAATCGCGATCGGCTGGGTGCGGGTGCGCACCCACCTCGGGGTGATCATGGCGGGCAGCCGCTCGGTGAGGTAGCGCAGCATCTCGAAGGACGCCGAGCCCGAGCCGATGATCACCGCGGCGCGGAACTCGATCGTCGGCACGCCGCTGGCGCGCAGCACCTGCCCGACCTGCACCCGGGAGCGCATATGCGGCGACATTCGCTCCATCGGCAGGTCAGGTGCCAGGCCGCCGAGGTAGATGATGCGCTCGACTCCGGAGGTACTCGCGGACGTGGCGAAGACCTCCGCGATCCGCGTCTCCGCCTGCTCGAGATCACGGCCTTCCTGCAGCGAGTGGAGCAGGTAGTAGGCAACCTGGACCCCATCCAGGGCTGCGCCGACGGCGGCCGGATCACCCGCATCCCCCTCGATAACCTCGACGCGATCGGCCCACGGCGCATCGCGCAGCTTGCTGGCCGACCGGGCCAGCACCCGCACCCGGTATCCGGCGGCGAGGAGCTCGCGGACGAGCCGGCCGCCGACATAGCCGCTGGCCCCGGTTACCAGGCACAGTCTGCTCACGTGGTCAGTGTGGTTGAGGGACGGCCCCGGCGCATCTTGGCGTCGATCGCATTTGACCTCGGGAGCCCTCCTCAACCTGCTGCTCGCCCTGGGGCCGGCCGCCTTCGTACATCAGTAGACACCTTTCTTGTCCAGTACTGGACAAGTCATGCCTGTGCGGCGTATCCTTCGGTTGTCTACAAATAGACACATTGCCGACGGCGGTCAGGCAATGTGCCATCAGCTGACATGGATTGGAGGCGGCGGGATGCACTTCCCCTTCCTGACTCGCTCTCGCGTGCATCAGGCCTCGATGCAGGAGCCGGCGGCTGCCCCTCCGGCCCACCTGATCGAGTCTGGCTTCTGCATGGCGATCTGCCGATTCGTCCTCGATTGCACCTGCGGTGCCCACCACGACACCCCGTATATCGACGAGGCCCTGGAGTGGCGGGAGTTGCATGAGCGGCTCGCGCCGCTGGCCGACCAGCTCAGCGCATGACGCCCTCGGCCGGTCAGGCCAGGGGCGATCTGCCGACGGGCAAGTCGCAGGCTGAGAAGGCCCTGCGGAAGGCCACCAAGGACTGGCGCGCGGCCAAGAAGCGAGAGCGCGCCGCCCGCGAGGAGCTTGCAGTCCTCGTGCGGCACGTGGTGGCGTCCGGAGCCCTCAACGAGAACAAGGTCGCCGGAGTGACCGACATCCCGCGGATGACCGTCCGCAAGATGCTCGGCAAGGATTCGCGAGACTGAGCCTGAGTCCTTGGATCAGCTGGGATTGAGGAAGGCGAAGCAGATCGGGTCCCCGTTGTTGTACGTCCACGCATTCGGCGCGTTGCTGGCGTAGTTGGAGACGATGGTGCTCGAGACGGTGAAGGTCTGCGTGCCCGTCGTGCCGGCACTGGCGGACGGAGCGGGCCCCTGGCTGCACTCCATGACGTTGAACAGGCCCGCCTGCAGGTTCTGGCTCGGGTCCGTGCCGCCGGTATTGGAGTAGTTCAGCTCCCAGTTCTCGTAGCCACCGCCCATCCCGACGTGCAGCCAGAAGTCGTACCACTGGTTGTTGTCTCCGCCGCCGATGGACAGGTTGTGCTGCGACTCCATCAGGTTCGTGTCCGGTCCGTCGTTGCCGGCTGCGACCACGCCGCCGAGGAAGGTCTGCCCGGCCGGGACGGTGATCTCGAGATTGTTCACGTTGCCGCTGAAGGCGCCGCACCCCTGGACGCCGGCGATCTCCGTGGCGGAGCCGATGAAGACGTCGTTGCCGAGCTCGCTGTTGACGGTCACAGTCACGGTCTGATCCTGATCCGTGGTGTTCGTGATGAGCACGGGGTTCTGCCCGACCGTTCCGGAGCAGCCGACGATGACATCGGGGTATCCGGTGGTGATGATGGCCAGGCCGTTCTCGCCGTACTGGTTGTTGTCGAAGAAGTTGGAGAAGGCGTCGTCCTGGACCGCCGAGGCAGGTGCATCGGACTGCGTGCCGGAACATGCGCTGGTGACGAGCAGGGCGGCCGTGGCACCCAGGCCGATGAGCGTGAGTCGCGTGGTGCGCATGAAGCCCCCTCGAGGTCGTGACGCGCCCCTCGGGCTGGCGTCATCACATTATGCACGAAGACGCCAGTCCCGGGCCACGTGTCACAGGTTCCTGGCATGGTGCTGATCGAAGGGCGAACAGCAACGGGGAGGTCTCATGTGGGGTGTCACGCTGGGCGACTACATCGTCTACTGGGTCGGGCTGATCGTGATCACCGTCGGCGTCGTCATTGCCGCAGTGATCCAGCTCATTCGCGGCAAGTTCGGCAGGCGCCCGTAGGCGCTGGCATCATCGGCGGATCAGGCGCGATAGGTCACCTTTACGGTCACCCGTCTTGCCGAAGCCCCCCGCTGCGCTGCGACGCCCCTGCCGAGCGTGACGTAGCTGCCACGCAGGCCCAGCGTTCGCAGGTAGCGCGCCAGGGTTCGGGCTCGCTGCATTGACAGGCTGTCGTTGTTGTCGATGCGCGCTGTCGGCTGGACGTACCCGAGCGCCACGGTCTTGATCATCTGCCGACCGGTCCGCTTCACCAGGCGGCGCAGCGTTGCCTTGCTGGTCGCGCTGAGCTGGGCGCTCAGCGGGGCGAAGAACACGCGTGTCGTCACGGCGCGCACCCGAACTGGCTTGGCAGCCCGGATGACCACGCCGATGTTCAGCGAGCGCACGGAGCCGGTCGTGGTGAAGCCGTTCACCTGCATGGTGTGCTGGCCGGGCGCCAGGTTCGCCGGCACGCTGATCCGCCCGCTGTAGGCACCGGTGGCATCGCTTGTCAGCTGCCCGAGGTAGGTATTCGGCAGCAGGTAGAAGCGCACTGGGGAGCCTGCCTTCAGCCCGGTTCCGCTGACGGCGGCCGAGGGGCCGCCCGCCGCGGATGGCCCGGACGAGCTGCCTGCCTGCGCGGACTCGAAGGCCAGTGCCGGGCCGGGCAGCAGGGGTGAGGGGCTGCCGATCGCGAACAGGCTCTGCACCTCCAGCTGCCATCCTTGGCCGACGAAGACCAGGCTCTGCGGAATCCTGCCTGCGCTCGCGGTCACCGCTGATGGCTGGGGCAGGCCCGCGTCATAGAGCGAGAGGCTGCCGGGTGGCAGCGACTGGGACGGCCCAGTCGGAGGGCCGATGCTCGTGGAGGGCCCCAGCGGATCTGACGAGGCCGAAGGCGCAGCGGTCCGTGTCGGCGTGGGAGTCGGCGTCGGGTCTGCCTCTGCCATGGCGTACAGGTTGTCGTCGGGCTGGGCGACTGCGACCGGTGCGGCCGGTGGCGCCGGTGGTGCCGGTGCCGTGCGCACGTATCGCACGATGACGATGCCGCTTGCCCCGAGGGTGTCGCCGATCGCGCTCCCGCCTGAGCCACCCCAGTTCGTCGCACCGGCGCCCCCACCCGAGTTGGCAGCCGCCGCGTGCATGACGGGCACGGGGATGGTGTTCGTCGGATCCGAGGGGAGATCGTCCACCGGGTAGCCGTTGACGGGTGGGGTGTCGCTCACTGACCCGGCCCGGGTACCCGGGGTGCCGGAGTAGAAGGCGGACCACGTCGTGGTGCAGGTGATCAGGCAGCCGGCGCTGACGCTGTAACTGGAGCCCGCCCCGCCGCCCCCGTACCAGTCGGTGACGCCGTCGAAGAGCGAGCTGCTGCCGGCGAGCGTGTCGACCTGGATCGCGGAGCCCCCATTGCGCACGCTGGACGTCAGGCTGTTCCCGTTGCCCCCGTCACCGCCCTTGGTAGCGCCCGAGCCGCCACCGGTCCCGCCGGCCGAGTTCGTTCCGTTGGCGCCTCCCGTAGCGGTCACGGTGCTCCCGCCCGCCTGGACGACGCTGCTGTTGTTGGCCGGGCTGGTGGCCCCCGAGGTGCCGATCGTGATCGTGAGGTTGCCGCTGGTGGCGAGGGTGGCGAGCTTCACCTCTCCGCCACCGCCGGCGTAGCCGGTGTTCGCCAGCGACTTGCCGCCGCTGCCGACCACGAGAGCCTCGATTGCCGTGACGCCGGAAGGCATCGTGAACGACCCGCTGGTCGTGAAGGTCACTTCGCAGGTACTCGTGCTGCCGACCGGGGTGCCGACCGGGCAGGAGACCGCGGCGGCCCATGGGGCGAGGTCCGCGCCGACGAACACCGAGCCGGCAACCGCGCCGAGCGCGACGAGGCCGGAGATGGCAACGACCGGCCCGGTGCGCAGCCGCCGGGTCGCGCGCCGCTGGTGCAATCCCGATCTGGGCATCGACTACCTCCCGCCTGATGGCTCTTCCGCGGGCACGGACGATCCGCCGAAGGTACGGCAGGGTATCCCGCTCCTGCCCCGCCTGTCACATTCGTGCAGGGAAACCATGAGCCGTGCAGATGAGCCGTCAGCTGGGCGGGGGAGCCGTCAGCCGGGCAGCGGGCTGGCGGCGGTGTGGGGGGTGGTGATGGCGTCGAAGGGGAGCGTCCAGGCATCCGGGAGCAGGTTGCCGATGATGGGCAGGCCGTGACCGCTGGCGAACTCGAGGTGGACGTGGCCGGTCAGCTGGGGGAGATCGGCCTGCGGAGCGCTCGCAAGGAGGGACGTGAGGATCTCGGCCTCGGTGTCGTGCGCGTGCTGGCGGATGCGCGGGTTGTGGTTCACCAGGCGGTTCAGCTCGATGCCGGTGGTCCGCTGAGGCCTGGTGTCCGGATGGAGGTAGGCCTGCCAGGTGACGGCTTCGGCGATACCCGGGCCGTGCGTGGCGGCGACGCCCTGGGTGAAGGCCCGGAAGTCCTCGTAGCCCTGGCGGTACGCGGTGTCGGTGATGGCCAGGAGCAGGTCGGTCTTGCTCGGGAAGCGGATAAAGGCGAATGACTCGCTGACACCGGCGGCATCGGTGGCGATGCGGACGTGGGTGCGGTGATAGCCGACCTGGCCGATGGACTGGCTGGCGGTGGTGAGGATGGTGTCGACGCGTGGGTCGCCGGTGTGGAAGGGGGTGGCCTGGAAGTGGTGGGTGGAGATGCCTGGCATTGGCGCAGGGGCAGCCGGGCTCGCCAGGGCGTCGTGGATGCGGGCCAGTGCTGGTGCGGGATCCATGGTGGCGACCCAGGGGCGGTTGGCGAAGATCACCAGCCCGAGGGCCCAGATCGCGATGGCCGTTGCCTGGGCGGCGCGCACGGGGTCGGGGGGCACGTCGGGGGGCTGGGTGCGGTCGCGCAGCCACGCGGTCGTGGGCTCCAGGATCGCGGCGCGCTGGGCTGGGTCGAACTGGGACCCCAGGAGCAGCTCGAGGCCGGCGCGGATCTCGGTGCTCGGGTGGAGGAGGGGCTCCATGGCGGCGGCGAACGCCGCAAGGGTGGCTGCGCGTGCCTGAGTGCTCGTGGTGTCGGCGGCCAGGCCGGCGGTTATCGCGGCGTCCAGGGCATCTGTCAGGGGGTCGTGGAGCATCGTGTCCCAGGCATGGATGCCCATGGCCGTCAGGTCCGGATGGCGGGCATGCAGGGATCGGCCGGACATCCCGGCGTGCTTGGCGACCCGGTTGATAGAGCAGTCGTCCCAGCCTGACTCGGCGATCACGGCAATGATCGCGGAGTCGATGCGGGCGTCATTGCGGATCGCGTGCGCTGGCCGACGGCGGCCGTGCTTGGCGATGTAGGCGGCGCTGGCGCGCCTCTCCTGCTCGGACAATGCGATCGTCATGCGGCCACCTCCCATCCCTGACGGCCGCCTCGGTTACGGCCCGATCGGTTACGACCCGGCGGCCTGCCACCTGCCTGTCTGTGCCCTGCCGGCACGAGTGCGCGACCTGATGCCCTGGCCCCTTGGAGTACTCGCGCCCAAGCGCTCTGCCAGTCGCGAACGGTACCCCTTCCCACTCCTCAACGTAAAGATACAAAACAACTTTACAAGAGTAATTATCGAATCTAGTATCGCGCCGGCGGCACCCTCATCACGATCTACGGGACGAACTTCGTTTCGGGCGCAACAGTGACCGTGGGTGGCGCGCCATGCCCGACCGTGCAGGTGACGGCGACCGGCGTCCAATGCACCTTGCCTGCAGGCACGGCTGGGGCAGTAGACGTCGTGGTGACGAATCCGGACACGCAGAGTGCCACTGGCACAGGTGCCTTCACGTACTACGCAGTTGGCAATGCCGTGGTCATGAACGACGCCGGAGGGGTGACGTCCTCTGACGGCCTGCGCATCAAGATCGGTCCCGGATGGCGCAGCATCGTGCGCAACAACCTGCCGCAGACGTACAACTCCAGTACCTACCGATGGGGGAACATTGCTCCATCGGCATGGAACGCAACCGCGCTGGACGATCCATTCAACGGGGTGCTGCTCGTGATCGGTTCCACCGTGGCCTGCTATCTGCAGGCCTCCCAGGCATCTAATGGCTGTCGGCTGACCAGCCTCGGGAGCACGAGCCTGACTTCGGCAGCCTGGGATTCGGCAGTGACGACACTCACGAGTTCATCGAGCCCCTATCAGGCAATGTCGGTGCTGCAGAAGACGCTGGGTGGGGTCCAGTACCGGCTCACGATGACGACCGACTACACATCCCCGAACAACTACGCCGACGTCACGTACACGCTCGACATCGCGTCCGGCACGAACACGGCGAACGTCCGCCTGTATGACGGGATCGACATGTACCTCGATGGCGAGGACTACGGCCCAGTCAAGTCGTTCTCGGATGCGGGCAAGCTCACGGTGGTGCAGTACAACGACACCGGCGTCGGGGGTTTCAGGCAGTTCAGCTCGAGCAGCGCCGACGCGTTTGGCTCCTACACGGCACCGAGATACCTGTGCCTCTTCGGGGGCACTGGAGCCAGTGACACGTGCCCAGACGGCGGGAGCGTCAGTCCGTTCGGCAACTATGGGCCCTACGACGGTACCGACTATCCCAACTTGCTCGCCACCGATCCAGAGGTTGACGCCGGCGTTGGCGTCGCGTGGGACCTCGGTGTGGTGACGACGCCAACGACGAAGAAGTCGACCCTCTACTTCGCTGCTCTGGCCTCCTGCATCCCCTGCAACCCGCCGGCGCCGCCGTCGCCGAGTGGTGGTGGCGGTTCGACGGCGGCGCCTGAGCCGGAGCCGGTGGCGGAGTCGATTCCGGAGCCGGTGGCTTCGGTGAAGCCGGTGGTGTTGCCGAATCTTGATCCGATTCCGAATCAGGTGAACGCGAACGTGCCGGCGGGTGGGGTGCCGGCGGGTGGGTCGGTGTTCTTGGTGAATGGGCAGCCGACGCCGGTGACGGTGGCGCCGAATGCGCCGCGGGCGGCGACGGGGCTGGATGTGAGTGGGCCTGATTTCACGATGCGGTTGTCGGGTCGGGGTGATGACGCGGATCCGCTGGGGCTGGGGGATCGGAGCCAGTTGGTGCTGCAGGCGCCGGCGGCGCCGCGGCAGCGGTCGGGTTCGGTTGCGCCGCGGTCGGCGGCGCTGGCGAAGTGTGTGGTGACGGTGCCGTTGGCGGTGTCGAGCGGGACGGGGTTCCAGGCGGGCTCGCCGGTGAAGTTGTATCTGCTGCCGTCGACGTACATCGGGTCGCTGACGGCTGATGGGTCGGGTGCGTACTCGGGGTCGCTGCCGGTGCCGGCTGGGGTGACGCCTGGGGCGCAGACGCTGCAGGTGAACGGGTTCTCGAAGTCGGGCGCGGTGCGGAGCCTGTCGCTGGGGATCACGGTGATCCCGGCGCGGACGGTCGCGACGAAGACCTCGCGCAAGCGAGTGTTCTTCGACCCCTTGTCGCCGACGCTGTCGGCGCAGGGCAGGAAGCAGCTGAATGCGCTGGCCCGTAAGGCGAAGCGGCATGGGGTCCGCGCGGTCGCGGTCGGGTTCGTGCAGCAGACCAGCTCGAGGAGCAATGACGAGTCGCTGTCGACGCGGCGGGCGCGCAATGTCGCGAGGTTCCTGCGCAGCCGGGGGGTGACGGGCGCGTACGTGATCCGCGGTGACGGGGTCGCGGGCTCGGGTGATGCGGCCCGGCGGGTGAACGTGACCGTCACGTACCAGACGGGCTGCTAGCCGGTCGGCGCCGAGTGGTCCGCCTTGGCTGGCCACTCGGCGCGCCAACCCGCCGGCTCGATGGCAACGGCATGGGTCGACGCTCATTCTCACCTGCATCGGTCACGGGAGTCCAAGGGAAGATGTGATGCCGCGCACCGTTGAGGAAATCCTTCAGCATGCCGACGAACTCGCAACTCGCTTCGAGGACGGCGACGAAGCCTCTGGAGTCGGCCACGACCCGCATTCGGTCGGACTGCGTGTGGCCGTTGCCGCGCGCGGTGAGGCTGAGCGCCATCTGATCGAAGCAGTCACTGCTGCCCGCACGTCGGGGATGTCCTGGGCTGCGATCGGGCAGTTTGTTGGCACGACCGGTGAAGCTGCGCGGCAGCGCTATGCCGCGAAGTTGGCCTGACACGGCACCGCGGCGCGATGGTCGCAGGTGACGTTCACGCCCATCGGGGAGATAACTCGTGACGCTTGGTCGGGGTTCCGCGCGAACGCTATCCGCCGTGCCGACGCCTCGTCCGACGGCGGGACCTGCCGGGCTGGCTCGTCGTCCGCGAGGTCCTGCACGTCCATGGCTTAGCGCATTCCAGCAGGCCCGGGAAGCGGGTGGGCGGGTCCTTGGCCAGGTCTTGCATGAGCCTCCACCTGGTTCGCACCACCGGGCCTGTGGCCCAGGCCCATGTGCAAGCGCCAGTGTGCTCAAGTCCTGATCCGGAGCATCTCTGCTGAGCCACTCGAGCGCACCCTGGTCGAAGACCCGGCGGTCCCGATGAGCAAACTCGACCCTGCCGATGCGCACATGATCGCTTCTCTCGGCCGTTCCCGAGGAGGGTTGGGGGGCCAGTGGATGAGGGCGATGTAGAGGCGTGCGTTGGCCGCAATGCGAGCCCTTTGCGACGGAGCCATGGTGAGTCGCGGTCCTCCGGCGAGTCGCGGCCCTCGGAGCTCGCTCGCTCCAGGCCATGATGCTGGCCGTGTCCACGACCCTAGTGACGGCACCCTGCGCGGCCGATTCCTCGAAGGCTCTGGTCGCGGGACCCGTGGTCAGGAGGTTGGGGCTGAGTTCTGGAGGTAGGGCTCGGTGATGACGTTGAAGGGCAGGGTCCACGACTCGGGAAGGAGCAGGCCGACGATGGGCAGGCCGTGGCCGGTGGCGAAGTCGAGGTGGGTGTTGCCGATGCTGGTGTTGCGTTCGGAGTCAGGGGTGCCGGCGATCTGTTGGGTGAGGACGGCGGTGTCCTGCTCGAAGGTGATGTCGCGCATGATGGGGTTGAACAGGCTGAGGCGGTCGGTCTCGGTTCCGAGCATCTGTCGGTCGCTGATGCGGGGGTCGAGGTATTGGCGCCAGGCGACGGCTTCGGCGATGCCGGGGCCGTGCTCGGCGCTGATGCGCTCCTGGAACTCGAGTAGCGCCTGATACCCCTCCGCGCGAGAGAGTTCGATGACGGCTCGGAGCAGGCCGAGCTTGGTGCTGAACCGCTGGAGGATGAATGCCTCGCTCACGCCGGATGCGGTCGCGACGTCAATGAGGCGGGTACGCTGATAGCCGATGGTGCCGATCGATGCCATGGCGTTATCGAGAACGAGGTCGATGCGGGGGTCATCGGTTTCGAAGGGCGAGGTCAGCAGGTGGGTGGCGGTCGCGTCGGGCAGCGGGGCCGGGTCGGCAGGGCGCGCCAGGGCTGAGCGTGCCCGGGTCAGGGCCCTGGTGAGGTCCATGTCGGCGGTCCAGGGCCGGGTCGAGAACATCACCAGGCCGAAGGCCCAGACGACGATGGCCGTGGCCCGGGCTGCGTGGACCGGGTTCGGGGTGCCGGGTTCCGGCTCGCCGGCGATGCGTTCCCTGAGCCACTGCCGGATGGGCTCGAGCACGATGGGGGCGAGTGCAGGGTCGACGAGGGAGGCGAGGACGAGTTCGACTCCTGCTCGGATCTCGGGCGCCGGGTGGGCGAAGGCGGCCATGGCGGCGATGAACTGGTCTTCCTGAACGACCTCGTCCGCCCGCGCATCAACCACCTGAGCGCTAACGGGCATCGCCCCGTCCGACTCGACGCTGGGCGCGGGTGCGAGTCCGGCGCGCAGGGCGCGGTCGATCGCGCTGGTGAGGGCGGGGAACAGTGCTCGTTCCCAGGAGTTGAGGCAGAGGGCTGCCGTGCTGCTGTAGCGGTTGTGAACGGAGGTCTTCGCGATCCCGGTGGCCTCTGACACCTTGCCCAGGGAGAACCGGTTCCACCCGACCTCGGCGAGCACGGCCACGGCCGCCTCGAGCAGCGCGGCGTCGTTGCGGACGGCGTGGGAGGGGCGCCGTCGGCCGTGGGCGGCGATGTACGCGCGGCCTGCCAGGCGGTCCTCCTCCGATGTCATCACCGTCGCTCCCCCTGATGGCTGTGGCCCGCGTTCGCCGGATGATGCGGATGCATTCTAGGTGGCGAGGCCGGTGGGAGCGGCGCTGTCTCGGGGTGCGAGCCGTGCCTCGATTGGCGTTCAGTCACCGCGGGCAGCAGCAGTTGCGCATCGGCACAACTATCGGAGATCGCGGTCGCGCGCGGGGACCGGGTGTCGAGTGCGGTGTCGTTGCGGGCGTCCGTGACGAGCCCGGCCCGCACGTCCCAGGCGGCATGGGTGGGGGCGTCGGGCGTGCGGTGAGCGGGCATTGTCATCGCCGGTCCCGTGATCCCTTCCGCGCGGCGGCCCTGGGTTTCCGTGCCAGGACCATGCATCTTATCAGCATTCAACAAAAGGGGAGAGCCCCTTTACAAGATGGCATCGTCCGTTTACTGTTTATCGGGACACGGTTCGGGCAGGCGAAGCGGCGTCCGGCGGCATACGCGGAGAGAGACGAGGCAGCGGCATGATCAGTTCGGGGATACGGAGCAAGGACGCGAGGCGGGGGCGGCCCCGGGCGGGACGGGCGCTCATCGTCGGCGCGCTTGTGATGGCCCTGCCCGCAGCGGTGCTGACCTTCCTGTCCGCCTCGCCGGCGATGGCGGTGTCAGATGGCACCCTGGACACCGCGTTTAAGTCCAACATCGGATCTGGGGGCAACGCCAGTGTCTTTGCGGTGGCACTTCAGTCGGATGGGAAGGTCCTGATCGGAGGTGCCTTCACCTCATGGAATGGCACATCCGCCAACCGATTCTCCCGCTTGAACTCGGACGGCACCTTCGACAGCGCCTTCCAGTCGAATATCGGCACCGGCGCCACCACCACTGTGTACGACACGGTCGAACAGTCGGATGGGAAGATTCTGGTTGCGGGCGACATGTATAACTGGAACGGCACCCGCGCCGGCGGCCTCGTCCGGTTGAACTCGGATGGCACCTTGGACACCGCTTACAAGGCCAATACGGGTACTGGTTCCGACGGCCTCATCAACTCGATTGCCCTGCAGCCGGACGGAAAACTCGTCGTCGGCGGGTGGTTCACGTCATGGAACGGTACCTCCAGCGTTGGCAGCCTTGTCCGGTTGAATTCGGATGGCACCCTGGATACCGCGTTCAAGGCCAACACCGGTACCGGTGCAACGGCCGCCCTCGGGAGTCCGGTGAATTCTGTTGCCCTGCAGTCGGACGGGAAGATTCTGGTTGGTGGCAACCTCAACCGCTGGAACGCAAACACCAGCATCAACACACTGGTGCGGCTGAATTCGGACGGCACACGGGATACCGGGTTTTCGACGAATGTTGGCACGGGCGCTGGGGCACCGGCCAACGGAGTCCCGTCGGTGTACACGGCTGCCGTGCAGTCGGACGGGAAGATCCTGATCGCTGGCGATTTCGGCAGCTGGAACGGGACGACCGGCCTAGGCGGCGTGACTCGCTTGAATTCGGATGGCACCCTCGATACCGCGTTCACCGCCAACACCGGTACCGGCGGGGCAGCGTCGGGGCAGTTGAGCGAATCCCTTGGCGTCGTGCAACTCTCCGACGGCGATGTCCTGCTTGGAGGGTATTTCACCTCGTGGAATGGATCATCCGCGAACAGAGTCGTGCGTCTGAATTCGGATGGCACCCTCGACACCGCATTCATGACCATCACCGGCACCCAGGCGAGTAGTCAGGTGTACTGGAACAGCATTGTTGAGCAGCCGGACGGGAAGATTCTGATCGGCGGGTCCTTCTCCGCCTGGAATAGCCAGAGCACCGGGAGGTTGGTGCGCCTTGGGAATCCTGCGGCCCCATCGCTGAGCCCAGCGTCGCAGACAGTGTCGGGAACGCAAGGTAGTCCGATAGCTGCGACGAGTGCGATGACGCCGAGTGGGTTCACCGGGTCGGTGACGTATGCCGTGTCTCCTGCCTTGCCGAGTGGGCTATCGTTGAGCTCGTCGACGGGGGTGATCTCGGGTACCCCGACTGTGGCGTCGTCGACGACGACGTACACGATCACGGGTACTGGAGCCACCAGCGGGACGGCGACGGCCACGGTCGCAATCACGATCGCAGCCGGGCCATCGCTGAGCCCGGCATCGCAGACCGTGTCGGGGCCGCCTGGGAGTGCGATTACTCCAACGACGGCTTTCACGCCGACCGGGTTCACGGGTTCGGTGACGTATGCCGTGTCTCCTGCCTTGCCGAGTGGGCTGACGTTGAGCTCGTCGACGGGGGTGATCTCGGGTACCCCGACAGGGGTGTCTTCGGGGACGTACACGATCACGGGCACTGGGGCGACGAGCGGGTCGGCGACAGCGACCGTCGTGATCACAATCTCAGCCGGTGGCGGTGGCGGCGGTGGCGCGAGTGGTGGTGGGGCGTCTGCCGGTGGTGGCTCGGCCACTGATCCTGTCTCCGATCCGGGATCGGAGTCGAATGCGGCGGTAACGCCTTCGGTGAAGCCGGTGGTATTGCCGAATCTTGATCCGATTCCGAATCAGGTGAATGCGAATGTGCCGGCGGGTGGGGTGCCGGCGGGTGGGTCGGTGTTCTTGGTGAGCGGGCAGCCGGTGCCTGTGACGGTGGTGCCGAATGCGCCGCGGGCGGCGACGGGGCTGGATGTGAGTGGGCCTGATTTCACGATGCGGTTGTCGGGTCGGGGTGATGACGCGGATCCGCTGGGGCTGGGGGATCGGAGCCA
>JAGWXF010000033.1 GCA_018970025.1 Actinomycetales bacterium | reverse complement strand
AACCGTGTACTGCATCTCTTTGCAGCCGCCGCAGCTCGACCGCGGCATCGATTCGGGTGACTTGGTCGTCGAGGAAGTCCGCGATCCGACGCTGCTCCTCCAACGGAGGCATGTGTATACGCACGGACTGGATCGCGTCGTAGGTTAGACCGAATCGAGTCATGCCATTGGCGCGGACAGCGAATTGCTGTCGCGCGAAGTCGCTGGCTAGGGCCCAGTACAGATACTTGCCATGGAGTTGTGCCATCGGCCGCACAATGGCGAGGTGGTATCCGCTCACCATGTCAGAAGCCGCGTCCGCAACGTACGTGGGAACGGCGATATCGCCGGGAGTCTCTGAGTCCTTCGTGATGATGGAGTCGCCAGCCTGCACCCGGAAACGAACACTCTGCTCATAGGTTGCTGTGGCTGCCATGAAGTCTTGATCGGAGCGAATCTCGTTGCGGTAGTACACGTCTGTGTAGTTCACCAGCCGAACCGCTTGTTCTCCTTCGGCGCTCTTCTTGTCCACGTTGCTCACAAGGACGGATGCCGCATGCCGCAACGGCACAGTCCCTGTGGTCATGCGAGTCCCCGCATGAGTTCTTGGATCTGTCGTTCGAGTGCTTCGATTTCGGCGCGGATCTCGGTAACGGGTCGTGGTGATGTGTAGGTGTAGAACTGGCGGGTGAAGGGGATCTCGTAGCCGATCTTGGTCTTGTCGTGGTCGATCCAGGCGTCGGGGACGTAGGGGTGGATCTCGTTGCGGAGGTGCTGCTCGGCGGCGTCGCGGACTGCGTCGGCCTGCTGGTCTGGGTCGAGGTCGAGGTATCCGGGCGGGAGGGGGATGTTCTCCTGGTCGCGCAGGTCGGGGTCGGGCTCGTAGCCGCTGCCCTTCTTGGCCTTGACGGGCGGGGCGTTGTCGTCGGTGGTGGCGGCTTGCTTGAGCAGGGCGGTGATGGCCTTGGTGTCGGCTTCGGGGTTGAGCGCGGCCAGGGCTGCCTTGGCGTCCTTCTCGGTGGCGTGGCGCTGGCCGTCGACGTCCCACACGCGGCGCAGGGGCCGCTCGACGGTGAGCCGGGCGAAGCCGAACTCCTCGTTGCGCATGGCCTTCACGCGCGGGTCGTCCAGGGTGCTGCCGTCCTCGTCGATCGCGTCGGCGAACAGGCGGGTGATCTGGTCGATCGCGTCGCCGGTGAGCTCCTTGCGCTTGTCGCCCAGGGACTTGCGCATCTTGGTGCCCAGGTCGCGGGCGTCGACCAGGACGACCCGGCCCTGGCGCTCGGGTGCCTTGCGGTTGGTGAGGATCCACACGTAGGTGGAGATGCCGGTGTTGTAGAACATCTGGTCCGGTAGGGCGACGATGCCCTCCAGCAGGTCGCCTTCCAGGATCCACCGGCGGATCTCCGACTCCCCCGACCCGGCGGCGCCGGAGAACAGCGGGCTGCCGGACAGCACGATGCCCATGCGGGTGCCGCCGTCGACCCAGGGGGTGCCCGGGTCGTCGTGGACGGGCTTGAACTTGCTGATCATGTGCTGCAGGAACAGCATCGACCCGTCCGAGACGCGTGGCAGGCCGGCGCCGAACCGGCCGTCCCAGCCGAGCTTGTCGGCCTCGTGCCGGATGGGGTCGGCGTATGCCTTCCAGTCCACGCCGAACGGAGGGTTCGCCAGCTCGTAGTCGAACCGCTCGCCGGCCCACTTGTCGTCGGTGAGGGTGTTGCCGAGCTGCATGCGGCCTGGGTCGGAGCCGGTGATCATCAGGTCGGATCGGGCGATCGCCCACGTCTCGGGGTTCAGCTCCTGCCCGTACATCTCCAGGTGGGCGTTCGGGTTCAGCTGCGCCAGGGCATGCTGGGCGACGGTGAGCATGCCGCCGGTGCCGGCGGCGGGGTCGTAGATCGTGCGGACGGGCCGCTCGCCGGACAGGGCGTCGGCGTCCTGGGCGAACAGCAGGTTGACCATCAGGCGGATGACCTCGCGCGGGGTGTAGTGCTCGCCCGCGGTCTCGTTGCTCATCTCGGAGAACCTGCGCAGCAGTTCCTCGAAGATCATGCCCATCGCCTCGTTGGTGACCCGGTCCGGGTGCAGGTCGAGGTCGGCGAAGTCCCCCAGCACCTGGTACAGGATCCCGCCCTTGTCCAGGCGGGTGATCTTGTCGTCGAACCGGTACTCCTCCAGCACCTCCACCGCGTCCGGGGAGAACGCGTTGATGTAGGCGCGAAGGCCCGCCGCGACGTGCTTGTCGTCGCTCAGCAGCGTCGTGAACGTCAGCGGGGACGTGTTGTAGAACTGCTGCCCCGCGGCCTTGCGCAACAGCGCCCGCGTCCCGGGCCCGTCGTCCTTGCCCGCCGCGACCTGCAGCACCTTGGCCTTGGTCGGCTCCAGCACCGCATCCAGCCGGCGCAGCACCAGCAGCGGCAGGATCACCGACCCGTACTCATGCTGCTTGAAGTGCCCGCGGAGCTTGTCCGCGACCTTCCACACGAACGCGACCTTGTCGGCGAACCCCTCCGGCTGACCGCTCATCCCCTCCCCCAACGACGGACAGGCAATGACTATCCCATAGGTCCGACGCTCGGGGGCATCGGCCGCGAAGGCGCCGGCTACGCCGATTCGAGGAGCCCCTCGCCGAGCCCCTGGGGCCAGTCACTGGCCATCGGACACAGCGAGGCCGAAACAGCGGCGAAGCGCAGGCGTTCGTCGGATGCGGAGGGACGGGCAGGAATTCGGCCAAGGCAGTCGCCGGCTCTGACCTGAGATCAGGGGTGGCCACTTCTTCCATGGTCATGCGACGAGCCATGAGCGATCCGGCGCGTCAGAAGATGGCATGGCACCTCGAATAGCCTTCGCCACTCCCGATGTGACTGACGCCCAAGAACCTGGTGCTGTGGGGCCTTCAGCTCACAGGCACTTCAGATCGAACCGGTGGTACTCGCCTCAACCTCCGGTTCGCCGTACTCACCCATCTCGACCACGGCCCGGGCGCGCTCCGAGTCCCACGAATCGGAAATCCACTTACAGAAAAACATCGGGAACATACAGGTCTTGAAGTCGGCGGGGTCGAATCCCGCACGTTGCCCACGCGGACCGTCTGATCGGTGTGCACGGTCCTGGTTTCGCCCAGGGCCATCGTGAACGGCTCGGCGGGCAGCGGGTGCATCCGGCGCTGCTCCACGGCCAGCGCGTGCGCGGGGATCCGCATCGTCTCGCGATGGACCCGGTTGTTGACCTCCTCCATGAACTCCTCGCACGCCGCCGCCAGGTCGGCGAACGAGCCGTAGCCCGGCAGCAGGTTCGCGTCCGTGGGCACCAGGTCGGCCTTGGAGATCCGCACGGTCGCCTCGGACCCGCCCTTGGACTGCGGGTCGTACGGCACGCACGCATGCACCGTCACCCCCGTAGTGCCGGCACGCCTGGACGACCTGCGGATGCCGGACCCGGACCCCGGCGACCACGTCGACCGTGATCGTCTTCTCGTTGTCGGTCAGCGCGTGCGTCGGCGCCCCGCCGACCGCCTGCAGCGTGGCATCCAGGCACCAGATCAGCGTGCCCAGCGTCCGGTCCCACGTCGGGATCACCACCCGGAACCTGCTCCACGCCAGCCACGCGCAGAACAGCATCGTCCGCCGCTGCGCACCATCCGGCCCGGGCACGACCGGGCCGTTGCCCCAGTCGAACTCCCAGCCACAGGCCCGGCTCGGTGATCCACGGCCGGTACGACCGCCGATGCCCGTCGCGCCACGCCTGCTTCACCACCGCGACCGCACGCCGCGTGGTCCGCTCGTCCCCGGTGAACCCCATCAGCTCCAACCGCTCATGGACCACGTCCGCGCGGACCTTGCCCTCGCTGGCCTCGACCAGCTCCTCGACCTTGCCCATGAACCCATCGATCAACTTTGCCCTCGCCACCGGCGCGTCCACCGGCCGGCCCGCATCCCGCGCCGCGACATACCGGCGCACCGTCTTCGGATCCACGCCCGCCAACGCCGCGGCCGAATGCGCGCAGCCCGTCGCGTCGAATGCCTCCAAGATTTCCATGATCTCCCTGTCAGACTTCTTCATCGCGGCCCTCCGGTCGGCTTGCTCAAGGTGGTCAGAGACCTCGAGCCAAGCCCCGAAGGGCCGCCCCAATGAGCACCGACACACGCCGGCACCAGGACCAGAAAGGGAGAACACCTGACCGCCGACAGGGAGACTGTCATGTCCGCCGACACCTGTTTCTGGTCCATGAAGCGTCCGCCGTCCGCGTCACGTTTCGTCCAGTTCCCGTTCACGGGGTTCTGACCCTGACTACGCGATCGAACTTCGCCACGCCGGAAGCCATCCCCGGTGTTCTTCGCCACCTACCTCACCTCCTTCCGCCCTCGTACGCTGTGCAGGGTCGCGACTAGTCATCGAGTGCAATGACCCGCGTCTCGATCCCCGCGAGGTTCTCGCCCTTCTGGACGAGGTCCATCTCCGGCCGCATGACCACGTATGCGCCTTGCGGCGGCGGTTCGGTCGGCGTGCCCAGTTCGGGCTCCTGACTACTCACGTCACCCCCCTCCCTGCTTGGTAAACCAGCGTGAGTACGAGCCCTCCGACTTCAACCAGACCGATCACCAAGACGACGAGGGACCACATGAACCACTTGGCCCGGTCGTCCGCAACGGCCTTCTCCCGATCCACCGGACTGTCCTCGTTCAGATTCCAACTGTGCAGGAAGGTTTCCGCGACGTCCGCATAAACCATGCCGCGTCGATGGTCCTTGAGGTACTCGTCGAGCCAGATGCGGGTCTGACGGGCGCTGGGCACACCTGTCTCCCGGACCCACAGCACCTTGAGGCTCAGCACCGCCGCACCCAGAAGGGTGACGATCGTTCCGATGAGGATGATCCACAGCCAGCAGTTCATGTCTAGGCTGGGCGGAAGAGCGAGCGCCGAGGGCAGCAGCGCGAGGACGACTCCCGTGAAGCCGAGAACGGCGACGGATCGCTGGGAGACGGCTTCCGCGCGAGCGTCGTGATAGGCGATCAGCCAGCGGGCTTGATCGATGAACACGCCCAGTTCTTCGCGCTGATCGCGACCTGGAACGCCCGGTGGCGCAGAGCCCGCACTCGGTTGAGGGGTTCTGCGCCACCAGCGTCTCGTCATCGTTGCCCCGGGTCAGTTCGGTGTCACGCCCGGGCCAGAGCGATGTCGCACTCGGGCGATTTTCATGTCAATCTCGGGCCACTTCGGTGTCACTTGACATCAGCTGCAACCAGAGGTGCTTCCGCATCCCTCGCAGACGTAGCAGCTGCCCGCCGGGCGCATCTTGATCCCGCAGGTCATGCACAGCGGGGCATCCGATGCGGTGCCGGTGATCTCCTCGAGCAGCTCGGCACTGGAGTGCGCGCGGCTGACCGCTGGGCGCTCGGTCGCCTCGGCGCTGTCGGCTACCTCCTGGGTCATCTCGACATCCAGGTCGGCGGCAGGCGCCGGAGCCCCGTACGCGCTCGCCACCGTTGCGGCGCGCTCATCAGCGGTGAAGATGCCCAGGGCGGCTCGCTTGTCGTAGGGCAGGTAGTCCAGGGCGAGCCTGCGGAAGATGTAGTCCATGATCGACTGCGACATCCGGATATCCGGGTCGTCGGTCATGCCCGCGGGCTCGAAGCGCATGTTGACGAACTTGCTCACGAAGGCCTCCAGCGGCACGCCGTACTGCAGCGCGATGCTGATGGCGATCGAGAAGGCGTCCATCACGCCTGCCAGGGTCGAGCCCTGCTTGCCGAGCTTGAGGAACACCTCGCCCAGGCCGTCATCCGGGTAGGAGCCTGCCGTCAGGTAGCCCTCGGCCCCGGCGACCGAGAAGCTCGTCGTCCGGCTCGGCCGCGACTTCGGCAGGCGCCTGCGCACCGGCTGGCCCGCCAGCGCGACCGAGATCGCCTCGGCTGTCGCCTCGACCACCTCGTCGACCTTCTTGGCCTTGGCGTCGCTGAGCGGCTGCCCGACCTTGCAGTTGTCGCGGTAGATCGCCAGGGCCTTGATGCCCATCTTCCAGCCCTGGAAGTAGATCTCCTCCACATCCTCCACGGTCGCGGTCTCCGGCATGTTGACCGTCTTGGAGATCGCCCCGGAGATGAACGGCTGAACCGCCGCCATCATCCGCACGTGGCCCATCGGCGAGATGGAGCGCACCCCCATCGCCGTGTCGAAGATCGGGTAGTGCTCCGACTTCAGGCCTGGCGCGTCGACCACATGGCCGTTCTCGGAGATGTACTCCACGATCGCCTCGACGGTCTCCTCGGCATAGCCGAGCCGGCGCAGCGCCCGCGGGATGGTCTGGTTGACGATCTGCATCGACCCGCCGCCAACGAGCTTCTTGAACTTCACCAGCGAGAAGTCGGGCTCGATGCCGGTGGTGTCGCAGTCCATCATGAAGCCGATGGTGCCGGTCGGGGCCAGCACCGAGGCCTGGGCATTGCGCCAGCCATTGCGATCGCCGATGCGCAGGCACTCCTCCCATGCCCGGTTCGCCTGCCTGAGCACGTCGCCGTCGAGGCTGGTGATGGTGCGGACGCTGTCATTGGCAGCCGCGTGCTTGCGCATGACCCGCCTATGGGCATCGGCATTGCGCGCATAGCCCTCATACGGCCCGACGATGCCGGCAAGCTCGGCGCTTCGCTTATAGGCGGTGCCGGTCATCAGGCTGGTGATCGCCGCGGCGAAGGAGCGCCCCGCGTCGGAGTCGTAGGGCAGCCCCGTGGCCATGAGCAGCGCGCCGAGGTTCGCGTAGCCGATGCCGAGCTGGCGGTAGCGACGCGTCGTGTCGCCGATCGCCTCGGTCGGGAAGTCCGCGAAGCAGATCGAGATGTCCATCGCGGTGATCACGAACTCCACCGCCCTGGCGAACTGCACGGCATCGAAGGTGTCGTCGTCCTTCAGGAAGGTCAGCAGGTTCAGCGATGCCAGGTTGCAGGAGGAGTTGTCCAGGCTCATGTACTCCGAGCACGGGTTCGATGCATTGATGCGACCGGTCTCGGAGTTGGTATGCCAGTCGTTGATGGTGTCGTCGTACTGGATGCCGGGGTCGGCGCACGCCCAGGCCGCCTCGCACATCGTGCGGAACAGGCCCTTAGCGTCGACCGTCTCGATGACCTCGCCATTGGTGCGCGCGGTCAGGCCGAACGGATCCCCGTTCTCCACGGCCCGCATGAACAGGTCCGAAACCCGCACGGAGTTGTTCGCGTTCTGGTACTGCACCGAGGCGATGTCCTTGCCGCCGAGGTCCATGTCGTACCCGGCGTCGCGCAGGACGCGGATCTTGTCCTCCTCGCGCACCTTGGTCTCGATGAACTCCTCGATGTCGGGGTGGTCGACGTCGAGGACGACCATCTTGGCCGCCCGACGGGTCGCACCGCCGCTCTTGATGGTGCCGGCAGACGCGTCGGCGCCGCGCATGAAGGAGACCGGGCCGGATGCCGTGCCGCCGGATGACTTCAGCAGCTCCTTGCTGGAGCGGATGCGCGAGAGGTTCAGCCCGGCTCCCGAGCCTCCCTTGAAGATCATCCCCTCCTCGCGGTACCAGTTCAGGATGGACTCCATCGTGTCGTCGACCGACAGGATGAAGCAGGCGCTGACCTGCTGGGGCGCCGTCGTGCCGACGTTGAACCAGACCGGCGAGTTGAAGCTGAACACCTGGTGCAGCAGCATGTGGGTGAGCTCGAGCTCGAACACGTCGGCGTCCTGCTCGGTGCGGAAGTAGCCGTTCTCGCGGCCGGCCTTGACGTAGGTGAGCACCACGCGATCGATCAGCTGCCGCAGGCTCCACTCGCGCTGCTCGGTGCCGACCGCCCCACGGAAGTACTTCGTGGTCACGATGGTGGAGGCGTTGACGCTCCAGAAGTCGGGGAACTCGACCCCGCGCTGCTCGAACACGACCTCGCCGGTCTTCCAGTTGGTCTGGACGACATCACGGCGCTCCCAGGTCACGGCGTCATACGGGTGCACGCCCGGCGTGGTGTAGAGCCGCTCGATGACCAGTCCAGGTCGATGGAGGGTGTTATGGACGAAGCCGGACCCCGGGTTGGCGGTGACGGTCATGGGTGGCGCCTTTCATGCGGTTCGGACATGGACTGGGAAGCGTGGCGGGCGTTGCAGCGGTGCGGTCTCATGGCGCCTGCCCCTGCGCTGCCGGGGCATGAGCACCCGACCAGGTGGGCTGCGGCTCGAGCCCCGTCGGCTCGCGCTCGGCACGCAGCAGGGCGATCTCAGCCTCGAAGTCGTCGAGGTTGTCGAACGAGCGGTAGACGGATGCGAAGCGCAGGTAGGCGATCTCGTCGAGCTCGCGCAGCGGGCCGAGAATGGCCAGGCCCACCTCCATGGCCGGGACCTCGGCGTGGCCGCCGGCGCGCAGGGCGTCCTCGACGCGCTGGGCCAGCAGGGCAAGGTCGTCCTCGCTCACCGGTCGGCCCTGGCAGGCCTTGCGAACGCCACTGGCGACCTTGGCCCGGCTGAATGGCTCGACCACGCCGGACCGCTTCACCACCAGCAGCAGGGACGTCTCGGCCGTGGTGAAGCGACGACCGCATGCGCCGCACTCGCGGCGCCGGCGGATGGCCGACCCGTCGTCGATGGTTCGGGAGTCGACGACCCGGGAGTCGTCCTCACGGCAGAACGGGCACCGCATCGTGCGAACCTCCCTTCACCTTCGACACTCCTGTCACTCCAGAGGTGGCACCTCTCCCCCGGCTGGGGATCGGCTTGGGGAAGGCCTGTGGAGCGCCTGCGATGTGTGCACCACAACCTGTGGACGAATCCCACGGGTGTGACTACTACATCTTGGGTTGCTGAAGGTATCCCTGAAATGCGTGCGATGCAAGACGCGACACACCGGGAACACCCTGCGTACGGGCCGCTGACCGGTCAGATCTGCACTCAGGCCGGCACGACCAGGCGCTGGCCGGGCACGATGGGCCAGTCGCCGAGGCCATTGAGCTGCTGGATCCGCATGACGACGGCCCGTGGATCCTGGCCGGCGGCAATGCGCTCGGCAATCGACCAGATGGAGTCGCCCGGCTGCACCACGACCAGTGCCGTCGCGGGCTCATCGGCCAGGCTGACCGCTGCGTCGGCCACCGCGCCGGAGCCCAGGATGACGGCGAACAGCGCCAGGCAGCTGACGGCGATCAGGACGATGTGCCCTCGGCGGGTGAGCCGGAGCCGAGCCCGCCCACGCATGGGGGCAGGCTCGCGGACGACCCGAAGTGCGGGGCCGGCCTGCGTCGACCTGCTCACCGGCGCCTGGGCGGCCGATCGCACGGACATCGGGTGCGCCACCGAGGCCGCTGGCTGCCTCGTGGGGAAGGGCGCTGCCATGCTCATCATGGCTCCTCTCTGCGGGCAGGCGGTGCCTGCCGTGGCTGAACATCGACTGGTCACTCGTTCGAGCCGCCGCGCCTGTATTCGTACCGGCGTTTGCCTTCGTACCGGCGTTCTGTACTCGTACAGGCGTTCGATCGAACGCATGTGCGATTTCTAGCACAACCCCCCGACACTCTCCCGCCAACTTCGAACATATGTTTGATTTCGGCGTGTCGCCGCAGTAGCGTTCCTCCTGCGGGCAGGTTCGATCCGCAACGAGCACCACGCTCAGCAGCCAGGGAGGCCACACGTGAGCGCACGGATCAGCGAGCTGCCAGACGGCCCAGCCGATGCATCTGGCCTGACGCCGCGGCAGCGCGCCATCCTCGACGCGATCCGCGAGTCGGTCGAGCAGCGCGGCTATCCGCCAAGCGTTCGAGAGATCGGCGAGGGGGTCGGGCTCACCTCCCCGAGCTCGGTTGCCCACCAGCTCGGCACCCTGGAACGGCTCGGCTACCTTCGCCGGGATCCGAACCGCCCGCGTGCGCTCGTGGTTGCCGACCCCGCCGAGACGCAAGCGCCAGACTCCGGCCTGCGGGTGCTGGAGACCCTCTCGCACGAAGCAGGCGATGCGGTCGAGGTTCCCCTGCTGGGCAGGATCGCCGCAGGCGGCCCGATCCTCGCCCAGGAGTCCGTCGAGGCAGTGTTCCCACTGCCCCGCGAGCTCGTCGGCCAGGGCGAGCTGTTCATGCTCAAGGTCGTCGGCGACTCGATGGTCGACGCGGCGATCTGCGACGGCGACTGGGTCGTCGTCCGCAGGCAGGCGGACGCCGACAACGGCGACATCGTCGCCGCCCTGCTCGACGACGAGGCGACCGTGAAGACCCTGAAGCGTCGAGACGGGCATGTCTGGCTCATGCCGCACAATCCGGCCTACGCGCCCATCCTCGGCGACGAGGCCACCATCATGGGCAAGGTCGTGTCGGTCCTGCGCCGACTGTGATCGCAGCTGCCTGAACTCGATCAGGTGCGGGGAGGCGATCAGCCCGCCTGCTGCGCGCCTGGCGTTGCCTCGAAGGAGTCCCGCAGTCGCGCCAGCGAGGCCAGGACGGTCGAGCGATCCGTGGTGTACCAGAACGGGGGCATGCTCGCCCGTAATGCGCTTGCGTACCCGGCGGTCGCCAGCCGCGAGTCCAGCACGGCAACCACCCCGCGATCGCCGGCTCCTCTGATGAGCCGGCCCGAGCCCTGGGCCAGCAGCAGGCCGGCCCGAGGCACCGCCACTGCGCGAAAGCCTGAGCCGCCGGCCTCGTCAACCGCCTGCTGCCGCGCGCTCAGCAGCGGATCATCCGGCCGCGGGAACGGTATGCGATCGATGGCGACCAGGATGCAGGAGTCGCCGGGGACGTCCACCCCCTGCCACAGGGACACCGTCCCCAGCAGGCAGGTGCGCGGATCCGAGGCGAACGCATCCACCAGCGGCCCGACAGCGTCCCCGCGCCGCTGGACCAGCAGCGGGATATCCGCGCACTGCACCCGAAGGTAGTCGGCCGCGCGCTCCACCCCGCGCCAGCTGGAGAACAGGGCCAGGGTCCGTCCGCCGGCTGCCTCGATGAGCTCCGCGAGATGATCGAGGGCCTCCATGGCGACCCCGTCGCGACCGGGTGCGGGCAGGTGCCGGGCGACGTACAGGATCCCCTGCCGGGCATGGTCGAAGGGCGAGCCGACGTCCATCGTCGTCACGTCATCAGCCTGCAGCCCAAGGCCGGCGACGAGGGCGTCGAATCCGCCGCCGGTGGCCAGGGTGGCGCTGGTGATGACGACCGGCGACCTGCTGAACAGCGAGTCCCGCAGCAGCCCGGCCACTGACAGCGGGGCCAGCTTGATGGCCGGCGAGCGAAGCTCCCCCGGATCGATCCAGACGACATCATGCTCGCCCGCAGCCAGCAGCGACCCGGCGGTGTCATGCACCTCCTCCACCGCCGCGCGAGCGTGCTGCCGTGCCGCGAGCGCATCCGGGTCCTTCTCCCCGCTCCCGCCCAGCTGCGCGATGGACTGATGGCATGCGTCGCGGACGAGGGTCAGTGCCAGGATCAGCCCGCGGTCCGGCTCGAGCAGCCGCACGGGACCGGTCGCATCCAGGCACGCCTCGCGGATGGCCTCGTCGAAGGCCTCGGCTGCCACCTGCAGCTGATCGAGGGTCGCCTCATCGACCAGTCGGCGGGCCCGGCTGATCGCTCGCTCGATCATCGGCAGGCTGAGCTCGGCGGTGACGGCAGCCGTCGCGCGATCGATCAGCTCGTGACCCTCATCGATCACGACAGCGCCGTGCTCCGGCAGGACGGGGATGCCCTCGAGGGCGTCGATCGCCAGCATCGCGTGGTTGGTCACCACGATGTCGGCCTCCTGCGCCTGCAGCCGGCGCTTGACAGTGAAGCAGTCCTCGCCGTACGGGCAGCGGCTCTCCCCGATGCACTCCCGTCGCCCGACGGAGATGCTGCGCCATACGCGCGGGTCGATCTCACCGGCGTACTCGTCACGGTCACCGGTCTGGGTCGACTCCGCCCACGCGCGCACCTGCACCACCTGCTCACCGAGCGCCGTGCGAGGGGCACTGAACAGGGCCTGCTCCTCGTCCTCCGGCACGTGCCCGTGCAGCTTGTTCAGGCACACGTAGTTGTTGCGACCCTTCAGGACGGCGAAGGTCACGGGGCGATCGAGCAGGCCCGCCAGCGCCGCCGTCATCCGCGGCAGGTCCCGCTCCACCAGCTGGCGCTGCAGGGCCAGGGTCGCGGTCGCGACGACCACCGCCTCATCGTCCGCGACCGCCTGCAGGGCTGCGGGGACGAGATAGCCGAACGACTTCCCCGTGCCCGTACCGGCCTGGACGATCAGGTGGTGGCCGCCGCCGATCGCCTCCTGCACCGCGCTCGCCATCCGGTGCTGGCCATCGCGATGCTCGCCGCCGAGCGAGGCCACGACCGCGTCGAGGGCCTCGTCGACGCCGGCCTGCTGCTCAGCCATCGACTGCGGCCAGTTCCGCTGCCAGTCGCTCGGGCACCCGTGCCCGCACCCTGGTGCCCGATGCCTGATGGTCGATGCCGATCACATCCCCCTGGGCATGAATCCGCGAGAGCAGGTCGCCCCTGCCGTAGGGCACCAGGACGTCGACCTCCGGCATGGTGGACGGCAGGTCGCGCTCGATCGCGTCCAGCAGGGCATCGATTCCCGCGCCCGTGCGGGCCGACACCACGACCGCATGCGGCTCCCGCCGCAGCAGCGCCGCCACCCGATCCGGGTCGGCGGCATCCGCCTTGTTGACGACCAGCAGCTCGGGAACCTGACCGGCACCGATCTCGTTGAGCACCTCGCGGACCGCCGCGATCTGCTCCTGCGGAGCCTCGTCGCTGCCGTCCACGACGTGCACGATCAGGTCGGCGTCCTTCACCTCCTCCAGGGTGGAGCGGAATGCCTCCACCAGCTGATGCGGCAGGTGACGGACGAAGCCGACCGTGTCGGCGAGGGTGAACTCCCTGCCCTGGGGCGTGCGGGCCTTGCGGACGGTCGGATCCAGGGTGGCGAACAGGGCATCCTCGACCAGGACCCCAGCGCCGGTCAGGCGGTTCAGCAGGCTGGACTTGCCGGCATTGGTGTAGCCGGCGATCGCGACCGACGGGATCCCGGCGCGGTGCCGGGCTGCTCGCTGGGTGGTGCGCGTGCGCTCCATCTGCCGAAGCTCGCGCCGGAGCTTGGCCATCTGGTCGCGGATGCGCCGGCGATCGGTCTCGATCTTGGTCTCGCCCGGCCCGCGGGTGC
This sequence comes from Actinomycetales bacterium, assembly GCA_018970025.1. GTDB lineage: Bacteria > Actinomycetota > Actinomycetes > S36-B12 > S36-B12 > REEB460. The sequence continues at coordinate 3,508 of JAGWXF010000033.1, read as the reverse complement.
CCACGCCTCCGGTCGCGCCGCCGGCCCGGCCGCCGGCCTGCCGGGAGAGCGACTCGCCCCAGCCGCGCAGTCGTGGCAGGAGGTACTGCATCTGGGCCAGGCTGACCTGCGCCTTGCCCTCCCGGCTGCGCGCGTGCTGCGCGAAGATGTCCAGGATCAGCCACGTCCGGTCGACGACCTTCACCTTGACGATCTCCTCCAGCTGCCGCAGCTGGCCCGGGGTGAGCTCGCCATCGCAGATCACCGTGTCGGCGCCCGTGCTGACGACGATCTGGCGCAGCTCGCGGGCCTTGCCGGACCCGAGGTAGGTCGCCGGGTCAGGAGAATCCCGACGCTGGATGACTCCCTCGAGGACGACCGACCCGGCCGTCTCGGCAAGCAGGGCCAGCTCGCGCAGGGAGCGGTCGGCCTGGGCTGCCGTCCCCGACGTCCACACCCCGGCGAGCACGACCTGCTCCAGGCGAACCTGGCGGACCTCGACCTCGGTGATGTCCTGCAGCTCGGTCGACAGTCCTGCGACACGGCGGAGTGCTCGGCGATCCTGCAGGTCGAGGTCGCCGCCCGTGGCCAGGTCGGCGGCGTCGAAGCTCCCCGATTCATCGCTGCCTCCGGAGCCGTCATGGCTCACGGGGTCGTCCATATGCATGGTCATCGTGCCCCAAGGGTGTCACGGACCGGTCAGCGCTGCCGCATCCGGTGGACTCGGCCGGCTCAGGTGACATTGCATCGAGGCAGGCGGCCAGCCGGTCGCCTGCGAGGTCGAGGCACACCCGCGCGCATCGCGCGACGCCCGTATCACGGGAACGAGGAGTCATGGACGACACGAAGGCACGCACGCACCTGCCCGCGGCATTCGCCCTGGGCCTGGCCGGCATCACCGCCCTGGGCATCTGCCTGGCGCCGGGCGCCGCCGCGTACACCACGAACGCGGACGGCACGTACTCGGTGACGACCGCGGAGCTGAAGGAGGTCTTCGGCGACTCTGTCGTCGCCAGCCAGGTTGCCTTCCACCTCGAGGACGGCTACGCGTGGTACAACGTGCCCTGCTCGAAGAAGAACCCGGCCAAGACGAGCACCCGGGACTTCAAGCGGCAGACCCATACCGAGACGTCGATGACCGCGGCGCCGACGGCAACCGGCTTCACCCTGACCCTCACCGGCACGGTCAACACCGACGGCAATACCCGATGCCCCGGAGGCTGGAAGTCGGCCGGCTCCCCGACCGTGATCGCCCAGAGCAAGGCGACGGACGTCACTGCTGTCTACAACGGAGCCTCCATCGAGCTGGCCACCGGCTGACGGGTCGACGGCGGCCAGGCAGCTCACAGATCCGGTTCGCATCGGGCCGGCAGCCTGCAGGTCCCGCGGGCCACGATGACCGCGGGACCGCACAGCAGCAGGCGCCCATCGCTTGCCAGTCGCACCTCGACCGTCCCGCCGGGCATGTCGACCCGCACGGCCCCGGGCCGGCCGCTGCCGTGGTCATCGACGGCCGACTGCTGGGCCACCGCCCAGGCAACGGCGCAGGCTCCGGTGCCGCACGCCTGCGTCTGGCCCACCCCTCGCTCGTGCACGCGCATCGACACATGATCGGGGGCATGGACGACCACGAACTCGACGTTCACGCCGTCCGGGAACACCGCCGCCGGGGCCACCACCGGCGCAGTGCGCAGATCCCCGGCGTCGGCGAGGTCGTCGACGAAGACCACCGCATGGGGATTCGGCACCAGGACGCCGACCGCGGGCCAGGCATGACCACCGGCCTCCACGACCGGCATGGCACGCGCCAGCGGAGTGGTCGCCGTGCCCATGTCGATGGTGATGCGGCCATCGGGCTCGACCGCGACCGCACGGCATCCCCCTCGGGTGGCAATGGCGAACTCGTCCGCGGTCTCCAGGCCCGCCAGCCGCAGGTAGTGGGCGAACAGCCGTGCGCCGTTGCCGCACATCTGCGCCAGGCTGCCGTCGGCATTGCGGTGGTCCATGAAGTAGGCGGCCTCGCCCGCCATGAGCCGTGCCTCCTCGACCAGTGCCGTGCGCACCACGCGCAGGATGCCGTCCGCGCCGATCCCGGCATGCCGATCGCAGATGGCTCGGACCTGCGCCGGCGACAGGGTCAGGTCGCCCTCCAGGTCGGGGATCAGGACGAAGTCATTGCCGGTCCCGTGCCCCTTGAGGAAGCCAACCTCCGGGCCTGGCCCATCGGCATCCAGCGTCATACCGAGCACGGCCCCACCCTAGGCGCCCGCTGATGACGACCCACCCTAGGCGCCCGCTGATGACGACCCACCCTAGGCGCCGCGACGGGCGATCGCCGTGGCGTACGCCTCCTGGACGAGTTCGAGCACATGCTCCCAGGATTGCTCCGGGGGCACGGTGCGATTGTGCTCGCGCATGCGCCGCACCAGCCCGGGTTCAATGGCCAGGCGCACCAGCCCATCGGCCATCGCATCGTCCGAGTCGACGAGCAGGCCCTCAACGCCATCGCGCACGAACGCGCTCGTACCCGATTCCCGGCGGGCGATGACGGGCAGCCCGGCGGACCTGCCCTCCAGGGCCGCGATCCCGAATGACTCCTTCACCGAAGGCTGGACGTAGGCATCCGACTCCGCGAAGCGTTCCCGGATCCCGTCCCGGTCCATGCGCCCGGTGAAGGTCACCTGCATCCGATGCCGCTGCGCATACCGCTCGGCCCGAGCACGCTCGGGGCCATCCCCCACGATCGTCGCCCGGATCGCACCGCGATCGCCCAGGCGCGCTGCGGCGCTTCGCAGGATTCGCAGCAGCGGGAGCAGCCGCTTGCGCGGTGCCAGTCGCATCACCGTGACCACCCGCAACTCTCCCGCGCGCCCCGTGCGGTGCTCCACCTGCCAGGGGCCGGGGTCGATCCCGTTCGGGAGCACTAGCACCGGGCCGATGGATGGCAGGGCCCGGCTCACCTGGCGAGCCGCCACCTCGCTCACGGCACTGAGCTGCACGCCCCAGGCCGACCAGCGCAGCAGGGCGTCGCTCAGGGCGAACCCGGGCCGGGCCAGGGAGCCCCAGATGCTGTGGACCGTCACCAGGGTCGGCAGGCCCATGCGGGCCGCGGCGCGCACGGCTCCCCAGGCGAAGGGCGACACCACCCCGGCGTGCACGTGCACGACGTCGACCGGGTGGTCAGCCAGGACGGCCATCACCTCGCGCCGCGTTCGCAGGTGGATGGGCAGGTCGAATGGGATCTGCATGGCCAGGCGATGGATCGGGATCGACTCGTCGGACGAGCCCGCCCGGCTCGAGGCCGCGTCGATGACGCCATCGGCCTGGACCTGCCCTGGCGTGGCGGTGATGATGCGCACGTCCATGCCGGCCGCCGCCTGCCGGAGCGCCAATGCGCGCACCTGCGTCTCGATGCCCCCAGTCCTGGGCAGATAGCAGTCGCTGACGTGCGCGATCCTCACGACCCCGACCGTATGGCATACCCGACAGCGCCGAGTTCGACTCCCGGCGTCGCACCGGCGAGCCGGTG
>JAGWXF010000039.1 GCA_018970025.1 Actinomycetales bacterium | reverse complement strand
GTGTAGCTGGTCACCAGGATGGCGTTGCCCGCATTGGTGAAGACGCTGTAGCGAACGTCCTTCTTGCGACCTGCGGCCTTCGCGCTGCCGAAGCTATCGCTGTGCATGACCCATACGCCGTCAGCGGCCCCTGCGACGCCGTTGGTCAGCTTCGTGGTGACCTTGCCCAGGCCCTTCTGCTTGGCGCTGAAGGTGCCGGCGCACTGTTTCGCGGCCCGCTTGGCCTGGGTCCAGGCCTGCTTCGCGTCAGCTGCGGACCTGAACGCGTAGGCCAGCTGGCTGACCACGCCGCCAGCACCGGCCTGGATGATCACCTGGTGGTACGTCTTCGGGCCGGCGATGGTGATGTTCCGTGCTCCCAGGGTGGCGTCGCAGATCTCGATGCCACCCACGGCAGGCAGGTCGGTTGCCTCCATTGCCGGACCCTCCGCGTCCCCGGTCGAGTAGGGCACGTCGGCGGGCCTGAGCATCTTCGAGTCGTCGGCAGCGGCCGCCGAGGCCAGCGCGCCCACGGTGGTGAGGGCAATCGCCAGGGCCAGTGCCGTTGATCCGAGTCGCCTGACGACGGGGCCGGGGTTGCTCATTCGGCCATGCTACGCGCAGGTCAGCCGTGCCACCTGCGTATCGGCATCGCCCTTCAGCCACGTCCAGCCATCATCTGGTGGCTCCGCCTCCGGGTTGATCCAGATGCGCTGGCGTGCGGCGATCGTCCCCGGCGCGATGAGCAGTGCTGCGGGGTAGACGACCGCGGACGTGCCGACTGCCACGACGGTGTCGGCATCCTGCATGGCCTGCTCAGCGGCCGCCCACACGCGGGGCTGCAGGCTCTCGCCGAACAGCACCACATCGGGCCGGCAGGGCTGGCCGCACTCCGGGCAGCCTGGGATGCCATCGACCCAGATTGCCTGGTCGAGGTCGAGGTGATGGCCGGCGCCCAGGCAGCGCATGGTGCGCAGGCTGCCGTGCAACTCGACGACCTGGGTGCTGCCGGCGGCGGCATGCAGCCCGTCGACATTCTGGGTGACGATCACGACCGGATGCCGGTGCTGCCGCTCGAGCTCGGCCATGCGCACGTGGGCGGGGGCCGGGGTCACTTCCCGCGCCGCCCGGAGCCGGTCCCCGAAGCGGGCCCACAGGCCGGGCAGTCGATCCGGCGCAAGGTCGCGGGCATGAGGCGGCTCGAGCTCGGAGTCCTGATAGATCCCACCGGTGCCGCGGTAGGTGGGCAGGCCCGCGCCGACCGACACCCCGGCACCGGTGAAGAAGACAATGCGCCCGCTGAGCGCAACCGGCTGCGTCCCGTCCATCGACCCATTCCACCACCTGGGGAGCCGAGCTGGGCGGATGTCGGCCAGGGACCGGACATCATCCCCCGGGCTGAAGCCCGAGGTGGCGTGGCCTCGTCGAGTTCGCGCATCCTGGACCAGGAAGCGAGCGGGGCGCGAAGGAGGCTTCGCATTGGATCCAGCATCCCACCCCGCTCGCTTCCGCTCATCGGAGCGCGCGACTCAGGCCGCAGATCGGCTGCTGCTGCTGGCACTCGATGCGGTTCCCCATCGGGCCGTGGCAGCGGCCTGCGCGGAGGGCGCCTTCGCCGGCTGGTCGGCGCCGATGCCGGTGATCGCCCCCTTCCCGTCGCTCACCCATGGCTGCTTCGCCGCGCTCTTCGCCCCTTTCGGGGTCGCGCCATCGCTGGGCTACGAGGTCCGCTACTTCGATCGGGCGGCGAACATGGTCGTCGGCGGGAATCCCCTGACCTATCGGGGGGAGGTACCGCCCTGGGGGCGGCTGCTGGACACCGTGCACCGCGGCGTCGTCGCCAAGGGGTCGACGTACGTGACCTCCATGCGTGCCGCGCTGGCCGAGCTCGACGCGATCCTGGAGCACGCACTGCTCGCCGAGACCGATGCCTACCTCGGCTACCTGGGCTCCACGGATGCCCTCATGCACCTGTACGGCGACCAGAGCATGGCCGAGTTCCTCGGGGAGGTCGATCGCCGGGTGCGAATCCTGCGCGATCGACACCAGTCCGTGCGCGGCAGGGGACTGCGGGTCGGGATCTTCTCCGACCATGGATGCGGCAGGTCGCCGGTGCACTACACCGGTGACCTGCGGCCACTGCTGCGACGGGCCGGCCTGCGGGTAGCGGACCGGCTCGACGGCATGGATGCCGTGGTCGCGCCGACCTTCGGCATCGTCAACTACCTCGCCCTGTTCCTGGCCGATCCCAGGCGGGCGCCTCAGGCTGCTGCGGTCCTGTGCCAGCATCCGGCGGTCGACCTGGCAGCCTGGTCGCCGGCCGACGGTCAGGTGGACGTCGCAGGCCGGGCGGGCGAGGCCTCGCTGCGCTGGATCCGTGAGGACGACGGCCTGCTGCTGTCCTGCACGGATCATCAGGGGGACGTCCTGCAGGTGCGCGACGCGATCGAGTCGATGTCCGGCCGGGGCCTGCTGGACGCCGATGGGTTCGCGACCTCGCAGGCCTGGCTGGAATCGACCGCAGCCGGGCCATTCCCGGATGGCCCGGCGCGCCTGGTCGACGCGCTGACCGGGGACCGCATCCGCAGCCGCGCGACCGTGCTCGCATCGCTCGGCCCGGGCTGGTCCTGGGGCTGGCGATCGGCCTACCTCGGCAGCCTGGTTCGGGGCGGTCGGCTCAAGGGCACCCATGGCGGCCTGGACCGGGAGTCCTCGCTGGCCTTCCTGATCGTCAGCGAGGGCA
>JAGWXF010000032.1 GCA_018970025.1 Actinomycetales bacterium | reverse complement strand
GTTCAAGGATGCTTAACGAGATCACCTTGATTCTCGACACGCTTCTCCGGTCAAAACATCTGTCCGTCGAAACCTGTCACCCCCATGTGGAGTTATCAACCTGCTGCTCGCCGAGGCGAGCACGTTCATGGTACGTCCGCGCCCGACGTCGGCGCAAATGGCGGCGACGCCGGTGATCAGCCGAGGGCACGAGCCCTTGAGTTCGTCGGGCCCCCGGGATCGTCAGTCCATGCCCTTGGCCTGGCGCCCGGTGGCGCGCTGGGTCTCCCGCTTGGACTCCCGCTCGGCTATGGCCTGCCGCTTGTCGTAGTTCTTGCGACCGCGCGCCAGCGCGATCTCGACCTTGGCATAGCCGTCCTTGAAGTACATGGCCAGCGGCACCATGGTCAGGCCCGACTCCTTGGTCTTGCCGGCGATCCGGCGGATCTCCTCCCGGCGCAGCAGCAGCTTGCGCGGACGTCGCGGCTCGTGGTTCGTCCAGGTGCCCTGGTCATACTCCGGTATGTGGACGCCGCGCAGCCAGATCTCGCCGTTCTCCACCTGCGCGAAGCCATCGGTCAGGGTCGCCCGGCCAGCCCGCAGGCTCTTCACCTCGGTTCCGGTCAGCACCATGCCGGCCTCGAACACGTCCTCGATCGAGTAGTCATGCCTGGCCTTGCGGTTCTGGGCGATCAGCTTGCGGCCCTTCTCACGAGGCATGGGTGCGCTCCTTGTCCCGATCGGCGATGAGGGCCGCCCCACGCTGGCGCAGGTAGGCCAGGACGACCATCAGCGCCGACACGATGGCCGTGGCCAGCACCCAGAAGAACACCAGGATGTCGATGCTGGCCCCGATGGGCGGCCCATTGGGCATGGAGTTGCGCAGCAGCGGCAGGGCGAACAGCAGCGATGCCGTCCAGCCCAGCAGGGCGACCTCGGCGATCCGGCGATTGCTGATCGCCAGCAGCGCCACCCACAGGGCCGCCAGCGAGAGGCTGGCCATCAATGCCAGCAGCAGCAGGGCGAACAGCCGAGTCGAGAAGGCCCGGTCGTAGTGGAGGTCGACGTAGCCGACCTGCGCGTAGCCCGGGCCTAGGGTGGCCGTGGTGTTCCAGCCATCGATGCCGCCGCGGGCATCGAGGCCGACATCGAGTTGCTTGGTCGATTCCAGCGTGCCGTCCGGCTGCTTGGTGTAGGTGTCGGCCCCGATGAACAGCCAGGCGTTGTACTCGTCGAAGGGGTAGTCGGCTTCCTGCCCCTGCACGGCGAACGAGGTCACCGTCCGGCCCAGGGCATTGCCCGCTGGGATCTTGATCTCCTGCGAGCCGTCCGGGGAGTCGACCGTGATCCGCACGTTCGACAGCGCACGGCCGTTCTCGTCGAAGTCGGTCGCACCCTGGCCCTGGAAGATGAGCTCGACGGTGCCGGTGTTGGTGCGCGGGTCGAGCCCCGAGGCCTGGACGATGACCTCGATCCCGTCCTGGGCCATGCCAGCGGCACCGCCATCCACCCGGATGCCGCCCTCGGCGTTGTAGTTGACGAAGATCAGGCCGCCCAGCACCGCCACCATGGCCAAGGCCACAGCCAGCCCGATCCAGCCGCGGCGGGAGATCGGCCGGGGCTCCGGGCGCAGCAGGCGGGGCGACTGCATCCTGATCACGTCCCACCTGCCCTTCGCTGCCCCTGGATCCCTTGATCCTAGGCGTGTGACGTCGTTCTCCATTCGGACGTCCGTCGCCGACTGGACGTCACTGGCAGGAGATCTTCTCCTTGTCGCGGCCGAACCGGTCGAACCAGCCCCGGGGGTCATAGGCCTCTCCGTCGAGCCGGATCTCGAAGTGCAGGTGCGGGCCGGTCACCCAGCCTGATGTGCCGACCTCTCCGATGACCTCGCCGGCCTGCACCTGATCGCCCTCGTTCACCCGGACGGATGACTGATGCGCATAGAACGTCGTCATTCCGCCGCCGTGGGCGATCAGGGTCGCCAGGCCGTAGGGGCCGCCGCGGGTGATCTGGACGACCGTCCCGTCGCGGGCCGCCTTGATCGGCGTGCCGGTGCCGCCGCTGATGTCGATGCCGGTATGGCAGGACCGATAGCCGTAGACCGGGTGGATGCGCGGCCCGGGCACCTCGTTCACGTCGCCGCCGGTGATCGGCCAGATCATGCCCCCGTCACCGGCATCATCGCCGTTCGAGCCCTGGGCCGCGCGCCGGGCTGCCTGCCGGGCCTGTCGCTTGAGTCGCTGTTGGACCTTCTTCAGCTGGGCGAATCGCATGCTGACGGCAACCCGGTTCGCCTTCGCATTGCGCAGCGCCTTGCCGCGCTGCTTGACCAGGACGGCGACGTTCGCCTCGGCCGCGATCGTCTCGCGCGCGGCCTGCTGGGCTCGCTCGAGCTGTGTGTTCGCCTGCTGCTCCTGGGCCTCGGCCTCGTTCTTCAGTAGTCCGACCTGCACCTCCTGCTGCGCGAGCAGCGACTTGGAGGCGAAGAGCTCGGCCTGCGCGGCAGCCTGGGCCCTGGTCATCCGGTCGACCGCGATCAGGCGGATCGCGAAGTCCTGCGGGGAGGCAGAGCTGAGCAGGACCTCGATCTCCCGCAGGGGGCCCTGCTGGTAGGAGGTGCGGGCGATGTCGTCGACGAGGTCGGCTGCCGTTCGCATCCGTGCATTGACCTGCTCGAGCGAGGCCTGGGTTGCGATGAGGTCGGCCTTGGCCTGCCGGGCCGCCTGCCGGGCCGCCATCGCCTTGGCTCGCGCCTCGGCTGCTCGCGCGGCGGCGGCCCGCTTGCGCTCCCGGGCGACCGGCAGGGCGGCCTGCGTCTGCTGGAGTGTGTTGAGTGCCTTGGTGACCTGCTTATTGGCCTGGTCCACCGCCTCACCGGCCTGCTGCACCTGCTGATCGATCCCAGGGTCGGCATGGGCAGCCGGCCACCCGTCGGCGACAGGCAGCACGAGGATGCAGCCCAGGACGAGGACGACGGCAGCCCGCAGCCCCGCCCGGCATCCGGGGGGAAGCATCCCCTCAGGATACGGTCGAATTCACTCCTGCAACACCTGCCACACCCGTAGCGCCTGTGAATCGCGGCTGGCGAGGAGCGGCTAGACCCGCAGGTACTTGCGCAGGGTGAAGAAGGCGGCAAGCCCGGCCAGCAGCACGCCAGTGATGAGCATGAGCGGCGCGATCGTCAGCACTGCGTCCCACCCGACGAAGGCGGTGAACTGGAAGCTCGGTGCCAGGACGCCGTCGACGACCACCGCCTTCATCAGCACCAGCGAACCGATGGCCAGCAGCGCGCCAGCCCCCGCGGCGAAGGCCGCCTCCAGCAGGAACGGCAGCTGGATGTAGAAGTTGGACGCCCCCACCAGGCGCATGATGCTGGTCTCACGGCGCCGGCTGAACGCCGCCACCCGCATGGTGTTCACGATCAGCAGCACCGTCACGATGAGCATCGCGATCGCGATCAGCAGCGCGATCAGCTGCAGTCCGCCGAGCAGCCGGAAGAACTTGTCCAGGATCTGCCGCTGGTCGTTCACCTGCTCGATGCCCGGCCGGCCCGCGAATGCCGACGCCACCACGTCGTACTTCGTCGGGTCGGAGAGCTTGACCCGGAACGACTCCGGCAGCGCCCCCGCGCTCACGTTATCGACGATGGGCGAGTTCTTGAACTGCTCCTTGAACCGGTCGTAGGCCTCCGCCTGGGATTCGTAGTAGATGCTCTCCACGATCGGCTTGAGCGACTCCAGGTCGGCCTTGATCTGGTCGCGCTGCGCAACGGTCACCGGCCCGCCGGAGCAGGACGGCGTATCGCTGCCCTTGCCGCACAGGAAGATCGAGACCTCGACCTTGTCGTACCAGAAGTCCTTCATGGTCGACACCTGGGCACGCACCAGCAGGCTGGCGCCGAACAGGCCGAGCGAGACCGCAACCGTGATGATGACCGCGAGGGTCATCGTTAGGTTCCGGCGCATGCCGTTGCCGACCTCGCTGGCGACGAATGTGATGCGCACTGCTACCCCTCCTCGACGTGCCCGCTACCGGGCGTAGCCGTAGACGCCACGAGACTGGTCGCGCACCAGCAGGCCGCCCTCCAGCTCGATGACTCGGCGGCGCATCTGGTCGACGATGGCACTGTCATGGGTCGACATCACCACGGTGGTGCCGAGCCGGTTGATGCGGTCGAGCAGCTTCATGATGCCCACGCTGGTCGCCGGGTCGAGGTTCCCGGTGGGCTCGTCTGCGATCAGCAGCATCGGGCGGTTGACGAAGGCCCGCGCGATCGCCACCCGCTGCTGCTCGCCGCCGGAGAGCTCGTCCGGGCGCCGCTGCTCCTTGCCCTCCAGGCCCACGACTTCAAGGACCTCCGGCACGACCTTCTTGATATGGGACTTCGGCTTGCCGATTACTTCGAGGGCGAAGGCGACGTTCTCGGCAACGGTCTTGTTGGGCAGCAGGCGGAAGTCCTGGAACACCGTGCCGATCTGGCGGCGCAGGGTCGGGATCTTCCAGTTCGACAGCTTGCCCAGATCCTTGCCGGCCACCCAGACGCTGCCCCGCGTCGGCAGCTCCTCCCGCAGGATCAGCCGCAGGAAGGTCGACTTCCCCGAACCCGACGGGCCCACCAGGAAGACGAACTCGCCCTTCTCGATCTCCAGCGACAGCTCGTCGAGGGCAGGGCGCTGCTGGCTCGCGTACAGCTTGGTGACACGGTCGAACAGGATCACGTGCTCACCCTCCGTCAGGGGAGTCGGGGAGGGCCATGCGGCAGGTCATGCCGCTCGGCCGGGTGCGCTGACCAGTCTAGGCACAGTCCAGGCGATTACTGGGACGCCGTCGTCTTGCGCCACCGGATACCGGACTCGATGAAGGCGTCGATCTCGCCGTCGAGGACGGCTGCGGTATTGCCGGTCTCGGTATCGGTTCGCAGGTCCTTCACCATTTGATAGGGATGCAGGACGTACGACCGCATCTGATTGCCCCACGAGCCCGCTGTGTCGCCCTTGAGCGCGTCGAGCTTGGCCTGCTCCTCCTGCCGCCGGCGGTCGAGCAGCTTCGACTGCAGCACCGCCATCGCCGATGCCCGGTTCTGCAGCTGGGAGCGCTCGTTCTGGCAGGAAACGACGATGCCAGTCGGAATGTGGGTGATGCGCACGGCCGAGTCGGTGGTGTTGACGCCCTGCCCGCCCGGGCCACTGGACCGGTAGACGTCGATGCGGATGTCGTCCTCGGGGATCTCGACATGGTCGGTCTGCTCGGTCACCGGCAGGACCTCCACCTCCGCGAAGGAGGTCTGCCGCCGGCCCTGGTTGTCGAACGGGGAGATCCGCACCAGTCGGTGCGTGCCCTGCTCCACCGAGAGCGTGCCGTAGGCGTAGGGCGCCCGCACCGCGAAGGTCGCCGACTTGATGCCGGCCTCCTCCGCATACGAGGTCTCCGTCACCTCGAATGGCCAGCCATGGCGCTCGCAGTACCGCGTATACATGCGCAGCAGCATCTCGGCCCAGTCGGCGGCATCGACCCCGCCGGCGCCCGACCTGATCGACACGTAGGCCTCTCGGGCGTCGTACTCCCCCGACAGCAGCGTGCGGACCTCCAGCTCGGCGATCGCCGTCCGCAGAGAGGCCAGCTCCCGCTCCGCCTCGGCCAGCGCCCCGGCGTCGGCCTCGTCCTCGGCGAGTTCGAACAGCACCGGGAGGTCGTCCAGCCTGCTCTTGAGCGCCTCGAACCTGCGGACCTCGCCCTGCAGGTACGACAGTCGCGAGGTCACCTGCTGGGCCGCCTCCGGGTCATCCCACAGGTTCGGCGCGGAGGCCTGCTCCTCGAGGTCGGCGATCCGGGCTCGCATGGCCGGCACGTCCAGGACGGCCTCCACGCTGGCCATCGTCCCCGCGAGGGCAGCGATCTGCTCGGTGGCTTCCAGGGAGGTCATGATGGGCAAGCCTATGGTGCCCGCAGTCCCGCTCCCGCCACGCCGCCTCGGGGGAGCTTCCGCGCGCAGGTCTTGCCAGGCGCCCGGCGACTGCGGCAGCCTTGGATGCATGCGAATCAGCCGAGCCCTGCTGTGCTCCCTCGGGCTTGCCGCCGCCCTGCTGGTGGCTGCGCCCGCTCACGCCGACGTCGTCCCTCGTGACGGCACCTACGGCGGCATGGATGCCCGGACGGCCGCCATGGGCCTGTTCGTCATGCGCAACCAGATCGTGGCGGGGGTCCAGTACCAGATCCCCATCACCTGCATCGACAGCGACGGCAATACGCGACAGGACGTCTTCAAGGGCGGCGGCGCATTTCCCGCCAACACGCGGCTCAACTCGGGCCTTCGCCTCCGGCACAATTACATGGAGGCCGATGAGGGCATGTCGGGACGCACCCTCGGGGTGCTGGTCACCATCAGCTTCCGGGGCAACGCCCCGACGATGACCGTCCGAGCGAACCGGGGCACCGAGCTGCCGTGCGACGGAACCTCCACCATCACCCTGACACGGGGCCCGCTGCCTTCCGGCAACCGGTGCCAGTACAACGCCGCGAGCCGAAAGTTCACCTGCGACCAGCCCATTCCGGGCCGGTCCAGCTAGGCGCTCTCAAGGGCCCGGCCTCACTGGCCGCCGCACGATCCGCCTGACTAGCCTTGGGCTCAACGTTGACGCTCGCCCGGACCGCGAGCAAGGCCCGTCGGGAGGAGTGCTGATGCAGCAGCGAGCGCATCCCCGACGCACGGCCGTCGCCGCGATGGCCTTGGCGACGGGCCTGGCGAGCCTTGCGGGCATTGCCGCTTTCCCGGCCGTGGCCGAGCCGGCTGCCTTCGGGACGGTCACCCAGCGGATCGCCATCGAGCCCGATTCTGCTGCCTCAGTGCTCAGCCGAGATGGCACGACCATCTTCGTCATCGAGCCATCCGAGGTGCGCAGCGTGGCGGGCAAGGTCCGCGTCATCGACGTCGCCAGTGGCTCCATTCTGGAGGAGATCACCGTCGGCAAGGGCCCCAGAGATGCGGTGCTCAGCGAGCGGGGCAATCACCTGTACGTCCTCAATGCCTTCAGCAAGTCCGTGTCGATCGTCAACACCAACGACCTGTCCGTCACGCGCACCGTCAGGCTCGCCTACCCGCCCCGCAACGGCGTCATCAGCGCCGACGGCAATCGCCTGTACGTGCAGGTAGCCGACTCCCAGCTCGCCTCGTCCCGCATTGCCGTGATCGACACGCGGGCGCCGCGAGTGCTCCGCACCCTTCGAGTGACGGACGCCGCCGGCAAGGGGTGCGAGTTCCCCCGCACCCCCGCGCTGACCGGCAGCAACGTCCTGATGATCCCCTGCAACCGCGACCTCGTCTACGTCTCAGCGAGCACCGGCCGGACTCTCGGGCGCAATGCCGGGCTCTGCGATGCCATCTCGACGCCGGTCCTGATCCGCGGGAACACGCAGGCATACGTCCCGTGCGGGCAGGAGAGCTGGTTCGTCGACCCTGCTGCACGCGCGCCGATCTCCAGTGTCCGTACCTTCGAGGCGGGCGAGGGCTCCGTCGCGCAGTTCATGCCGCCTCCCCCGCCGGCCGTGAGCCCGGACCAGTCGAAGATCTACCAGCCGGTCGAGGCCTCCGGGAAGCTGGCGGTGATCGACGCAGCAGCGCGCACGCTGGTGGCCAAGGTCGCGATCACGGGGTCCCTCGGGCTGACGTCCAGCAGACCGGCGATCAGCTCCGACGGTGCCCGCTTGTACATCGGCCTACTCGATGCCGCCGGCACCCTGGTCGACTTCAACGCGCAGACGAACACCGTTATCGGGCAGATTCCGCTCGGCGCCAACACCCCTGAGCCGGGCAATCCCATGATCATCGACGGCGGCGCTCAGATCGCCGTGCCGCTGTCCATCGGCGAGCTGGTCAAGGTAACGCTGCTCCCCCGCTAGGCCCGCCGCCCTGCATTCGCTAGGACGACGGCCGATAGTCAAGACGAGCCGTCGAGGTCACGCGGACGATCTCATCGCGCACGCCGTCGAAGAAGGGCAGTCGCAGCGGCGCGCTGAGCGTCACCCGCACGGTCACGCCATCGGACACCACCGAGTCGACCGACAGCCCGGTAACGCCGCCGTGGGCCAGGGCATGACCCCTGGCGGCCGCAGCGACCTGCGCCGGGCTCAGCCGGGTGCCAATGCTGGCGCCCTGCGCGTAGTAGGCATCGATGTCCATGCCCTGGGCCCCGGCGAGCGCGGCGGCGTCGGCCACCGACATCAGCTGCCGGCGCTGCAGGAAGGCCGAGGTGACATCGGTCATGACGGCGATGGCGAGCAGGCACACGACCACCATGCCAATCCCGAGGATGAGCACGCTGCCCTGCTCCTGGCCCGCTCGCCCGGTGATTCGATCGCGTAGGCCACGCCCCTTCGATCCCGGGCCCGTGCGCTCAGCGGCTCGGTTCGCGTCGCTTAGGCCCATGGCCGGGTCAACTGGTCTCATGGCCGGGTCAGCCGGTACGTGTCGACCGGGACGACGTGGACGACATCGATGGGAACCGACATGGACCGGCCCTGCGCCAGGGACGACGGCATCCACGGCAGGCCCACCTGCCAGTCAAGATCGACCGTGATGGACGACCCCGGCTCCAGGCATGCGCGCAGGCACTGAATGCGCATCGCAGACTCCGGCAGGACGAACCCCTGATCCTCGAAGGCCACCTGCGCCGCCGTGACCGCTGCCGCGCGGCCCTGGGCGACCGAGTCGGCCGTCGCGAAGGCGCGCGCCGCCTCGCGTACCGCCTGGGTGCTGGCCATGGTCGCTGCCTGCACTCGCATCACCGAGGTGACGACGTACGCCATCGGGACGATGACCAGGACCCCGATCACGATGAACTCCAGCACCGCCGACCCGCGCTCGGCGACCACTCGTGCGGCCCACCGCTGCCGCCACGCGCGACGACCGCCACTCATGCCTGCTCCTGCACGGCATGGCCCTCCACGACCATGCCGGTGGGCCCGAGCATCCCGAGCAGCGGCAGCCGCGCGTCGATGCGCACCGCCAGCAGCAGCGCCGAGCCGTGGCGCTGCCGCTGGACGGTGATCGAGTCGACCACTTCGCCGGCGATATTGCCAGCGAGCAGCGCTCGAGCACGACGCTCCCCGGCGGTGGGATCGGATCCGGCGAGCGCCGCGGCCCTGGCTCCCTCGGCCGCCGCTGCGGTCAGCGTCGTGCGCACATGCAGCACGAGCGCCAACTGCAGGACGCCGAGGGCGAGGGCAAGCAGCAGGGGCGTCACCAGCGCGAACTCGACCGTTGCGTTGCCGCGCTCGCTGCCACCTCGCCGGCGAATCCTTCCGATCACGGCGCCGAGACGGACGAGATCGCTCGATCCAGCACTGACGTGAGCTGGTCGTCCGCGATCAGCCAGATGGCCGTCACAAGCCCAGCGGTCATGACGGCCACCAGGACCCACCCTGGAACGTCCCCGCGCTCGCCGTCGAGCTCGCGCATGCGCGCGATGAACCCAGCGTGCAGGCGGATGATGTGCTTCATTGCTACCTCCTTGTTCGGTGATCGCGTGCGTGACACGCGATCGATGGGCGAATCGGAAACCGGCTAGGGGACGATGAGCCGCAGGCCCTGGAGCCCGGGAAAGAGCGCGACGAGCACGACCGTCGGCAGGATGAAGAAGACCACCGGTATGAGCATGGCGACGTCCTTCTTCCCGGCGACTTCCATCAGCGCGCGACGCTCGGCTGCCCTGGCGTCGGCCGCCTGGGCTCGCATGACCTCGGCCAGGGGGGTGCCTCGCTCCATCGACACGATGAGCCCGTCGACGAACCGCTCGACCTCGGGGCTGCCCGTCCGCTCGCTGACATCCCGCAGGGCGGTCTCCAGCGGCAGGCCAGCACGGATATCGCCGAGCGCACGCTGCAGCTCGTCGGACAGGTCGCCGGCCACCGTGGAGGTGACGCGCTCGATCGCAGCGACGGGTGACTCGCCAGCGGCCACCGAGAAGGCCAGGAACTCGGCTACCGCCGGCAGCTGCAGGCGAATCCGCTCGATCCTGCGCCGAGCCTGACGACTCAGCAGCCAGTCGACTGCCATGGCACCGATCGCCGCCCCGATCCCGCCGAGGATCAGCACGGCGATCACCGGGCCGCCGTTCGCGATCATGGCCAGGCCCATGGCCCCGCCGCCAGCGCAGCCGACCGCGCTCGCGATCAGCTGCTCCAGCCGATACCGATCCAGGTCGTCGCGGCCGGCATGCTGCAGGCGGGCCCGCACCGAGTCCGTCCCGCTGGGTCGTCGCGCCATCGAAGCCACCAGGGTGACCAGGGTGGCCCCGGCCGTGGGGGCAGGGGACGCCAGCGCCCGCGTGGTGGCCGTGGCCGGAACATACGGCGCGATCCGCTCCAGCAGCTTCGGAGCGCGAAGGCTGCGCACCCATGACCCGAGTGCGAGGGCCCCGATCGCGAATGCCAGCCCAATGACGGCGCCCATTCCGGTCGCGGTCATGACCGCACCACCCGAACCTCGACCGGCAGGCGTCCGATCGCGATCATTGCCCGATAGGCCGCGAGCGACATGACGGCGGCGATGAGCAGGACGAGGGCTCCCTGCGCGGAGCCATACGCACGCACGGCCTCCGGGCGCGTGCACAGCAGGGCCAGGGTGACCCACGGGGCTGCGACCGCCAGTCGCGCGGCATTGACCGTCCAGCTCTGCTTGGCCTCGATGTCGCCACGGGTGCGGGCGTCCTCCCGAAGCAGGGCGCTCAGCGAGCGCAGGACGTTCCCGAGGTCATTACCCCCGACGTCGCGGGCGATGCGAAGCGCCGCGACGACTCGATCGGCGATCGGATCAGCGAGGTCGGCCTGCAGCACATCGAGTGCCTGGCCGAAGGAGCCTGTTGCCAGGTACTCTGCCGCGCATCTGGTGAAGGCGGGCCGGAGGGGCTCAGGCCCCTTCTCGCCGAGCTCGCAGACGGCCACGGGCAGCGACATGCCGGCACGGACGCCCGAGACCAGCCCGTCGACCGCATCAGGCCAGGCTCGACGCAGGGCGCGGGTCCGCTGGGATGCCCGGCGCCTGATGAGCAGGACGGGCAGGTAGCCCGCGGCGATAGCCCCCATGCCGGCGACGACGGGAACGGCCGTGATGAGCAGCGCCGCCACGCCGACCACCAGGGCCGCGGCAGCGCACATGCCCAGCAGCGTCCCCACGGTCAGGCGTGGGATACCGGAAGCCTGGACCATCCTGGTCAGTCGACCCACCGGTCGCGATCGCTGCGCGCCACCGCCGCTACCGGTGACGGCCAGCATGACGAGCACGGCACCCGAGCCGAACAGCAGGCCGAGCACGGCACCCATCAGGCTGCCCAGCCCGTGCGCGAAGAGTCGACGGGCGCGACCGACGACTGCTCCAGCAGTCGAGCAAGGTCGTAGCCCCAGCGCGCGAATCGCTCGGCATGCGGCGGGAAGCCGCTGCCCCGCTGCAGCCCATGGCCGCGATCGACGAAGATGTCGGCGATCTCGATCACGCCGTCCTCGACCCGTCCGGGAAGGGCGCAGATCTCGCGAACTCGCCGGCGGCCATCACGGTCAGTGGCCGCGTGGATCACCAGGTCGACGCAGCCGGCGACCGTCGGCACCACGAAATCGCCGGGGATGTTCTGGCCGGCGAGCAGCGGCAGCGTGCACAGCTTGGTGACGGCCTCGCGGGCACTGTTCGCATGCAGGGTCGCCATCGCGGGCATGCCGCTGTTCATGGCCACCAGCAGATCGAGCGCCTCGGCCTGGCGCACCTCCCCGACGACCAGCCGCGTGGGGCGCATGCGCAACGCTTCCCTCACCAGCCGGCGCAGCGGGATCTCTCCGGTGCCCTCGAGGCTGGCATCGCGGGTCTGCATCGGCACCCAGTCCGGATGCGCGAGCCGGATCTCGAAGACCTCCTCGCAGGAGACGATGCGCTCATGGCCGGGTACGCAGCCGAGGAGCCCGTTGAGCAGCGTGGTCTTGCCCGCCTGCGTGCCGCCGGCGACAAGGACGTTGAGTCCTGCGACGACGGACGCCTCGAGGAAGTCGGCCGCCTGGGTGGTGAGCGTGCCTGCGTCGACCAGATCATGCACCCGCGACGGCCGCAGCACGAACCGACGCACGTTCACCGACCAGTGCCGCCTGGTGATGTCAGGGATGACCACATGCAGCCGGCTGCCATCAGGGAGCATCGCATCCACGAACGGACTCGAGGAGTCCAGGCGGCGCCCAGACAGCCGGAGCATCCGTTCGACGAGGTCTCTGACCTCCCGGTCGGTCAGCACGACGGTGGTCAGCTCGCTGCGGCCCTGACGGGCGACGAAGACCCGGCCCGGCTCGTTGATCCAGACCTCCTCGACGCTTGGATCGTCGAATAGCCGCTGCAGCGGCCCGAAGCCGGCAATCTGGTGCATGACCTCCAGGGCCACCGCCTCGCGGTCGACCTGGGCGCTGCCGTCGATCGCGACCGCTGCCTCAATGGCGTCGGCAAGGCATTCGTCGATCAGCCGACGGATGGCATCCGGATCCCGGAGCGGATCGATACCGAGCCGACGGATCGAATCACGCACATCGGCCTGCACGCGCAGGGCAACGTCCATGGCAACCACCTCCCGTTGGTCGCCGAACGGTAGGCAGGCGGACGCAGGCAGCGAAAGCCGCAATCAGATCGCTGTGGAAAACCCTCACATGTGGACGGCGTACTTGACAGGCGCCCCGCTGCTGCGAGGGTTCGAGGGCAGGCCTGCGCTGCAGCCCGCCGGCCTGCAGGAACGCCGCAACACCATCCCTCGGGTCGCCTCCCCCATGCGAACCTGCGGAACCTGCGGCTCCTGCAGGATCCGCGCCGGCGCGGGTGCGGGTGCGAGTCAGGCCGGGCGGGTACACTTCCCCCAGATCAAGACCGCAGCGTCAAGGCCTCAGGCTTGCTGCAGGCAACCGCGATCCGTCGCACGGTGCCCCCTGAGGAAGATCTGCCCGCAAGGGACGAGACGGATCCCCTGGGATCCACGCGCAAGAGGCGTGTCCGCTCGCCGCCACCGGCGGTGGCGGGACGCCCCTTCGACAACTGCACAGCGGGATCAGAACACAGCCCCTCGGCGCGCCGAGGGCAGACGAAGAACCGATCACGACGCCAGCGCAAAGCCTCAGCTTGCTGGCACCAACCGCGGCGCTTGCCCACGGTGGTCTGAGGAGATCCGTCCCGAGCGCACCGCTTGGGAACGAGCAAGAGGAGCGAGCATGCGCCCAATCAACTGCCACCGAGTCAGCGCCTACTGGGACTCCGGCGACTTCATCGCCAAGTGCTTCACCTGCCGGTGGAACGGCCCCCGCAGGAGTGAGCGGCCTCACGCCGTCGACGACGCCGTCGGCCACCTCACCGAGAACATGCGCCTGGACGACGTGCCGATCCCGGCGCAGAAGGGGACTCGCCGGTACACCAGTGCCGACTACGCGCGATGGAGCAACGTGCACGCCCGCTACCTGGCACGCAACCGGGCACGAGCGGCCGAGCACCGGGACCCCGTCGATCCCACGCCCGAGGAGTCCCTGGCAGGCAGGAGGCTGCGCGACCTGCTCGACGCGCTGGTCGTACTCACCTACCAGCCCCTGCAGGTGCTGCGCAGGAACGGCGAGGCGGTCCTGACGACGATCCACTGGGACATCGAGGAGGACCTGGCGGCCACCAGGACGGCGATCGCCGACCTCGAGCGACGGATGCGCGACAAGGACCAATGCTTCCCGCAGATCGGCCTGGTCGCCTTCAACGGGCGCAACAGCGCCAGCCGGCTCCAGACCCTGGCCGCCGACCGCCGCAGCGGGCGCCATGCGTACGCCTGGCACGAGCAGCAGCCCGAGGGGGAATGCGTGGTCTGCACGTGCGGTGTCATGGTGCGGGGCACGCTGAACGTCGACTTCACGGAACAGGAGTTCAGCGCAGCCTCCGGCCACCGCCCCGGACGAGCCTGGACCCGATGACACCGGTGCAGGGTTGCAGGCGCCGCAAGGCCGCTACTCCACCGGGGTGAGCTCCTTGATCCGCGGGTCCTCCATCAGGGTGTGCCCCTCATCGATCAGCGCGCGCAGCACGGCGTCCTTGCGGCTCGCGTCCAACACCGCGTACATGCCGTTCATCGTCGTGAACCACCACTCCCCGTACTGCTCCAGGATGCCTTGGGGGACGGCGGTGGCAACCATGCTGTATAGCGATGGAGGCCAGTCGCCCTCTGCGCACATTCCGATGTCGGCATGCGCGTTGAACGCGTCACCGTCGCGCGGCAGGTCCTCGAACTCGGGCTGGACCTCGACCACCGCAGGCGGTGCCTGGCTCAGGGCGGCGTCGCGCTCCTGGAAGTGGGCAAGCATCTGGTCATACGATCCGTGGCCGACTAGCTCGAGGACCTCGCAGTACAGCGGCAACCCGAGTGCCCGCACCTCGCCCCATGTCGCGCATCGCAGCACCGGCAGGCGGGGGATCCAGTAGTCCACGTCTGCGGTCGTCACGACATAAAGCAGCGGCCCGTCGAACGAGACCGGTGCACCGGAGTAACCCTCGAACCAGCACAGCGCTGTCATGACCCGCCTTTCTGCGTTGCTGTCGCCGCCACGCTACTGGCCGGGTGCGACAGCCACCATGCCCCGGCAAAGTGAGTGACGGCATATCAGGGGGCGCCTGCAACTCGATACAGGATCAGGTCACCTGGTCGCCGACGTCGATCGCGCGACGACGCCGGCTCGCACAAGCCCGGCAGCGCGCTGATCCGCGGCCCTCAGGCACCTGCCGACGCGCACCATCGTGGCAAGCGAGATGATCGACACGCGTCATGGAAACAATCGGGTCTTTCAGACGTTCGGTGGACATGGCTATGCGCCTCGACCATGCCGTTGACGTCGACTTGGCAGCTGCAGATCACTCCCTGACGATGTTTCCATCGATCGGGGGGTGCAACCAGGATCGCGACCAAGCTGAGCGGTGCCCGGCGCTAGACTGCCCAGAAGCGTGCTGATCGCGGCAGCAGCGCGTGACAGCGCCGAAGTAGACCTGAGGCGGGCTACCAGATCAGTTGTGGCTGCCAGGCACGGGGGAGGTTTGCGTGGCTGAGGTGTCGGGTCGTCGGTCGTTGCCGTCGGTGCCGTTGGAGCCGCTGCTGGAGCGGGATCCGCGGGAAGTCGGGGGGTTCCGACTGCTGGGCCGGCTGGGTGCCGGTGGGATGGGGGTTGCGTACCTGGCTGATGGTCAGGGGCAGTGGGCGGTGGTGAAGGTGATCCGCTCGGAGCTGGCGGATGATCCGGGGTTCCGTTCGCGGGTGGCGCGTGAGTTGGACGCGGTAGGCCGGCTGGATGGGCAGTCGGCGCGGGTGCTGGCGGATGGGCTTGCGGATGCGGTGCCGTGGTTCGCGATGGAGTTCATCGAGGGGCAGACGCTGGATCACCGGGTGCGGGACCGGGGCCCGTTGAGGGGCGGGGATCTGGTGGGGTTCGCGGGCGGGCTGGCGAGCGTGCTGGCGGGGGTGCATGCGGCGGGCATCGTGCACCGTGACATCAAGCCGTCGAATGTGATGATGTCGCCGGATGGGCCGCGGCTGATCGACTTCGGGATCGCGGAGGTCGATGAGGGTACGCAGTTGACGCGTACGGGCAGTGTGATGGGGTCGCTGGGGTGGTTGGCGCCGGAGCAGGTGCGTGGGGATGCGACGTCTCCGGCGACGGATGTGCATGCGTGGGCGTTGTGTGTGGTGTTCGCGGCGACGGGGGATGCGCCGTTCGGGTCTGATACCAGTGCGGCGGCGATCTATCGGGTGTTGGAGGCGACTCCGCAGGTGCCGGAGTCGGTGCCGGAGCCGCTGCGGGGCTTGCTGCAGGGTGCGCTCGCGAAGGAGCCAGCTCGCCGGCCGACGCTGGATCAGGTGCATCACGGGTTGGGGATGCCGGCTCCGGCAGCACCCCAGTGGAGCGGCCCGGCCGTTGACGCCGCCGCCTCAGCCGCCGCGTCAGCTGCGGCGTCAGGCGCGTCGGCCGCTCGGCCCGCTGCCCCACCGAGCGTCGAGTCCGCTCCTGCGGCGGTCAGTGCTGCTTCCGCGCCGGCGAGTGCAGCTTCCACCCCGCCAGTCTTGTCGCCAACGGGCGGGGTGGACACGTTGCCACCGGTGCCGCCGGGAGTGTCCCTGCGGGAGGTCGCTCTTGCCGAGGCGCTGCGACGCGAACCGCAGTTGCGGGCAGCGACCGACTCGCAGTCGTTGGCGCGCCTTGCGGTGAATGCGGACGCGATCGAGCGGGAGTTGCGGCTGCGGCAGGAGATCCAGGCGATCCAGGCCAAGGAGCAGGCCGCGGCGCAGGAGGCACGTCGACGGGAGCAGGCCGCGGCGCAGGAGGCACGTCGACGGGAGCAGGCCGCGGCGGAGCAGGCACGTTTGGTACGGGAGCTTCAGGCAGACAGGGCACGTCAGCGGGAGCAGGCCGAGCGGCGGGCAGCGGCGTTGGCTGCGATGCCTGCACCCAAGCGCTGGCTCATCACTCATAAGGCCCTGGCAGCGGTGCTGGCTGTCGCGCTCGTCGCGGTCGTCGGTGGCACGACGGCCGTGGTCATCGGCAACGCGCGAGCAGCTGCAGAAGCTGCTGCGCTTGAGGCGGCGAAGGCCGAGGAGGCGGCTGCGCTTGAGGCGGCGAAGGCCGAGGAGGCGGCTGCGCTTGAGGCGGCAAAGGCGTCATGTGATCTGCTACAGGCTGGGGATGCCGATACAGAGCCGGTGCTGCTGGAAGCATGGGCCACGTGCCCCGATCCTGCGGTGCGACGGGCGGTGGCGGGGAACGTCGCTGCGCCGAGTGAGGTCCGCGAGGGACTGCGTCAGGATCCTGACACCACGGTGTCGCAGGCGGTGTCACCGATCGGGCTGACAGGTCCGGGCGGTGGAATCGTGTTCTATGACGCTGGTTCGCAGCAGTCGTGGGGCCGGTATCTGGAGGCTGCCCCGGCGGGGTGGTCCGGCAGCGAGGAGGACCCAAGCTTGGTCTGGTGCCCGCAGGATCAGCCTGGGTACGACCGAGACCTAGACACGGGTGTGGACGTCGGGTCAGGTCGGTCCAATACCGCGTTGATCGTCAAGCAATGCGGGTCGAATACCGCGGCCGGGGCCGCCGCCGGGTATCGCGGTGGCGCGATGGATGACTGGTTCCTGCCGTCCAAGGACGAACTCGATGCCCTCTACCAGCAGCGGGCGGTGGTCGGCGCCCTGGCCGATGGCACCTTCTGGTCCTCGTCGCAGGACAGCGACGGCGCGACCAACGCCTGGTACCAGTTCTTCAACTACGGCAACCAGGACTTCAACAGCAAGGGCAGCGACTACCGCGTGCGGCCTGTCCGGGCTTTCTGACCCATTCACCCTTCATTACCTGCGGCGCTCAAGCGACTGCTGCTCCGCCACGGCGCGCGGCCATGTACCCGCCGTGCAACATC
>JAGWXF010000016.1 GCA_018970025.1 Actinomycetales bacterium | reverse complement strand
GGTCTTCGCACAGATGTTCGACCGTGGACCGGTGGACAGCGATGCTGAGTACCGCCGCCACCTTCAGCGCGAGTGGGATCTGCAGCGGGCGGCAGCAATGACGCCGCAGCACCGCGAGGAGATCGACGCGATCTTCTCCCGCGCCCTGTAGGCACCTGAGCAGCGAAGGGCCCCCTCCCACGGGAGGGGGCCCTTCGGCGTTCCTGGCTCAGGCGGGCACCAGGGCTCGCTCGCGCACGACCGGACGGCCGGCCAGGGCGCAGGTGCGGGATGACACCCGCCCGTAGGCCCGCAGTCGTGCCGGCTCGGGGGCGTCCTCATCGACCATCACGTCGATCAGCACGCGGCTGACGCCCAGATCCTGCGCCTGGTGGGCCAGCAGGAGCAGGGCGACGCGGTCGGCGTCGATGCCCCCGTCGATGACCTGCGATGTCAGGGAGGTTGTTGCGGTGATCACGCTCATGCTGCGGCTCATGTCGGGCTCCTTTCACCGACAGGCTAGGAGATCACCTGCATAAATAAAAGCGATGAAATGCTATGGTTTTGATCGCAAATACTTATGTTGAGGCGGCAGCAGCATGACGGCATTCACCGGCCTGGAGCTCCGGCACCTCACCGCGCTTCGCGCGGTCTGCGAGGAGGGCTCCTTCATCGGAGCCGCTGACGCGCTCGGGCTCTCCCAGGCGGCGATCAGCCAGCAGATCGCGGGCCTGGAGCGGGCGATCGGCCAGCCGGTCTTCGACCGGCCCGGCGGCCCGCGGCCCGTCCGGCTGACGGCTGCCGGCCGCATCCTGCTGCGGCATGCCGAAGGGGTCATGGCACTGCTGGACCGGGCCGAGCAGGATCTGGACGACCTCGCATCCTCAGGTCAGGTGACGATCGGCACCTTCCAGAGCGTCTCGGTGCAGCTCCTCCCGGAGATCGTGGCCGCACTCCGCACCAAGGCCCCCGGCGTGCGCATCCATGCGTACGAGGCAGACGAGAATGACGAGCTCATCGAGCGCCTCATGCAGGGCGACGCCGACGTCGCCTTCCTGGCCGGCCCGGTGCAGGACAAGCGACTGGACCTGGTCAACCTGGGCAGCGACCCGTTCGTCGTGCTCGTCGCGGCAGGCACCCCGCTGGCCAAACAGGTAAAGGCCCGCAGCCTCCCTGCCCGCGCACTGACGGGTGTCCCGCTCATCGGCCAGCACGGGCGCGAGCAGCAGCGGCACATCGACCGCGGCCTGCGCAGTGCCGGCGTGGCCCCTCGCTATGCCTTCGTCACCCGTGACAACGGCGCCGTCCAGGCGATGGTCCGGGCCGGCCTCGGCGCCGCGATCCTGCCGCACCTGGCCGTCGATACCGCCGACACCGAGGTCGTCGTCCGGCCGCTCGACCCGCCGATCCCGCCGCGAACCCTGCTCATCGCCGTGCCCCGGGGAAGCCAGCCCTCGCCTGCGGTCGCCCAGCTCATCGCCATCGCCCAGCGAATCGGTCGCGCCCGCCTGACCCGGGACCGAACCGCGGTGCTTGGCCCCGACGCCTGATCGCCCGCTATCCGCCGCTCGCGCGATGCCCGGGCCGGCAATGGTCGCGCTAAGCCCGCGATGGTGACGGAGCCTGCGATGGTCACGCGGAAGGCCGCTGGTGAGGGGTCAACCGGCCTTCCGCGTGACACTCCCCTTCGCACCCAGGAGGACCGCCTCGCAAACGGTCGTTTCTCCCGTGGCAGCACGCTAGGAGGCCAAGCGGCCGGACGCGGGGCAGGACGCGCTGCCTGCACGAGCCATGACCGGTCAATGCTCGCCGCGTCCGCCACCCGTGGAACTGCGCCGCCGCGCACGGATCGCCTTGTCCGCGGCATCCACGCCCAGGATGAGCGGGATGCTCGCAGCGCCGATCAGCCAGCCAGCGAGCGGGGGCGGCGCCTGCCCCAGCGCCTCGGCGACCGGCGGCACGAGCAGGGTGGCCAGGGAGATCGACAGGCCGACCAGGACCGCCGGAATGAGCAGTCGGTTCCTCCGCCAGCCCAGTGCACCAGGCCAGAGCGTGGAACTGCGGCAGGCGAAGGCGTTGGCCATCTGCGCGAGCACGACGGTGATGAATGCGGCCCCCGACGCGGCCAGCAGGGTCGAGCCTCCCGGAAGCCGATCCCCCGGTCGCCAGCCCGACACCAGGAAGGTCACCAGAAAGGCCAGCATCGAGGCGGCCGACATCACCGGACCGAGGATGCCGAAGGCGCGCCGCAACACCATCCCGTTGAGCAGCCGGCCCGAGACCGGTGGTCGGTCGAGCAGATGCCTGGCCGGCGGCTCGGCTCCCAGCGCCACCGCCGGCATCGTGTCGGTGCCGATATCGAGTGCCAGGATCTGCAGGACCCCGAGCGCCAGCGGGAAGGAACCCCCCGACAGGGCCCAGACCACGAAGGGGGTGAGCTCGGCGACATTGTCGGTCAGGTGATAGGTCAGGAACCTGCGGATGTTGACGAAGGTCGTGCGCCCGAGCTCGATGCCCGCGACGATCGACTCGAATCGGTCATCGAGCAGGACGAGGTCGGCGGCCTCGCGTGCCACGTCCGTGCCCGATGCCCCCATCGCGATGCCGATGTTCGCCGCATGCAGGGCAGGGACGTCATTGACGCCGTCCCCCGTCATCGCCACCACATGCCCCCGCGCGCGCAGGGCGGTGGCGATCCGCAGCTTGTCCTCCGGCGACACCCGGGCGATCACGATGCCGGACGTGTCCAGCAGCGCTCCGAGCTCACGCTCCCCTGCCGGCAGGTCCTCACCCAGGATGACCCGGCCGGCCGGCTCGCGCAGGCCCACCTGGTCGGCGATGGCGCACGCGGTGCCGGGATGGTCCCCGGTGATCATGGCGACCTTGATGCCGGCACGACGGCAGTCATCCAGGCTCGCGCGCACCCCCGTTCGGGGCGGATCCTGCAGGGCCAGGAACCCCAGCAGCGTGAGGTCAGCCTCCGCCTCTGCCCAGGTCCGCGGGACGTCAGCGATCGTTCGCCGGGCCACCGCGATGACCCGAAGGCCCCGAGCCGCCATGTCCGTGACCACCGGCCGTGCCGCCGGCACCGCCCCGCAGATCCGCTCCATCGCATCGGGAGCCCCCTTGGCGAGCACCTGGCCGTCCACCACGACGGACATCACCCGACGGCGCGGATCGAAGGGGAATCGAGCGATGGGTCGCTGCTCGCGGAGCCGGCCGGTCGGCACCCCGACGCGACCGGCGAAGGCATCCAGCGCTGCCTCCATCGGATCCCCATGCGCCACCCACTGCCCATCGGCAAGGTGCGCGTAGCCATCCGAGCTGAGGGCAGCGGCACGTGCGAGCTCGACGATCGACTCCCTCGCGCCGTCGCCAGCCGAGTAGGTGACCTGGGCTGTCGGCGCGTAGCCGGCATCGGACGTCGAGGCCGTGCCCAGCGACGTCCAGGCCTCGACCACGGTCATCTCGTTGCGGGTCAGCGTGCCGGTCTTGTCCGTGCAGATGAAGGTCGTCGAGCCCAGGGTCTCGACCGCCTCGAGGTCGCGCACCAGCACATGCCTTCGGGCCATCTGCTCCGCTCCCCAGGCCAGGGTCAGGGTGACCGTGGGCAGCAGGGCCTCGGGGACGAGCGCGACCATGACCCCGATGCCGAAGATCAGCCCATCGGCGGGCGGATTGCCCAGGGCCAGGGTGATGGCGAAGAAGACCAATCCGGCGCCCAGGGCGATGGCGGCGATCGTGCGCACGACCCGTCGCAGCTCACGGGTCAGCGGGGTCATCGGCTTGGGCTCGGACGTCGTCAGCCGGGCGATCTCCGCCAGCCTGGTGCGGTCGGCCGTCGCCGTGACGGTGACGTCCGCATCTCCCTCGAGGACGAGGGTCCCGGCGAAGACCTGGTCGGCGACGTCCGCCTCTGTCGGCACGCTCTCCCCCGTCAGCAGCGAGGTGTCCAGGCGCAGCGCGGTCGCGCGCGCGACGATGCCGTCGGCCGGCACCCGATCACCCGCGCTCAGCAGCAGCAGGTCCCCGGTGACGATCGTCGTCGTTTCCACCAGCAGGCGCGTTCCATCCCGAAGGACGGCGATGCGCGAGGGCAGCAGGGTGCTCAGGCGCTCGGCGGCCCGGTCGGCGCGAGTCTCCTGCAGGAAGGCGAACAGGGCGTTCAGGACGATCACCAGGATGATCGCGACGGCAAGCTGGGGCAGGCGTGCCACGAAGGCCAGGGCTGCCGCGACCCACAGCATGATCGCGAAGAAGTGGACCAGCTCGCGCACCAGGCGCCGGCCCAGCGAGGTGCGGCGCGGCCGGGGCAGGACATTGGGCCCGTCCAGCTGCAGCCGCTCGGCTGCCTGCCCGCTCGTGAGCCCACCGAGCAGGGGAACCGTCTGCATGGCTGCTCGCTGCCCTTCGAGCGGTGACCTCTTGCCTCGGTCAGGCTAGGAGGCTCGGCTGCCCGCGGGCCAGGAGTGGGCCAGGCGTGACCGGCGATCGATCGGGCTGCGGACGGTCAGCGCCGGCTCCGAAACGGCCAGGCCCCCGCCACCCGGAGGACCGGGGGACGGGGGCCTGTTGAGACCAGGGATGGTCAGACGGCGCGGACCTTGTCGGCCTGCGGGCCCTTGGGCCCCTGCGTGATGTCGAACTCCACGGACTGGCCCTCCTCGAGGGTCCGGTAGCCGCTGGCGTCGATGGCCGAGTAGTGGACGAAGACATCGGGCCCGCCATCGGCCTGCTCGATGAAGCCGAAGCCCTTCTCAGCGTTGAACCACTTCACTGTTCCTTGTGCCATGTTGCACGATCTCCTTGCACGAAGTCATGACGGACGGTCGCCCGTCATGTGGCCGAGCCGGTTCGAACCTTCGTCCTGGATCTGTGCACATGCCCAGAAGCAAACGATGCCCACCACCAGTGGTGCGGGCGGGCATCTCAGAACAGCGGTACTGATGACGACTTGCCGCGTTCAATATAGCCCCTCTCCCGCAGCCGATGGGCAAACCAGCCGAATGGGTCCCCGCGTCACCCGTCATATGTCCTGATTGCGGCGATTTCCCAGGCTGCATGGCTGGCCAGCCAGTGGCGATCGGCCAGGCCGCTCGGCAATGCGGGAATGCCCACTCCTTGGTAGCCTCGCCGAGGCCAAGTGGAGGAGTCACATGCCAGATCAGGGCACGAATGCCGGGCAGGTACTCAAGGGCATCTGGCAGCAGTCATCTGACGCCCATGACGAGCTCGACGCCGAGTGCGGCCCCACCAAGGCCTGCCGCAACATGAAGGACATCACCTTCGATGGCTACGCCGAGGAAGGCGGCGACCTCGCCACCGCCTGGCGCAACACCCTGGCCCGGGAGGGCAAGCTGGGCAGCAGCTCGGTAGCCGACCTCGTCAACGGCACCCAGCGCTGACCGGCATCTGATGGACGTCGCGACGCTGACCGTTCCCGAGCTCCGTTCCGAGCTTCGCGGCGAGGGGTACATCGCCGACCGTGGCCTGGCAACCGCGGTGCTGCTGTCCTTGAAGCTCGGCAAGCCGCTGCTGCTGGAAGGGGAGGTCGGCGTCGGCAAGACCGAGCTGGCGAAGACCCTGGCCAGGATGCTCGGCCGCGAGCTGATCCGGTTGCAGTGCTACGAGGGCATCGACATCCACCATGCGCTGTACGAGTGGGACTACGCCCGCCAGATGCTGCACGTGCGCTCGATGTCCACGACGCCGACCCAGGGCGAGCAGGACGATCTCTTCGGCCCCAGGTTCCTGCTCGAGCGGCCGCTGCTGAAGGCGGTTCGCTCCGGTGCTGGCTGCGTCCTGCTCATCGACGAGGTCGACCGGGCGGACGATGAGTTCGAGGCCTTCCTGCTGGAGCTCCTCGGCGACTTCCAGGTGACCATCCCGGAGGTCGGCACGATCAGCGCACCCTCGCGCCCGATCGTGATCCTCACCTCGAACCGCACCCGGGAGCTGCACGATGCGCTGAAGCGGCGCTGCCTGTTCACCTGGATCGGATTCCCGGAGGCTGAGCGCGAGACGGAGATCGTCCGCACTCGCCTGCCAGAGGTCGGCGCCGCGCTCGCAGCCCAGGTCGTCTCGGCGGTGAACCGGCTCCGCGAGATGGAGCTCGAGAAGCTGCCTGGTGTGGCCGAGACCATCGACTGGGCCAGCAGCCTCGATGCCCTGGGCGCTGATGCGCTCACCGAGGAGATGGCTCTCGATACCCTCGGCGCTGTGGTGAAGGACCGCGACGACCTCGAGTTCGCCTCACGAAGCATCCGGGATGTCATCGCCTAGCGGCATGGAGGACCTGCTCGTCGGCTTCTGCCATGAGCTCCGGCTTTCCGGGGTATCGGTCGGGACGGACGACGTGCTCACCTTCGCCTCCGCGGTGAGCTGCCTGGACGTCACCGACCTGATGGACGTGTACTGGTCCGGTCGGGCATCGCTCGTCCGCCGCCGCGATCATCTGCCGACCTACAACCTGGTCTTTCGTCGCTACTTCCTCGACATCGAGCCGGAAGCCGTCGACGCCCGCAGGCGAATGATGCGGGCGTCGGCCAATGCCGGAGCGACCCTGGAGATCCCCAACACCGAGGAAGGCCTCCCCGGTGAGATCAGCCCGGACGAGGTCAAGCTCGGCTACCTGGCAAGCACGTCCGAGGTCTACCGGCACAAGGCCTTCGCCGACTGCTCGCCTGAGGAGTTGCGGCAGCTGCGCCGGCTGCTGTCACGCATGCGGGTGACACCGCCGGTGCGTCGCACGCATCGAACCACCCGAGCCCGTCGCAGTGCCACCCTCGATCTGCGCCGGATGGCACGGGATGCGATGCGCAGCCTCGGCGAGCCCCGCCAGCTCGCCTATCGCACCCGCAAGGTGAAGCTGCGGCCGCTCGTGCTCATCCTGGATGTCTCCGGATCAATGGCCGACTACTCCAGGAACCTGCTGCAGTTCGCGTACTCCGCACGCCGCGCCAACGCCAAGGTCGACGTGTTCTGCTTCGGTACCCGGCTCACCCGCATCACCAGGGCCCTGGACCGCCGCAACCCGGACGACGCCATGCGTATCGCAGGCGAGGCCGTCCTCGACTGGGACGGCGGCACGCGCATCGGCGAATCCCTGCGGCAGTTCTGCCGGCAGGCGCGCAGGTCCAGGCTCGGGCGCGGAGCCATCGTGGTGATCTGCTCCGACGGCCTGGACCGCGGGGATCCAGCGGACCTCGCGGAGTCCATGGAGACCCTTGCCCGGCTCGCCCATCGGGTCATCTGGGTCAACCCGCACAAGGGCGACGTCGTCGACTACGTGCCGGCCTCCCTCGGGATGATCGTGGCCAAGCCCTACATCGACGAGATGCACTCGGGCCATAACCTCGCTAGCCTCGAGCGACTCGCAGGTCGACTGTCGAAGGTGGGATAGCCATGCGGTACAGCGTGTCGTTGCAGACCGAAGGCGATCGCGAGGTCAGCCTCGAGGAGGTCCTCGAGCTGGCAGACGCCGTCGCACCCCTCGGCGGGATCGCATCCGGGATGGGGACGATGGGCTACGGCGCCCAGATCGTCGTGGAGGCCGATGGCTCCGATGCCGCAGTCGACCAGGCGCTCGAGCAGTTCGCCGCCGCAGTGGCCCTCACCTCGCTGCCGTCCTGGCCGGTCGTGCGGGCTGAGTCGCTGAGCGAGGACGACGACTTCGGCGACCTTGACCTCGAGGCTCCATGAGGGGCCGCCGCGGATCCATGTTCCGGAGGGTCCAGTGATCCGGCTGGGCACCCTGGCCGGTTACGCCTTTGAAGGTCCGCGGGCCCTGGCCGGGTGGACGCCGCCTTCGACGGCGGCCGTGTACGCGATCCTGGCCAAGTCCAACCCTGCCCGTCCGCAGGAGTTCGCGGTCATCTACGTCGGCCATGCCGACGACCTCAGCACGGAGGGGTTCCCGTTCCGGCATCCGCGGTCGGCTGCCTGGATCGCCCGCGCCGAGGGCAAGTACAACCTGCATGCGTGCTGGCTGGAGATCCCCGGCGGGACGCTCGGCCACCGGGAGCAGATCGCCCGTGAGCTGATCGCGATCTACGAGCCCACCTGCAACGCGGAGAAGTTCGTCCAGGCCTGGAAGGACGAATGGATCGGCGAGTACGAGACGCCGGTCACCGATGCCCTGACCACCACTCGCGAACCCGGCCGAGCGGCCGCGACTGGCGAGCAGGAGCAATGACGCAGGGCCCTGATTGCGCGCATCTGCGTCGCCAGGACCCTGCGATCGATTAGTCGAGCGAGACGCCGACGCCCTCCATCAGTCGTGACCGCCGAGTGCCCATCGCCGGGCGGGCGACCCCGTCTGCGACATGCTCCTCATGCGCGAACGTAGCCCCCGCGACAATCCCCTCGCCCATGCCGTACAGCAGCGGCAGCGCGCCAGCGACGACCCGGCCGGTCGTATTGATCGACTTCAGCCCAGGCTCGATGGCCTCGGCATCCTTCTTGATCTTCCAGACCAGGTCGGCCGCCTCCTCCAGGTCAGCGGCAACCTTCTTCAGCTGCCCGCCGACGATGAACAGGTATACGGCAAGACCGGCGATGAGCGCCACGATGTCGATGACCGACCACAGTGCAAGTGAGCTCATGACCGCACCTTGTCCAATACTCGTCCGAGGAACAGGTGATGCTCCAGGCCTTCCGCGAGAACCGCCTCGACACCACCGGCCGTGGTCGTGATGAGGACCGTGTCGGCGGTGTTGGCCTGGGTAGCGATCAGGGTGGCCTTGATGGCGGCCACACGGCGGCGGATGCGGTGCACCAGCAGCACCAGGATGGTCAGCAGGGCCGCGACGACGACCACGACGACTGCGCCGAGGATGTTCGCCAGCTGCCAGAGCTGCTCGACTTGCGCGTCCACGTCAGCCTCCTAGCTTCGTGCGGCCGCGCTTGAGGCCATCGATGATGGCGAGCGCGGATGCGATGGTCTCATTCAGGCCCTTCAGGCCAGCGGTGTTCACCTCGGCCTGCTGCAGTCCGCTCAGGATGCTGCCTGCCTGGTTGCCGATCCTGGCTGCCAGCAGCAGGATCGGCACGACGAGGGCGACGACGACCAGGACGACCACCAAACCGATGATGTAGCCCAGCAGCCAGCCCGAGTGCCCGGTGAAGTCCACGTTGCCTCCTAGATCGATTCCGCGAAGCTGCGCACGGGGGCCAGGCTCGCATTGACGGACGTGACCACAGGCGCCACGGTCGACGTCTGGGCCACGATGACCTGGACTCCCCCGTCAAGGCCGTCAAGGGTCTTGGCCACGGCCCGCAGGTGGAAGATGACCCGGAGCAGGCCGATCGCAGCCGCCGCGATGATGAGCGCGGCGACCACGAGGGTGATGATCGCATCTACTGGCATGGTGGCCTCCTAGCCCAGCAACTTCGAGACGGGGCCGGCATAGCGCACGGCGCCGTTGGCGACTTCCTTGATCACGTCGTCAGTGGTGTCGAGCAGCTGCGGGGTGTTGTGCAGCTCCCCGATCAGCGCCACGCCGCCGGCGAGGGCGTCGTCAGCCGCTCCGCGCACTCGCTCCAGGGCCGCCAGCAGCCGGTTGAGCAGCGCCACGAGCACGGGCACCACCACAACAATGAGCATGAGATTCCCGATCGCCCACAGACTCATCGCATATCTCCGTTCTAGCGGCTCGGGGCCGGCTGGTAGGGCAGGAAGAATCGCGCGAAGACGCGCCGGGCGGCCCGCAGGAAGGCCGTGAAGCCGATCGCCAGGCCGCTGGCAGCCTTCGGGCCGCCGACCGCCATCGGGTCGCGTCCCTCGGCGATCGCGGTCATCCGCAGCTTCATCGAGCCCGCCGTCTGGTCGATCAGCACGGCGGTGACGTCCTGGACCAGGCCGCGGCCGTACTGGGCCGCGGCGCCGGATATCGCGAGGTCCATGCTCATGTTGACCCGGGTACTCCCGCCAAGGGGCTGGAGCGAGACCGTCAGCAGGGCATTGGCGGTGCCACGGCCCTTCTTGTCGGCACCGGCAGCGTCCAGGACGATCGCCTTACGGGCATCGTCCCTGCTCTGCACCTTCACCGCGCCGGTGAACTCGAGCTTCACCGGCCCAGCGGAGATGGTGACATCGCCCTGGTACTCGTCGTCGCCCACCTGGTTGGTCAGGTCGGCGCCGGGGATGCAGGCCGCGACCAGCGGAATGTCGTCGAAGAAGTTCCACACCTGGTCGACGGGCTGGTCGAGGTCGAAGGTCTGGGTGATCAGCATGGAACCTCCTGCTGGGTGAAGGAGACGGGGTCGTTCTCGAATGCAGTGCGGCAGCCAGGGGCACAGAAGTAGTAGGTGCTTCCCTGATAGGCGAAGGGTCGGTTGGACGGAACAGCCTGCACGGTCATCCCGCAGACCAGGTCGATGACCTCGGCCGGGCCCTGCGCGCTGACCGTGGCTTGCGCGGTGAGCGCGCCCGCCGCTCGCAACTGGACCAGCTCGGCAAGGATGGCGACCGCGATCTCCCGGTGCGTGGTGTGACCGAGGTCGAGGCCGATCGGCACATGGACGCGGTCGAGCAGCTCCGCCGGCACCCCCCAGTCGGCCAGGGTGCCGCGCACCGTCTCCCCCCGTCGGCGTGAGGCAACCAGGCCGACGAAGCACGGCTCGGCCTCCAGGGCCGCCCGCAGGACCTCCTCGTCACCGTGGCCCTGGGTGGCCACGATGACCGAGGTCGTCGGGAGGACGAGCCCGCCATGGAAGTCATCGCCATCCACGACCTCCCCGGACCAGCCGAGGGAGCGCACGAGATCGGCGAGGGTATGCGTCATGGGCGAGCGGCCCACGATGAGCACCTGCGGCGCGGCCAGGACCGGCTCGATGAAGATCTGCAGTGCGCCATCGCTCTGGCAGGAGATCGGAACGGTCATCACCCCATCGGGCACGTGCATCCCGTCGAAGTCCTCCTGCTGGCCCAGCCAGACCAGGGCCGGGCTCCCCTGCTCCAGGACGCGCCTGGCCTCCCGGATGAGAACGGGCTCGGCGCAGGCTCCGCCGATCCAGCCAAGCAGGGTGCCATCAGGCATGACGATCGCCCGAGAGCCGTGATGGCCCGACGATGGTGGCTTGCGCCACACCACCGTCGCCATCGCGAAGGACTGACCGG
The DNA here is from genome assembly GCA_018970025.1 of Actinomycetales bacterium. Taxonomy (GTDB): domain Bacteria; phylum Actinomycetota; class Actinomycetes; order S36-B12; family S36-B12; genus REEB460. The sequence continues at coordinate 56,597 of JAGWXF010000016.1, read as the reverse complement.
AGCGCACCAGCTCGACGGCGCGCTCCAGCACCTCCATGCTCTCCGAGGTCTCGCCGTTCGGCACGCTAGCCCGCCTTTACCGGCGGCATGCCGGAGACGTCAGCGCCGGTCTGCAGGGCCTCGTAGACGCGGTTCGGCATCAGCGGCATGTCGACATTGCGGACGCCGGTGTGCTTGATCGCGTTCATGACCGCGTTCACGAAGGCCGCCGGCCCGCCCACGGTGGCGCATTCGCCGATGCCCTTGGCCCCGATGGGGTGATGCGGGCATGGGGTCACGACCTCGTGCAGCTCGAAGCCCGGCGTCTCCCACGCGGTCGGCAGCAGGTAGTCCATGTAGTTGGACCCGATGCAGTTGCCCTCCTCGTCGTAGGTGATGTACTGCATGCTCGCCATGGCGTAGGCCTCGGTGAGGCCGCCCATGATCTGCCCCTCGACCACCATCGGGTTGATGCGCACCCCGCAGTCGTCGACGGCCACGAACTTCAGCACATCCCACACGCCCGTCTCAGGATCGACCTCGACCTTGCAGACATAAGCCGCGAAGGGCCAGGTCAGGTTCGGCGGATCGTAGTAGGCATTGTTCTCCAGGCCCGGCTCCAGGCCGTCGGGCACGTTGCTGTAGGCCGCGAACGCGCAGTCCTGGATGGTGACGCCGCGCTCGGCATTGCCGCGCACGTAGAACCGGCCGAGCTCCCATTCGATGTCCTCCTCGGATACCTCGAGCAGGTGGGCCGCGATCTTGCGTGCCTTGGCGCGGATCTTGCGCGAGACCATGGCGACAGCCGCGCCCGCGACGGGCGTGGACCGGGAGGCATAGGTGCCCATGCCGAAGGGCGCAGTATCCGTATCGCCCTCCTCGACCACCACGTCGTCGGCGGGGATGCCGAGCTCATGCGCCACGATCTGCGCCCAGGTCGTCTCGTGCCCCTGGCCCTGGGTCTTGGCCCCGGTGCGCAGGATTGCCTTGCCGGTCATGTGCACCCGCAGCTCGGCGGAGTCGAACATCTTGATGCCGATGATGTCGTACTCGCGGCTGTTGCCGGCGCCCAGCGGCTCGGTCATCGTCGAGATGCCGATGCCGATCAGCTTGCCCCGCTTGCGAGCCTCCTCCTGCTCCTGCGCGAAAGTGCTGTAGCCGATCGCCTCGAGGGCGACGTCCAGGCACTTGCCGTACTGGCCCGAGTCGGTGAGGAAGCCGAAGGCCGTGCGGTACGGGAACATGTCGTCCTTGACCAGGTTGACCCGGCGGAACTCCGCCTGGTCCATGCCGAGGTCGTCGGCGGCCGCCTGGATCATCCGCTCCTGGAAGAACATCGCCTCGGTCACCCGGAAGGAGCAGCGGTAGGCGACGCCGCCGGGCGCCTTGTTGGTGTAGAAGCCCTCACTGGTCAGGTGCGCCGCCGGCACGTCGTAGCAGGCGAAGGTCGAGTGCATCAGGCCAATCTTGAACTTCGTCGGCTGCGCATCGGCATAGAACGCACCGTGGTCGGAGACCGTGTGCATGCGCATGCCGAGGATCTTGCCGTCCTTGCGCAGGGCGAGCTGGCCCTGCAGGTACACGTCGCGGCCGAACCCGGTCGAGATGAGGTTGCCGGTCTTGTCCTCGATCCACTTGACCGGCCGCTCGGTGAGGATCGATGCCAGGATCGAGATCACGTAGCCCGGGTAGACCGGCACCTTGTTGCCGAATCCGCCCCCGAGGTCCGGCGACACGATCCGGATCTGATGCTCGGGCAGCTCGGCGACCATGGCCACTGCGGCCCGGATGATGTGCGGGGCCTGCGTGGTCATGTAGACCGTCAGCTTGCCGGTCGCGCGATCATAGTCGGCGATGGATCCGCACGTCTCGATCGGAGACGGGTGCGACCGCGGGTAGTGCAGGTCGATGGTGGAGACCAGATCCGCATTGGCGAAGGCCTGGTCAGTCGCGGCCTTGTCGCCGATCTCCCAGTCGAAGATCTTGTTGGTCGTCTGGTTGACCTTGTCGTCGCGGATGAGCGGTGCGCCCGACTCCTGCGCCTGCAGCGGGTTCACGACGGCCGGCAGCTGCTCGTACTCGACGACGATCCGGCTGCAGGCATCCTTGGCGATGTAGGGGTCATCGGCGATGACGGCCGCGACCTCCTGGCCCTGGAAGCGGACCTTGTCGGTGGCCAGCACCGCCTGGGTGTCGTAGGACAGCGTCGGCATCCATGCCAGGTTGCGCGCGGCCATCGTCTCGCCGGTCAGCACCAGGCGGACGCCGGGAACCTCCCATGCCGCCGAGGTGTCGATCGACTTGATCCGCGCATGCGCGACACTGCTGCGGAGGATCTCCATGTGCAGCATGCCGGGCAGCACGATGTCGTCGACGTACCGACCCTTGCCCCGAATGAAGCGGTTGTCCTCGACGCGGCGACGGCTCGCGCCCATCCCGCCGATCTTGAGCTCATCCAACGCCATGACGACTCCTCAGCTCTGCTGCGCGCGCATCTTGTCGGCAGCCCACAGGACTGCCTTGACGATGTTCTGGTATCCGGTGCACCGGCACAGGTTGCCGGAGATCGCCCAGCGGACCTCATCCTCAGTCGGGTTCGGGTTCCGCTCGAGCAGTGCCTTGGCGGCCAGCATCATGCCCGGCGTGCAGAACCCGCACTGCAGGCCGTGCTCCTGCTTGAAGCCCTCCTGGATCGCATGGAGCTCGCTTGCCGTGGCCATGCCCTCGACGGTCTCCACGCTGTGGCCGTCGGCCTGGACTGCGAGCACTGTGCAGCTCTTGGCCGGGCGTCCGTCGAGGAGCACGGTGCAGGCGCCGCAACTGGTGGTGTCGCAGCCGGTGTGGGTGCCGGTCAGCTTCAGGCCCTGCCGCAGCAGGTGGGCAAGCAGCAGCCTCGGCTCCACGTCGACGGTGCGCGGCTCGCCGTTGACCGAGACGGTGATGCGCCGGGTCGGGACGTCAGCCGGCGGGGCTGGTGCGACTTCGTCGTACAGGCTCGTCATGATCAGGCTGCTTTCTGCTCGGCGCTGGCGATGCGCGCCAGGATGCGGGTCACGAAGGTCTTCACGATGTGGCGCTTGTAGTCGGAGGAGCCGCGATGATCGGTTCGCGGCTGGGCGACGGCCGCCACGGCCTCAGCGGCCGCGGCGATGCTCTCGTCGGTCAGGGTCTTGCCGACGAGGACGGAGATCGCCTCGTTCGCGTCGATCGTCTGACCACCGACCCCTGCCAGGGCGCAGCCGGCTCGGGTCACGGTCGCGCCGTCCATGTCGAGCGCCACCGCGACCGACGCGGTCGCGAAGTCGCCCACCCGGCGCTCGAGCTTCAGGTAGTCGCCCCGGGCGGTGCCCTTGGCCGGCGGGATGACGGCCTCGATGGCGATCTCGTTGTAGGCAAGCGCGTTGGCGAAGGGGCCGAGGACGAAGTCGCGCATGTCGATCTCGCGGCGCCCGTTCGGGCCCTGGGCCACGATGCGGCCGCCGAGGGCGATCATCGTCGCCGCCCAGTCACCCTGCGGATCCGCATGGCATACCGATCCGACGAAGGTTCCTCGGGTGCGCACGATCGGGTCCGCTACCAGGGCTGCCGCCGCGGCCAGCGTCGGGTGCGAGGTGCCGATGATCGTGGAGAACTCGAGGTCCTCATGCCGGCACAGCGCGCCGATGCGCAGGGTGCCGTCCGCGTCCAGCCGGTGATAGTCCAGGCCCGGGATCGCGTTGATGTCGACGATCCGCTCGGGCGAGGCGAACCGGAGCTTGAGCATGGGGATCAGGCTCTGGCCGCCGGCCAGGATCTTCGCCTCCCCGCCGCAGCGGTCAAGGATGGCAATGGCCTCCGCAAGCGAGGTCGGTGCGTCGTAGTCGAACCGTGCTGGATACATGGATTCCTCTCGGGATCTACGCCTTGGGGTCGCGCACGGCGACGGGCATCGAGTCGGCGTCAGGATCGGGTCGTGGCTCCTGATGCGGAGGCCAGGGCCCCTGCACCGGCTGGCCGGCGACCTTCAGGAAGTCGATGAACTGCGGCCAGGCCCACACCGTCGGGCTCGGACCGGTCTTCGGCGAGTTCTCGATCACCGCAAACAGGCGAGGATTGCCGCGCTCCTGCCCCGTCGACTCAACAGCCATGGCGGACTCCTCACTCGAAGTGGTGGGTGGAACGTACTCCCATTCGACCCCCCCGCAAGCCGGAATGCATCGTTACGACCGAATTCGTGCTCGCTATCGACCGGGCGTCGTGTGGCGCCGATCGACACATGGACTCAGCGGCCAAGCTCGGCGATGATCTGCGCGGCTATCGACACGGCGACTTCCGCCGGCGTCCGCGCATGGATATCGAGGCCGGCCGGGCCGCGCACCCGGGAGAGATCCGTGACATCGCGATAGGCCAGCCAGTCGGCCCGAGACTGCTGCATCGCCCGGGAGCCGAGGGCGCCGACATAGCCGGCCTCGCTGTCGAGCGCAGCCATGAGGCAGCGACTGGACGCCTCCACGTCGTGACCCATCACCACCACCGCGTCAAGCCAGGACAGGGTGGCTGTCAGACCTGCCACGAGATCCGGCCGGGACTGCGCGGTGACCCGCCATCCGAGCAGGCGGCCCTGATCGGCCAGCGCCTCGGCCATCGGGCCGGCGCCGGCAATGACCAGTCGGGTCACCGGCACCAGGGACGTCACCACGGGCTCGGCCGACACCTCGGCGGCCGCGGATCCCGGCTCGCTCACGGCATGCGCATCATCGCCGGCAGCCGAGGAGGGCTCGACCGTGACCGAGGTGACGTCGACGTCATCGACGAGCGCGGTGATCACCACGGCCTGTCGCCCGAGCAGCCATGGCCACAGGTCGGCGGGGAACTGATCCGCGGGGACCACGAGGAATGCCACGGGCGTGCCCGCGGGGAGTCCGCACAGGGCACTCTCGACCTCGGACACCGCATGACGCACGTAGCGGCCTGTCGGCAGGTTGCGGGCAGCCACATCAGCCAGCAGCCCGTCGAAGGCACCTGACGCCAGGGTGCCGATCCGCCCGCCGCCCGGGGTGAGCACGAGCGCCTCGTCGCTGGCTGCAGGCGACACCATCCAGGCCACGCAGGCGCGCGTCCCGGATCGCAGGCAGGCGGACGCGCTCAGTGCGATGTCGTACATACGACGCTCCTCGGTCGGACGGCTGCCGCGATCCTAGGCAGGCGACGGGGGATTGCACGCCTGGACGATCGCGCGGATGCCAGCGATGTCATCCGGGCTGAGCTCGTTGGTGGTGCTCACGATGTAGTACATGACATCGATCCGACTGGCGCCATGGGCCAGGCCGAGGGCATGGCCCATCTCGTGCAGGTACAGCGCACTGCGCTGCAGGCGCGCCGCCCGCCTGACGTACTCATAGCTGAGCACGACGCTGCCCTCGACGATCTGCCGCTGGCCGACGATGAGCTTGCTCGGCATGGCCAGGCCGACGGTGCGCTCGTCGAGCAGCGACGACTCATCGTTGTGCAGGAAGAGCACCGAGATGTGCCGGTCACTGGGATGCGTATCGGACGTGACCTGGTACGTCGCGTCGTCGTACGTCATCGGGACGATCCCGACGTAGCGGAAGTCCAGGCCGGACACCGCCCCCCACTTGGCGAAGTCCGCCCGCAGCTGGCGGACCGCGATGGCGGATTCCCTCGGCGTCAGGCGCGAGGTATCAACGCTCCAGGTGATCGGGGTATCGCAGTCAGCCCAGCCCGCCCCGACGAGCTGCGGGGTGCCCTCGAAGAACGAGGGCACGGGTGTCGCCGCGTAGCTGACGCCCGCCACGAGGGCCAGCACCACGGCCGAGACGAGCACCGTCGCACCGGCCCAGGCCGGACGCCCCCGACGGCGCTCGCCGATCCGCCGGTCGCCGGACCTGCGGTCCGTCCCGACCACCCCGCCAGACTCGCGACGACGATCCACCCGGCGGCGATCCGGGATTCGTTGGAAGGCCCGTCGATAGGGCTTGCGATACTCCCGCCACGCCAGCAGCCCGGCGATCCCCAGGCCGTATCCGACCACGAGGATGAGGACGACCCAGGGCCACGTCACGGTGCATGCCCTCGCAGTGGATGCCTGCGGCTGACTAGGCTGCGCGCGTGTCGAAGGTGCTCGCATCCCTGCCGGTCGGCCAACGCGTCGGCATCGCCTTCTCCGGCGGGCTGGACACCTCGGTCGCCGTTGCCTGGATGCGGGAGCGCGGGGCGTCCCCGTGCACCTACACGGCAGACCTGGGCCAGTGCGACGAGCCCGATATCGCATCCGTGCCGGGCCGGGCAGCGCAGTACGGCGCCGAGCTCTCCCGGCTCATCGACTGCCGGGCGGCCCTCGTCGAGGAGGGCCTGGCCGCAATGGCATGCGGTGCCTTCCACATCCGCTCGGGAGGCAAGCAGTACTTCAACACCACGCCGCTGGGCCGCGCGGTCACCGGCACCCTGCTGGTCCGGGCCATGCTCGAGGACGACGTGTTCATCTGGGGCGACGGGTCGACCTACAAGGGCAATGACATCGAGCGCTTCTACCGCTACGGCCTGCTGGCCAATCCCCGGCTGCGCATCTACAAGCCCTGGCTGGATGCCGACTTCGTCGACGAGCTTGGCGGTCGCACCGAGATGTCGCAGTGGCTCGCCGAGCGCGGCCTGCCCTATCGCGACAGCGTCGAGAAGGCCTACTCGACAGATGCCAATATCTGGGGCGCGACCCATGAGGCCAAGCGGCTGGAGCACCTGGATACCTCGATCGAGATCGTCGAGCCCATCATGGGCGTGCGATTCTGGGACGCTGCCGTCGACATCGCGACCGAGGACGTCACCATCCGGTACGTCCAGGGCCGGCCCGTCCAGATCAACGGCGCATCCTTCGCCTCCCCGGTCGACCTGGTCATGCAGGCCAATGCCATCGGCGGACGCCACGGCCTGGGCATGGCCGACCAGATCGAGAACCGGATCATCGAGGCCAAGAGCCGCGGCATCTACGAGGCACCCGGCATGGCCCTGCTGTTCATCGGCTACGAGCGGCTGCTCACCGCGATCCACAACGAGGACACCATCGCCAGCTACCACGCTGAGGGACGCCGCCTCGGTCGCCTGCTGTACGAGGGCCGCTGGCTCGACCCGCAGGCCCTGATGCTGCGCGAGTCGCTGCAGCGCTGGGTCGCCTCCGCCATCACCGGGGAGGTCACCTTGCGCCTGCGCCGGGGCGACGACTACTCGATCATCGACACCCGCGGCCCTGCCCTGAGCTATCACCCCGACAAGCTCTCCATGGAGCGCACCGAGGATGCCGCCTTCGGCCCGGTCGACCGCATCGGCCAGCTGACGATGCGCAACCTCGATATCGCCGACACCCGCGCCAAGCTGGAGCTGTACGCGGCCCAGGGCCAGCTGCTCGCCGGCCACGTCGACCTGGTCGGGCAGCTGCAGTCCGGCGGGGCCCCGGCGATCGCCCTGGCGGGCGGTGCGGTCGAGCCGGACGACCTCGCACTCGACCGCGCGGCCATGGAGGCAGGGACGGACTGAGCCTGGGCGCGGCTCATGCCTGCCCCGCTGCGACCAGGTAGTCGACCATCCCCTGGCGCGACTGCACCCGGGCATACTCCCGTTCGGCGATCTGCACCCCCGTCCGCTCGCTGAGCAGCTCCACCAGGCCCAGGAAGTCCATCGAGTCCAGGTCGAGGGCACGCCGCATGTCGACGTCGGGCGGGATGCCCAGCACGTCGGCACCCGGCGCGATGCGCTGGACGCACGCCACGACGATGGCCTCGGCCTCGGCAGGGGTCATGACTGCTCGACCCCGTGCAGGGCCCGCTCCAGGGCGGCGAGGTACTGGCTGCCGCGATGCCCGTCGGTGACCCGATGATCGGCCGCCAGGCACGCCGTCACCACCCGGCGGACCGTCAGCATGCCGTCGACGGCCCAGGGACGGGCCATGATCGTGCCCAGGCCCACCAGCGCGACCTGGGGCGGGTAGATGATGCCGTGGACGACCTGCGCGCCCTGCTCGCCCAGCATGGTGACGGTCATCGTGGGATCCGACATCTCCGATGCGCGCAGCCGGCCGCTCCTGGCCCGGCTGGTGAGATCGCGCAGGCGGCGCATCAGCTCCTCCAGTGACTGCTCGCCGGCGTCATGCAGCGCAGGGGCGATCACCCCTGACTCGCGCAGCGAGATCGCAAAGCCGAGGTGCACCGATGCCGCCGGCGTGAACGCCCCGTTGAAGTGGCCGTTCACCTCGGGAACCTCGCGAGCGGCCTGCGCAGCAGCCCACAGCATCAGCGCCGCCGGCAGGATCCGCTCGCCGACCGGAACACGGGCATTGCGCTGCTCCAGCCACCGCAGCGGGCCCTCGATATCGATCGTCGACTCCACGGAGTAATGCGGGATCTCTCGCTTGGACCGGGCCATGAGGGCGCCGATCGCCTCGCGCATGCCGGGACGCTCGGCAGGCAATGCCGGCCCTCCGGGCGGACTCGTCCCAGGCGCCGGCTCCGGTGCTGGTACCGGTACCGCCGGCACAGTCGCCATCGGCACAGTCGCCATCGGCACAGTCGCCATCGGCACAGTCATCGGAGTGCCTGCCTGAGCCTCCACATCGGCCACGCCGATCACCCCGCCAGGTCGCGAGGGCGCAACAGCGGCCAGGTCGACGCCCAGTTCCCTGGCCCGGCGTCGTGCCAGGGGGGAGACGTGCCCGGCCGCGACCCCCCGGACGTCACCGCCTCCGAGCCGCGCGATGGGCGTGCCGACGGCGATCGTGGTGCCCGGGTCAACCAGCAGCGACTCGACTCGTCCGTCCTGGAAGGACTCCACGTCGATGGCCGACTTGGAGGTGTCGACCGTGGCGATGATGTCGCCGCGATGGACCTCGTCGCCGGTGCCGACATGCCACTCCAGCAGGGTCGCCTCGGTCATGTCAGCGCCCAGCGACGGCATCAGGATGTCAGCCACGATGGACCGTCCCGTCAGGTGCCAGGGCCGCCCCTGGGTCCATCGCTGATCTCGCCGCCCGGATGACCGCCTCGGCACTGGGCATCGCGGCCCGTTCGAGGTGACCGGCGTACGGGAAGGGCACCTCGGCCGATGCCACGCGCTGCACCGGTGCATCGAGGTCGAAGAAGCAGGCCTCGGCAATGCGGGCGGCGACCTCGGCGGTGAGCCCCATCGTCCGCCAGCCCTCGTCGACGACCACCGCACGATGGGTGCGCCGGACCGAGGCCAGCACCGTCGCATCGTCCAGCGGCCGCAGCGTGCGCAGGTCGACGACCTCGGCCGAGACCCCGGCCGACTGCAGGTCCTGCGCCGCCTGCAGGCACATCGGCAGGCAGCCGCCCTGGGTGACGATCGTGACGTCGTCGCCGGGCCGGCGGACCACGGCCTCGTCGATGGCCCGGCACGGCTCGACTGCGCCGCTGCCCTCGGTGATCTCCTCGCTGGCGTTGTACAGGGAGCCATGCTCGAAGATCACGACCGGGTCCGGGTCGGCCAGTGCCGGGGCGAGCATCCAGCGGGCATCCGCCACGGTCGCCGGCGCGATCACGCGAAGGCCGGGGATGTGCGCGAAGAACCCCTCCAGGGAGTGGGAATGCTGGGCGGCCAGCTGGCGTCCGCCGCCGGTCGTCATCCGGATCACGATCGGAACGCTCAGCTGCCCGCCGCTCATGTGGTGCAGCGAGGCCGCGGTGTTCAGGATCTGGTCCAGGGCGAGCAGGGAGAAGTTCACCGTCATCACCTCCACGATCGGCCGCATCCCGGCCAGGGCAGCGCCGATGCCGGCTCCCACGAACGCAGCCTCCGACAGCGGGGTATCGCGGATCCGCTCTGGGCCGAACTCCTCCAGCAGGCCCAGGCTCACGCCGAAGGCCCCGCCGTAGCGGCCGACGTCCTCCCCCATCAGGAAGACCCGGTCATCAGCCTGCATGGCCTCGCGGATGGCTGCCCGCATGGCCTCTCGATAGGTCACCATTCGATCCGTCGCGATTCGACCGGCGACCATTCGATCCCTCGCCATTCGATCGGTCGCGATCTGCCAGTCGCCATCAGCCCACCGCACTGGTGACGTCCGTCATCAGGTCCTCGACTGGCTCTGGGGCACTGGCCTCGGCGAACTCGACCGCCGCGTCCACCTCGGCACTCACGGCCGCGTCGATCGCGGCGACCGCCTCCCAGTCGGCGGCACCGGATTCATGCAATGCGGCCCCGAGCAGCCTGAGCGGATCGCGCTCCTTCCACTGCTCGATCTCGGCCTTGTCCCGATAGCGATCCGGGTCGTACATCGAGTGCGCCCGGAACCGATAGGTCTGCGCCTCCAGGAACACCGGGCCGTCGCCCGCCCGGATCATCGCGACCGCGCGATCAGCTGCCTGTCGCACCGCACGGGCGTCCATGCCATCGCACGCCCAGGACGTCATCGCATAGGACGATGCGCGAAGTGCCAGGTTCACCGATGACTGCGAGCGCTCCAGGGACGTCCCCATCGCATAGCGGTTGTTCTCGCAGCAGAACAGCACCGGCAGGTGCCACAGGGCGGCGAGGTTCATCGACTCGTGGAAGGCCCCCTCGGCCATCGCCCCCTCGCCGAAGAAGCATGCGGTCACCCGCCTGCGCTGCTGCATCACCTCCCCCAGTGCCAGGCCCACGGCCAGGGGCAGGCCGGCCGCGACGATCGCATGCCCGCCGTAGAGCCGGCGCTGCGCATCGAACAGGTGCATGGATCCGCCTCGGCCCCGGCACACCCCGCTGGCCCGGCCGAGCATCTCTGCCATGAGGGCGTCCATCGGGATGCCCTTGGCCAGCGCATGGCCGTGCTCCCGGTAGGTGGCCACCACCGCGTCGTCGGGATCGAGCGCCCCGATGACGCCGGCGGCCACGGCCTCCTGGCCGACACACAGGTGGACGAATCCCCGGATGCGCTCGCCTGCGTACAGCTCGGCGCAGCGCTCCTCGAACCTGCGGATGCGCAGCATCTGCCGGTACATGCCGACCAGGTCGATCTCGCCCGTCATGGCGAGGGGCCTGCCGGTGAGGTGCCAGCGGCCAGCGCGCGGGAGCGCAGCTCGCGGCGCAGGATCTTGCCGCTGTGCGTATGCGGCAGGCTCGCGTCGAACTCGATGCGGCGCGGGGCAACCGCCGCGCCGAGCCGCTGTCGCGCAGCGGCCCGGATCTGCTGGGCCAGGGCATCGGAGGGCGCCCAGCCAGCACGCAGGGTGACAAAGGCGCAGATGGACTCGCCGATCAGCGGGTCCGGGAGCCCGACGACCCCGGCCTCGGCGACCGACGGATGCTCCATGAGCGCGCTCTCGACCTCGAACGGGCCGACGAGGTGGCCGGCGGTCTTGATGACATCGTCACCGCGGCCGAGGAACCACACGTATCCGTCCGCGTCGATGCGGGCGAGGTCGCCGGAGAGGTACCAGCCATCCGCGAAGCAGGCCTGATAGCGCTGCGGGTCATGCAGGTAGCCACGCATCATCGAGGGCCACGGCGTGCGGATCGCGATCTCGCCCGGCTCGTCCGGGAGGTCGGTGAAGTCCAGCGCAGTGCCGGGGCCGGCCAGCCGCTCGCCCTGCGGCCCATGCCGCGCCAGGCGGATCTCGACCCCGGGCACCGGTCGGCCCATGGAGCCCGGTCGCACGTCCATGCCCGGGGAGTTGGCGATCATGATCGCGCCCGTCTCCGTCTGCCACCAGGTGTCATGGATCACCCGGCCGAGGGCGGCGCTGCCCCAGGAGATGACCTCGGGATTGAGCGGCTCGCCCACGCTGGACACCTGGCGCAGCGCGCCGAAGTCGCGTCCCTGCCAGGCGGCGTCCCCCGCCTTGCGAAGCATGCGCAGGGCCGTCGGGGAGGTGTACCAGGCGCTGACCCGCTCCTGCTCGAGGATGTCGAACCAGCGAATGGGATCGAAGTCGGCGGAGTCGATCACGCTGGTGACGCCGCATGCCAGGGGTGCGATGAGGCCGTAGGAGGTCCCGGTGACCCACCCCGGATCGGCCGTGCACCAGTAGATGTCGCCGTCGCGCAGGCCCAGCACGCTGCGACCGGTTGCCAGGTGCGCGACGATCGCCTCGTGGACGTGCACGGCACCCTTGGGCGTCCCGGTCGTGCCGCTGGTGAAGTGGACGAATGCCGGGGCCTGCGGATCCGAGCTCAGCTGGTCGAAGTCCTCGGATGCCGCTGACATCAGGTCGTCCAGCGAGGCGATCCCCGGCCCCGATGCCTCGGTCGCTCCCGGCCCCATCAGCCAGATGCGATGCAGGTTCGGCAGCTCCCGGCGAACCGGGGCGATCTTCGCCTGGTAGAGGTCAGCGGTCGTCAGCAGGATGCTGGCGCGACCGGCCAGCAGCCGATCCCTGATGGGCTCCGGGCCGTAGGCGGAGAACAGCGGCGCGACGGCGCAACCCGCCTTGAGCGCCCCCAGCGTGGCGATGGACGCCATCGGCATCCGGCCGGCGAGCAGGCACACCAGGGTGCCGGGCTGTATCCCCTGGTCGCGAAGCACATTGGCGACCTGCGATGAGCGCGCGGCAACCTGGGCGTACGTGAGGTCCTCGCGCTCGCGGCCGGGGCTGACGAATCGCAGGGCGACGACGCTGCCACGCCCCTGGCGCACATGCCGGTCGACGGCCTCGTCGGCCATGTTCAGCCCGCCGCCCGGCAGGCCGGCCAGCTGCGCCCGCGCGGAGCCCCAGGCCTCGGCCTCGAGCTGCTCGCTCGCATGCGTCAGGCTCATGGTCACCGATCCTTGGCGGGGCAACGGGCTGCGATCGGCTCAGTCCAGCACGCAGGATCGGGAGCACGGCTGCTGGCGATCGGCGAGATCCGGTCACTGAACGGGCAGCGCCTGCGGTGGGCCAGTGGCATCGGGGCTCCGGCACCCGCGCTGGGAGACGATCATCGCCGATGCGACAGAATACGGCCGTCGCAGCAGCCACGAGCGGTCTGCGACATCGCATCCTCAACCATTGGAGACGTACATGAACGACGAGCAACGGCGCAAGATGGCCACCGGGAAGGGCTTCATCGCGGCACTCGACCAAAGCGGCGGCAGCACCCCGAAGGCCCTTCGCCTCTACGGTCTGGACGAGACCGCGTACTCCTCCGAGGCCGAGATGTTCGATGAGATCCATCGGATGCGCGCTCGCATCATCACCAGCCCCGCGTTCAACGGCGAGCGCATCCTCGGGGCCATCCTGTTCGAGATGACCATGGATCGGCAGATCGAGGGCGTCGGCACCGCCGAGTACCTGTGGGATGTCAAGGGGGTCGTGCCGTTCCTGAAGGTCGACAAGGGCCTTGCGGACGAGGTTGACGGCGCCCAGGTGATGAAGCCGATGCCCGACCTTGATGCCCTGCTCGATCGTGCCGTGGGCCACGGGGTCTTCGGGACCAAGATGCGCTCGGTCATCAAGCTGGCCAATCCCGCGGGCGTCAACGCGGTCGTGGCCCAGCAGTTCGAGGTCGGCCGGCAGATCCTCGCCAAGGGTCTCGTCCCCATCATCGAGCCCGAGGTCGACATCAACAGCCCGGAGAAGCAGGCCGCCGAGGGACTGCTCAAGCAGGCCATCCTGGCCGAGCTCGAGGCACTCCCGGACGGCCAGCAGGTCATGCTCAAGCTGAGCATCCCGACCGTGGACGACTTCTATGCCGACCTGGTCGCGCATCCGAAGGTGCTGCGCGTGGTTGCCCTCTCCGGTGGCTACTCCCGCGATGAGGCCAATGCCCGGCTCGCCCGCAATCACGGGGTGATCGCGAGCTTCTCCCGGGCGCTGAGCGAGGGGCTGACCGCCCAGCAGACCGATGCCGAGTTCAACGCCGCCCTCGACGCGGCGATCGACAGCATCTACCAGGCCTCCATCACCTGATCCCGTCTGGCCCGAGCCTCCGCCGACTCGGGGATCGCCAGGACGGCCGTCAGCGTGGTGGCCCCATCGGAACGCTCCCGCGACCACGCCAGGCACATCTCGTCGAGCATGGCGCTGCCCAGGCCCGGCGTGGCGGAAGGATCCCAGCGCTGGCCGTTGTCACGGACCGTGATGACCAGCCGCCCTGCCTCCTGGCGCACCGTGATGTCGATAGCGGCGGCCAGTCCGTGATGGGTCGCGTTGCTCACCGCCTCCCGGACGATCTCGGCAGCGCACTCGCAGGTAGCCGAGTGCGCCTCAAGCGATCCCAGTGCCGCGCGGTCGACCGTCCAGGTGACCCGGCAGTCGCCCGACCACACGGTCTCGATATCGGCGAGCACTTGCTCGATCGTGCCGCCGTGCGGGCCGATGTCGTCCAGTCGGGCGACCGCGCTTGCCACGTCCCGCCTGATGGTCTCGATGACGGATGCATCCAGCGGCTGGCCCGATCCCAGTCTCATCGCCGCCGCGTAGAGGGCCCCCTGCACGGATCCGTGCATGACGTAGCCCAGGCGCCTGCGCATGACCCAGGCGTTCTGCCGCAGGATGTTGAGGCGGGACTCCAGGGCGGCTACCGCCCCGCGCAACTGCTCCTCCGCGCTGAGCTGCCCCTGCCTGACCCAGCGATAGGCGAAGCCGGCGGCTCCGATGGCAGCCCCCAGTGCCGCGGCCGCCGCGATGACCCGATGCTCGGGCGCGACGGGCGTCAGGGTCTGCATCCACGTGGCCAGCCCGGCGATGGCAGCGCTGCTGGCGATCACCACGAGCGCCGTGACATGCGCCCTCGGATCCCATCCGCGCAGCAGCCAGCGCAGCAGGGCAAGGCCCGCGTACATGGCGATCGTCAGCGTCAGGATGAAGGCGAGTCGACGATCGGGCTGCACATTGCGGTACGAGCCGCCGATCGCGCCCAGGAACAGCAGCCATGCGGACAGGGTCGGCATCAGGGCCATGGATACCGACAGCCTGCCGGGCAGTCGCACGCGCAGGCGCCCACCGCTCGTGCCCGGTGCAGGCGCATCGATGTCGATCGGGGCGACCGTGGTGAGCTGGTGGCTCAGCGGTCGAAGCTCGTCCTCGACGAACCTGACCAGGTCGTCGACGTCAGCGGACGGGTCAGCCCCATGCGAGACCGCCTCCAGGGTGGCATCGAGCCGGTCCAGCTGCGGGTCCAGGGTCCTGCGCATCTGCTCGACCAGCTGCTCATGCATGGCCCCGAGGCGTGCCTGGGTCGTCCGGTCGAGCTCCTCAAGCCATGCGCGCTGGTCTTGCAGGCGGGCAACCGTCGAGCGATGCTCGGTCATTGCCTGCACCAGCAGCGCGATCACCACCAGCAGGCCGGACTGCACCAGCACGGCTGACAGCAGCCGATACAGCAGTTCGTCTCGCAGGTCCCCGCTCCTGGCTGACGGCTCCACGACGAGGCTAGCCGCGACGGCAATCACCACGGCACGCACGGCGGTGGCGGCGTACAGGCTGAGCAGGGTCGCTCCCGGACGCGAGCGCGACTGCCCGAGCCGGTCACGGCCGTGCACCGCGCGCCGCAGGGCGGGGAAGCACGCCAGCAGGGCGAGCTCGCCGGCGATCGCCACGCCTGCCCACTGGACGAGCGAGCCTCCGCGCTCATTCCAGTCGAGCAGCAGCGGACCGATCGCGCCGATGGGCGCGTAGAGCACCGGCACCCACAGGCTCAGGGATGCCGGCTGCCCGAAGCGCTGCCACGCCCGCGAGAGGCGCTCGCCCGACTGCCGTCCCTGGCCAGGGTCACGGGCATCGCCGGATTCCGGGCCGGGCGGGGAGGCAGCAGCCGTTGCGGCAGGCAGTGCCTTCCGGCTCACGGCCGATCCGGCTGGGGCACGCCACCGGCCGTCGCGGTCAGGAACTGCCTGGTGATGGCCACCCGCGTGTTGGCCTGCTCGGCCGAGTCGACCCCCAGCGCCATGCAGATGCGGTGGATCGTGTCCTCGACTGCCTTGATCGTCGTCCCGCGTGCCTGGGCGATCTGGGCATTGGACTTGCCCTCGGCAACCAGGCGCAGGACCTCGAGCTGCTTGCGGGTGAGCTTCCCCAGGGGCCGGTCCTGGTCGCGATCGTGCCGGACGCTGTCGGCCGCGCCGCGCAGGGCGGCGTCCAATGCCATCACCATCGAGTCGATGTCGGTGACCGCGGACTTGCGCAGGTACCACACACCCTTGGGGACGCCGTCGACGTCACGGTCGGCGAACCGCGGATCCGGCAGATTGGTCAGGAAGACGAGGGCGACCTCCGGCCGGAGCCGAACGAGGGCCTCGGCGAGATCGAACCCATTCGGACCCGGCCCGAGGTTCACGTCGATGATCACCCCGTCCGGGTCCACGCGCTGAAAGGCCCGCCTGGCATCGGCGGCCGTCGCGGCGGTGTGCACGAGGAAGCCCCGCGATTCCAGCGCGGTCGCGACCAGCTCTCGAAGGAGCGGCTCGTCCTCGACCACCAGGATCGATCGCGTCTGCATGGCGTCGCTCCTCACCAGCCTCGGCACCGAGCTCGACATGCGCGCGCTCGCCCTCGTCAGTCGCCGTGATCCTTGCCGATCGGCGAACGGCTCGCGCGACCGACCCTGCCCTACCGGCTCGGCGTGCGGGCCACTGGCGCCGGGTTACCCCGGTATCACTTGTCTGCCGCACGGGGACTTGCGTTGCCCTGGCCACCATGCCATGATTGTTGAACATTCAACTTCAATCCGCCGGGAATGCCAGATGTTCCGGCCATGTCTGGAGTGAGGCGCCATGCGCGACCTGGCAGGAGCGGCTTTCGACTCCATGCTGCCCGAGGCCCAGGACCGATCACGCCGCCAGCGGCAGTGGGCCGAGTCGGATGCTCCCCTGCCCGTCATGTTCCTGAGCCATGGCGCTCCCCCGCTCTTCGATGACGGGCCGTGGATGTCACAGCTGCTCGACTGGTCGACCAGCCTGCCCAAGCCACGGGCCATCGTCATCATCAGCGCCCACTGGGAGTCGGCACCGCTGTCGATCACCGCGCCAGCGGCCGGCACGCCCCTGGTCTACGACTTCGGCGGCTTCGCCCCGCGCTACTACCAGATGCAGTACGCCACGCCGGATGCCAGCGAACTCGCCGGCACCCTCGCCGCGCTCATGCCCGGCGACGAGCCGCTGCACCAGCACTCGGTGCGTGGCCTGGACCACGGCGCCTGGGTGCCGTTGAAGGTGATGTACCCGCTCGGTGACGTCCCCGTCATCCAGCTGAGCCTGCCGACCCATGATCCGCACCGGCTGATGGAGATCGGCCGGCGGCTTCGCCCGCTGCGCGAGCAGGGCGTGCTCGTCATCGGCTCCGGCTTCATGACCCACGGACTGCCCTTCCTCACCGCTGACATGATGCACGGCGGGCAGGTACCGGGCTGGTCCGCTGACTTCGATGCCTGGGCCCAGGATGCCGCAGAGCGAAGGGACCTCGACGCACTGGCCGGCTACCGGCATGCACCCGGCATGCCCTACGCCCACCCGAGCCCGGAGCACTTCTCGCCGCTGTTCGTGGCGTGGGGGGCGGCCGGTGACGATGCCTGCCTGCGCAGCGCGATCGACGGCTATATGTGGGGGCTGTCCAAGCGCTCCCTGCAGTTCGACTGACGCCTCTCAGCCGGCCTCGCCGTCAGGAGCAGTGCCGTCAGGATCGGCCCAGAACCAGTCGGCGAAGGTCCGGGAGGTCCCGTCGCCGGCGCGAAGGCCACTGGCATCCCCGATCCAGGCGAGCTCGCCGCCACCTGCCGCGAAAGCCGCTGATCGATACGCGATCCGGCGGATGCCGTCACGATGCGCCCGGGTGCCGGCACGCTGGCACGGCAGCCACGGCAGCGGGTCGCCCGCCGGCTGCCGTGGGTAGGTCACCGGCAGGCCAGCCGCCTGCAGGCCGTCGGCGGTCATCGCGTCGAGGATGTCAGCACTGGGGACGTGGACCGGCAGCAGTGCCGGAAGGCCCGCGGGGTCGAGGTCCTCGAAGCCGAAGGGCATCCCGGTGATCGCACGGTCGATCATGAGCCGGGCATTGGCCCGCGAGGTGTCCAGGTCGGCGCTCAGGTATATGGCCGGGAAGGTCCCCGGCGGATTCCATCGACCGCCCCGCGAGATGGCGACCGCGCCGTCCAGCGGATCCGGCCAGTCTGGATCGATCACCCGCAGGTACGTCCCCGCACTCTGGCAGGTGCGCATGATCAGGCCCCGCTCGCCCAGTCGAAGGCCGCCGCAAACTCCTCATGGGTGCCCGCGGGGTCGCTGGTCAGGGCCTGCAGGATCGACCGCCCGGCCAGGCGCTCGCTCGGACGGCGGGCAACGAGGGGCAGGCGGCCGGCCTTGAGCTTTCGGTCCAGCAGGTCGACGGTCTGCAGGACATGGGCGACGGCGTCGGAACGGGTGGAAGGAATCCCCTTGTCCCGCCACTGGGCGACGGCCTGCCGGCTCACGCCGAACAGGGCGCCGAGCTCGGTCTCCGACAGGCCGAGTCCAACGCGGATCCGCTCGAGCGGCTCAAGCCGCCCGGCGACGGCATCCAGCACCGCCGTCCGCCACTGCATCGCGCCCTCGTCCGCGCCGAGCGCCGTTACGCCGGGCGGGGCCGCGATGGCCGGACCGCTGCCGCTCATCTGCCGGATGCTCGCGGCGGCGGCAGCGAGCATCCCGCAGCCCAGGCCGAGATGCAGGCACCAGCCATCCAGCACGGCCTCGGCTCCGCGGAGCACCGCGGCCTGGCGCAGTGGATCGACCGGGACGTCCCCGGCCGGGATGTGACCGGGGGTGAAGTCGCTGACGACCCGGTGCAGGATCGTGACGGCGATCCGCGCCCCCGGCCGCAGGGCAGTCGGCGCTCCCAGCGCCAGATCGTCGAGGGTGGCGACGTCGGTGGGTGCGGCCTCGCGCACTGCAGCGCCCAGGGCCCCGGCATCCCCGGCATCTCGCAGGCGTGTCCCGGCCGTGGTCACGACCGCACCCTACCGGCACGCAAGTGAAACGCAAGTATCTTCGCTAGCGAGCCGTGGCCTCAGGATGTCTCGCTGGGCGCGCAGCCGGCTGGATGAGCGTGACGCGATCGACGAGCAGGCCGCCCGCTGAGCGGAACTCCCCGGTCAGCGACCTGCTCGTGGCCCGCAGGAAGAGGGCACCGTGGTGCTCGGCATCCCTGCGGACGGAGCCGGCGGCCGGGAAGCAGGCGTTGACCGTGGCCATGGACGCCACCGGGCACTCGGGTGAGGCAGGGGCCGCGCTGCCCGCATAGGCGTTGTCGCCGATGACCGCGACGACCCCCGGCTCGGCACTGGCATCTCCCACCGGGCCCAGGCCCACGAGCACCACTGCCAGGATGCAGGCACGTCCCAGGCGAGCCCAGGTCACGCGATCGGCTCAGGATCGTCCCGCTTGGACGGATCGCCGGGCCCGAACGGGTCGTCCAGCCCGGACGGGTCGTCGGGCGCATCGACCGCATGCGCCAGGAGTGCCTCCATGGGCACGATTGCCAGCGCGGCCTGGTTGGTGGCCCGCAGCAGGACGGGAGCGTCGATCCCGTCCCGATGGGCCTGCAGCCATCGGCCGGCGCAGACCGCCCATTGATCTCCGGGACGCAGCCCGGGGAAGCCGAACTGCGGGGCTGGCGTGCTCAGGTCGTTGCCGACCGAGCGCTGATGCTCGAGGAAGGCCTCGGT
Organism: Actinomycetales bacterium; assembly: GCA_018970025.1. Lineage (GTDB taxonomy): Bacteria > Actinomycetota > Actinomycetes > S36-B12 > S36-B12 > REEB460. The sequence continues at coordinate 37,022 of JAGWXF010000016.1, read as the reverse complement.
CGCCACCACGCATACGGTGTGCGAGCCGAGGTCATCGGGCCCGGTGGTGCTGTAGCCATCCCGGTAGAACCCGGTCAGCGGATCCATGCTGCACGGCTGCAGGGCCTCGCCGAGGACATTGGCCTGCTCCTGCCGCAGTCGCTCGATGGACGGGTCCGTGGGCACGCCGTCAGGGTATTGGCCCGGCCCAGCCGACGCCAGCGATGACCGCCGCCCTCACAGCATCGAGCGCAGCTCGGCCAGGCCCGGCTCGATCCCGGCAACGAGGGAGAGATGGCCCTCGCCCGCGGCCAGGTGCGGCTGCACCGTCGGCAGGTTCGCCGCGAGCCACTGGCCATGGGCGAACGGGACCATCAGGTCCTCGGATCCCTGCCACACCAGGATCGGCGTGCGCAGCGATGACAGGTCGAAGCCCCACGGCTCGACGAAGGCCAGGTCGTCGTCGAACCAGCCCCAGATGCCGCTGGCAAGCGACCAGCGGACCTGCTCGGCGAAGCCGTCCGCGAAGCCGCCGTCGAGGTGAGCGCGATCGACCTCGGGAAGCAGGGACGCCAGCGCCGCAACGATGTCGGTGCCCGTGACGCTGGACAGGCCGTCCGCGGCAGCGGTCAGGTAGGCCCGCAGCTCAGCCTCCCCGGCGACGGCGGCTCCGAACTCCTCGATGTTGTCCTGGCCCATGCCGGCGGTCCAGTCCAGCCCTGCCGCACCGAAGGGGGCCACGCCCGCCAGGCTGAGCGCCGCGACGCATCGATCGGGCAGCAGTGCGGCGGTGGCGATCGCATGTGGTCCGCCACCGGACCAGCCGATGGTGGCGAAGCGATCGGCATCCAGCGCGTCGGCAAGGCGGGCCGCCAGCCCCGCGACATCGGCGACCCGACGGCCCGGCTGCCTAGTGGAAGGCCCGTAGCCGGGACGCACGAGCTCCACCATCCGAAAGCCGGCTGATCGGGCTGCCTGCAGCAGCAGGCCCGTCTCCGGGCCGGCCGCAGGAGTTCCGTGGTGGTACAGCAGCACCGGCCAGTCGCCGGATGCCTGCTCATCGATGAAATAGGCCAGGGTGGAGCCGCCCTCGTCCTGGAGGGTCCGCAGGTGCATCGGGTCATTGTGCCCGGCGGCGGCCGGCCCGTCATCGGATCGACAGCGTGCGGCGCATGCGCGCGGCGGTGAAGGCCGTGCCCGCGGCCGGCCGGAAGTCCGCCGTGACGGTCGTCCGTCCGCCAGGCCAGTTCGAGGGCGGCGTCCAGGTGCAGGCAGCGCGACCCGAGACCACGAGCACGTTCTCGACGACCGCCTGCCGATCGCCGTTGCGCCACCGAAAGGCAACCGTCCCTAGCGCCCTGGGGGATGTGAAGGCGACGCGGTAGCGGCCAGGGCGTCCGCGCGGGTGGTCGGCGGGCCCCAGCAGGATGGCGGACACCTGGCCGCCGATCTCGGCCCGCGCCGACAGCGGCCGGATCGACCCGGCAGCCGGCCCGATGGCCACCGGCGGGCTCAGTGACGAGGCGGCGGCCCCGCCGGGGCCGGCCAGGCTCGCGGCCCGCACCACGATGCGCAGCCGCAGGCCGAGGTCGGCGGTGCTGACGGCATACGACGACCCGGCAGCCCCGGTCACGCCAACCGGACCTGACGGGTCAGCGACGCGGCGGCAGGACGCGACATCCTCCGACGCGCATCGCTGCCATTCGTACATGTAGCCGACCGGTATGTAGGACCACGCCCCCGGATCGGCCGCCAGGATCATCCCGGGGACCAGTGCGCCGAGTTCGGAAACCGCCGGCCTGCCCGGCGCTGACGCCACGATCACGGTCGGCGGCGAGGTGGACTCGGGAACGACTCCCGATGTCACGCGGGCCAGGCTGCCGATCCCTGCGAGCGTGACCCACGCATTGCCGTCAGCCCCGGTTTGGACGGCCACGGGCAGGGCCTGCCCCGAGTGGATCTGGAAGCGGCCGACGGGCTGGAGATCGGCCCCGAGCCGGAGGAGGGCGTTGCCTCCGGGCAGGGTCACCCAGGCCCCGCCGCCAGGCGCCTGGGCGATGCCATAGGGCCGGCCGCCCGACGCCAGTCGGGTGGACTGGACGGTCCCGCCCGACACGCGGCCGACCTCATCGGTGTCCGGGGAGGCGTACCAGACCTGGCCGTCGATCAGTGCCACCTGCTCCGGCCGCGAGCCCGGCGGCAGCCCGACCAGGCCGATGGAACCGTCCATCGCCACCGTGACGATGCCGCCGACTGCGGCCGCGTACATGCGCCCATCGGCGCCGGCCGTGATGCCGGTCGGTGCTGCCCCGGCAGCCGGCAGCGCGAACTCGGTGATGGCCCCGGTCATGGTGATGCGGGCGATCCGGTTCGCGGCACGCCCGGTGAACCACATGGCCCCATCCGGGCCGGCAGCGATACCCGCCGGCATCGAGCCCGGCGTCGGGACGATGAATGCGGCCGTCGCTCCCGCCGGCCCGACGCGGCTGATGGTGTTCGACGCGCCGTCAGCCGTCCATGAGTTCCCGTCCGGGCCGGCGGCGATGGCCACCGGAGTGCTGCCCTCGACGAGCGGGAACTCGACCGGGAACCCCGTGGCAGCGGACGCCGTCGCAGACCCGGCGACGATGGCCATTGCGATGGCCATTGCGAGCGCCATTGCACGTGTCGAGTGTCGTGGGGCCATCCGGCCACGGTCTGCGCGGACGCGCGGCCATGCCTGCTGGCCGGCGACGCAAGCCGGACCCTGCCCGGACATGCCAGAGTCCGCAGGTCAGCCGAGTCCCGTCGTTCACTAGGAACTCCTGCTTCACTTTGAGCGCTTGCTTCACTATGAGCATCTGGAACCCGTGCGTCCCTTCTCCCCTTGTGAAATCACCCGCCCCATGCATAGGATCAAGGCCCAAACGTCACGCGAGGAACTGACATGACGACTTCCCCGGTCATGCGGGCCAGGCGCGGCATCCCGGCGACGAACCTCATGTGGGCAGAGCTCACCCGGATCCTCGGCGTAGATGACCTCGCGGCCCTGCTCGGCATCGGCCAGACCAGCCTGCGCCGCTACGTGGCCGGCAGCGAGCCGACGCCGCCCGACATCGTCGGCCGGCTCGACTACCTACGGCGCCTGCTCTACGACCTCGGGCACTCCTACAACGAGGCCGGGATGCGCCGCTGGTTCTGGCGGCACCGGCCGGCACTCGACGGCAAGTGCCCCGGTGCGCTGCTCAGCGGCGAGTGGGATCCCAACGGGCCGGCAGCCCAGCAGGTCCGACTGCTCGCGCTGCCCTAGCCGCCCGGGCTCATCCCCGCCGCACCCGCCGGCCACGGCCCGCTGCCGGCGGATCCGGCGCGTCATCGTCCAGGCCGCGTGCCATCAGCGCCTCGCCGAGGCCGTGCGCATAGCCGATGGAGCGGATCACGACCGGGGTCACCAGCGCCCGGGCACTCCATTGCATGCCCCGCGCCATGCGCGCCTCATGCGCCTGCTGCAGCAGGACCGAGAGCACGGCAATAGCCCGGATCGCCAGGACGAGGATCAGCGAGATCATCGCGCCGCCGGGTAGCCGGCCGAGTGCGCGATCCGTCCAGGCCAGCAGATCGGCCGTGCGGGTCGTCAGCGTCACCAGCCCGGCGAGCAGCACGGTGATGAGCATCGTGCCCACGACCACGGCCGCCGTCTGCCAGCCGGCGAGCCACGCCTGGGTCGGGATGAGGATCAGGACGAACCAGCGCAGTGGCCATGCCTGTGCCAGGGCCAGCCGCGGCGGGATCCGCGCCAGGGCGTAGCCGGCGACCACTATCAGGGCGCCTGCGAGGACGACCGCACCGGATCGCAGCAGGACGAGCATCGACGTCGTGACGAGCAGCGCCACCAGCTTCGCGCCGACCGGCAGCCGGTGCAGCACCGAGCTCCCCGGGTGGTAGATCCCGACCGGGATGCTCCAGACCGCGGGCGGACGCACGCGACCCCTGCCGGCCATCGGTCAGTCCTCCTCGTGCAGCCGCAGGTACGCCGCCACCGAGGCATCGCCCGGGCCATCACAGACCACCCGCCCGCCGTCGAGGACGATCACCCGCTCCCATGAGCGGATAAGCGACAGGTCATGGGTCACCAGGACGACCTGCTGCGGCAGGCCGTCGATCAGCCGCATCAGCCGCCTGGTGTTGGACAGGTCGAGCAGGGTGGTCGGCTCATCGCACACCAGGATGCTGGGCTCGGTCACCAGGATCGCGGCGGCGGCCAGCAGCTGCTTCTGCCCGCTGGAGAGCGCATGGGCCGGCTGCTCGGCCAGGTCGCCGATGCCCACGAGCTCCAGCGCGCCGGCCACCCGCTGGGCCGCCTCGGCGGCCGGGAGCCGATGGCGGCGCAGGGAGAACGCGACATCCTCCTGCACCGTCGGCATCACGATCTGCGCATCCGGGTCGGAGAACAGGAAGGACACCAGCCTGCGCACCTCGCGGCCCTGGGCTGCGGTATCCCGACCGTGGACGAGGACCCGGCCCTGGCTGGGCACGACCAGCCCATTGATCATCCGGATCAGGGTGGACTTGCCCGATCCGTTCGCACCGATGATCGCGACCCGCCGATCCTCCAGCGTCAGCGAGATGTCCTGCAGGACGAGCCGGTCGCCGAACCAGTGCCGCACGCCGTCGAACTCGATCACGCTCGCCTACCCAACCCGCTCGACCATGCTCGCCTACCCAACCCGCTCGACCAGGGCCGCCAGGCCCATGCCGCCGCCGACCGCGCACGTGGCGATCCCCACGCCAGGGCCTCGATCCGCATCAGCATGCGGTGCCCGGACCAGCAGGGTGAACAGCCGGACCATCGCGATCGCACCGGATGCCCCCCAGGGATGGCCGATGGCAATGGCCCCGCCGAGCGGGCAGATGCGATCGGCATCGACGCCCAGCGCATCCAGGCCCAGGCGATCGGTCACGGCGAGCACCTGCGCGGCGAACGCCTCGGTGATCTCCAGCACGTCGACGGCACTCAGCTGCATCCCGGCCTGCTCCAGCACCCGCCCGACGGCGGGCACTGGGCCGATCCCCGGCAGCCGCGGGTCCACGCCGACCGAGCACCAGGCTCGAAGGGCGAGCCCGGCTAGCCCCCGCTCGGCCCGCCACCACTCCGGCACGACCGCCACCGCCGCTGCCCCGTCGCTGATGCCGCAGCTGTTGCCGGCCGTCACCGTCCCGCCCGGGCGGAAGGCAGCGGGCATGCGCGCAAGGGCCGCGGGCCGCATCCGACGCGGACGCGCATCACGCACCAGGCCGTCAATGGGCACGATCTCCGTGGAGAGGTCGGCCGCGAGCGCGCGGGCATGTGAGCGCTCGGCGTAGGCGTCCTGCCGCTCGCGGCTGATCGAGCAGGCGTCGGCGAGGTCCTCCGCTGCCGGGCCCATCTCCGGATCGCCGATAGACGCAGGGGCGAAGGCCGCCCGGCCCGGCGGTGCCGTGCTCGCGCTCTCCGCCCCGCCGGCCAGCACGACGGTCGCACTGCCGGCCCGCACCATGTCGGCCGCCAGCATGATCCCCGCCAGTCCGCTGCCGCACTGCCGGTCGACCGTGACGGCCGGCACGGCCACGTCCATGCCGGCGAGCAGAGCAGCCACCCGTGCCGGATTGCCCCCGGGACTTCTGGCCACCCCCAGGATGACGTCGTCGACCTCGGGCCCGGTATCGGCCGACGGCATCAGGTGCACGTCGGCCAGCAGGGCCTGCAGGACGGGGGCGGCCAGCTCGGCCGCCGTCAGGCCGGCGAACTGGTGCCCGGCGGTCGCGATCGCCGTGCGCCGAGCTGCGACGACTACCGGGGTCAGGTCATCCACCCGCATCGCTCAGCCGCCCTGCGCGATGCCGGCCACGGCGCCCCGGTCGACCTTGCCCGCAGCCGTGCGCGGCAGCCGCTCGACCAGGGTCCAGCGCCGCGGCCGCTCCGGCTCCGGGAGTGCGCGGGCCAGGTCGCGCAGGGCCTCCAGGCCGGCCAGGTCGCCCCCGGCGACCGCCACGATCACCGCGCCCAGGCTCGGATGGGCCACGCCGGCCAGGGCGATCTCCTCGTTGCCGGACCCCGTCCGCAGGTACGCCTCCACGTCATCGAGGTGGACGGTATGCCCGCCGACCGTCACGGCCGCGTCCCCTCGGCCCTCGACGATGAGCCGACCCCCCAGCCACGATCCGCGATCCCCGACGGTCGCCCAGCCGTCCTCCCATCGCCCCGGCCCTGCGGCCACTCGATCGTCCGGACCGGCATAGCCCACGGCGAGGTAGTCGGACGACGCCCAGATGACCCCGTCCGCGATGCGCACCCGCACGCCCGGGAAGGCCTCCAGGCCGGGTGCCGAGCCGTCTCGGCGCAGCGCCACGAAGGACAGCTCGGTTGCGCCGTAGTACTCCACGAGCGCAATGCCGCGCTGCTCGGCCAGCCGACGCAGCGAGCCTGGCACCCGGTCGCCGGCCACGACGATGAGCCGCAGGTCGGCGGGCGGCCGCTCGAGCAGGGCGGCCGCCGCGGCCGGCACCGCATGCGCCACCGTCGCCGCATCCCGTGGCTCGTCCGCGAGGATCACCTCCCCGGTCACGTGGGCCGCATGGATGGCCCCATACAGCGCCAGCGTGGTACGCAGGGAGCCCAGCACGCACACCCGGTCCGAGGGCTGCAGCCCGATGGCATCGGTCAGGGGATCCAGGCTGGCCGACCATGAGGCATGGGTGCGCAGGATGCCGCGACCGGCCGTGGTGGAGCCGGAGGTGAATACCACCAGGTGGCCGTCCGGGACGCTCATGTCGGGCCGGGCCTGGTCGGGCGCCGGCGGGACGATCAGGGGGAGGTCATGCTGCCGTGCCTCGAGGACGGATGCGAGCCGCGTGCGCTCGTCGCCGCGGGCGATGACCACTGGCTGCACCGGCTCGAGCCGATCAGGCCGGCGGGAGGGATCCCGGCTGGCTCACGCGGGCACGGAGCCCCGGCAGCAGGTCGGGATAGGCCCGATGGACGCCCACCGCCACGGTCGTCGCGATCACCACCTTGACCAGGTCACCGGGCAGGTAGACGGCCGCCGCCGCGGCGGTCGCCATGAGCCCATCGGTCTTCGTGACCATCGCCAGCACCGGCACGCCGAGCAGGTAGACCACGCCGATCCCGCCGATGAGGATCGACACGGCCGTCCACCACCAGGTGAACCGCGGTAGCCGCGCCTGTACCAGTGCCCCGATCACGGCCGTGCCAGCGATCCACCCGAACAGGTAGCCCGCGCTCGGCCCGACGAAGACCCCGAGCCCGCCGCGACCACCGGCCAGCAAGGGCAGGCCGATCGCCACCAGCAGCAGGAACACGATGGCGCTGGCGGTCGCCCGCTTCCAGCCCAGGATCGCGCCGGCCAGCATCGGCCCGAGCGACTGCAGGGTGATGGGCACGCTCGCCCCGAAGGGAGACAGGGCTCCCGGAAGGCCGAGGACGGCGGTCAGGGCCGCGAACATGGCGATCAGCGCGGCATCACGTGCCTTGAACATGCGTCTCCCCCAGATTCGGATGATCCGTGCTGCCTCGCCTGCGCGGGATCCAGACGTTGCGGATCAGCGAGGTGACGGCGATGGCCGCCCAGATGACGTTCAATGCGACCGAGGCCCAGGCGAACAGCAGCCAGGAGTAGGCGGTCAAGATGATGCCCCCGGCGAGGTTCAGGCCCTGGTAGCCGACTGAGCGTGCCGGCAGCCGGCCACTGGACACCAGGAAGTAGGCGGCGAGCACCATCAGCACGCCGAGATTGCCGAAGACGTGCAGTACCCAGGTCGGCATGGCCGGACACTACCGGCCCGCGCTGATGGGAGGTGCGATGCCCGCGGGTCGTGACCGGGGTCGCTACATCGTCAGGCCCAGCAGTGCCATCGAGCAGCCCATCACGGCCATCCCGCCGAGCACCCCGATCACCGCCGGCCTCGGCAGCTCGCTGCGGTGCGCCAGCGGCACGACCTGGTGGATGGACACGTAGACCATCAGCCCGGCAACTGCAGCGGACAGCACGCCGAAGAGGGCATCGCTGAGGAAGGGCGCCAGGACGAGGTACGCCAGCACCGCCCCGAGCGGCTCGGCCAGGCCGCTGAGACTGGAGTAGGCAAAGGCGCGCGCCCTGCTGCCGGTCGCGGCCAGGATCGGCGCCGACACGGCGATGCCCTCCGGGATGTTGTGCAGGGCCACAGCGACGGCCACCGAGATGCCGATCGCCGCCTGGTCAAGGGACAGGAAGAACGTCGCCATCCCCTCCGGGATGTTGTGCACCGCAATGGCCACGGCCACGAAGGCCGCCGCGCGCACGCTCACCTGCCCGGGGCGGATCCCGCCGGCCGCCGGAGTCGGCTCCTCGGGCACGAGTGCATCCGCGACGGCAGCCAGGCCGAAGGCGACGAGGAATGCCGCCAGGGTCAGCCACGTCCCGCGCGAACCGCCGCCGAACTGGGCCGCGGCGGCCGGCAGCAGCTCCACGAAGGAGATCAGCAGCATCGCGCCGGCGCTGAACCCCATGGCCAGGGTGGTGGCCCAGCGATTCGACGGGCGGATCGCCATCGCGAGCAGGCTCCCGATGGACGTCGCCAGTCCGGCCAGCGTCGTGACGAGCAGCGCGAGCCCGACGCCGCCTGCCTGCATGTGGCATCCTCTCCCCAGACCGCTGGTACCTGCCGGGCACCGTAGGCCACGGCTGATCGGAGGAATCATGACCCTGATGACCGAGCGCGCCGTCAATGACATCGTGCAGGAGCGGCGGCTGGTGACCGCCATTCCCGGGCCTGCCTCGCTGGCGATGCACGCCCGCAAGACCGCAGCGGTCTCCGCGGGCGTCGGCGTCATGCTCCCCGTCTACGTCACCAGGGCCGGCGGGGGCATCCTGGTCGATGCGGACGGCAACAGCCTCATCGACCTCGGCTCCGGGATCGCCGTGACCACCGTGGGCAATGCCAATCCCGACGTGGTCGCCGGGGTGCAGGCGCAGGTGGAGGCGTTCACGCATACCTGCTTCATGGTGACCCCCTATGCCGGGTACGTCGAGGTGTGCGAGGCCCTCAACCGGCTCACCCCGGGCGACCACGAGAAGCGCTCGGCCCTGTTCAACTCCGGCGCCGAGGCCGTCGAGAACGCGGTGAAGGTCGCCCGGCTGGCGACCGGGCGCGCAGCGGTCGTGGTCTTCGAGCACGGCTACCACGGACGCACCAACCTCACCATGGGCCTGACGGCGAAGAACATGCCGTACAAGCAGGGATTCGGCCCGTTCGCACCCGAGATCTACCGGGTGCCGACCTCGTATCCATTCCGCGACCGCGGCCTGTCCGGGCCCGAGCTGGCGGCGATGGCGATCACCCGCATCGAGAAGGAGATCGGCGCGGGCAATGTCGCCGCCATCCTCATCGAGCCACTGCAGGGCGAGGGCGGGTTCATCGCCCCGGCACCCGGGTTCCTGCCGGCGCTGGTCGACTTCGCTCGAGCGAACGGGATCGTGTTCATCTCGGACGAGATCCAGTCGGGCTTCTGCCGCACCGGCCAGTGGTTCGCCAGCGAGCACGAGGGCATCGTCCCGGATCTCATCACCACCGCGAAGGGCATCGCCGGCGGGATGCCCCTGGCCGGTGTCACCGGCCGTGCGGAGCTCATGGATGCCGTGCATGCCGGTGGCCTCGGCGGCACCTACGGCGGCAACCCGGTGGCCTGCGCCGGTGCCCTCGGTGCCATCCGCTGGATGGAGGACAACGACGCACCCGCGATCGCCCGCGACATCCAGGCGACGGTGATGCCGCGGCTGCGGGCACTGCAGGCGGCGCACCCGGCGATCGGCGACGTCCGCGGCCGGGGGGCCATGCTGGCCGTCGAGCTCGTGGTGCCCGGCACGATGGAGCCCGATGCGGCGCGGACCTCGGCCGTCAGCGCGCACTGCCACGCGGCCGGGGTCGTCACCCTGACGACCGGGACGTACGGCAACGTGCTGCGCTTCCTGCCCCCGCTGTCGATCCCCCAGCACCTGCTCGAGGAGGCCTTCGACGTCGTGGCCGAGGCATTCGACGCCACGGCCTAGCCGGTCCGGCGCGCCAGGCCGATCAGCGTCCGGCCGGGATGGGGCGTACGGTCCTCAGGTGACCGATGACCTGCCCACGACCGCCGGCGCGCTGCGCGCATCCGGCTACCACGCACGCACCGTCAAGCAGGAGATCCGCGACAACCTGCTGGCACGACTGCGTGCCGGCGAGCCGAGCCTGCCGGGCATCGTCGGCTTCGAGGAGACCGTCGGCCCGCAGGTCGAGCGTGCCCTGCTCGCCGGCCACGACATCGTCCTGCTCGGCGAGCGCGGCCAGGGCAAGACCAGGCTGATCCGCTCGCTGATCGGCCTGCTGGACGAGTGGATCCCGGTGATCGCCGGCTGCCAGGTCCACGACGACCCGACGCGCCCGGGCTGCGCGCAGTGCCGGCGGCTGTCGGCCGAGCTCGGCGACGACCTGCCCATCGCCTGGCTGCACCGCAGTGAGCGCTACGGCGAGAAGCTCGCCACTCCCGATACCTCCGTCGGCGACCTGATCGGCGACGTCGACCCCGTGAAGGTGGCCGAGGGCCGGGCGCTCGGCGACCTCGAGACCATCCACTTCGGCCTGGTCCCGCGGACCAACCGCGGCATCTTCGCGGTCAACGAGCTGCCGGACCTCGCCGAGCGGATCCAGGTCGCGCTGCTGAACGTCCTGGAGGAGCGGGATATCCAGGTGCGCGGCTACACCCTGCGGCTGCCCCTGGACATGCTGGTCGTCGCCAGCGCGAACCCGGAGGACTACACCAACCGCGGTCGCATCATCACGCCCCTGAAGGACCGCTTCGGGGCCGAGATCCGCACCCACTACCCGCTCACCCTGGAGCTCGAGGTCGAGCTGCTGCGCCAGGAGGCGAGCATCGAGGCGGTGATCCCCGAGCACCTGCTGGAGGTCGTCGCCCGCTTCACCCGGTCGGTACGCGAGTCCCCCGCCATCGATCAGCGCAGCGGGGTGTCCGCCCGCTTCGCCATCGCGTGCGTGGAGGAGCTCTCCGGCGCTGCGCTGCGACGGTCAGCGATCGCCGGCGATGACGAGCCGGTCGCCCGGATCGGCGACCTGGCCGACATCGTCCCCTCCCTCCTGGGCAAGGTCGAGTTCGATGTGAGCGAGGAGGGCCAGGAGGAGCAGGCGCTGGCCCTGCTCGCCCGCCGCGCGACGGCCGACGCCTGGCGGGCCAGGCTCGGCGGCAAGCCGAGCCGGCCCTTCCTCACCGGCATGGTGGCGTGGTTCGACGCCGGCAACGCCCTGCAGACCTCCGACGTCACCTCCGCGGCTGCCATCCTCGATGCGATCGCGCAGGACGGCTCGGCGGTCGAGGGCCTCGGGGCCATGGTCGTCGCCGTGGAGCCCCGCATGGCGGCCTCGCCAGGACTGGTCGCCTCCTGCGTGGAGTTCGCCGCCGAGGGCCTGTGGCTCACCCGGCGCATCGACAAGGACGAGCTCGACGGCATGACCCGCTACGGGGCAGTCCCGTCGGCGCGGGAAGCCTGAGCGGTCGATGAGCCGATCGCGGTACGGCCCCTTCGCCGGCGGCCCCGACCCGCTCGCCGCGCCGCCGGACGCCGGCTCGGCGATCGACGAGCTCGGCCGGCGGATGCTGGCCGGCGAGTCGCTCCGCGATGCCCTGCGCAATGCCAGGCGCACCGGCCTCGGCGACCGCCGTGGCCTGGCCGACCTCGCGCGCCGCGCTGCCGAGCGGCGCAGGCAGCTGTCGACGTCCGGCCGGCTGGACGGGCTGCTGTCAGACCTGCGCGAGCTGCTGGACCAGGCGCTGGACGCCGAGCGGCAGGCACTCTTCCCCGACCCATCCGATGATGCCCGCTTCCGCGAGGCTGCCCTGGACAACCTCCCGCAGGACCTCGCCCGGGCGATCTCGCAGCTCGCCGGCTACGACTGGCGCGCCGATCAGGCCCGGCAGGCCTTCGAGCAGATCCAGGAGCGACTGCGCCGGGATGTCGTCGACCAGCAGTTCCGCAGCATGTCGCAGTCGATCAGCAGCATGTCCGACCCCGCGCAGCAGCAGCGCATGCGCCGGATGATCGAGGACCTCAACGAGCTGCTGGACCGGCACCGAGCCGGGCAGGCAAGCCAGGCCGACTACCAGTCGTTCATCGAGGCGCACCGCGAGTTCTTCCCCGATGCACCCGCCACGCTGGACGAGTTCATCGACGAGCTCGCCCGACAGTCCGCGGCGATGCAGCGGATGCTGGAGTCGATGACCCCCGAGCAGCGCGATGAGCTCGCCGGGATGATGTCGCAGGCCCTGGCCGACCTGGGCCTGCAGGACTCGATGGCGCAGTTGCAGCAGCACCTGCAGTCGCTTCGGCCCGAGTTCGCCTGGACGGGCCAGCAGTCGATGTCGGGCGAGCGCGGGATGGGCCTGCCCGAGGCCACCCGGGCACTGGCCGACCTCGCCGACCTGGAGTCGCTGGAGAGCCAGCTGGCCGATGCCATCGATGACGGCGACCTGGAGGCCGTCGACGAGCAGGCCCTGGAGCGGGCCCTGGGCCGGAGCGCGCGGGATGACCTGCAGGCCATGCAGCAGGCACAGCAGGCCCTGGTGGACGAGGGCTACCTGACCGGCGAGACCCTGCGGCTGTCGCCCAAGGCCATCCGGCGGATCGGCCGGGCCGCCCTGCGCGCCGTCTTCGCCTCGATCGACGGAGCCGAGCGGGGTGCGCACGAGGTGCGCAGATCCGGCGCCGCGGGCGAGCCAACCGGGGCCCACCGCTCCTGGGCATTCGGGGATGAGGCTCCCATCGACGTCGTGCGCACCGTGCAGAACGCCGCGCGCAGGCGCGCCGCGCACGGCAGCGGCCCGGTACTGCACCCAGATGACTTCGAGGTCCAGCAGACCGAGACGGTGACCAGGGCCGCGGTGGCCCTGCTCATCGACCGGTCCTTCTCGATGGCGGTCAACGACACCTGGGGGGCTGCGAAGACCCTGGCCCTGGCACTGCATGCCCTCACGTCGAGTGCCTACCCGCTGGATGCCCTCCAGGTCATCGCCTTCGCCAACGTGGCGCAGGTGGTCAGCCCGATCGACATCCCGGATCTCGACGTCAGCTCCGTGCAGGGCACGAACCTGCAGCACGCACTGATGCTGGCCGGCCGCTTCCTCGACCGGCACCCGGGCGCCCAGCGCATCATCATGGTGGTGACGGACGGGGAGCCCACCGCGCACCTGCTCGCCGACGGCGACTGGTGGTTCGACTGGCCGCCGAGCCAGGAGACCGTCGCCGAGACCGTCGCCCAGGTCGACCGCCTCACCCGCCGCCGGGTGCCGATCACCTGGTTCCGGCTGGGCCAGGAGCCACGGCTGACACGCTTCCTGGATGCCATGGCCCGGCGCAATGGCGGACGCGTCCTGGCGCCGTCCGCCGACCGCCTCGGCGACTACGTCATCAGCGACTACGTGCGCACCCGGTCACCTGCCGGCAGCGGGCGCTGACCGGCCAGGGTGCGCGTCGACCCGTCGCCGCCCATAATCAAGCGTGACCTCGACTGACTCGATCTTCGACCTGTCCTTCGTCGACAACCACGGCACGCCGGTGCGGCTGGCCGACTACGCCGGCAAGCCGCTGCTCATCGTCAACACGGCGAGCAAGTGCGGCTTCACCCCGCAGTACGACGGCCTGCAGCGGCTCCATGAGCAGTTCGGGCCGCAGGGCCTGGTGGTGCTCGGGTTCCCCTGCGACCAGTTCGCCCATCAGGAGCCGGGCGACGACGCCCAGATCGAGGAGTTCTGCCGGCTCAACCACGGCGTGACCTTCCCGCTGTCGACGAAGGTCGAGGTGAACGGCAAGGGCACCCACCCGGTCTTCGCCTTCGTCAAGGAGCGGGCCAGGGGCCTGCTCGGCGGTCGAATCCCGTGGAACTTCACCAAGTTCCTGGTGCTGCCCGACGGCAGGACCGTCCGGCGCTACTCCCCCAAGACCAAGCCGGAGGCGCTGGAGGCCGACATCCGCTCGGCCCTGGGGCAGGCGACGACTGCCGTGTGAGCGGCGATGTGGCGCTCTGGCTAGCCCTCGGCCTGGCCATCGCGTTCGCGCTCACCAATGGGTTCCATGACGCGTCCAATGCCATCGCGACCCTGGTCGCAACTCGCGGGGCGACCGCGGGCCAGGCGGTCGCCATGGCAGCAGTCGCCAATATGGCCGGTGCCCTGCTGCTCGGGACGGCAGTCGCCGACACCATCGGCGGCATCGTGACGGTGCCGACATCGCAGACGATCACGGTGGTCGGGTCCGCCCTCGCCGGTGCGACGGCCTGGAACCTGATCACCTGGCGACTCGGGCTGCCCTCCTCCTCCGGCAATGCCCTCGTCGGCGGCCTGGTCGGGGCCGCCGTCGTCGACGGACTGCTCGACGGGGCATCGGGCTGGTCGTCGGTGAACTGGGGCGGCTTCGACGGCTGGCGCCCAACCGGCGTGATCGGCTGCCTGGCCGTGCTGCTCATCTCGCCGCCGGTGGGCTTCCTCGGTGCCTTCCTGGTGCTGCGTTGGCTGCGGCGGGCCTCCCGGCGGTGGACGACCCGGTGGCAGGCGCCCATCCGCGGAGGCGGGTGGGCTGCGGCGGCCGGGCTGTCCGTCAGCCACGGGGCCAACGACGCCCAGAAGTCGATGGGCGTCATCGCGGTGCTCCTGATGGCCTCGCAGGGATCATCGACGCTGACGGTGCCGCTGTGGGCCAAGGTGGTGACCGGGGCTGCGGTCACCCTCGGGACAGCCCTGGGCGGATGGCGGATCGTGCGCACCATCGGCCGGCGGATCTTCTCCCTGGCGCCGATGGACTCCTTCGCCAGCCAGGTGTCCTCGACCGCCGTGATCCTGGGAGCATCCCTGGTCGGGGCCCCGGTGAGCACCACCCAGGTCGTGGCGTCATCGGTGGTCGGCGTCGGCGTCGGCCGGCGTCGATGGCGGCATGTGCGCTGGGCAGTCGTGCGCGGCATGGGCCTGGCGTGGCTCACCACGATCCCGGCCGCTGGAATGCTGGCCGTCGGGTTCCTGCTCATCTGGAGGATCGCATGACACGAGCGCGCCGCTGGTTCCTGCCGCGGTCCCCCGACGTCATCGGCATGCTGTGCGAGCAGGCTGAGCTCACCCACCAGGGCATGCAGGCCTTCGTCGCCTGGACCCAGGGCGCTCCGGAGGCAGCTGATCGGGTACGCGAGATCGAACACGCCTGCGATGATGCGCGCCGCAGCCTCGTCGCAGCCCTTCGCGAGGCCTTCACCACCCCGCTTGCGCCAGAGGACCTGTTCACGCTCTCGCAGTCACTGGACCGCGTGATGAACGGGGCCAAGAACACCGTGCGCGAGGCTGAGGCCATGCAGTTCCCGCCTGATCACCCCACGGCGGAGATGGCTGAGCTGATCCGCGACGGAGTCGATCACCTCCGGCAGGCCTGTGCGCACCTGGACGGTCGCACGGACTCCTCCGGCATCGTCGCCACCAGCGAGGCTGATGCCGCGATCGCCTCGCAGCGACGGCTCGAGCGGGTCTATCGGCAGGCCATGACCGATCTCGCGGACGCGACCGAGCTGCGGGTCGTCATCGGCTCGCGGGAGCTCTACCGGCGCCTGTCGGCCATGTCCGAGGATCTCGTCACCGTGGCCGAGCGCATCTGGTACGCCCGGGTGAAGGAGTCGTAGTCGCAATCGAGGGAGCCAGGCGTCCGAGGCAACCGGGCGCCCGAGAAGACGACACATCGCCGCCGCGGATCAGCGTGGCTCGGACACCACCTGCATCCCCGGGCCGGGGAAGACCAGCGACTCGTGGCCATCATCGGACCATCGGATCACGTAGGGCGGCGCCCCCGCCTCGCCGCGAACCTCCAGGACCTCCCCGTCCCTGATCGGCTCGTCGAGGTGGTTGGGATGCACCACGATGCGGTCTCCCACTTTTGCGTGCACGGCGCCTCCTAGCGATGGCTGAGGGCAATCAGGTGATCACCGAAGGCGAGCACATCGAATGACCCGCGATGCAGGCAACCTGATGGCATCGGCTGACCGGGCACCGCCCGGGCACCTGAGCCGATGCGGAGCACCTGAGCCGGTGACTCGATGGATGATCGACAGGTGCAGATCCTCATCCACGCGGACGCCAGCATCCGACTCAGCCCGGACCTGACGCAGGGCTTCGAAGCCGAGATCACCGAGGCCCTGGGGCGGTTCGGCGACAGCATCCAGCGCATCGACGTCCACCTTCGGGATATCAGCGGCCCCCACTTCGAGGTGAACGACAAGGAATGCGGGCTACGCATCCATGCGGCACGGCGCCCCCCGATCGTCGTGAAGGAGCGTGCGCCGTCATCGGCGCTGGCCGTCACCGGAGCGGCGCACAAGGCAGTGCGAGTGCTCGATGCCGCACGTGAGCAGGAGCATGGGCATCCGGGTACGGCGACGATCCGCACGCTGCCGGCTGACTGAACCCTGCCGGCCGGGAAGGGCCGGTCGAAGGCCGTGACCCCTGCAGGCTCACCGGCAGTGGGATGATCCGGCCATGACGCAGACCACCGGAGGGTTCACCAGTCGCCAGCTTGCCGACGACGAGCAGGCGATCGTCCTGCCATCGTTCAGCATGGCCGATGCCCTCGACCTCGGCTCACTGGCCATGCGCCACGCCCGGGAGCGGCAGATGCCGGTGGTGCTCGAGGTCTGGCACGGTGATCGCCTGGCCTTTCGAGGGGCACTGCCCGGCTCGACGGCCGACAATGACGCCTGGCTGCAGCGCAAGTTCCGCGTCACTCGTCGCTTCGAGATGTCGACCATGGCGGTGCGGGTGATGTACGAGGAGCAGGGCCGCACCTTCAACGAGGCGACCATGCTCCCGGCGTCGGAGTACGCCGCGCACGGCGGCTCGATCCCGATCAGGGTGGCCGGCACCGGGATGGTGGGTCTCTTCGGAGTCTCCGGCCTGCCGCAGGCGGAGGATCACGCATTCCTGATCGAGATGGTGGCGACCTTCAAGGAGCAGGCCGCGAATACACGCCCCTGACCACAGGCCCAGGCCGCTGACCTTCAGGCAGCCGCGGCATGCGCCAGGCGGCCGATCGCCCGGGCATCGGTGCCGCAGCAGCCACCGACGATGCGCGCACCTCGGTCAATCCATTCACGGACAGCTTCCTCGACGGGCTGACGGGGCTCGATCCATCGGCGGATGGCCGCATCCCAGGAGCCGCCCGCGTTCGGGTAGGCGATGAGCGGCAGGTCGGTGACGTCGGCCATGCGCTGGAGCAGGCCGGGCACATGCTCGGGCTCGGTGCAGTTGATCCCGACTGCCACCACCGCCGGATGCCCCGCGCAGGCCGCAACCGCCTCCTCGATGGGCTGACCGGCCCGCAGGTGGCTGCCATCCGACGCCGTGACGCTCACCCATGCGGGCAGGTCCGTCGGCAGCACGCTCAGCAGGGCGCGGACCTCGACGACGTCGGGGATGGTCTCGATGGCGAGCAGGTCCGGCTCGGCGGCACGCAGCACATCGAGGCGCTCGGCATGGAACTGGGCCAGCTGGTACTCGGTGCGCCCGTAGTTCCCCCGGTACTCAGCACCATCATGGGAGATGGCCCCGTACGGGCCGACGCTCGCGGCCACGAGCACCTCGCTGCCGGCCACCGCCGCCCGGGCCGCCTGCACGCTGGCCATCAGGGCATCGTCCGCTCGCCGGGGATCAAGGCCGGCCTCGGCGAACCCCTGGCGCGAGACCTGATAGCTGGTCGTGATGACGACCTGCGCGCCGGCTGCAACGAACGCACGATGGGCATCGGTAACGGCGCCTGGGTCGTCCAGCAAGGTCCGGGCCGTCCACAGTGGATCCCGCAGGTCATGCCCCATGACCTCCAACTGCGTCGACAGCCCACCGTCGATCACGATGATTCCCGGCGCTGCGAGCAGGCCGCTGAGCCGCATGGGCGCCATGATGTCGCACGGACCAACGCCGGTCGGAGCCACCTGGATCGCCCGGCCCATGACCCCTGTGGCGAGGAGGCCAGATGCTGAGCAAGGAAGTCCTGACGTCGGATCGGTGGAGCCTGCTGCGGGCATCGGCCATCACGTCGGTCAGGGTCATCGTCACCGCGCTGGTCGTGATCGCGATGATGATCCCCATCGGTCGGATGAGCTACTCGCGCGTGCAGGATCAGCTCGTCCTCATCGGATTCCTGGTGCTGTGGACCGCGGTGTTCCTCGTGGTCTTCCGCTGGCAGATCCGGCGGGTGCGTCGCGCCCGGCATCCCCAGGCAGCGATGGTGGAGGCGCTCGCGGTCATCTTCGTCATCTTCGTGTGCGTGTTCTCCAAGGTGTACCACCTGGTCTCCGTGACGAATCCGGGCGCATTCACCGAGCAGCTGGACTTCTTCAGCAGCGTCTACTTCTCGCTGACGATCCTGGCCACGGTCGGCTTCGGCGACATCACGCCGGTGACCGTGACCGCCCGGGCCCTGACGATGCTGCAGATGGTCCTGGACCTGATCCTGCTCGGCGTCGCGGTCCGGGTCATCTCCGGTACCGCAAGCCGCACCCTGGAGCGACGGCGGGGCAACGCCTCGGATGAGCCTGGCCAGACCCCTGAGGCCTCGGTACCCCGCTAGGCGATCATCGCCCAGGTTCCGGCGGTGATGAGGGCCAGGCCGAGGAGCCCGCGCCGGGTGAGCCGCTCGCCGAAGACCAGGTAGGCAAGCACGGCAGTGGCCACGATGCTGAGCCGGTCGATCGGGACGACGCCGGTTACCGGGCCGAGCTGGAGCGCCTTGAAGAAGCACAGCCAGGACGCGCCCGTCGCGGCACCCGACAGGACCAGCAGGGCAACGTCGCGGCGGGGCAGCCCGCGCACCTGGCGCTGCTGGCCGGTGGCCAGCGTGGCAGCGAGGGCCAGCGCCAGGATCGCGACCGTGCGAATCGCCGTCGCCGCATTGGAGTCGATGCCCGCAACGCCGACCTTCGCGAGCACGGTCGTGAGGCTGGCGAAGGCTGCGGACAGCAGGGCGTAGCCGACCCAGGCCCGTCGACCGGGCTGCGGTGCGCCGCCTGGCTGCCAGCGCACCATCAGATAGGTACCGGCCGCGATCACCGCGATCCCGGTCAGCCGCAGCGGCAGGTGCTGCACCTCCCCGAGCAGCACGATCCCGAGCAGGACGGTCAGGACGATGCTGGACTTATCGATGGCCATGACAGGGTTGATCGGGCCGGCCTGCAGGGCACGGAACATGCACAGCCAGGACGCGCCGGCCGCCAGCCCCGACAGGACCAGGAAGACCAGGGTGCGGGCGCTGGCGGTCGCCAGGCTCGACTGCGCGCCGGCAGCCAGGACCAGCAGCCAGGCCAGGCCGCAGGCCACCAGGGTGCGGATCAGGGTTGCCAGATTGGAGGGGACGTTCCGCATCCCGGCCTTCGCCAGGATCGCCACCAGGCTGGCGCTGAGCGCGGACCCCAGTGCGTAGGCAATCCACATGGCGGCCTGGCCGCGAGGCCTAGAGGTCCACTCGGGTGCCGATGGCGATGACACGCTCCGGCGGGAGGCCGAAGTAGGCCGCCGGCGCCTGGCTGTTGCGGTGCAAGTACGAGAAGAGCCGCTCCAGCCAGGCCGGCATCGCGCCTGCATTGGTGGCGACGAAGCGTCGCTCTGCGAGGTAGTACGTAGCCTCGGACTCGCGGTCGCCGAGCAGGCTCTCCCGTAGGACCGCCGGGATGTCCGCCGTCTCCATGTACCCGGTATGGATCGTCAGCCGTCGCACGTTGTCCATGACCTCCCGTACGGACGGCGGGATCGTCGCGTACGGAGCGCTGTCGGTGACGACCGTCGCGATGACGATCTGCGCAGGCATCGCGTGCAGCAGGCGGACCTGGGTGGTCAGCGCCGAGGGGACGTCCTCCACCTGCGATGCCAGGTACACCCCCAGGCCAGGGGCGCGTGCGATACGCCCCCGCCGCACCTCGTCGGCAATGCCGTCCCAGTGGCCGACGTACGCGGCCATGTAGGCGTTGAGGGCTCGATACCCGCCCCACCACGCCACCATGACGGCAAGCACCACGGCTGCGAAGGCCACCGGGACCCACCCGCCCGAGAAGAGGTTCGACAGGGTGCCGAGCAGGAAGAAGGTGTCGATGACGAGGAACCCCACCGTGATCGGCCATCGGCGATAGGCCGGCCAGTGCCAGACCATCGTGGTGACGGCATGGAAGGCGATCGTGGTGATGAACATCGTCCCGGCGATCGCGAGCACGTACGCGTGCGCGAGCGCCGACGAGGTGCGAAAGGCCAGGACGCATGCGATGCACAGCAGCCCGACGATGAGGTTGACGGTCGGGACGTACACCTGGCCCTCATGCTCGGCATGGGTGTGGCGCACGCTCATGCGCGGCAGGAGCCCGAGCTGGATGCCCTGGCGGGCGAGCGAGAAGACCCCGGTGATGAGCGCCTGGCTGGCGACGATGGTGGCGAAGATGGCCAGGAAGACCAGGGGCAGTGCCCATCCCTGCGGCGCAAGTGCGAAGAAGGGGCTGGTCGCGTTATCGGGATTCGCCCGAATGACGGCAGCCTGCCCGAGGTAGCACAGCACGAGGGCGGGCCCGACGAGAACGGCCCAGGACACTCGGATGGGACGCGCTCCGAAGTGGCCCATGTCGGCATACAGCGCCTCGGCGCCGGTGATCGCCAGGATCACCGACCCCGCAAGGGTCAGCGATGTCAGGCCATTGCCCGCGATGAACGCCAGTGCATAGTGCGGGGAGAGCGCCGCGAAGACCCCCGGATCACCCAGCGCCTGCCACAGGCCCAGGCCGCCGATGACGGCGAACCACAGCACCATCACCGGCCCGAAGACGAGCCCGATGGTGTGCGTTCCGCGAAACTGGAATGCGAACAGCGCCACCAGGATCACCACCGCAAGCGGCACGGCATACGACCCGAGCCCGGGGCGGACCTGCTCCAGGCCCTCGGTGGCGGACAGCACCGAGATCGCCGGGGTGAGGACTCCGTCGCCGAACAGCAGCGCCGTCCCCACCAGGATCAATCCGAACAGCCAGCGCTCCCCGCGATGCGGCTCCTGCCGCACCCGTCGCGGCAGGAGGGCGAGCAGGCTCAGGATCCCGCCCTCCCCGTGGTTGTCGGCTCGCATCACCAGCAATAGGTACTTGACCGTGACCACGGCCATCAGGGCCCAGAAGATGAGCGAGACGATGCCGAACAGATCCGACTCGGCGCCCGACCCGTGCGCCACCGACTCCTTCAGGGCATAGAGCGGACTAGTGCCGATATCGCCGAAGACCACCCCCGTGGCACCCACGGACAGGGCGATGAGCGCGGAGCCGCGCACAGGCGTGGTGGACATGACCGGTGACGCTACTCGGGTGAGCCCTCCACCTCGATGACGACCTCATTGCGGCGCAGGAACCACGGCTTGAAGGGCGGGTCGAATCGGGCGAACCGCGGCTCGCCGACGGCACGCAGCCCGGCGCCGGCGATCGCTGCACGCAGTTGGTCGCAGTGCTCCCGATACGCCGACTGGGACCATCTGCCGGAGTACCTCGTGGCTGCGGCGTATCGGCCGGGCATCACGCGGACCTGCACGCGGGGATCGGTGGGCTCAGGCGCGGTCTGGGCGGTCAGGCTCGATGGCAGGACGAAGGCGACGATGTAGTCGCCAGCCTCCCCGGGCTGCTGGACGACCGGTGCCGTCATCGCGATGCGCTCCCCCTGCACGACGGGGGCCGTCATGGAGATGCGCGTGCGGCTTCGGTTGGCGCCGCCGATGTAGCCGACCAGCGGGCCGAAGGCGATGCTGCCGGCCTGCTCGAAGGACCCGCTCACGGCAATCTGCGCCACCAGGTGCTCCGGGTAGTACCGCAGTTCCCATCCGGGGTAGGCGCGCACCACCTCGAAGGGCTGCTGCTCGGTCACGGCACCACGGTAACCCGCCAGGCGGCCTGATCGTGCGTCGGCCGGCAGTCGCAGCCGGCGGTTGAGGCTATTCCTGTCATATCGGTGGGACTACGGGTGAATCGTTTTGACCCGAACGATCACCGCCGGTGGCATACCGTTCTCCCGATGCCCCCCACCTTCGTCCTGGCGAACGCCCGCATCGGACCTGACCCGAGCCTGGCGGCCATCGTGATCGACGGCCGCGACATCGTGGCCGTGACCGACATGACCGATGCCCCGACCGGCACGCGCATCGACCTCGACGGCCGGTGGGTGCTGCCGGGTATCGACGACTCGCACCTGCATGCCTACGCGTACGGCCGGGCGCTCACTGCCGTCGACCTTCGGCCCGCAACCGACGCGGGGACCCTGCGCGGGATCCTGGTCGCGGCGAGCCCCGAGGCCACCGGGTGGTACCGCGGGCACGGCTGGGAGAGCACGACGATCCACGGCACCGGGCAGGCCGGCCGCCTGCGCGCCGCCGACATCGACCCTGCGACTCCGCACGGGCCGGCACTGCTGGCCGACAGCACCGGCCATGCCGCCCTGTGCAACTCGCAGGCCCTGGCACGCGCCGGGGTCGGGCCGGCAACCCCTGATCCGGTCGGGGGCGTGATCGTCCGGGACGACGCAGGCATGCCCACCGGGCTGCTCCTCGAGGCAGCCGTCGGCCTGGTCGCTGGCGCCGTCCCCGACATCACCCGGGCAGACCGCCGCAGGGCCATCGAGGCTGCCCAGTCGGAGCTGCTGGCACGCGGGATCATCGCGGTGACCGATCCGGGGCTGGGCCCCGGCGCGACGACCCTGCTGGACGGCACCGGCACCCTGGACGCCCTAGCGGCCTATCAGGAGCTCGACGCCGCACATCAGTTGCGCCTTCGCACCCACCTGATGCTGCTCTTCGGCGGGCTCGGTGGCACGACCGCCGATGCCGTCGCCCAGGGCCTCGACGCATGGGGCCCGCCCCGACGTGCGAGTCGGGAGCGACGCCTGTCGATCGACCAGGTCAAGGTCTTCGCCGATGGCATCCCGCGCAGTCGCACCGCCTGGATCAGCGAGCCCTACGACGACTGCACCCACGGCTGCCTGACGGTGGCCGGAAGCACCGACGCCGAGCGGGTCGCCGAGCTCGAGACCATCGTCGCCGCGGCCGCGCTACGCGGCTGGCAGGTAGGCGCCCATTGCACCGGCGATGCGGCGATCAGCGCCTACGTCGAGGCCGTTCGCAAGACCGGCACCGGCTCGCACCTGCGTCACTACGTCATTCACGGGGACCTGATGCGCCGGGAGGACATGCAGGCGATGCAGGCGGAAGGCATGACCCTGAACGCGAACCCGAGCATCCGCTGGGCGGTCGGCCGCCGCGTCAGCGCCATCATCGGCGAGGAGCGCAACCTCGGCAAGCAGCGGCTGCGCACGGCCATCGATGCTGGCGTGAACGTCGCCTGCGCATCCGATGCCCCGGTCACCGACCCGTCCTGGCAGGTGATCATGGCCGCTGCCATGACTCGGTCACTGCGGGACGACCCCGGCTACGCCGACGATGAGCGCATCACCGCGCAGGAGGCCATCGCAACGATGTCACGCAACGCCGCCTGGCAGTCCCATGAGGACGGCTGGCGGGGCCAGATCGCGCCCGGCATGGCCGCAGACCTCATCGTCCTCGACGGCACAGCCGACTGGGATGACCCGTGGACCATGACCGATCTGCGACCATCGGCCGTGCTCATCGACGGGGCCGTCGTCCATGGGGAGCTGCCATGAGCATCCTGATCTTCATGGCCGACCAGCTGCGCCCCGATCACCTCGGCTTCGACTCCGCGCTGCCGGTGCGCACTCCGCATATCGATGCGATCGCCGCGGGCGGCCACGTCTTCGATCGTGCCTACGTGGCGAACCCGGTCTGCATGCCCAACCGCGCCACCATCATGACCGGTCGCTGGCCCTCGGCCCATGGGCTGCGGACCAATGGCATCCCGCTGGATCCCGGCGCCCAGACCTTCGCCCGCGTCCTGCGCACGGCGGGCTGGCGCACGTCCGCGGTCGGCAAGCTGCACTTCCAGCCCATGGGCTGGCCATTCGAGGAGTGGCAGCTGGACGAGATCAGGCAGCAGCTGCCGGCGCTCTACGAGCGTGCCGTGACCGGCCCGTTCGGAGCCGAGTTCACCTCCTGGGAGGACTACGACCGCCACGCGCTGGCCGATATCCGGCTGCCGGACGACTACTACGGCTTCGATGACGTGGCGCTCACCGTCGGCCACGGCGATCGCATCTCCGGCAACTACGTGCGCTGGGCCCGGGAGCGCGGCCATGACCCCATGACGATGGCTGGCGCGGCGGTCGCCCGCCATGCATATGCCGGATGGCCGACCCAGGCCTACGAGAGCGCCGTCCCTGCCGCCCTGCACCCGACGACCTACGTCGCCCAGGAGGCGATCGCGCGGCTGAGCGCATTCGCCGAGCAGGACGACCCCTGGCTGCTGCTGGTCTCCTTCCCGGATCCGCATCACCCATTCGCCCCGCCGGCGGAGTACGCGCATCGCCACGATCCCGCGAGCCTGCCGCTGCCGTCGAGCTTTCACGACAGCCATGCGGGCTCGCCCGAGCACATCCGCCGGATCGTGGCCCGACGCGGGATCCCGGATCCGGACCCCACGATGACCTGGGCCCCCACCGAGGAGCAGTTCCGTCACGCCCTGGCCGCCGAGCTCGGCGCCGTCGAGTTCATCGACGACTGCGTCGGCCAGGTGCTGGCCAGCCTGGAGGCCAGCGGCCACGCGGACGACACACTGATCCTGTTCACCAGCGATCACGGCGACCTCTTCGGAGACCACGGCCTGCTGCTGAAGCACTTCAGCCACTATCGAGGGGTGCTGCGCGTCCCGCTGATCCTGCGTGCCCCAGGCATGGGCACGGGCCGGCACGCGGCCCTTGCGTCCAGTGCCGACATCGCCCCGACCCTGCTCGACCTCGCCGGCGCCGCTGCCCTGCCCCAGGCGCAGGGTCGAAGCCTTCGACCCATCATGGAAGGGACTCCGGGTGCCTGGCGCGATGCCGTGCTCGTCGAGGAGGACCAGCCCTTCGGCCTCGATGGCCTGCCTGGTCCGGTCCGCATCCGGACGGTGATCACCGAGGCTGCCCGGCTGACCGAGGTCCAGGACCGGCAGATGACCGAGCTGTACGACCTGCGCCACGACCCGGACGAGATGGCCAACCTCGCCGGGCACGATGACCGCCTCGAGCTCGCAGCCAGCCGGGCCATGGCACGCGAGCTGATCCGCGTCGACGATGACTCGGTGGTGCCATTCGATGCCGCGTGAGCATGCCTCCTGGCTCGAACGGCTGCTCGCCGGCGGCCAGGACCCGGACCCGCGCTTCTCGCTGGCCAATGAGCGGACCTTCCTGGCCTGGGTGCGCTCCGGCCTGGCATTGATCGCCCTCGGGATCGCAGTGGCCACCTTCGTGTCGACCACCCAGACCAAGGGGGTGTCGTCGATCGCGGCGATCATCCTGATCGCCCTCGGGGGCATCCTCACGACCGCGTCATGGCTTCGCTGGCTGCAGGTCGAGCGGGCCATGCGCCAGGGCCGCGGTGTCCCTCCCACCACCCTGGGCCTCGTCCTCGCCGTCGGCCTGGGCATCCTGGCCCTGGTGGCCCTGGTGGCGGTTCTCGTTGGTCACTGACAACTCGCACACTGATGCCCCCGCCCTGCAGCCCGAGCGAACGGGCATGGCCTGGATCCGCACCCTCATCGTGCTCGCCGGGTCCTGGGCGCTGATCGCCCTGCATGTCCTCGTCGACGAGGGCTGGTCGATCGCGGCCGTGGCCTATGCGTCCGTGGCCCTGGGCCTGCTGATCACCTGCGGTCATGTCGGCGCCCGACGGACGCGCCAGGCACGGGCTGCCATGGACGCATGCATCACCCCAGCGCGCCCGATCGCCCTTGCGGTGGTGGCCGCCGGGGCCAGCCTCGCGGGCTGCGCCGCACTCGTTGCCGCCGTCCGCATGACCCAGTCCTGACCGGCACCCGCGAGCCCGAGGAGTCCCATGCCAATGCCGCGACTGGTGAGCGTGCTCACCGAGAACTGGACCATGACCGACCCCCGCGACCTGCGCGGCATCGTGCGCATGGCACAGGAGGCCGAGGATGCCGGCTTCGACATGGTCATGGTCAGCGACCACGTCCTGCTGGGGCCATCGGCCGGCAGCGCCGGCCGGATGGCCAACCCCCGCGACTACGCCATGCCCGGCAATCAGGATCCGCTGACGGCCTGGCCCTCGAACATCGTGCTGCTGTCGGCCATCGCCCAGGCCACCAGCCGCATCCGCATCGGCGCCATCGCACTGATCGCGCCGCTGCGCCATCCCCTGGTGCTCGCCCATGACCTGGCAGCGCTCGACCTGCTCTCCGAGGGCCGCCTGGTCATCCAGCCCACGGTCTCCTGGCATCGTGACGAGTACGACGCGATCGGGGTCGACTTCACCCGGCGCGGCCGGATCCTCGACGAGCAGCTGCAGGTCATGAAGGCCGCCTGGCAGGCCTCGCCCGCCAGCTTCCACGGCGAGCACTTCGACTTCGACGAGGTCTACCTCGAGCCCAAGCCCTGGACGCCCGCCGGGCCGGCCATGTGGTTCGGCGGCGAGCGCGTGCACCCCAAGGTGGTCGAGCGGCTGATCGCCTACGGCTCGGGCTTCCACCCGGTCGGCCGCGTCGATGCCGACGACATCGACCGGCTTCGGGAGCTGCTGCGCGCGGCCGGGCGGTCGACGGCTGACTTCGAGATGGTCGGCGGTACGCGGGTGGAGTTCCCGTCGGACGACGCCTGCGCGCCACTGCCGCAGGCCCTGCAGGAGATCCCCCGCCAGGTCGAGCTCGGCTTCACCACCTTCTGCATCAAGCCGTCCATCTTCATCGACGACCGGGCCGCCCATCGATCCTTCTGCGATGAGGTGGTCAGGCGAGTGGCGGCACTGACCCAGTGATGGCCGCGGGCTCGACCGCGCAATGGGGCCTTCGCATCAGTCAGCCAGGGACCACTCGGCAATGCCCTCCTGCGTCATGATGGACGTCGCATCGACCTGAGGATCCACCCGGCAGTCGAGCACGAGCGGCCCGCTCGGGTCGACAAGCCACGCCTCCACTGCGGCAAGGTCGGCGATCTGGCGGACGGTTGCCGCTCGCGCGGCCAGGGCACGGGCCACCCCGGCCCAGTCCCGGATCGGGAACTGGGCAATCGAGACCGGGACGCCGACGGGAGCGAAGTCGTGCACCTCCGCGCCGTAGGCAGCGTCGTTCACGACCACCACCAGGAGCGACAGGCCCAGGTCGACCGCGGCCACCAGTTCCAGGATCGACATGCCAGCGCCACCATCGCCGATCACGCAGACGGTCACTCGATCGTCCTCGGTCGAGGCCGCGCCGATGGCCCGGGCCAGGCCGAGACCGACACTTTGAAAGTCCTGCCCGAACAGCACATGCGGGCCATCGACACAGGTCAGCAGCATGGATGCCACGGCGATGAAATGACCGGAGTCGTAGACGATGCGCCGATTCGCCGGCAGCATCTCGTCGAGTCGACGCATCAGGGTCCGCGGGTCGAGGAGTGGGCCCGCGCTCGGAGCGAACGCCCGGGGCCGGCGTGCCGCAGCTGCTGCCTCGCGGGCCCATGCCTTCGGTGCACGCGACGGCAGGGCTGCCAGCATCGCCCGCGCAGTGGTGGCAGCATCAGCGCGGACGTCGCCATTGCCGACCGCCCGCGGATCGATCCGAACGACGAGGCAAGACGCGCTGAAGGCCCGGCCTCCGGCAGTGCTCCATCCGTCCAGTGAGGCGCCGAAGGCGAGCACGACGTCACATGACTGGATGGCTGCAGTCGCAGCGGGGCTGGCGAAGCCGCCGATGATCCCGACGCAGCGTTCATCTTCCCAGAACGCGCCCTGTGCGGGCGCGGACGTGGCGAGCACCGCATCGAGATGCTGCGCCAGCTGCCGCAGGTCGCCGATCGCACCGGACCTCAGTGCTCCTCGTCCGGCGACAATCCCTACCCGTTCCGACTCGGCGATGCGCTGCACCAGTTCCTCGGTGAGCGGCACGGTTGCCTGCGGGCTCACCGCGTGCACGGGCAGGCCCCTGCTCGGCCGGCCCGATGACGGGGGCGCCGGCGGAATGAGGACGATGGATCGCTGCGCGGCCTGCGCCCAGGCCAGGGCTTCGGCAAGGGCCGTCGGGCCCTCGCCCTCACCCTCGCCCTCCACATCGACATCGACATCGACATCGACATCGACAGGTGCCAGGATCGCGATCCCGAGGGCATCGCAGGCCGCGATCGTGTCGACATGCTGATGGTGGCCGCGATCATCGACATGCCCGCTGACCAGCACCACCGGCACCCCGCCCCGATCGGCGTCGATGAGGGCCGTCAGGGCATTGGTGAAGCCCGGGCCCTGGTGCGTACTCGCCACGCCTACGCCACCCGATGCGGCCGCCCAGCCCGCGGCCATCGCGACCGCACCGGCCTCATGCTGGGCAGGCACATAGCGGCCGCCACCCGCGCGGAAGCCGGCGAGGAACCGGAAGTTGGCACTGCCGGCGACTCCGAAGACCGGCCGATCCGGATCGGCGAGGAGGGTGGCCGCCCACCGGGCCGGAACCTGGCCCATCAGGCCTGCAGCAGCCTGGCCTCGACCCCGGCGAAGCGATCGTTCAGCCGCTCGGAGCGGCCCCAGGCGCTGAACAGCATCGAGCGGACTCGCAGCGCCGGTCCGGGGGTCTTGGAGCACAGGCGGCTGTAGCGGCCGGACCACTTCTGCACGTAGTCGACATGCGGCCGCTCCTTGGCCTCCCATGCGCGAAGTGCCGCCGGAATATCCGCTGCGTCGGCAACCGACTGGGTCAATGTGATGGCTGCCTGCAGTGCCGTGCATCCGCCCTGCCCGAGGTTCGGCGCCATCGAGAAGGCCGCATCGCCGATCAGGGCCACATTGCCGACGGACCAGTGCTGGCAATGCGTCTCGATCACCTCTCCCCATGAGCTGTCTGGCGGCACCCGCTCGAATACGCCCTGCAGGTGCGGGTAGCTGCGCAGCCAGGACGCCACGTCGAGCGGGACATGCCGGCCCTGCGTGTCCTGCGGAGGGCAGAACATGTAGATCGCAACGTCCCGGCCGTCCAGCGGCAGCAGGCCTACCCGTCGGCGTCCGGAGAGCCACTCCCGCATGCCATCCGTGGGGTCGGAGGCCACCGCCGGCATCCGGGCGCGCAGCCCGGCGACCCGAAGGTCGACCCGGCGTACCCGCAAGCCGTAGTCCTGCAGCGACGCGCGCACGCTGGATCGCACCCCATCCGCTCCCACCACGAGGTCAGCAGGCAGCTGGCTGCCGTCATCGAGCACGAGCGCCCCGGGTCGGGCCCCGACGGCGCGGGATGCGACCTGCACATCGACCCCGAGGGACTCGGCGCGCTCGTGCAGTGCCCGCAGCAGCGAGCTGCGCGGGATGGAGTACAGCTCGGTCGACAGGTACTCCTCCTGCAGGGTCCTGCCCCACTGGTCGACGATGTTCCACGATCGGATTCGGCAGCCGCCTTCGATGGCCCCTTCGAACGCGCCGATCGTGCGCATCGCATCGACGCCGTTCTGGCCCAGGGCAATGCCGGCACCGGACTCGCGTACCTCCCAGGCACGCTCGTGCACCCGCACGCTCCAGCCCGCCTGGGCCAGCTGGCAGGCAAGGCCCAGTCCGGCAATCCCCGCGCCTGCGATCTCGGCATGCCGAGTCATCGTCCAACCCTCCTAGCTCAGCCCCCGCACCTTCTCGTAGATCCGCGTTCGCAACTCGGCGAAGCGGTGATCATTGCGCGTCTCGACCTGCGATCTGGGGAACGGCAGCTCAACCGACACGACATCGGTTACCTGAGCCGGCCGGCCGTGCAGGACGACGACCTCGTCAGAGAGGTAGACGGCCTCGTCGATGTCATGGGTCACCATGATCGTGGTAATGCCGAAGTCGGCCCGGACCTTCAGCACGAGATCCTCCAGGTCGAAGCGGGTCTGCGCATCGACCGATGCGAAGGGCTCGTCCATCACCAGGATCCTCGGGCGCACGGCCAGGGCACGCGCGATGCTGACCCGCTGCTGCATGCCCCCGGAGAGCTGCCACGGATATGCCTTGGCATTGCCCTCCAGCCCGACCTCGGCCAGTGCCCCGTCGATGCGCTCGCGCACCTGCGCCTTGCTGAGCCGGGCATTGTCGAGCCGGGCATTGCGCAGCGGCAGGGCGATGTTCTTCTCGACCGTCAGCCACGGCATGAGCGACCTGGTGTAGTCCTGCAGCACCACGGCCAGGCCCTCCGGGGCCCCGGACAGTCGATTCCCCTGGACCAGGATCTCGCCTCCGGTCGGCTGGGCCAGGCCGGTGAGCAGTCGCAGCAGGGTCGTCTTGCCCACCCCGGACGGCCCGACGATCGAGACGTAGTGGCCCTCGGTGACGTCATAGGACACCCCGCCGAGGACGTGCTTGACGCCTTCGGGCGATGGGTACTCCATCGTCACGTCCCTGATGGCGATGGCGATTGTCGTCACGGTCATCCCTTCCCGCCCTCAGGCGAGCCTCTTCTGGCCGACGTACCAGCGCAGCGACAGCCGCTCCACGATGTCGAACAGGATGTTCAGCAGGTAGCCCAGGATGCCCAGCAGGAGGACGCCGGTCCATGCGTCCAGGATCATGAACGAGTCCGTGGACATCTGGGTGAATGCCCCGATGCCGAATCCTGCGCCGAGGATCTCCGAGGCGATCGCGACGATGAATGCGATCTGGAAGCCGACCTGCAGCCCGGCGAATACCGTCGGCAGTGCATTCGGGTAGCGCACTCGCCACAGCACCTGCGCCCGGGTCAGCCGGAAGGTGGTAGCGGTGTCGAGCAGGACGACGTTGGTCGATCGGACGCCCTCGATGGTGCTGAGCAGGATCGGGAAGGAGGCCGCGAACGCGATAGACGCGATGCGCATGCTGGCGTCCAGTCCGAGGATCAGGATGAAGACGGGCACCAGCGCGATCGGGGGGATGGACCTGAAGAAGTCCACCAGCGGCTCGATATAGCGCGCGGCCGTGGGCGCCGAGCCGACCAGGACGCCGAGGAGGATGCCGATCGCCGCTGCCAGGATGAAGCCGGCCGCGAGGTTCTCCAGGGTCGGCATCACATGCACCCCCCAGTACTGCCAGATCCAGTTGAGCTTGAACTGCTCCCAGATCTGCGACAGGGGCGGGAAGAACGGATCGGTGGAGTCGGCGCTGGAGGTCCACCACCAGGCAATGAGCAGCACCGGCAGCCATCCGCCGATCAGGATGGCCAGCAGCCAGTTCCAGGCCCGTCTCATCGACCGCTCCAGAACACGACGCGCCGCTGGGCTCGCACGATGAGCCGCGAGATCGTCAGGCCGAGGATGCCCAGGGCCAGCACGACCGCATAGGTGCGATCGGACGTGCCCGACGACTGGTAGAGGGCGAGCAGGTGACCCAGGCCCGGGGCACCGCCGACGAGACCGGCGACGACCGCGACGATCAAGCTGGCCGCTGCCGCGATTCGCATGCTGATCGCGATCTGCACGGAGGCGCTCGGCAGCCGGACGTACCGGATCTGCTGGAGCACGCCCATCCGGTAGCAGCGCATCGTCTCCAGGAGGACGGGGTCGGCATCACGCACGCCGTAGGCGGTCTGGATGGCAGCGGCGAAGACATTCGCGAACACCACCAGCCACACGCCCATGGCGATACTCGGCCCGATGACCAGGATGGCAATTGGGATGAGGACGATGGGTGGGATGACCTTGAAGAAGTCGAAGGTGAACTTCGTGGATCGGTAGGCGAATCGGCTCAGGCCGATCAGGAAGCCCAGCGGGACCCCGATCGCCATCGAGATGACGAAGCCGAGGACGGCCATCTGCAGGGTCTCCAGGACGGCCCCCCAGAACTGCGGGTCGCCGAGCAGCAGCGCGAGTGCGCCGATGGCCTCGGAGGCGGTCGCGAAGGAGTCGCCTGCCAGTGGCCCGACGGTGCCGACGAGCTGCCACACGAGCAGCGCGACGACCGCCGAGACCAGACCAGCCGGAATCCGGCGGATCACTGCTGGCAAGGCGACTCCTTCGCTTGTTCGATCCTGGTGCCGACTAGCCCCGGTACTGCTTCAGCAGCAGGCCGTTGATGTCCAGCGGCTTGGTCAGGTACCCCAGAGCGAGCATCTTGTCAGCCGGGCCCCGCAGGTCGGACTTCACCACCGTGGGCGGGAAGTACGAGGGGTTGGCCTTTCGCGCGGTCTCCAGGTCGACCTCGGTGTAGGTCGGGTTGGCTGACTGCAGCAGCTTGTCCCAGCCGGCCTTGGTGTTCCCGAACGTCTGGATCTCCTTGATCGACTTCTGGAAGCCCAGCACGGCCTGCGGATTCTGCGCTGCCCAGTCAGCCGTGGTGACCCACAGGCCGATGGCGTTCTCGATGTCGAAGAACTGGATGCCCGGCGAGCCGAGGTTCTTCAGCCCATTGCTCGTGCACAGGGAGGTGAACGGCTCCACCGTGAAGGCGGCGTTGACCTTGCCGGACTTGACCGCGTCGATCATGGTCGGGAAGGGCAGCACGACCCAGTTGATCGAGCCGGGGTTCCCGCCGTCCTTCACCACTGCCTGGGCGATGGTCACCTCTCCCTGGGTCTTGCGGGCCGGGACGGCAACCGTCTTGCCGGACAGGTCCTTCCAGGAGGTGATGCCGCTCGTCGGGCTGATGCACACGCCCGTGTCGTCCAGCTTGGCTGCCAGCGCGGGATCCTTCTTCGCGGAGGACAGCTCGCTGCGGCGGTACCCGTCCGCGGGGGCCAGGATCTTCAGCGCCATGCCGCTGTTGGCGTAGGCATTGATGACGGCGATGGACGGCGCATAGCCGATCTGCACGGCGCCAGCGGCCAGCGCCGCAAGGGTGGGCGGCGGCGCCGGGAAGATGCGCACCTCGGTGACGTTGATGCCGTTCTTCTTGAAGATCCCTGACGACACGCCCCAGGGAATCTGGCCCATGGCGTTGATCGCGACCGTGCCGATCTTGACGTCGGTGTCGGCGGCCGCGGCCGGCCCGGCAGCCGATACGGCAAGGGCCGATGACGCCACCAGGCCGATGATCCCCCCGAGTACGACCCCCGTGCGGTGAAGAGTTCTCACGCTTCCTCCAGTTCGTCGGCGGTGCACCTGCGCACCGCGGAGCCACAGGCTAGGGCATTTCCCCGATTTCAGAGGGAAATCGGAAATTTCATTTGAATCCGAACGAAACCGGTAGGGATGACCGATGCGGACGCCATTGCGGCGATAGGCCCGGTACTGTCAGGCCACTGCGCGATGATGGACCTCCCTTTCCACTTTGCGTCGGAGCGCCCTATGGATGCTGTCTCGATCATCGTCGGAGCCGTGCTCCTCATCCTCGGCCTGGTCGTCGGCTGGCTGGGCGGCCGTCAGTCCGCGCGCCGCTCGGCCCGCGAGCGGGAGGCCACCTGGCGTGCCGAGCTCGATGCCGCGAGGGGAGAGGTCAGCGCCCTGCAGCGCGACCGCGACCAGCTGCGGCTCGATCAGCAGGCTACGCAGTCCCTGGATGACCGGCTCGAGCCGGTCCGCACCGCCCTGGAGTCGCTGCGCCAGCAGTCGATGCAGTCCGACAAGGACCGTGCCCGCACCGATGCCGAGCTCCGTGAGCGGCTCACCGCCGTCCAGGGGAATGTCGCGACCCTGGAGGCCGCCACCAAGCAGCTGGTCATCGCCATGTCGAGCGGCAAGACCCGCGGCCAATGGGGCGAGATGCAGCTGGAGCGCCTGCTGGAGCACTCCGGCCTGGTCGAGGGGGTGCACTTCCGCCGGCAGGACACCCGCAGTGCCGAGGCCGGCATGTCGCGTCCGGACATCGTCGTGCTGATGCCGGGCGGTGCCGAGATCCTGATCGATGCCAAGTTCCCCTTCGACGCCTACTGGGAGGCCATCGGCAGGGCTGACGGCCCGGAGTCCGCTGACCTGATGCGCAAGCACGCGGCCGATGTCCTCGCCAGGGCCAAGGAGCTCGCCGGCAAGCGCTACGCCGACTCGGCCAGGAGCCCGGACTTCGTGATCATGTTCATGCCACTGGAGTCGTTGCTCCAGGAGGCCCTGTCCTCCGACGGGCTGCTGCTGGAGAAGTCGTTCCAGTCCAATGTGGTGATCGCGACGCCGACGTCGATGCTCGCCATGCTGCGCACGATCGCCTTCGGCTACCAGCGCAATGACCTGGCCCGCAATGCCGAGCTGATCCAGCAGGTCGGCGCCGAGCTCCTGGCGCGCCTCGGCGTGCTGACCGAGCACGTCGACCATATGCGCAAGGGCCTGGAGCGAGCCGTCGAGAGCTACAACGGCCTCATCGGCTCACTCGACAGCAGGGTGCTCGTCTCGGCTCGGCAGATGCACGACCTGGGCATCCCCATCGCCAAGTCCCTGGATGCGCCTGCTGAGATCACCGGGCACCTGCGCCAGTCGAATGCGGGCGGTGCGCCTACCATGCCAGCGTGACTGATCCCCGCGCAGATCCCGGCCAGCCAGGGCCCATGTCGCCCGCCCAGCCGACCTGGCCGAGCCAGCCGACCTGGCCGAGTCAGGGGCTGGCATCCGGTCACGTCCCAGCCAGCGGCCCCGCACATCCTGCGATCGCCCCGACGCCCGCCCGAGCGGTTGGGCCGGCACTGCCGATCGTGATGACGGTGACCTGGCTGCTCCTGGGGGCCGTCGCTGGCGTGGTGGCCCCCTTCACCATCTTCCTGTTCGACCCAGGCCCGGATGCCATCTCCGTATGGACGTGGCTGCTCTTCCTGGGCGTCTGGGCCACCGTCGCGCTCTGCCTGGTTGCCATCCTGACCGGATGGCTGGCCTGGGCACTGACCCGGCGCAGGCGCTCGGGCATCGCGCGAGTCCTCCGCGGCAGCGCCTACCTCCTGCCCCTGGCCGGCGTCGCCCTGGCGGGCGCCGGATTCCTGGGCTCGAGCCTGCTGTGCTCCGGCAGCCTGACCTGCACATAGCCAACGTGTCAGGCGCCCGAATGTCAGACCCTGCTCCCATGATCGTGCCGCACGACACAGCGAGAGCGATCCGGGGGCGGATCGACGTTGAGGCCGCACGACGCGGGGGATTGGGCGGCCGCCACCATCGCTGATCGTGCGCGCGGCGGCGGGTGGAGCGGCAGCCAGGGGTCCAGGCCAGGCCGCTCCCCCGCCGCTCGCCTGCCTCCGGCAGGCATCGGGGCACTCGCTGCTGACCGAGCATTGCGGCTACCGCGTTGCTCCCCGGGCCCGCCGCCCCCGACTCCTCGCCTAGCGTGCTGGTGTGCCAGTCCCTGAGATCCTCGATCGATCAGAGCGCAGCTCGAAGGCCCAGCAGGCCTGGGAACGGCTTGCCTCAGGCGGCAGCCAGGCGGCCCAGCTCCGGGTCATGTGCGCGGCAAGCCACCACCTCGCCACCGTGTACGACACCGATATCGGCCTGGTCTACGCCTCCAGCATCCGCGCCCGCAGCCACGGTGATCGAGACCTCCCTGACACCCCGCACCACGCCCACCACGCCCGTCGCTGGTTCGACCTGCTCCAGGCCCCCGGCACCGAGGACGACGACTGGCTGCCGGCGTGGTGCGACTGCGGCCAGCGAGGCATGTCCCGCCGGGCGGTGCAGGAGTGGATCGCCCAGGGGGAGCACAGGGTCATCGTCGACTAGGCGCGAACCGTACGATGCCCCCATGACGAACGCGATCATCGAGCCCGAGGCCAAGTCCTGGACGATCACCAAGGTGGTGGCCGTTGTCGTGGCGATCCTGTCGGCCGGCTACATGCTGCCGTGGGCCATCGCTGCAGTTCGCGACGTGCCGCACTGGCTCGTCTTCTGGATCAACCTGCTGCTGGGCTGGACCATCATCGGCTGGATCGTGGCCCTGGTGATGTCACTGCGGGCGCAGCGGCAGACCGTCATCCTCACCTGAGGGCCCACGCCCGGCCGGTCAGCCTGATCAGCCGGAGCGCAGGATCGTCAGGGTCGCGACCCCGACGACGAGCATCACCACACCGAGGACCTGCAGCCTGCCGAGGCGTTCCTTGAACAGCAGGTAGGCGCCCACCGCCCCGATGCTCGCGAACTGCGAGGCGAGCACCGAGGCGATCGCGACGCTGTCGCGCGCGCCGATCGTGAACGCCGAGAAGCCGATCACCTCCGCGAACCCGATGACGATCACGAAGGGCAGCGCCCGTCGGGTCATCCGCAGTCGGCCGAGGACGAGCAGCGGTATGGCCAGCACCAGCACCCCGATGATCCGGGCCGGCAGGAGCAGCCAGGACGTCGGCAGGTCGTCGCTCAGGTAGCCGGTGGCGAACAGGCTGACGCCGAAGGCGGCTGCGGCTGCCGTGGCAAGCAGCACCGCACGCAAGGGGCGCTCGTGCTCGAGCGGCTCTGGATCCGGGGCGACGGCCGAGAGCACCACGCCAGCGACGATGAGCAGGAGCACGAAGGCGGCGATCGGCATGACCGACTCGCCGAGGGCGGCCGCGAAGACCGCGGAGATGGCCCCCTCGGTTGCCACGATCGGGGCGACGATGCCGACCTTGCCGACCTTCAGGGCGGCGTTGACCAGCAGCAGGCCGCCCACATTGCCCAGGCCCGAGACGAGGAACCACACGATCGTGCCGCCCCGCAGGCCATCCGGGATCCCGTCCGCGATCGCGAACGGGATCGTGAGGACCAGCCCGATGAGCATCGATGACCCGACGATCGACTGGGCCGGGATGATCCGGATCGCACGCGAGGTGCTCAGCGTGCTGGTGGCGAACAGCGCTGCCGTCAGCAGGCCGAAGATGATCGCTGTCACATGCCTGCCTGACTATCGGAAGTGCCGGGGGACGTCGACCGCGAACAGGTGCCTCGTCGTCGGCGCCGGCTCGGACAGGGCGGTCACCCGATCCTCCGCCTCCCGATCGGAGGCCACGAACCGTACCTCATGCTGCGTTCG
The DNA here is from genome assembly GCA_018970025.1 of Actinomycetales bacterium. Taxonomy (GTDB): domain Bacteria; phylum Actinomycetota; class Actinomycetes; order S36-B12; family S36-B12; genus REEB460. The sequence goes on along the minus strand of JAGWXF010000016.1, from coordinate 27 downwards.
GTGCTCGTCCCATGATCCGACGAGGAA
>JAGWXF010000015.1 GCA_018970025.1 Actinomycetales bacterium | reverse complement strand
GACGACTGATATGTAGTTCCGTTTGTCAAGTGGCATGGCGAGGCGGCCCCGTCCTGGTTGGAGGGGCCGCCTCGTTCGTGTCGTCTCGGTGATGGTGGTGGCCAGCGTGTTGGCGACGCGCGGTCAGACTGATATGCGCGGGTTGGTTACCGCATGACGGACTGTTCGGCTGGAGTGTCTCGCTGGTCTAGAGATCGAGCGTGGCCGCTGTGGGCTGCTCATAGTCGTATCGCGGATCACTCCTCGCGCTGCGGGCCGTTGCCATGCACCGAGACGAACGTCATGCGGGTGCTATTCCATGACGGCCAGGGACCAGCACCAGCCGGCCAGCTCGCGTGCGATGGCGACATTCGCGATGACTGGTCGCTTGCCGCGTTCGTCGAACCGCTTCCAGCGGGCATGCAGACGGGCGTTGCCTTGCTGCCCGCGCAGGCGGGCATGCATCGGCGCGTTGTCCCATCGTTGGATCATCACTTTGCCTGGCCGATTCGGTCGCCGGTGGTGCCAGGCAGCCTCGACCAGGAGCCTGCGGGCGTGGCCGTTGCCGGTCTTGGTGATCGACCCCAGCGACCGTGAGGCACCCGAGGATGACTCGGTCGGGGTCAGGCCGACGAACGCCCCGATCGTGGATCCGGTGAACCGGTGCCAGTCACCGATCTCAACGGCCAGGCCGAACGCTGTCAGCGTGGAGATCCCTCGTAGGCAGCCCAGGCGGTGGACGACGGGCGTGAACTCACTGTCGGCGGCCATCGCCTCGATCTGGGCATCGAGGCGGTCACGTCGGGCCATGATGCTGGCCACGGCTTCGTATTCAGACTCAAACGCCAACTGCCGGGCTGGCTCATCGAAACGCTGCCGGCGCAGCCACGCGTCGTGGGCGCCGGTCCACGCATGTCCACCGGAATAGACCAGGCCCTGGCGCAGCAGCAGCTTGCTCAACCGGTGCCGGGCCCGCATCAGATCACCACGGCAGTCCTCACGAGCACGCACGAGATCACGGGCGGCCTCAGCCTGCACGCTCGGCACCGTCACCGCGACGAGGTCACCGTGCAGCAGCAACCGCGCGAGTAACAGCGCGTCCCGCGCATCGGTCTTCACCCGATCCCCGGGCGCGCGAATGATCTTGCTCGGCGCCGCGACCTCGCACCGGATCCCGCGCCCGGTCAGGAACCGCGCCAGGCCGAACCCCGTCGGCCCAGCTTCGTACGCGACCGCGACCGGGCCATCGAGGACCTGCAGCCACCGCCAGATGTCCTCATGCTCGGGCGTCAGGCGCGCCTTGGCCGTCTCACCCGTGATGGCGTCGATGCTGCACGCCACGACCGATCGCGCGTGCACGTCCAGCCCAACGAAAGTACGCTCGGAAATCACTGAGGCCTCCCCACGACTGTGGCTCTACCAGAGGTCCATCCACTGGCAACCCACGTACATTCGCGGGTGAGGCCTCAGCCCGTCAGGTCATACCGTCTAGTCCAGCGGGGCAGGTCGTGGCCGGCACCCTGATTTCAGGTTTCGCCCACCCCGTGGCATACTCTGCGAGTCCGGTTCACGGCTGGCATCCGCAATGCCGACCCGGGCCCGTCGAGGAGAGCAGCGTGAAGCCGGAGATCCATCCCACCTACGTGGAGACGACCGTATCGTGCACGTGCGGGAGCACGTTCACCACGCGGAGCACCGCGAAGAACGGCGTGATCCATGCCGATGTATGCTCGCAGTGTCATCCGTTCTACACTGGCAAGCAGAAGATCCTCGATACCGGTGGCCGGGTCGCGAAGTTCCAAACCCGCTACGGAAGCAAGACTGACGCAAAGTAGGCTTTGCCGCCCGGGCGCCGGCCCGGGATCGGCCGCGTGTCTCCCCCGTCGCGCGGCCGATCCCCGACCGGCGCCCGGGCTCTTTCGTTCATGACTGCGGGCATGCGCGAGCCATGCCGGGCTGCCCGGGTTCATCACCCGGATTCATCACCCGGGTTCATCACCTGGTGGCGGCTGGTGCGGCACGCGACCGGGCTTGCGAAGGAGGTCACCGGTGTTCGAGTCCTGCGTGGAGCTGATGGCCGAGGTCGAGCAGCTCGAGCAGCAGCTTGCCGACCCGAGCGTCCATGCTGACCAGGTGCGGGCCCGCATGCTCGGCCGCCGCCATGCGCAGCTGCGGCCAGTGGTGGCCGCCTACCGCGAGTGGAAGTCTGCGAGCGAGGACCTCGTGGCGGCACAGGAGCTGGCATCGGACGATGAGTCCTTCGCTGCCGAGATCCCAGCACTGCGGGATCGGGAGCGGACGGCTTCGGACCGGCTGACCGAGCTGCTCCTGCCGCGGGATCCGCTCGACGACAAGGACGTCATCGTGGAGGTCAAGGCAGGGGAGGGGGGCGAGGAGTCAGCCCTGTTCGCCGGCGACCTGCTGCGCATGTACGTGCGGTACGCCGAACGTCGCGGCTGGTCGGCACAGGTCCTCGAAGCGGTCGAGTCCGACCTCGGCGGGTACAAGGATGTCGCCCTGGCGGTGAAGGCGCGCGGGGTCCCTGAGCCAGGGCAGGCTCCCTATGCGCTGCTGAAGTTCGAGGGCGGCGTGCACCGGGTCCAGCGAGTGCCCGTCACGGAGTCCCAGGGGCGTATCCACACGTCGGCGGCCGGCGTGCTCGTCCTACCGGAGGCAGAGGAGGTCGACGTGGTCGTCGACCCCAATGACCTGCGGATCGATGTCTACCGCTCCTCCGGGCCCGGCGGTCAGAGCGTGAACACGACCGACAGCGCCGTGCGGATCACCCACCTGCCGTCCGGGGTCGTGGTGTCCTGCCAGAACGAGAAGAGCCAGCTGCAGAACAAGGAGCAGGCCATGCGCATCCTGCGGGCGCGACTGCTCGCACTGGCCGAGGAGGCCGCTGCCAGTGCCGCCTCCGATGCCCGCCGGTCGCAGGTGCGCACGGTCGACCGCAGCGAGCGGATCCGGACGTACAACTTCCCGGAGAATCGCATCAGCGACCACCGCGTCGGCTTCAAGGCCTACAACCTCGACCAGGTGCTCGACGGCGATCTCGATGCCGTCATCGGTGCCTGTGTCGAGGCTGACCACGCCGCGCGGCTGGCAGCAGGCGACCCGCGCGAGGCGTCATGACCGGTCGGCCACTGGGCGACCTGAGCACCGAGACGACGGCCGGCGGCCGGGCAACCGTCCGCGACGTGCTCGTCGACGCGGAGCGTCGGATGGCGGCAGTCGGCGTGCCGTCGCCGAGCGTGGACTCGTCCTCGATCGTCGCCCATGTGCTGCAGACCACGCGCAGCCGGCTCTTCCTGCACGATCCGGTCTCGGACGATCAGCGGGTGCGCATCGAGCACCTGGTATCCCGTCGGCTTGCCCGCATGCCGCTGCAGTACCTGCTCGGCTCCGCCGGGTTCCGACGGATGGACCTGCAGGTCGGGCCGGGGGTGTTCATCCCCCGGCCGGAGACCGAGCTGGTGGTCGAGGCGGCGCTGCGCGAGATCCGGCAGGTGCCAGCCCCGGAGCGCATCGCGGTCGACCTGTGCGCGGGGAGCGGCGCCATCGCCCTGTCGCTGGCGACGGAGGCCGAGGGAGTCCAGGCGTACGCCGTCGAGCTCTCCGACCAGGCCCTGCCCTGGACCGTCCGCAATGCCCAGGCTCAGCAGGCCGCGGTCGACGCTGCCGGCTCGAGCGTCACCATCGTCCCGGCCGATGTGCGAACCGCAGCCGACGCCGGCGGGCCACTGGCGGGCCTGGCCGGGCGGGTATCGGTGGTGGCGTCCAATCCGCCGTACGTCCCGGATGCGATGGTCCCCAGGGAGCCGGAAGTCCGCGACCATGAGCCCCCGCTGGCGCTGTTCGGCGGTCCGGACGGACTCGACCTCGTGCGCGGCATCGCGCGCACCGCACTGATCCTGCTGCGTCCGGGCGGCCTGCTGGTCATCGAGCATGCTGACGTCCAGGGCAGCGATGCCGGTGAGCGAGGGGTTCCCGGCCTGCTGAAGGCGCAGGATGCCGACGAGGAGCTCGCCGCTGCCACCGGGCTGCGGGTCGGGGAGCGCGCCTGGACCTCGATCCAGGACCGCATCGACCTCAACGGCCGGCCGCGGTTCACCATGGCCCGCAAGGCCTCGGCCGCGGGGACACCCGACGCCGGGGCCCCTGGCAGTGGCGTGCGCTGATGCTGATCGCCGACTGCCAGGACGCACAGACCCGGGAGCGTGGCCTGCAGGCCGCCGCGACGGCGGCACGTCGAGGCGACCTGGTGCTGATGCCGGTCGAGACGTCCTATGCGCTGGTGACCGACGCATTCTCGCTGCGCGGTGCGCAGCACGTGCGGCAGGTCAAGGGGCAGGTGGCGGGCATGCCCCTGCCGATCCTGGTGCCGGGGGCCTCGACGGTCATGGGCCTGGCCATGTCGATCCCGCAGGCCGCGCGCGACCTCATGGCCGCCTTCTGGCCGGGGCTGCTGGCACTGATGCTCAATCCGCAGCCGACCCTGGTGTGGGACCAGCCGGATGGGCATCCGGTCCTCGTCCGCATGCCCCTGCACCCGGTGGCTCTGGAGCTCCTCGGCCGCACCGGGCCGCTCATCGCGACCTCGGCCAATGCCGCCGGGCTGCCCAGCCCGATGACCGTCGCCGATGCGGTTGCCCAGCTGGGGGAGGCCTTCACGGTCTGCCTGGACGCCGGGCCGAGCGACCCCTGGGCCGAGCCGAGCACCGTGGTCGACGTCACCGGCCCGGTTCCCGTGGTGCGCCGGCCGGGCTCGGTCACCCTGGAGGAGATCCGCCAGGTGTGCCCGGAGGCGGTGTCGGACTAGGCCCGCGCCCGGCCGCGGTGCGTACGATGGCCCAGCGCCAGGACGGATCGCCCCGGCGTACAGGGCCCGATCAGCCGCCCGATCAGCCGCGCGATCAGCCGTGATCCCGGCCGCAGCCGGGCACGCCAAGGCAGGAGTGTGATGAGCAGTACGCCATTCTGGGGGCCCGACTTCGGAGCCCTGCAGGCGACGGATCCGCAGATCGCGGGGGTGATCCTGGCCGAGCTGGATCGCCTGCGAAGCGGGCTGCAGCTGATCGCGAGCGAGAACTTCACCTCGCCGGCAGTGCTCGCGGCCCTGGGCTCGACCCTGAGCAACAAGTACGCCGAGGGCTACCCGGGCCGCCGCTACTACGGCGGCTGCGCGGAGGTCGACATCGCCGAGGAGATCGGCGTCGCGCGGGCCAAGGAGCTGTTCGGCGCGGAGCACGCCAACCTGCAGCCGCACAGCGGTGCCAGCGCGAATATCGCTGCCTACGGTGCCTTCGTGATGCCGGGCGACACGGTGCTGGCCATGAGCCTGCCCCATGGCGGGCACCTGACCCACGGCTCCAAGGTGAACTTCTCCGGCAAGTGGTTCAACGTGGTCTCCTACGGGGTTCGCCAGGACACCGAGCTCATCGACTACGACGAGGTGCGATCCCAGGCGATCGCCCACCGGCCGAAGATGATCATCTGCGGGGCGACGGCCTACCCCCGGCTGATCGACTTCGCCGCCTTCCGCGCGATCGCTGACGAGGTCGGAGCGATCCTCATGGTCGATGCCGCGCACTTCATCGGCCTGGTCGCCGGCAAGGCGATCCCCAGCCCGGTTCCCTACGCGGACGTCGTGACGTTCACCACGCACAAGGTCCTGCGGGGCCCGCGCGGCGGGATGATCCTGTGCAGGGCCGAGCATGCGGCCAAGGTCGACAAGGCCGTCTTCCCGATGATGCAGGGGGGGCCGCTGATGCATGCGGTGGCTGCCAAGGCGGTGGCCCTGAAGGAGGCGGCATCGCCTGCCTACCAGGCCTACGCCCGCCAGGTCATCGACAATGCCCGGGCACTGGCGGCGAGCCTGGCAGAGGAGGGGATGCGGCCGGTCAGCGGCGGCACCGATACGCACCTGGCGCTGATCGACCTGCAGGCGCTCGGCGTCACCGGGGCGCAGGCCGAGCAGCGCTGCGATGCGGCCCGGATCACCCTGAACAAGAACGCCATTCCGTACGACCCCCAGCCGCCGGCGGTCGCCTCGGGCATCCGGGTCGGGACCCCGGCGGTGACCACGCAGGGCATGTCGTCGGGCGACATGCGGGTGATCGGCGCCCTGATCGGCGCTGCCGTCCGCGATACTGACGGCAGCGCCTGCACGGACATCGCAGCCGAGGTGTCCGATCTGGTGACGAAGCATCCGGCCTACCCGAGGAGCTGACCGCGCGTGCGCGAATACCTCCTCTGCCTGCTGGCTGCCGCGGCGGTCACGTACCTGACCACGCCGCTGGTCGAGCGGCTGGCACGCAGGCTGGGGGTCATCGCCGAGGTGCGCGACCGGGACGTGCACGACCGGGCGACCCCGCGACTGGGCGGGCTCGCCATGCTGTTCGGCCTGCTGGCAGGCCTGCTGCTTGCCAGCAAGCTGCCGATGATGGGGGCGGTGTTCCAGAGCGGCGGCGCGCCGCTGGCCCTGCTGTCCGGCGTCTTCGTGATCGTCATCCTCGGCATCGCCGACGACAAGTGGGGCCTGGATGCCCCGGTCAAGCTCGCCGGCCAGGTCCTGGCGGCCGGGCTGATGGCATTCCAGGGCATCGCGGTGATCTGGCTCCCCATCGGCGGCACCTTCGTGCTGGATCCGCTCACCAGCGTGCTGTTCACCGTCCTGATCGTCCTGGTGAGCATCAACGCCATCAACTTCGTCGATGGCCTCGACGGCCTGGCAGCCGGGATCGTGGCCGTCGCCGCAGGCGGATTCTTCGCCTACTCGTACCTGCTGTCCGTCGAGCTCGGCGTCGAGCGAGCCACCCTGGCCACCCTGGTGTCGGTCCTGCTCGTCGGGATGTGCCTGGGATTCCTGCCCCACAACGCCTACCGCGCCCGGATCTTCATGGGCGATACCGGCTCGATGATGCTGGGCCTGCTGCTGGCGGCCGCCACCATCACGCTCTCCGGCCAGATCGACCCCAGCGCGGTCGCCGGGCCGACCCTGCTGCCGGCCGTGCTGCCGATCCTGCTCCCGGTGGCCGTGATGGCGATCCCCCTCATCGACCTGTTCGGGGCGGTCATCCGGCGCACCCGGGCCGGTCGCAATCCGTTCGCCCCCGACAAGGAGCATCTGCATCACCGGCTGCTGGAGATGGGCCACTCGCAGTCGCGAGCGGTGCTGCTGATGTACGCCTGGACGGGCCTGGTGGCCGGCAGTGCGGTGGCCCTGGCGTTCTTCCCGCTGCCCATCGCCATCGGGGGATTCGTCATCGGCCTTGCGCTGATCCTGGTAGCGGTGCGTCGGCCTGCTCGGCCCAAGCTCGCGGCCGTGCGACCACTGCGGACGGGTACCGACGGATAGCCGCGCGCGGGAGGTGAGCAACCGCATCGGCACCCGATTGGGCGCAGGTGCCAGGTTGCGATAGCGTCCGATTGTGCTCGCTGACGCATCGTCGATCGACGGACTCGTCCTCCGGCGAGCAGGTGTTTCGGCTGCGATCGTCGGCGTGATCGCCACGATCCTGGGGGCCGTCCTGCGCGGCGGCGGCGGGGCCACTGGCGCGGTGGTCGCCACGGTCCTGGTCCTGGTGTTCTTCTCGGCCGGCCAGGTGATCCTGGGCAGCGTCCTGCGCAGCAACCCGCAGATGGCCATGACCGTCGCCCTGATGATCTACCTGGTGAAGATCGGCGTGCTGTTCGTCTTCATCATCCTGTTCGCCGAGACCACCCTGTTCGACACGAAGGTATTCGCGGCCACCGTGGTGGCCTGCACCATCGCCTGGACGGTCGCCGAGGTGTGGGTCTTCGCGCGGACGAAGGTGCTCTACGTCGATCCGACGGGCTCCGCATGACCGCCCCCGCGCCGTTCAGCCGACCGCCCGGGTGGTACCGTTCCGGCTCGCTACATGCTGCGAAGCGGCCGGTCCTGCCTGATGCAACGAAGGGAATGGCTGATTCTGCCTGGACGATCGTCAGCCGGATCACTGCAGGGCTCGTGCTCTACACCGGTCTGGGCTGGCTTGTCTCACGCTGGATCGGCCACGCCGGATTGATCATGGCAGCCGGTGCCCTCATCGGGCTCGCCCTGTCGACCTACATGGTCGTGGTGAGCCTGCATCGGGACGGCACCACCAGCCCTGGGCAGCGCACTGACAGCGACGCGGGCACATCGGGAAGCGAGGGCGCAGTGAGCGCATCGGGCATGGGAGGCAGGCGTTGAGCGTGATTCGCGCGAGCGGTGGCCTGGACTGCCATCTGATGTCGGGCTGCGGGTTCCCCGCCCCGGGAGCGGAGATCTTCCAGTTCGACGCGCTCCTGAGCTTCCACGTGGGCCCGGTCGCCTTCGAGGTGTCCAAGGTGACGGTGCTGCTGGCCCTGACGTGCGTGCTCATCATCGGCTTCTTCACCTACGCCTTCCGCCGGCCCAAGCTCGTGCCGAGGGGGGCGCAGAACGTCGGCGAGATGGGCTACCTGTTCATCCGCGACGGCATCGCCCGCGAGGCCATGGGCAAGGAGGGCGATCGATTCGTCCCCTTCCTGTTCACGTTCTTCTTCATGATCTGGATGCTGAACTTCATGGGGATCGTCCCGGGCGCGCAGATCCCGGTGACCTCAATCTTCGCGATCCCGGTCGCCTTCGCGCTCATCGTCTACCTCACCTGGGTGCCGCTGGGGGTGTATCGGCAGGGGTTCATCCCGTTCTTCAAGAACATGATGTTCCCGCCTGGCGTGCCGAAGGCGATGTACGTCCTGCTGGCCCCGATCGAGTTCATCTCGAACATCATTGTGCGCCCCTTCACCCACTCGGTGCGTCTGTTCGCGAACATGTTCGCCGGCCACCTGCTGATCGCGTCCTTCAGCGTGGCCACCTTCTACCTGATCAGCGCGAGCGTGATCGGCATCCTGGGATCGGTGGCCTCCTTCGCGGTGACGGTCGCCCTCACCGGATTCGAGGTCCTCATCCAGGCCCTGCAGGCCTACATCTTCACCCTGCTCGCCGCGGTCTACATCAGCGGCGCGCTCCACGCCGAGCACTGATCGGCGGGTACCACCACAACTCAATATCCGGCGCGGCCCAGGTCCGGGCCACGCCACCCCAGAGCCCCCAGACCGGCGGATCGACCGCCGGCCCGGATAAGTAAAGGAAACGACATGTCGCTCCTCGCGGAACTCACTGGCTCCATCGGCTCGCTGGGCTACGGCCTGGCCGCCATCGGCCCAGGCATCGGCATCGGCATCATCTTCGGCCAGGGCGTCCAGGCCATCGCCCGCCAGCCTGAGGCCTACGGCATCATCCGCCAGAACATGCTGCTCGGCTTCGCACTCGCCGAGGCACTGGCCCTCATCGGCTTCGTCGTTCCCTTCGTCTTCGGTCCGTGAGCCACGCATCCTCGGATGAGCGCTCGGATCAACCCGGATCGACGTAGGAAGGCATCATCGTGATGAATGCGCTAGCCGCAGTATCTGCCGCAGTCGTCGCCGCAGGCGGCGAGGGGGGCGAGGAGATGCCCTCGGTGCTCGCGGTGCCGATCGATGAGCTGATCATCGGCATCATCGCCTTCGTCATCGTCTTCGGTGCGCTGGCCAAGCTCGCCCTGCCGAACATCAAGAAGACCCTTGATGCCCGTGCGGATGCGATCGAGGGTGGTATCAAGCGCGCGGAGGAGGCCCAGGCAGAGGCCCAGCGGGTGCTCGAGGAGTACCGCGCCCAGCTGGCCCAGGCCCGGGAGGAGGCCGCCAGCATCCGCACCCAGGCACAGGCCGATCGCACCGCCATCATCGAGGAGGCCCGAAGCGAGGCGCGCGCGGCCGCCCAGCAGGTGACCTCGTCGGCTGAGCAGCAACTGGCTGCCGACCGGGCGCAGGCGACGGCGCAGCTGACCCGCCAGGTCGGCGAGCTCGCGGTGACGCTTGCCGGCAAGGTGGTCGGCACCTCGCTCACCGACGATGCGCGGGTGCGCCAGACGGTCGATGACTTCCTCACCGACCTCGAGCGGCAGGCAGCGCGCTGATGCTCGGTGCGAGCCGGGATTCCATCGCCCGTCAGTCACAGGCGCTCGACGGCAGGCGTCAGCAGGCCGGGTTCCCGACCCTTGCCGATGAGCTGTACGCCGTGGCCGACCTGCTCGGCACGCAGATGCAGCTGCGCAATGCCCTGGCTGACGCAGGCCAGTCGCCGCAGGTGCGCGAGGCGCTCCTGCGCGATGTCCTCGGGCAGCGCATCAGCGCACTGGCAGTCGAGGTGCTCATCGGGGTGGTCGGCGAGCGCTGGTCGTCAGATGACGACCTGGTGATGGCGATCGAGCGACTGGCCGCCCAGGCGGCCTTCACGGTCGCCGAGGCCGACGGGTCGCTGGACGCGACCGAGGAGGAGATCTTCCGCTTCGGCCGAGCGCTGGATCAGTCGCCGCAGCTGCAGATGGCGCTCACCGATCCGTCCCAGGCGGCCTCGGTCAAGGCGGCGATCGTGCGGGACCTGCTCGCCGGCCGGTCAACGCAGGCGACCCGGCAGGTGCTGGAGCATGCGGTCGGGCACCTGCACGGCCAGCGCATCGATGCAGTCGTCGACCAGCTGGGCGACCTGGCAGCAGCGCAGCGCAGTCGCGTCGTCGCCGAGGTCCGAGTGGCTGCTGCCCTGGATGCCCAGCAGGAGCGCCGTCTGGCTGATGCGCTCTCCAGCCTCAAGGGCCGCACCGTGCGGCTGAACATCGCAGTCGACCCGGCCGTCCTGGGCGGGGTCTACGTCAAGGTCGGGGACGAGGTCATCGACGGCACCGTCGCGGCCAGGCTCGACCAAGCACGCCGGGTCATCCTCGGCTCATAGTCATCCCGAACGCCACCATCACGTGAACCCCGCCGCTGGGCGGGCCGAGAAAGAGAGCAGGACCGCAATGACGGAGCTGACGATCCGGCCGGAGGAGATCCGGGATGCGATCGAGCGGAACGTCGCGGCGTACTCGCCGACGACCGCCCGCGAGGAGGTGGGTCGCGTCATCGAGACCGGCGACGGCATCGCCCGCGTCGAAGGGCTGCACTCCGCGATGACCAATGAGCTGCTGGAGTTCGAGGGCGGCCTGCTCGGCCTGGCCCTGAACCTCGACGTCCGGGAGATCGGCGTGGTGCTCCTCGGCGATGGCTCGCGCGTGGAGGAGGGCCAGTCCGTTCGTCGTACCGGCGAGGTGCTCTCCGTGCCGGTCGGCGACGGGTTCATGGGCCGCGTGGTCGATCCCCTGGGCAATCCGATCGACGGCCTGGGCCCGATCGTCGCGGAGGGCCGCCGCGCCCTGGAGCTGCAAGCCCCGACGGTCGTGCAGCGCCAGCCCGTGAAGGAGCCGCTCCAGACCGGGATCAAGGCGATCGACGCCATGACGGCCATCGGCCGCGGCCAGCGCCAGCTCATCATCGGCGATCGCCAGACCGGCAAGACGGCCGTGTGCCTGGACACGATCCTGAACCAGCGGGAGAACTGGAAGTCCGGGGATCCGAAGAAGCAGGTCCGCTGCATCTACGTCGCCATCGGCCAGAAGGGCTCGACCATTGCCTCGGTGAAAGGCGCCCTGGAGGAGTACGGCGCGATGGAGTACACCACCATCGTCGCGGCACCCGCGTCGGACCCGGCTGGCTTCAAGTACCTCGCTCCGTACACCGGCTCGGCCATCGGCCAGCACTGGATGTACCAGGGCAAGCACGTGCTCATCGTGTTCGACGACCTGTCCAAGCAGGCGGAGGCGTACCGCGCAGTGTCCCTGCTGCTGCGTCGCCCCCCGGGCCGCGAGGCGTATCCAGGCGACGTCTTCTACCTGCACAGCCGCCTGCTGGAGCGCTGCGCGAAGCTCTCCGACGACCTCGGGGCGGGCTCGATGACCGGCCTGCCGGTCATCGAGACCAAGGCCAACGACGTCTCGGCGTACATCCCGACGAACGTCATCTCGATCACCGACGGCCAGTGCTTCCTGGAGTCCGACCTGTTCAACTCGGGCGTGCGCCCGGCCATCAACGTCGGCATCTCGGTCTCCCGCGTCGGCGGCTCCGCGCAGCCGAAGGCCATGAAGAAGGTGGCCGGCCGGCTTCGCCTGAACCTCGCCCAGTTCCGCGAGCTCGAGGCGTTCGCGGCCTTCGGCTCGGACCTCGATGCGGCCTCGAAGGCCCAGCTGGAGCGCGGCTCGCGACTGGTCGAGCTGCTCAAGCAGCCGCAGTACCAGCCGCAGTCGATGGAGCGCGAGGTCGTCTCAGTATGGTCCGGCACCACCGGCCAGCTCGACGACGTCCCCGTCGAGGACATCCGTCGCTTCGACTCGGAGTTCCTGGCCTTCATCGAGCGGTCCAGGCCGGAGGTCATGGAGGCCATCCGCAGCACGACCGACCTCTCCGATGACACCGTCACCGTCCTGGAGTCGGCCATCGCGGAGTTCAAGAAGCAGTTCACCACGAGCGCCGGCACCCTGCTGGTGAACGACGAGCCAGTGGAGGCCGTGGCCGAGGAAGACATCGACCCGACGCAGATCAAGCGGGCGGTCCGGGGCTAGTCCATGGGCGCACAACTGCGGGTCTACCGGCGGCGCATCCGCTCCGTGCAGGCGACCAAGAAGATCACGAAGGCGATGGAGCTCATTGCCTCGTCTCGGATCGTGAAGGCCCAGCAGCGCCTGGCCGCTTCCGAGCCGTACTTGATCCAGTTGAACTCGGCGATCTCTGCGGCCGCAAGCCATGCCACGGACGTCCGCAAGCATCCGCTGATGGCGCGGCCGGAGGAGAGCAAGCGGGCGGCGATCCTGGTGATCACCGCGGATCGAGGGCTCGCCGGCGCGTACTCGTCCAATGCCATCAAGGAGGCCGAGGGCGTCAACCGGATGCTGGCCGAGCAGGGGACGCAAGCGGTCCCGTATGTGGTCGGGCGCAAGGGCGTGTCGTTCTACCGCTTCCGCAACCGGCCGGTGGCCGGGGAGTACACCGGGTTCACCGACCAGCCGACCTATGCCGATGCCAAGCGGATCGGCGACGACCTGCTGACGGCCTTCCTCACCCCGACGCAGGAGGGCGGTGTCGATGAGATCCACATCGTCTACACGCACTTCCTGAACATGGGCTCGCAAGAGGCACGCGTCCGCCGGGTGCTCCCGCTGGAGGTCGTGGATGAGGTCGTGTCCAAGGAGTCGGCCCTGCCCTTCCCGCTGTACGAGTTCGAGCCAGGGCCGGAGGCCGTTCTCGACGGCCTGCTGCCCCGGTACATCGACCAGATGGTCTACCTCTGCCTGCTGATGTCGGCGGCGTCCGAGCACGCTGCCCGTCGTCGTGCGATGAAGTCGGCCACCGACAATGCCGAGGAGCTCATCCGCTCCCTCACCCGCCAGGCAAACCAGGCCCGCCAGGCCGAGATCACCCAGGAAATCAGCGAGATCGTCGGCGGCGCCGACGCGCTGAGCGCATAGGAGAAGGAACATCATGACCGCTAGCCCCGAGACCGTGACCGGCGTCGGACGAGTTGCCCGCGTGACCGGCCCTGTCGTCGACGTGGAGTTCCCCGTCGAGGCCATGCCTGAGCTGTACAACGCGCTGCAGGTCGAGGTGTCCTTCGGCGAGGGCGATCACCGCACCCTGACCCTTGAGGTCGCCCAGCACATCGGCGACAACATGGTGCGCGCCATCTCCATGCAGCCCACCGACGGCCTGGTGCGCGGTGCCGAGGTCCGCGACACGGGGGACTCCATCACCGTCCCCGTCGGCGATGTCACCAAGGGCCACGTCTGGAACACCCTCGGCGTGCCGCTGGACGTCCCGGCCTCGTCACTGGAGATCACGGACCGCTGGAGCATCCACCGCTCGGCGCCGCCATTCGACCAGCTCGAGTCGAAGACCGAGGTGTTCTCGACCGGCATCAAGGTGATCGACCTGCTCACGCCGTATGTCAAGGGCGGCAAGATCGGCCTGTTCGGCGGTGCTGGCGTCGGCAAGACCGTCCTCATCCAGGAGATGATCTACCGGGTCGCGGAGAACTTCGGCGGCGTGTCGGTGTTCGCGGGGGTCGGCGAGCGCACCCGCGAGGGCAACGACCTCTTCCTGGAGATGACCGAGTCCGGGGTCATCGAGAAGACGGCGCTGGTCTTCGGCCAGATGGACGAGCCCCCGGGCACCCGCCTTCGAGTGGCGCTGGCCGCACTGACCATGGCCGAGTACTTCCGCGACGTCCAGAAGCAGGACGTCCTGCTGTTCATCGACAACATCTTCCGCTTCACCCAGGCAGGGTCGGAGGTCTCGACCCTGCTCGGCCGCATGCCCTCGGCGGTGGGCTATCAGCCGACCCTGGCGGACGAGATGGGCCAGCTGCAGGAGCGCATCACCTCCACCCGCGGCCACTCCATCACCTCGCTGCAGGCGATCTACGTCCCGGCAGACGACCTGACCGACCCCGCCCCGGCGACCACCTTCGCCCACCTCGATGCGACCACGGTGCTGTCCCGGCCGATCTCCGAGCTCGGCATCTACCCGGCTGTCGATCCGCTCGACTCGACCTCGCGCATCCTGGATCCCCGGTACATCGGCGACGAGCACTACCGGGTAGCAGCACGGGTGAAGGAGATCCTGCAGCGCTACAAGGACCTGCAGGACATCATCGCAATCCTGGGCATCGACGAGCTGTCGGAAGAGGACAAGATCATCGTCGGCCGTGCTCGCCGGATCCAGCGCTTCCTGTCGCAGAACATGTTCGTCGCGGAGGCCTTCACCGGCCAGCCCGGGTCGTTCGTGCCGGTCGAGGAGACCATCGCGTCCTTCAAGGCCCTGTGCGAGGGCGTGTACGACCATCTGCCCGAGCAGGCCTTCTTCATGTGCGGTGGCATCGAGGACGTCGAGAAGAACGCCGCTGACCTGGCGAAGAAGTAGCCATGGCGGAGCTGAACGTCAACGTGGTCTCTGCCGAGCGGGCCATCTGGAAGGGCCCGGCGAAGAGTGTCGTGGCGAAGACCCCGGAGGGGGAGATCGGCGTCCTGCCGGGGCATGAGCCGGTGCTGGCACTGCTCGTGGAGAGCCCGCTGCGGATCGAGGCCCCCGATGGCAGCAAGCTGCTGGTGGCCGTGCACGGCGGCTTCTTCTCGGTCGACAGCGACGAGGTGAACGTGATCGCCGAGATCGCCGAGCTGGCCGAGGACATCGACGTCGATCGCGCCAAGCGTGCCCTCGACGCTGCCAGGGCGGCTGGCGAGGAGGAGTTCGCCGCGCTGAAGCGCGCTGAGACGCGCATCACGGTCGCGGGAGCCGCAGCGGGCCTGCGCTAGCCACGCTCGGCTAGCGGGCCCCCGGCTTCCACAGCACGTCGCCTCCGGCGTCGGTGTTCGCGGTTCGCGCGAGGATGAACAGCAGGTCGCTGAGCCGGTTGAGGTAGGTCGCGGTCAGCGCGTTCATGCCGCCGTGGTAGGTGTCGATCGCCGCCCAGGTGGACCGCTCGGCCCGCCTGACGACCGTCCTGGCCACGTGCAGGTGTGCGGAGGCGAGGGTTCCGCCGGGCAGCACGAACGACCGCAGCGGGTCTAGGCGCTCGTTGTAGGTGTCGCACGCGCGCTCCAGGCTGTCGATGTACTCCTCGGTGACCCGAAGCGGAGGATGCGCGGGGTTGTCGACGACCGGCGTGCAGAGGTCGGCGCCCACGTCGAAGAGGTCATTCTGGATGCGCACGAGGAGGTCGCGAATGTCCGGCGGGAACTCAGAAGACGCCAGGGCCAGGCCGATCGTGCAGTTTGCCTCGTCGACGTCTGCATAGGCCTTCAGGCGGGGATCGTTCTTCCCGGTCCGGCTCATGTCGCCCAGCGACGTCGTGCCGTCGTCACCGGTTCGGGTGTAGATCCTCGTCAGGTTGACCATGGTGCCTCCTTGTCGTGGTGACCATACGGCACCTGCCTGCATGGCGCAGCCTGCCCAAGCCAGCCATGCGCATCGCTCGTACGATGCACCGGTGCAGTCGGGGTCGGCGGGCGATGCCCTCAGCGTGGTCGGGGGCAGCCGCCTGGCCGGGGAGGTGCGGGTCACCGGCGCGAAGAACTCCGTGCTGAAGCTGATGGCCGCTGCCCTGCTGGCCGAGGGGGCCAGCACGATCACCGAGGTGCCGGACATCCTCGACGTCGCGATCATGTGCGAGCTGCTGCGGCGCCTGGGCTGCGAGGTGGTGCATGCCGGGGGTCAGGTGGTGATCGACGTGCCGGCTGCCCTGGAGCACCGAGCCGACTACGACCTCGTCCGCCGGATGCGCGCATCCATCTGCGTGCTGGGCCCGCTCCTGGCCCGGTGCGGGGCCGTTGACGTCGCCCTCCCCGGAGGGGACAACATCGGCTCGCGCGGGCTGGACATGCATGTCGATGGCCTGCGGCGGCTGGGAGCCACGGTCGTGAGCGAGCATGGCTACCTCATGGCCAGCAGCCGGGATCGGCTCCGCGGGGCCAGCATCTGGCTCGACTTCCCGAGTGTGGGTGCGACTGAGACCATCCTGATGTCGGCGGTGACCGCGGAGGGCGCCACCGTCATCGACAACGTGGCCAGGGAGCCCGAGATCGTCGATATCTGCCGGATGCTGCAGCAGATGGGCGCGCAGATCGACGGCATCGGCACGAGCACCCTGACCATCGAGGGTGTCGACGCCCTGCACCCCGTCGCGCATGCGGCCGTGAGCGACCGCATCGTCGCCGGCACCTGGGCGGTCGCCGCCGCAATGACCTGCGGGGATATCACGATCCGAAATGCCGACCCGGCCCACCTGCAGATCGCGCTGGACAAGCTCGCCACCTCGGGTGCCGACGTCGAGGCCGTGCCACAGGGGATCCGCGTCCGCATGGGCCGCAGGCCCAGGGCGGTCGACGTCGTGACCCTGCCCTACCCGGGCTTCCCGACCGACCTGCAGCCGCAGTTCATCGCACTGAACGCCATCGCCGACGGGGCGGCGCTGGTGACCGAGAATCTCTTCGAGGCCAGGTTCCGCTTCGTGCAGGAACTGGCCCGACTCGGGGCTGATGTGCGGACCGATGGCCACCATGCACTCGTCCGGGGACGCAATGGACTGTCAGGCGCTCCCGTCGAGGCAACCGACATCCGTGCTGGCGCCGGGCTCGTGCTCGCCGGACTCGTTGCGGATGGCACCACGGTGGTCTACGGGATGTCGCACATCGATCGAGGCTATGCCGGGTTCGTCCCGGCCCTGCAGGGCCTCGGCGCGGACGTCACCCGCATCTGATCGAGGGACCGGGTGCGGTTCTGGTGCTGTAGGAGGGCAAGAGGTGGGGGACGGTGCCGGACAGGCGGCTCCTGCGTGGTTCACAGGAGTTCTGCCCCGTTGTGGCGGATGTTGAGGCAGTCAGATTGGTGCTCCGCGCAAGCCAGTGTGACATCCTTCTTGGCGCAGTCAGCCGCGTTGTCGGCGACGACGGCTACGCGCCTGACCGGTGGCAGGCGCTCGACGAGCACCAGGCCGTTCTGGCACCTGCCCGCGCGGCGGGGCCCGCATTGATGCCTGCCCTGCGCGTTGCCGCGGGGCGTGCCCTGGTGATGGTGTGCACCCATGATTGCGGGCTCGACGAGGAGTTCAATGCGGTCGTCGACGAACTCATCAAGCCGACGGATTGGGAGCGCATAGACGAGCGCACCGCCCAGTCCATGGCGAAGGCCAGGGACGGCTTTGACCGCAGTTTCGCCGTAAGCCCGCTGGGAGACCCGTCGACCGTTCTCGTTGCGGGAAGGCCGGTTGACCGCGGCCTGCTGATGGGCGGCCACAATGTTTGCTTCCTTCCCGTACCTGAGCTGCGAGTAGGCGACGCCGTGATGGTCCCGGAGCCTGTCGTGGACTTGACCTACCGCTCCACGTTGGATCGTCCTGCCTTTACCCAGCGAATCACGTGCATCAGCGAGCCGGCCATGGAGCCCTTGGGCTTCGCCCTGGCGAGGCTGGATGTCCTGCGAACGCCTTCTCTGGAAGTCCAGCTGTCCGTGGCGGTGGGTCAGCAGATCACGTCGGCGAAGGTGTCCAGGAGCAACCCGTTGCTCGTCGATTTGACCTTGGCCGACGGCTCGCGCATCGAGTTGTTGAAGTAGCTAGGCAGCCCATCGCCAGGACCAGCATCCCCAACCGGGCGCAGCGTTCCAGGAGACCGAGCCAAGTCGTAGGCCTGGCCCGGCGCCGCCACGAACGCGGCTCCCGCGTGAGTGCGCATCGCGCGCGGGGCGCGGTCATTCAGTGACGTTGGTCGCCTCCACCGAATGGCTGTCGGAGCAGCTGAGGCAGCGCTTGGCGCCGCACGTGTCCGACACCCTCCCCATCCGTTGCCGTAGTGGTGGTGCCCGGTGAGGAGGTCTGCGTCCTGCCGACGCTGCTCGCGACTCGCTGGCGTGGGGGCGCATGTCAACCGACAGCGCATGTCAACCGGACAGCACAAAGGAGGCGGCCAACAAGCAGGGGGTTGCAAGAGCATCCGCACGGTGGCCTCCTACCTGCGCGCGGGCGACCTGCGGTGCGTCTCCGGGCGAGGTCAGCAGCCTGCGCAACCTCGGCTGGCTGCGAGGCAACTTGCGTGTCCGTGCTCGTAGGCGCTCGTCCGCGCGTGACGGACGCGGGTGGTCAGCGCAGCAGCCAGCGGGCCTGCTCTTCGTCTGCGGGCCACACCATGACCCGCGGCCCGTCCAGGGTCTGGGCGAGGTTGGCGCGCAGCCCGGCCTCCTGCAGTCGTCGCCGCAGGATCTCGCCCTCGACGTAGGTCGCAGGGGATGCGACCGCGACGAGCAGGCCGTACTGGTCGGCGGATCCTGCGCGCGGGGCGGCCGCCACCACCGAGGTGCGGCGGCCGAATGCCCATCGCAGGACGAGGATGAGCACCCCGATGCCGAGGAAGGCAAGCAGCGGGCCGAACAGATAGGAGAAAGCGCCCCAGGACGGCACGGCACCATCCTGCACCCGAAGGCGGCTAAGCGCTTGCTCACCTGCCTCGCAGGGGACGGAGGTGCCCTCGCTACGCTCCGCCCATGGCTCGTCCCAAGGATCCTGCCTGGCTGATTCGCACGTACGCCGGTCATTCATCCGCGGCTGCCTCGAACGCGCTCTACCGGGCGAACCTCGCCAAGGGCCAAACCGGGCTGAGCATCGCCTTCGACCTGCCGACCCAGACGGGCTATGACCCCGACGCCGCCATGGCCCGCGGTGAGGTGGGCAAGGTCGGGGTGCCGGTGGCGCATCTGGGCGACATGCGCCGGCTGCTCGAGGGCATCCCCCTCGGCGGCATGAACACCTCCATGACGATCAATGCGACCGCGATGTGGCTGCTCGCCCTGTATGTCGCCGCAGCGGTGGAGCAGGGCGTCCCCGAGGCCGCCCTGCAGGGCACGACCCAGAACGACATCATCAAGGAGTACCTCTCCCGCGGGACCTACATCTTCCCGCCGGGGCCGTCCATCCGGCTGATCACGGACATGATCGCCTACAGCGTCCGCGCCGTGCCGAAGTGGAACCCGATCAACATCTGCAGCTACCACCTCCAGGAAGCCGGCGCCACGCCCGTTCAGGAGCTCGCCTTCTCCCTGGCCACGGCGATCGCCGTGCTCGATGCCGTCCGTGCCAGCGGGCAGGTTCCCCAGGATCGCTTCGGCGAGGTGGTCGGCCGTATCTCGTTCTTCGTGAACGCCGGTGTCCGCTTCGTGGAGGAGATGTGCAAGATGCGGGCGTTCGTCCTGCTGTGGGACGAGATCACCCGGGAGCGGTACGGCGTCGAGGACCCAGCGCAGCGCCGCTTTCGGTACGGCGTGCAGGTCAACTCCCTCGGGCTGACCGAGGCCCAGCCGGAGAACAACGTCCAGCGCATCGTGCTGGAGATGCTCGCCGTCACGCTGTCCAGGGATGCGCGCGCACGCGCCGTGCAGCTGCCGGCATGGAATGAGGCGCTCGGCCTGCCCCGTCCCTGGGATCAGCAGTGGTCGCTGCGGATCCAGCAGGTGCTGGCCTACGAGAGCGACCTGCTGGAGTACGAGGACCTGTTCACCGGCTCCGTCGTCGTCGAGCGACTGGTGTCGACGATGGCCGACCAGGCTCGCGCGGAGCTGCAGCGCGTCCTCGATCAGGGAGGTGCGATCGCCGCGGTCGAGTCGGGCTACATGAAGCAGGCGCTGGTGCAGTCCCATGCCGATCGACGGGCCGCCATCGAGTCCGGTGAGGTGGTCGTGGTCGGCGTGAACAGGTTCCAGGAGTCCGAGCCGAACCCCCTGCTCGCGGATGTCGATTCGGCCATCCAGGCCGTGGATCCCGCGGTCGAGCAGGAGGCAATCGCCGCACTGGCGGCCTGGCGGGCGTCGCGGGATGCGTCCGGAGTCGATGCGGCATTGGCGCAGTTGCGGGCCGACGCGCAGTCAGGGGTGAACCTGATGGCGGCAAGCCTTGCCTGCGCCCGGGTCGGCGTGACGACCGGTGAGTGGGCAGGGGTGCTACGCGAGGTGTTCGGCGAGTACCGGCCCCCGACGGGCATCGCCGGGGTGGTCTCCGGGGGCCGGGTTGCCGCTGGCGCGGAGGAGGCAGCCGGCGCATTCGACGCGGACGAGGCATCGGCGAGCGCCCGAGCCGCCATGGCTGCCGTGCGTGCCGATGTGACGCGCACCGCGCAGGAACTCGGTGCCCCAGTGCGATTCCTGGTCGGCAAGCCAGGCCTGGACGGGCACTCCAATGGCGCCGAGCAGATTGCGGTGCGGGCGCGCGATGCCGGCTTCGAGGTCGTCTACCAGGGCATCCGGCTCACGCCTGAGCAGATCGTGGCGGCAGCGATCGAGGAGGACGTCGACATCGTCGGGCTGTCGATCCTGTCCGGATCCCATCGCGCCCTGGTGCCCGCGATCCTCGACGGGCTCCAGGCGCAGGGAGCCGGGGACATCCCCGTCGTCGTCGGCGGGATCATCCCGGAGGCGGATGCCGCCTGGCTGCAGGCCCGAGGTGTCGCGGCGGTGTTCACGCCCAAGGACTTCGATGCGACCGCGATCATGGCCAGGGTCCTGCAGGTAGTGCGCGATGCCAAGGGCCTTGGGCCGATCGGATCGGCCGGCCGGTGAGCCCAGCGGTAGCCTGTCGCGGGTGCGGATCGTCATTGCCCGATGCACGGTCGACTACGCCGGGCGCCTGTCGGCGCACCTGCCGGAGGCGGTCCGGGTGATCATGATGAAGGCGGACGGCTCCGTCCTCGTGCACTCCGACGGCGGCTCGTACAAGCCGCTGAACTGGATGAGCCCGCCGTGCTCGCTTCGGGTCCGCGCGCCCGAGGCAGATCAGGACGAGGCCATCTGGGTGGTGGAGAACAAGGCCGGCGAGCAGCTGGTGATCACGGTGCACCAGACCTTGCACGAGAGCGCGCATGAGCTCGGCCTCGATCCGGGCCTGCGCAAGGACGGCGTCGAGGCGCACCTGCAGCAGCTGCTGGCCGCCCATGTGGGCGTCCTGGGCGATCAGTGGAGCCTGATCCGGCGCGAGTACCCGACAGCTATCGGGCCGGTCGACCTGCTGTGCCGGGATGGTGCCGGCATGACCGTCGCGGTGGAGATCAAGCGCCGTGGGGAGATCGATGGCGTGGAGCAGCTGACGCGGTATCTGGAGCTGCTCAATCGCGATCCGCTGCTTGCACCCGTCGCAGGCGTGCTCGCCGCCCAGGAGATCAAGCCCCAGGCCCGCGTGCTCGCGCAGGATCGGGGGATCAGGTGCGTGGTGCTCGACTATGCGGCACTGCGGGGCCAGGACGACCCGGGCCTGCGGCTGTTCTAAGGGGTATCGAGGAGATGAGCCAGATGCAGCGGGTTGGCGTGGTCGGCCTGGGAACCATGGGTGCGGGCATTGCGGAGGTCATCGCTCGGAGCGGCATCCCCGTGATCGCGGTCGAGCTGTCGCAGGAGAGCCTGCAGCGCGGACGGGAGCGACTGGCTGGCTCCACCGCTCGCGCGGTGAGCCGCGGGAAGATGACCGCAGATCAGGGCGATGATCTCCTCGGCAGGGTGCACTTCACCACGGACCTGTCGGGCCTGGCCGATGCGGACCTGGTGATCGAGGCCGTCCCCGAGCGGCTGGACCTCAAGCGGGAGCTGTTCGCGGCCATCGACGCGATCGTCAGGCCCGAGGCCGTGCTCGCGACCAACACGTCTTCGCTGTCGGTCACCGATATCTCGGTGGCGACCGGTCGCCCAGCCCAGGTCGTCGGGCTGCACTTCTTCAACCCCGCACCGGTGCAGGCCTTCGTCGAGATCGTCCGAACGGTGGTCTCGGCGGATGCGGTCGTCGATCAGGTTGCCGACTTCGCCCGATCCCTGGGCAAGGAGCCGGTGGTGGTCGGCGACAAGGCCGGGTTCATCGCCAATGCCCTGCTGTTCGGGTACCTCAACCATGCGGCATCGATGTACGAGCAGCGGTACGCAACCCGCGAGGACATCGACGAGGCGATGCGGCTGGGCTGCGGCCTGCCGATGGGCCCGCTGGCCCTGCTCGACCTGATCGGCCTGGACACCGCCTACGAGATCCTCGACACGATGTACAAGCAGGGCCGTGATCGACTGCACGCCCCGAGCCCCATCCTCAAGCAGCTCGTCACGGCCGGGCTGAAGGGCCGCAAGTCCGGCCGTGGGTTCTACAGCTACGACGGGCCGCAGTCGCCCACGGTCGTGCCGGATACGCAGACCCCGGGGCCGGTGACGTCAGGGGCGGGCGCGGCCGAGATCATGCGCGTCGGCGTCGTCGGGTCGGGGACCATGGCGACCGGGATCATCGAGGTCTTCGCCAAGGCCGGGATCGACGTCGTCTACCAGGCACGCTCGGAGCAGAAGGTGGAGGCCGTACGCAAGGCCCTGGGCAAGTCGCTGGAGAAGGCCGTGCAGCGGGGCAACCTCACGGACGATGAGCGTGATGCTGCGCTCGCCAGGGTTCGGGGCACCACGGTGCTGGAGGATCTGTCCGATGTCGACCTCGCGGTCGAGGCGGTCGTCGAGGATGTCGACGTCAAGCGGGCCCTGTTCGAGAACCTGGACGAGATCTGCAGGCCCGGCGTGATCCTGGCGACCACGACCTCCAGCCTGCCGGTGATCGAGCTCGCGGCCGCGACCGTGCGGCCGCAGGACGTCATCGGGCTGCACTTCTTCAACCCGGCGCCGATGATGCGCCTGGTCGAGGTCGTCAGCACGGTGTCGACCTCCGAGGCGGTGGCCATGACCTGCATGGCACTGTGCGAGCGGATCGGCAAGCACGCCGTTCGGTGCGGTGATCGTGCCGGCTTCATCGTCAACGCCCTGCTGTTCCCGTACCTCAATGACGCCGTTCGCATGCTGGAGGCCAACTACGCCAGCGCCGACGACATCGACCTGGCGATGAAGCGCGGGTGCGGCTATCCGATGGGCCCGTTCGAGCTGCTCGACGTCGTCGGCCTGGATGTCTCGCTGGCGATCCAGCGGACGCTGTACCTGGAGTTCCGCGAGCCCGGATTCGCCCCGGCACCCCGGCTGGAGCACCTGGTCACGGCCGGCTACCTCGGGCGCAAGACCGGTCGCGGCTTTCGCACGTACGCCTAGTCGCATCGCGTCGGCGTAGGCTGTGACGCCATGGGCCGCAAGCATCGTCGGCGCCCGGACGTCTCGGGCGACCTGAACGGCCCCGCTGCCTACGGTGCGCGCCGGGTCGAGGACTTCGGCGGCGAGGACTGGGTGGTGCAGACGATCACCGGGTCTGCCTCGACCAAGACGTACCGCTGCCCCGGCTGCGACCAGGAGATCCGTCCCGCGACGCCGCATGTCGTCGCGTATCCGGCCGACGGGCTGGGCGGGGTGGAGGCCAGGCGGCACTGGCACTCGGCCTGCTGGTCGTCGAGGAACAACCGCGGTCCGCGCACGATGCGTTCGTCGAGGGGTCCCCGATACTGATGACCACGCACGGCCGGGACGATGACCGGCAGCAGCCTGAGCCGGCCGTCGCTCAGCCGATCGTCGCTGATCAGATGGTCGCTCAGCCGATCGTCGCTGCGTCGGTGCTGCCGGCACGGCGCCTGCCGATCGAGCTGGTCACCAGCGATGCCCTGCGCCTGGTCGGCGAGCTCGCGCTGCCTGCTGATCGAGATCCGGTAGCAACGATCATCTGCGTCCATCCGCTGCCCACCCATGGCGGGATGATGGACAGTCACGTCCTGCGCAAGATGGCCTGGCGCCTGCCCGCCCTGGCGGACGTGGCGATCCTGCGATTCAACACGCGCGGAACCACCAGTGCCGCGGGCACCAGCCAGGGATCCTTCGACCAGGCCCGTGGCGAGGGGCGGGACCTGCACGCGGCCATCGCCCTCGCGCGCGAGCGCGGCCTGCCGGACCCATGGCTGGTGGGGTGGTCCTTCGGCACGGATGTCGTGATCCGGCACGGGAACATGGACCCAGTCGAGGGCGCCATCCTGCTCTCGCCGCCCCTGCGCTACTCGACGGCGGACGACCTGTGCGGCTGGGCCGCCTCCGGGCGTCCGATGACCTGCCTGGTGCCGGAGCACGACGACTTCCTGCGGCCTGCGCAGGCCGCCGAGCGATTCGCGATCGTCCCCCAGGCACGGGTGATCGCCGTGCCGGATGCCCGGCACCTGTGGGTGGGGGAGCGCTTCGTGTCGACCGTCCTCAATGCCATCGTCGAGCAGGTGGCTCCGCAGCGGGCACCGCTTCCGGGCGTATGGTCCGGGCCGATGGAGCGCTGGAGCCAGCCATGAGCGCGACGGTCGTGCTGCTGCATGCCTTCCCGCTGGACCACCGGATGTGGGCCCATCAGGTCGATGCCCTCGCCGAGTCCGGTGCTCGGGTGATCGCCGCCGACCTGGCGGGATTCGGCGGGACGCAGCTGCCTGATGGAGAGCCGGGCCTGGGCATCGTCGCCACGCGAGTGCTCGATGAGCTGGCCGGGCTGGGCATCGACCGTGCGATCGTCGCGGGCCTGTCCCTGGGCGGATACGTGGCGATGGCGATGATGCGCATCAGGCCCGCGCTGTTCGAGGCGGCAATCCTGTGCGATACCAAGGCCTGCGCGGATTCACCGGATGCCGTGCGCAATCGCATCCGCCTGGCCGAGGCGGTGTCCGCGGATCCTGCGCACTGCGGGCGGATCCTGCGCCAGGCGATCATCCCCGGCCTGCTCGGCCCCACCACGCAAGGCAGCCGTCCAGCGGTCGTCGAACGCGTTGCCGGCTGGCTCGATCAGGCGGAGCCGTCGACCGTCGCCTGGTATCAGCGAGCCATGGCTGCGCGCCCTGACGCGCATGAGGTGCTGCGGACCCTGCAGGCCCCGGCCCTGGTGCTGTGGGGGGACGAGGATGCCCTCAGCCCCGAGCCGGAGCAACGATCCATGCTCGGGGCGCTCGCACATGGTCGCCAAGTCGTGATCCCGGGGGCGGGGCACCTGAGTGCGGTCGAGGATCCGGATGCGGTGAGCCGGGCGTTGCTGCAGTTCCTGTCGACCATTCAGGGCTGAGCCGGAGGCGTTGCCCAGCTCGCAGCGCTAGAGCCCGGCGGCCTGCTTGATCAGCTCGGCGTAGGCCTGCGCACCTGCCGGTGTCAGGTGGATGCCGTCCGAGACGAAGTACTCAGGGTGACCCTGTGAGGCTGCCTCCCAGTCGGCGAGGACGGCATTGCCGAACTCCGGGAGGATGTCATTGATGACCTTGTTGTTCGGATCCCGCCACGATCGTGGCATATGCGAGTTGACCACCACGACGCGCGGGATGTCCTGCAGCAGGGTCAGCATCTGGCGGAACATGTCCGGCGGCAGGACGCCGTTGGTCGCCGGGTGGATCACCACGATCGGTGCGAGCCTTCCTCGCGCGACGTAGCGCTTGAGCGGGCCGATGAATGCGCCCGGCATGCGGGAGACCTCGGCATCGACACGGGTCCCTGGGATCACGGACTTCAGGGTGTCGCGGGCCCCGAGCATCACCGAGTCCCCGATGGCGCTGACCCGGCCGTTCGCAGTCATCGACCCTGGAGGGGCGAACTCGCCCGGCGAGGCCGACGTCACCGACGGGCCGGTTGTCGGGGCCGCGGGAGATCCGGAACCGGTGCTCACCGGGCTGGGGGACGGGGATGGCTCGCCCGGTTGACTGGCGGATGGGGAAGCAGAACCGGATGGGGGAATAGAGCCGGATGGCGGCGAAGACACTGCCGCGGAGCCTGATGCGCCGGGATCGGGATCGTCCAGGCTCACCGCGGTCGGCCCTCCGGATGCGATGCCGATGGCCTGGGCCACATCGGCCGGCAGGCCGGACTCGGCAGATGCACGCGGCACGGCCAGCAGCTGGGCGCCGAGCATGACCACCCCGACCGCGGCCGCGGCCCCGACGATCCAGGCACGGATGGCCAGCGACCGGCGCCGCCGCCTGCCTGCCTGCCGGGCTCGCTGGAGGTATCGGCCGATGGCCCCGCGCCGGATGGGCATCTCCAGGAAGCGGAAGCTGGCCTCTGCGAGAGCGAAGGTGAGCAACAGGCGCAGGGCGAGCAGGCCCGGGCCGTCGAGGGGGAGGTCCAGGGTCGGGCGGGTGACCATGAACACCGGCCAGTGCCAGAGGTACAGCCCGTAGGACCGCTGGCCGATGTATCGCCATGGCTGCGTGCCCAGGATCGCCCCGAACCTGATGGCCGGGTGCGTGGCGATGGCGATGAGGAGCGCCACGGCAACGGCGATCGCCAGGAAGCCCCCGCGGTACAGCCAGGGCGTGAACTCGCCGACCGCCAGGAAGAAGGCCAGCACCGTGCCGAGGGCCACCAGGCCGATCGCCGTCAGCGTGACGGCCCCGCCGCGCGGCACCTTGCGGGCCAGCCGCCCGGGCCGCCACACGGTTGCCAGCGCTGCCCCGATCAGCAGCCCCATCGCGTGGGAGTCGGTGCCGAAGTAGGCCCGTGACGGGTCGGCGTAGTCCGGGTAGCCGTTGGCTGCCGACAGGATGGCCATCCAGGCGGTCGATGCAAGGGCCAGCACGAGGGCGACGATGAGCAGGCCGCGCCGGCGGGCCCGCCTGACGACGAGGTATGCCACCGCTGGCCAGACCAGGTAGAACTGCTCCTCGACGCTGAGCGACCACAGGTGCTTCAGCAGCGGCGGGCGCCCGATGAACTCGAAGTAGGACTGGTCGGCGAAGACGTACCACCAGTTGTTGACGTACAGCAGCGTTGCCAGGGCGTCGCTGGCGAACTGCCGGGCCGCATCGCGGTACACGAAGGCCGCTGCCAGGGCGGTCACCAGCAGGACGAGCAGGAGCGCGGGCAGCAGGCGGCGGGCGCGGCCGAGGTAGAACCGGCGGAAGTCGACCCGGCCGGATCGATCGAGCTCCTCCAGGATCAGCGAGGTGATGAGGAAGCCGCTGAGGACGAAGAAGACGTCGACGCCGAGGAATCCGCCGGGCATGAACGGCAGATCGGCGTGATAGAGCAGGACCCCGATGACCGCGAGCGCTCGGATCCCGTCGAGCCCCGGCAGGTAGCCCATCTCCCGGCACCGGCGGCCGCGGTCGAGCTTCCACGGGACGACTACCGGCTCGAGAGCCTGGGTGTCGTCAGTCGCGGGCACGCCTCATGCTACGGGAATCGCATGACGGTCATGTCGCGCGCGAGTCAGCGCTCACGGAAACGATTGATGGCCGTCAGGTGACGCTCGCGAAGCTCCGGCCTCGTCACCCCCAGGCCCTCGCTGGGTGCCAGGGCCAGCAGCCCGACCTTGCCCTGGTGCAGGTTGCGGTGCACCTCGTAGGCCGCCTGGCCGGCCTGGTCGAGCGGGAACGTCTTCGACAGGGTCGGGTGGATGCGTCCGAGGCTGACGAGCCGGTTTGCCTCGTAGGCCTCCCGGTAGTTGGCGAAGTGGCTGCCGACGATCCGCTTGAGGTTCATCCACAGGTAGCGGTTGTCGTACTCGTGCATGAAGCCGCTGGTCGACGCGCAGGTCACGATGGTGCCGCCCTTGCGGGCGACGTAGACGCTGGCGCCGAAGGTCTCCCGACCCGGGTGCTCGAAGACGATGTCGACGTCATCCCCGCCGGTCAGCTCCCGGATCCGGCGGCCGAACCGCTGCCACTCCTTGGGGTCCTGGGTCTGCTCGTCCTTCCAGAACCGATAGCCCTCGGCCTGGCGGTCGATGACGAGCTCGGCGCCCATGTCCCGGCACAGCTGCGCCTTCTCCGGGCTGGAGACCACGCAGACCGGCACGGCACCGCCATTCACCGCCATCTGGGTGGCGTAGGAGCCCAGGCCACCCGAAGCGCCCCAGATGAGCACGATGTCGCCCTGCTTCATGCCGGCGCCGTTGCGAGAGACCAGCTGCCGGTAGGCGGTCGAGTTGACCAGCCCGGGGCTGGCGGCCTCCTCCCAGGTGAGGTGCCCTGGCTTGGGCAGCAGCTGATTGGACTTCACGATCGCGAGCTGGGCCATCCCGCCGAAGTTGGTCTCGAAGCCCCAGATCCGCTGCTCGGGGTCGAGCATCGTGTCGTCATGGCCGAGGGGCGACTCCAGCTCCACGCTCAGGCAGTGGGCCACCACGGCGTCCCCTGGCTTCCAGGCATTGACGCCCGGGCCGGTGCGCAGGACCACGCCCGCGGCGTCCGAGCCGATCACCTGATAGGGCAGGTCGTGCCGCAGGGCATCCGCGTGGCTCCTGCCATAGCGGGCCAGGAAGCCGAAGGTGCTGACCGGCTCGAAGATCGAGCTCCAGACGGTGTTGTAGTTGATCGATGAGGCCATCACCGCGATGAGGGCCTCGCCGGGTGCGAGCTCGGGAACCGGGACTTCGTCCAGGTGCAGGGAGGAGCGGGGATCCCGCTGCTGGGCGGGGATCGCCTCGAACATGGCCTCCTCGTTCTTATGGATGGTCACCCCGAGGTAGGACTCGGGGATGTCCAGGCTCTCGAAGGCCGGCCGGTCCGCGCCCGCGAGAATCGCATCGAGGATGTGCTGCATGGGGACTCCCGGATCGGCCGACGAAAGGTAAGCGATCGCTTACCCTAGCGGCAGGCCGGGGAGATGGCCCGTCCGGGCCGCCCACCACCACGCTGCGGTGACCAGGCCTCCCATGGCCAGGCCGATGACCACGCGGGTGGCCCGCCGCGTCAGGGCATTGAGCATGACCACGCCCAGGATGCCGCCGAGGATGGCGACCGCAGCGGTGAACTGCTCGTCGGTCAGCGTCCAGCCGGCGAGCGACAGGTCAGGCGCGTCCATGCCGATCGGGCTCCTGTGTCTACCGTCGCCCGTGTCAGTGGCCCGAGCCAGCGGGCGCCTGCACGAGCTCCACGAGCACGCCCCCGCAGTCCTTGGGGTGGGCGAAGTTGACCAGCGAGCCGGCCGTGCCGCGCCTGGGTGCGTCGTAGAGCATGCGCACGCCGGCCCGGCGCAGGTGCTCCGCGGCGGCGACAACGTCGTCGACCCCGTACGCGACCTGCTGGATCCCCGGCCCGGAGCGATCCAGGAACCTGGCAATCGTCGAGTCCGGGGTCAGCGGTGCCAGGAGCTGGATGCACGACCCGCCCTCCCCGACCGCCAGCATGGCCTCGCGCACCCCCTGCTCCTCATTGACCTCCTCATGGACGACCGCAAGTCCGAAGGCGTCCCGATAGAACGCCTTGGCTGCCTCGAGGTCCGCGACGGCGATGCCCACATGATCGATGCGCGTGAGGATGGAATCCATGGTGACTATGTTGTCACCCGAGCAGACCAGGGAATGGGAGTGAAACATGGCATTCGACCAGGGCTCGGTGATCGTCTCCGGGGCACGGACCCCGATGGGCCGCCTGCAGGGGGCCCTGAGCGGCTTCAGCGCCGCCGAGCTCGGCGGATTCGCGATCAAGGCCGCACTCGAGCGCGCCGGGCTGAGCGGATCCGAGGTCGACTACGTGATCATGGGGCAGGTCCTGCTCGCCGGGGCCGGGCAGAACCCGGCGCGGCAGGCTGCGGTCAAGGCTGGCCTGGGCATGGGCGTCCCGGCGATCACGATCAACAAGGTGTGCCTGTCCGGGATCGACGCGATCGCCCTGGCCGACCAGCTCATCCGGGCCGGGGAGTTCGACGTCGTGGTCGCCGGCGGGATGGAGTCCATGACGAACGCCCCGCACCTGCTGATGGGCTCCCGCGAGGGGGTCAAGTACGGGCCATGGCAGATGCAGGACTCCATGGCGTTCGATGCGCTGACCTGCTCGTTCGACGCGTGCGCCATGGGGGAGGGCACGGAGCGGTACAACGCCCGCTACTCCCTGACCCGCCAGGAGCAGGACGCATTCGCCGCGCAGTCCCATCAGCGCGCGGCGCGGGCCCAGCAGGAGGGCCGGTTCGCCGAGGAGATCGTCGCGGTGAGCGTCCCGCAGCGCAAGGGCGACCCGGTCGAGATCGTGCGCGACGAGGGCATCCGAGCGGAGACCACCGAGGAGTCCCTGGGCTCGCTGCGGCCGGCATTCGCCAAGGACGGCACCATCACCGCGGGGAACGCATCGCAGATCTCCGACGGCGGTGCTGCGGTCGTGGTGATGAGCCGGGCCAAGGCCGCGGAGCTCGGCATTGCGCCGCTGGCGGCGATCGGCGCGCACGGGGTCGTCGCGGGCCCGGATGCCTCCCTGCACGAGCAGCCCGCGAATGCCATCAGGCGTGCCTGCGAGCGGGAGGGCATCGCGGTCAGCGACCTGGACCTGCTGGAGATCAACGAGGCCTTCGCGGCAGTCGGGATCGCGTCGATGCGCGCCCTGGGCGTCAGCGAGGAGATCGTCAACGTCGACGGAGGCGCGATCGCACTCGGCCACCCGGTGGGCATGTCCGGAGCGCGGATCGTCGTGCACCTGGTCAATGAGCTGCGCCGGCGCGGCGGGGGCCTGGGTGCGGCGGCCCTGTGCGGCGGCGGAGGCCAGGGCGACGCGCTCCTCCTGCGCGTGCCCGCCTAGTCAGCGGCCGGCATGGCCGAGGACCTGCTCGCCCGCGCCCGGCAGGGGGATGCGCGCTCGATCGCGCGGCTGATCACCCGGGTCGAGAACGGCGGCGAGCAGGCGCGCGAGGTGCTCATGTCGCTGCCCGGATCCCGTGCTCGGATCATCGGGATCACGGGTGCACCCGGTGCCGGGAAGTCCACCACCACCTCTGCCCTGGTCCAGGCCTGGCGCCGACGTCACGAGCGTGTCGCCGTGCTGGCCGTGGACCCCTCATCGCCGTTCACCGGCGGGGCGCTGCTCGGGGATCGGATCCGCATGCAGCAGCATGCGACGGACCCGGGCGTCTACATCAGGTCGATGGCCTCGCGCGGCCACCTCGGGGGGCTTGCCGCGGCCACGCCCCAGGTCGTCCGGGTCCTGGAGGCCGTGGGCTTCGACGCGGTGATCATCGAGACGGTCGGCGTCGGCCAGTCGGAGGTGGAGATCGCCGCGACGGCCGACACCTCGGTCGTGCTGGTTGCGCCGGGCATGGGCGACGCCGTCCAGGCTGCCAAGGCGGGGATCCTGGAGATCGGCGATGTCTTCGCGGTCAACAAGGCCGATCGCGAGGGCGCGGACGCCACGGCCCGCGAGCTGCGTCACATGATCGAGCTGGGCGTGCACGGCCAGTGGAAGCCGCCGGTGGTCACGACCATCGCGTCCACCGGGGAGGGCATCGAGGGACTCGTCGACGCGATCGATGCGCATGGGCGCTGGCTGGTGAGCAGCGGGCAGGACCGGCAGCGCCGACTGCACCGGATCAGGCAGGAGATCGTGGCGCTCGTCCTGGGCAGCGTCCGGGAGCGGATCCTGGCGCAGGGAGCCGATCTCGATCGGCTCAGTGTCGAGGTCTTCGAGGGCCGGTGCGATCCATTCACGGCCGCGACGGCCCTCGTCCCACGATCCTGACCGGGCATAGCAATCAGGCGATCAGGCGATCAGGCGACCAGGCAATCAGGAACTGCCGGTCCGTCGCTTCCAGGCCCCCGGCTCGTCCAGGAGGCGGGCGAACTCGGCGGGGATCTGGCCAGCCGCCACGTCGGTCAGGGTGATGTGCTCCAGGACGTGCCGCATGGACGCCCGCAGGGCGATCCACACCTCGCGGAGGTGCTCGGCGGACCCTGCATAGCTGATGTCCTCAGGGCGCTGGCCGCGGACGGCGGCCAGCGGGCCGTCGAGAGCCCGAACGACATCGGCGATGCTGATCTGGGCCGGGTCACGGTCGAGGCGATAGCCTCCCTCGGCCCCGCGCATGCTGGTGACGATCCCGGACTGGCGCAGCTGGCGCAGGATGCCCTCCAGGAACTTCAGCGGGATGCCCTGGGCGGTGGCGATGGCCTCGCCCTTGACGAGCCTGCGCGGGTCACCCTCATAGGCGGCGGTCAGCTCCAGGAGCGCGCGCATGCCGTAGTCGGCCTTCGCGGAGACGTGCACGGCACATTGTTGCCTGTGACCCCTGCCTCGCGTTGGGCGCCCCGCCGAATGCCGGGTGGCGGATGGCTAGAACAGTGCGCTGGCCAGGGCCGTGCGCGCCGGGGGCACTGCCGGGTCGTCGCCGGCAACCATGAACAGCTCCAGCAGCCGGGCCCGGGCCAGGTCGCGATCGGATCCGCTGGTGGCGCGAACGCAGGCGATGAGCCGGGCGAAGGCCCCGGCCCAGTTTCCTTGGAGGGCCTCGAAGTCCGCTGCATCGATCTGGGTCGCGACGTCGCTCGGCTCGCCGGGGCCGAGGTCCGGCACGGGACGGCCGTCGGTGCGCTGGTACAGCCCGACCATCGCCAGGCCCGCCTGGGCATCGGCATCCGCTGGCGAGGCGTCCAGCACCTGTCGGTACGCGCGCTCCGCCGCAGGCCAGTCGCCGGCCTCGATGGCCTCGAAGGCGGCGACGAAGCGTGGGTCGACGGGGGGCTCGACCGCGGGGGTGTCGGGCTCTTCGGCCGGAGCCCCCACCTGGCCGGTGAGCCCCTGCTGCGCCGCGACCTTCATCAGCTCGTCGAGGATCTGCCGGATCTGCGCCTCCGGATAGGCGCCCTGGAAGAGCGGGACCGGCTGGCCCTTGATCACGGCGAAGACCGAGGGGATGGACTGCACCTGGAAGGCAGCCGCAATGCGCTGCTCGGCATCGACATCGACCTTCGCCAGCACCCAGCGCCCGGCGTCCTCCGCAGCCAGCTTCTCCAGGATGGGCGAGAGCTGCTTGCAGGGCCCGCACCAGGTCGCCCACAGGTCCAGCACGACCGGAACGGTCATGGACCGGTCGATGACCTCGGCTTGGAAGGAGGCCTCGGTGACATCGATGATGACCCCCGCAGGGGCGTTGGCCCTGGCAACGGCAGCCTGCTGCTGGCTCTGCTTGGCGGACGCGAGGGCTCCGAGGTCGACGGCCCCGCGGAATGGCATCTGGCTCACGGGACCATTGTGCTTCACCGAGCGCGCCGGCGCCGCACCGGTCGCTAGCGGCTGCGCTGGAAGTACAGGTAGACCGCGGCCAGGGGCGGCAGCACGATGGCCGCCGATGCCGGCCGGCCGTGCCAGGCGTCAGGACGCGCCTGCACGGAGCCCAGGTTCCCCATCCCGCTGCCCCCGTAGGGCGCCGCATCGGTGTTGAGGGCCTCGTGCCAGGTGCCGGCGAAGGGCAGGCCGATGCGGTAGCCCTCGCGCGGCGTGGGGGACATGTTCACGGCGACGGCCATGCAGTTGCCTGCCTGGTCCCACCGCAGCCATGTGAACGCGTTCGAGGTCGAGTCGTTGGCGTCGATCCACTCGAACCCCGCGGGCTCGTCGTCCAGCTGCCACAGCGCGGGAGTCGCCCGATACAGCCGGTTCAGGTCGGCGACCGTGCGCTGGATCCCACGGTGCTCGGGGTACTGGGCCAGCCACCAGTCCAGGCTCGACTGGCTGTTCCACTCGGCCGACTGGGCGAACTCCGAGCCCATGAACAGCAGCTTCTTGCCCGGGTGCGCCCACATGAAGCCGAGGTAGGCGCGCAGGTTCGCCAGCTGCTGCCATCGATCCCCGGGCATCTTGCCGATGAGCGAGCCCTTGCCGTGGACGACCTCGTCATGCGAGATCGGCAGCACGAAGTGCTCGCTGTAGGCGTACATCATCGCGAACGACATCTCGTTGTGGTGGTACTGCCGGTGGATCGGGTCCCGGCCCAGGTAGGCGAGGGTGTCGTGCATCCAGCCCATGTTCCACTTGAAGCCGAAGCCGAGGCCGCCCAGGAAGGTCGGCCGGGTCACGCCGGGCCACGAGGTCGACTCCTCGGCGATCGTCACGATGCCGGGCACGCGCTTGTACACCGTCGCGTTCATCTCCTGCAGGAAGGCGACGGCCTGCAGGTTCTCCCGGCCGCCGAACTCATTGGGCAGCCATTCGCCTTCCTTGCGCGAGTAGTCCAGGTAGAGCATCGAGGCGACCCCGTCGACCCGAAGGCCATCGACGTGGAATTCCTCCAGCCAGTAGACGGCATTGGCGACCAGGAAGTTGCGGACCTCCGTGCGGCCGTAGTCGAAGATGTAGGAGCCCCAGTCCGGGTGCTCGCCTCGCCGTGGATCAGGATGCTCGTACAGCGCGGTGCCGTCGAACTGCACCAGTGCCCAGTCGTCGGTGGCGAAGTGGGCGGGGACCCAGTCGACGATGAC
This sequence comes from Actinomycetales bacterium, assembly GCA_018970025.1. GTDB lineage: Bacteria > Actinomycetota > Actinomycetes > S36-B12 > S36-B12 > REEB460. Next base: position 34,281 of record JAGWXF010000015.1, on the reverse strand, counting down.
CCCGATCCCGGCCTGGTGCAGGGCGTCGATCAGGTAGCGCAGGTCGTCGGGTGAGCCGAAGCGGGAGCTCGGGGCGAAGTACGAGGTGACGTGGTAGCCCCAGGACGGGCCATAGGGGTGCTCGGCCAGCGGAAGGAACTCCACGTGGGTGAAGCCGCACGCGGTGACATGCTCAACCAGCTGCGCCGCAACGTCGCGATAGCCCAGGCCTCCTCGCCAGGAGCCCAGGTGCACCTCATAGATGCTCATCGGCGACTGGTGCTGATGCCACAGGGCACGGTTGCGCATCCACTCGGCGTCCTGCCAGGCATAGCCGGAGGTGAACACTCGCGACCCGGAGGCCGGCGGGACCTCCGTCGCGAACGCCATCGGGTCGGCCTTCTCCCGCCAGGTGCCGTCCGTGCCGAGGATGGCGAACTTGTAGGTGGTGCCATCGCCGATGCCGGGCACGAAGAGCTCCCACACGCCGGATGAGCCCAGTGATCGCATCGGATGGGCCGTGCCATCCCAGAAGTTGAAGTCGCCCACCACGCGCACCCCCTGGGCGTTGGGCGCCCAGACGGCGAAGGAGACGCCGATGATGTCGCCGAATGGCGACGGGTACGACCGCACATGGGCGCCGAGCACCTGCCAGAGCTGCTCATGTCGGCCCTCGCCGATCAGGTGGAGATCGACCTCGCCGAGCGTGGGCAGGAACCGGTACGGGTCGTCCCCGGGAATGACGTTGCCGTCGAACTCGACGTCGATGGCGTATCCCGGGACGTCCGGCCGGTCCAGGACAGCGGACCAGATACCCCGGAACTCGTGCTGCATCTCGATGCGGTCCTGCGCGGTGACCACCGTGACGCGGTCAGCGCCCGGACGCAGGACCCTGATGGTGACGGCCCCCTCATGGGCATGGGGGCCCAGGATCGCGTGCGGGTCATAGTGCCAGCCGTCCACCAGGCGGCTGAGCTCGGCAGTCGCGATCGGCGCTGCGAGGCCCGGCTGGGTGCGCTCGTGGGGCATGGCCCTCCCTTGGGCGTTGGGATCAGCGGTCGGCGACGACGGCGACGACATGGGCAACCTGGTCGGTCGGGCTGAGCCGAACGTACGTGCCGTGCGACCAGGTCCAGTCGCGTCCGGTGAGCTCGTCGTGGGCGACGAAGCGAGTGTCCTCGGACATGCCCAGGGCCGGCATGTCCCACCAGATCGTCGCCTCCTGCTCGCGATACGGATCCAGGCTGCAGGCCACCAGGACGATGTCATCCCCGTCCTGCTTGGAGTAGGCGATGACATTGGGATTGTCGCTGCCGTGGAACCGCAGGGACCGCAGATCCTGCAGGGCCGGGTGCGCCCGCCGGGCGGCGTTGAGCCGGGTCAGCAGCGGGGCGAGGGTCAGGCCGCTGGCCTCGTGGGCCGCCCAGTCGCGCGGCCGATACTGGTACTTCTCGCTGTCGAGGTACTCCTCGCTGCCCGGACGCACGGAGACGTGCTCGTACAGCTCGTAGCCGCTGTAGATCCCGTAGGTGGGGGACATGGTCGCTGCCAGGACGGCCCGGATGGCGAAGGCCGCAGGCCCGCCGTGCTGGAGGAACGCAGGCAGGATGTCCGGGGTGCTGGCGAACAGGTTCGGGCGCATGTACGCGGCGAACGGGCCGACAAGGTCGCGCAGGTAGTCCTCGAGCTCCTCGCGGGAGTTGCGCCAGGTGAAGTACGTGTAGCTCTGCTGGAAGCCGACCTCGGCCAGGGCTCGCATCATCGGCGGGCGGGTGAAGGCCTCGGCAAGGAAGAGCACGTCGGGATCGGTGGCATGGATCGACGCGAACAGGCGGTCCCACAGCCACAGCGGCTTGGTGTGCGGATTGTCGACGCGGAAGATGCGCACCCCGCGTCCGACCCACAAGCGCACGACCCGCTCGATCTCCGCGTACAGGCCCTCGGGGTCATTGTCGAAGTTCAGCGGGTAGATGTCCTGGTACTTCTTGGGCGGGTTCTCGGCGTAGGCGATCGAGCCGTTCGCGCGCGTGGTGAACCACTCCGGGTGGGCCGTCACCCACGGATGGTCCGGGGCAGCCTGCAGGGCGAGGTCCAGTGCGATCTCCATGCCGAGCTCGCCCAGCCGCCGGACGAATGCGTCGAAGTCGTCGATCGTGCCGAGGTCGGGATGCACGGCATCGTGACCGCCCGCGCTGGCACCGACCGCCCAGGGCGAGCCGGGATCGCCCGGGCCGGGAGTCAGCGTGTTGTTCGGCCCCTTGCGGTTGATCCGGCCGATGGGGTGGATCGGCGGGACGTACACCACGTCGAAGCCCATGGCCGCAATGCCCGGGAGCCGACTGGCCGCCGCTGCGAAGGTCCCGGACTTCGGTGGATCGGCAACGGCGCCCTCGCTCCGGGGGAACATCTCGTACCAGGCGCCCACGAGGGCGCGGCGCCGCTGCACCCGCAGGGGCCAGGGGCCGCTGCGGGTGACCTGCTCTCGGATGGGGTACGTGTCCAGGATGCGCACGACCTGGGGGTCGGTGCTCGCGGCGAATCGCACCGGCACCGGCAGGGCACCGGATCGCATCGTGCGCCCGGCGACCAGCAGGTGCTCGCGTTCGACCCGGCACTCGGCCGGCAGCTCGTCGGCCGCTCGATGCAGGAGCAGTGACCCCTCGAGCAGCTCGAGCTCGACGTCGACCCCGGCTGGGATCTTGATGGCTGCGCGGTGTGCCCAGGTGCCCCATGGATCACCCCAGGCCTCGATCTCGAAGGTCCAGTCGCCCATGGCATCGGGCCGGATGGAGCCCCGCCACCCATCAAGGCCGTCGCCTGTCGGCCGCATCCTGGTCCGCGAGCGCACCTGGCCGTGCGGGTCCCGCAGGACGGCATGCGCCCCGAGAGCATCGTGGCCCTCCCGGAAGCAGGTCGCCCGAACTGGTACGCATTCACCGACGACGGCAGCGGCGGGACGGCGTCCGCCGAGGACGGACGGCGACACGTCCGTGATCGCCCAGCGCCCGCTGAGTTCCACAGGCAGGGCAAGCGAGGCGGGGGGAGCGTCCGGGTCCGAGGCCATGATTCGGCAACAGTAGCCGGATTCCCGTGCCGTACCGGGGATGCTCGGGGCCTGTTTGAAAGAACTTGCGTGATGTGAAAGGAACAGACTCAAACGTGTCGAAAATCAGCCAGATCGGCGTGAAATCGCTGTCAGGCAGGCTACGGTAACCACGTGAAAGCGATTCGCCGGTTCACCGTCCGCACGGTCATCCCTGAACCGCTCCTCGGGCTGCAGGAGCTCGCCACCAACCTGCGGTGGTCCTGGCATCCGCGCACGCGCGACGTCTTCGCGGCCATCGACGGTCGGTTGTGGCGCGACTGCGGCGAGGATCCCGTCCGGCTGCTCGGCGAGGTCTCCAGCGAGCGACTGGAGGCCCTGGCCGCCGACGAGGGGTACGTCGCGTGGGTTCGGCACCTCGCCGACGAGCTGCGCGCCTACCTCGGCGAGCAGCGCTGGTACGCCGGGCTGGGTCCGCAGGCACCCGGGGCGATCGCCTACTTCTCGCCCGAGTTCGGCATCACGGCCGCGCTGCCGCAGTACTCCGGAGGCCTGGGCATCCTGGCCGGCGACCACCTCAAGACAGCGAGCGACCTCGGCGTGCCGATCATCGGCATCGGCCTGTTCTACCGGGCCGGCTACTTCCGGCAGTCGCTGACGAACGACGGGTGGCAGCTCGAGCACTACCCCGTCATCGATCCGGATGGCAGCCCGGTCGGGCTCCTGCGGGAGGCGGACGGAGCACCGGTCAAGGTCTCGGTCGGGATCCCGGGCGGGCGTGTCATCGCGGCCCATGTCTGGGTTGCCCAGGTCGGCCGCGTCCCGCTGCTGCTCCTGGACTCCGATGTCGAGCAGAACGCTCCCTCCGAGCGGGAGGTCACCGATCGCCTGTACGGCGGTGGCGGCGAGCATCGGCTGCAGCAGGAGCTTCTCCTGGGGGTCGGGGGCATCCGCGCCCTGCGTGCCTACTGCCGGATCACCGCTCGCCCCGCGCCGGAGGTTTACCACACCAACGAGGGCCATGCCGGATTCCTGGGCGTGGAGCGGATCCGCGAGCTGGTGCAGTCAGGCACGGGCCTGGACTTCGACCAGGCCCGCGTCGTGGTGCGTGCCGGGACGGTCTTCACCACCCACACCCCGGTGCCGGCCGGCATCGACCGCTTCCCGCGCGAGCTGATCGCCCAGTACTTCGGCGGCGAGAATGCCGAGGCCGGAGTCCCGGTCGAGCGCATCCTGGAGCTGGGCTCCGAGGACTACCCGGGCGGCGACCCGAGCGTGTTCAACATGGCCGTGATGGGCCTGCGGCTGGCGCAGCGAGCCAACGGCGTGAGCCAGCTGCATGGCGACGTCTCGCGCGAGATGTTCGCGGGCCTGTGGGCGGGCTTCGAGCCGGCTGACGTCCCGATCACCTCCATCACCAATGGCGTGCACGCGCCCACCTGGGTGGCCCGGCCAGTCCGGGACCTCGCCCATGGGGGCGATGAGGTGATCGACGAGGCATTCGCCTGGGAGGCGATCGCCGATACCCCCGACGACCGCCTGTGGGAGGTGAAGCGGCAGCTGCGCGAGGAGCTCGTCACGATGACCCGCGAGCGGCTGCGCGCCTCGTGGATCGACCGAGGCGCCAGTGTCGCCCAGCTCGGCTGGATCGACTCCGTCCTCGACTCGGGCATCCTCACCATCGGCTTCGCGCGCCGGGTGCCGTCCTACAAGCGACTGACCCTCATGCTGCGCGACCGGGACCGGCTGCGGGCACTGCTCCTCGACGAGCAGCACCCGGTGCAGCTCGTCGTCGCGGGCAAGTCCCATCCGGCGGACGATGGTGGCAAGCGGCTCATCCAGGAGCTGGTGCGATTCGCCGACGAGGCCGACGTCCGGCACCGGATCGCGTTCCTGCCGAACTACGACATGGCGATGGCGACCGTACTGTACCCCGGCTGCGATGTCTGGCTGAACAACCCCATCCGGCCGCTCGAGGCCAGCGGGACATCCGGGATGAAGGCGGCCCTCAACGGCGCGCTGAACCTGTCCATCCGGGATGGCTGGTGGGATGAGTGGTTCGACGGCCAGAACGGCTGGGCCATTGCCACCGCCGACGGCATCGAGGACCCTGACCTGCGCGACAGCCTCGAGGCCAGTGCGCTGTACGACCTCATCGGCTCATCAGTCGTCCCCGCCTTCTACGAGCATGACGAGCACGGCCTGCCACGGCGCTGGATTGCGATGGTTCGCCACACGCTGCGCACCCTGGGCCCGAAGGTGCTGGCCAGCCGCATGGTGCGCGAGTACGTGGAGCGGCTCTACCTGCCGGCCGCCGGCTCCAATCGCGCCATGGAGTCGGACGGATACGCCCGCGCCCGGGCACTGGCGGCCTGGACATCCCAGGTACGCGCCGCCTGGCCGCAGGTGCGCGTGGAGCATGTCGAGGTCGACGGGGCCGGCGACATCGTCACCCGGGGCACGGTTATCACCGTGCGTGCCTTCGTCGCACTTGGTTCCCTGGCCCCTGCGGATGTGGTCGTCGAGCTGGTGCACGGCCGGGTGGACGCCGACGACCGCCTCGATCATCCTGCGCGATCGCCGATGCAGCCGATGCAGCGGTACGAGGGGGACCGATGGCAGTACCAGGCCCAGGTCACCCTGGATCGCAGCGGGCCCTTCGGCACCACGGTTCGGGTCCTGCCGGCGCATGCGGACCTCGCCGCCTCCCAGGAGCTCGGGCTGCAGGCCGTGCCCGGACCTCCCCTGGCCGGCTGACCCCTGCGTGGGGCACCGTCAGCGCAGGGCTCGCAGCACCACCATGCTGAACGGGGCCAGGGCGATGGCCGATCCTGATGCCTCGTCGGCTCCGGACTCCTGGGCCTGGCCCGTCACCGTGTCGATGACCCGGCGGTAGGCCAGGGCATACGGCCGACCCGGCAGGACGAACGACTGCTCCCATCCGCCTGCGTGCAGGACCACCAGGAACGAGTCGCCTGAGGCATGGCCCGAGGTGCGCGCCCCTGCTCCGGAGGGCGTGCTCCCGGCGATGTACATCCCCAGGGTGTGCCGTGCCGGATCTCCCCAGGCCTCGTCGGGGAGCTCGTGCCCGTCCGCATCGATCCAGGCGAGGTCCTTGGGCCCGCCGTCATGCATGGGCCGGCCGTCGAAGAAGTAGCGCTGCCGGAAGGCGGCATGCTCCCGCCGGATCCGGGCGACATCCCGGACGAACCCCAGCAGCGCTGACCTGCGCTCGTCCAGCGACCAGTCCAGCCAGGAGATCTCGTTGTCCTGGCAGTAGGCGTTGTTGTTGCCGCCCTGGGACTTGCCGAGCTCGTCCCCGGCGGCGATCATCGGCACCCCCGTCGACAGCAGCAGGGTGGTCATCAGGTTGCGGACCTGCCGCTCGCGCAGTGCGTTGATCGCCGGGTCGTCGGTCGGGCCCTCGCAGCCGTAGTTGGCACTGCGATTGTCGTCGGTCCCGTCGCGATTGCCCTCCAGGTTCGCCTCGTTGTGCTTGTGCTCATAGGCCACGAGGTCCTGCATGGTGAAGCCGTCGTGCGCGGTGATGAAGTTGATGGACGCATACGGCCGCCGGCCCTCCGATGCGTACAGGTCGGCGGATCCGGTCAGCCGCCAGCCCACCTCGCCGATCCCGCCGTGGCCGCGCCAGAAGTCGCGGATGCAGTCGCGGTACTTGCCATTCCATTCCGTCCACAGCGGCGGGAACTCCCCGACCTGGTAGCCGCCCGGGCCGACGTCCCAGGGCTCGGCGATGAGCTTGACCCGCCGCAGCACCGGATCCTGCTGGATCGTGGTCATGAAGTTCCCGAGCATGTCGACATCGTGGAAGGAGCGGGCCAGTGCCGATGCCAGGTCGAAGCGGAATCCGTCGACATGCATCTCGGTGACCCAGGCGCGCAGCGAGTCCATGACCAGCTGCAGCACATGCGGCCTGGAGACGTCCAGGGTGTTGCCGCAGCCGGTGTAGTCGGCGTATGCCCGCCCCCCCTCGCGCAGGCGGTAGTAGTCGTCGTTGTCGATCCCGCGGAACGATAGGGTCGGGCCGAGCTCGCTGCCCTCGGCCGTGTGGTTGTAGACCACGTCGAGGATGACCTCCAGGCCGGCGGCATGCAGGTCCTTGACCATCTGCTTGAACTCCCGGACCTGCTGCCCGCGCGATCCGGATGCGCTGTAGGCCGCATGGGGGGCGAAGTAGCCGATGGAGTTGTAGCCCCAGTAGTCGGTCAGGCCGAGCTCGAGCAGGTGCACCTCGTCGACGAAGTGATGGACGGGCATCAGCTCGATCGCGGTCACGCCCAGGGAGTGCAGGTGATCGATGATCGCCGGATGGGCGATGCCGGCATACGTGCCGCGCAGCCTTGCCGGAATCCTCGGGTGCCGCATGGTCAGCCCCCGGACATGGGCTTCGTAGATGACGGTCTCGCCCCATGGCGTCCGCGGCTGGGTGTCGGCTCCCCAGTCGAAGTCATCAGGGGCGACGACCACGCTGCGCGGGACGTAGGCAGCCGAGTCGAGGTCATTGCGGGCCAGGTCATCGGTGCCGACGTGGCCGAAGATCGACTCGTGCAGCGTGAGGTGACCGTCAATGGCCCGTGCATACGGGTCCAGCAGCAGCTTGCTGGCATTCCACCGCTGGCCGGCCGCTGGATTCCAGGGGCCATGGACCCGGAATCCGTACCTGCTCCCGACGGGGAGGTCCGGGACATGGTCGTAGAACACGCTGAACAGCCGCTCGCTGAGCCGGATGCGGTGCTCGCTGCCGTCGTCGGGGAAGACGCACAGGTCCACCGCCTCCGCGCCGTCCGCCCAGAGTGCGACGTTGGCCCCTCCACGCCCGTCGGGCGTGACCCCGAGCGGGTCCCAGCCATGGGCGTGCACGGAGCGGACATCCTCGATCCGGGGACGGCTCTTGCGCATCGGCACCTGCCGGACGCTACAGGCAGATCGCGGGCCTTCCCACGAGGCCGGACTAGGCTGGCGGTCCCATCCTCGCGAGCAGGAGGTCCGGCATGGCTGAGTACGTGGCGATCGACGTGCAGGGCGGCGTGGGCCTGGTGACCATGGATCGCCCCCCGATGAACGCGCTCTCGGCGCAGGTCCAGGCCGAGCTGCGCGATGCGGCCCGCGAGCTCAGCGCCCGGGCCGACGTCGGAGCGGTCGTCATCACCGGAGGCCCCAAGGTGTTCGCGGCGGGCGCGGATATCAAGGAGATGCAGGGCATGGACCTGCAGGCCATGCTCGAGGCATCGGTGCAGCTGCAGGACTGCTTCACCGCCGTGGCGCAGATCGCCCAGCCGACCATTGCGGCCATCACCGGGTACGCCCTCGGCGGAGGGCTGGAGCTGGCGATGTGCTGCGACCTGCGCGTCATCGGCGATAACGCGCGCGTGGGCCAGCCGGAGATCCTGCTCGGGCTGGTGCCCGGAGCCGGGGGCACCCAGCGGCTGCCCCGGCTGGTGGGCCCGGCACGGGCGAAGGACCTCATCTTCAGCGGCCGGTTCGTCGGGGCCGACGAGGCCCATGCGATCGGCCTGGTCGACCGGGTGGTCGCACCCGACGACGTGCTCGGCGAGGCGATGGCCTGGGCCGCCCAGCTAGCCAGGGGCCCGGCGATCGCCATGCGCGGCGCCAAGCGGGTCATCGACAACGGCCTGGATGTCGATCTCGATACCGGCCTGGAGCTGGAGCGGATGCTGTTCGCAACCCTGTTCGCGACCGAGGACCGCGCGATCGGCATGGCGTCGTTCGTCGAGAACGGCCCAGGCAAGGCGGAGTTCACCGGGCGATGACGGCAGATGGCCGGGCGCTGGTCAGGCACCGATGACCGATGACCAGGTCGCCGCTGCCTGGGACGACCCGAAGCTGGCGAACGTGCTCTACCACGACTGGGAAGCCGCGACCTACGACGACAAGTGGCACATCTCGTATGACGAGCGCTGTATCGACTACGCCCGCGATCGGTTCACGCACGTGGCCGGCGGTGACGGCTGGCCCTATGACCGCGCGCTGGAACTGGGCAGCGGCACCGGGTTCTTCCTGCTCAACCTGATGCAGGCCGGCGTGGCGAGGTCAGGGGTGCTCACCGACATTTCCAGCGGCATGGTCGAGGTGGCGGCGCGCAATGGGCGCGCGCTCGGGCTGGACGTCACTGCCGAGGTCGCCGATGCCGAGAGCCTGCCGTTCGCGGACGCCTCCTTCGACCTGGTCGTCGGGCATGCGGTGCTGCATCACATCCCCGATGTCGAGCGTGCCCTGCGCGAGGTGCTGCGGGTGCTGCAGCCCGGGGGCCGCTTCGTCTTCGCCGGGGAGCCGACCAGGCATGGCGACTATGTCGCACGCCGGCTGTCGCGGCTGACCTGGTGGACGGCCACCCGGGTGACCCAGTGGGCGCCGTTGCGCGAGCGGTGGGCGAAGGCACCCGCTGCGCTGGCCGAGTCCTCGCGGGCGGCCGCCCTGGAGGCAGTGGTCGACCTGCACACCTTCGACCCGGATCGGCTCGCCGCGACCTGCATGCGGGCTGGCGCCATCGACGTGCGCACGGTGACCGAGGAGCTGACGGCCTCCTGGTTCGGCTGGCCGGTGCGCACCTTCGAGGCCGCCGTCAAGCCAGGTGCCCTCGGCTGGGGCTGGGCCATGTTCGCCTACCGAGGCTGGATGACCCTGACGGCCCTCGATGAGCGGTACCTGTCGAGGGTCGTGCCCGATGAGCTGTTCTACAACGTGTGCGTCACCGGCGTGAAGGCCTAGTGGGCCGCGGCGGTCGGGGCTGGCGATGAGGATCGCGCACCTGTCCTGGGAGTACCCGCCGATCGTCTACGGAGGCCTGGGCCGTCACGTCCATGCCCTCGCCGAGGCGCAGGCAGCGCAGGGCCACGACGTGGTCGTCCTGACGCAGGCAGGGCAATCGGGAGCCGAGGATCACCGGGTGAACGGAGTTCGGGTCATCCGGGTGCCACGCGATGCCCCCTACGTCCCGCTGGACGCCGAGCACCTGATCGCCTGGGTGCTCGGCTTCAACAGCGCGGTCGCGCGGGCCTTCGTGAGCCTGGCCCGCCAGTGGGCGCCGCAGGTGGTGCATGGGCATGACTGGCTCGTGGCCAGCAGCCTGGCCATCGCCGCCCGCGCATCCGACGCCGCCCGCGCATCCGACGCGGTGAGCGTGCTGACCATGCACGCGACCGAGGCCGGCCGGCATCAGGGCTGGATCCCCAGTTCGCTGTCGCAGACGATCCATGGCGTGGAGTGGTGGGCCGCCAACCAGGCGAGCACGGTCATCGCCTGCAGCGAGCACATGCGCCGGGAGATCACCGCCCTGTTCGACGTGCCGCCCGACCGCATCCGGGTGATCCCCAATGGGGTCGATCCGGCGGCATGGCAGGTCTCGGCGGGCCGCCGGCGACGGGTCCGGCAGCGGCATGCCGGGCCGCTGATCGTCTTCACCGGTCGCCTGGAGTGGGAGAAGGGGGTGCACACCCTCATCGATGCCATGCCACGGGTGCGGCGCGCCATCCCCGATGCGCACCTGGTGATCGCCGGACGCGGCAGCGCTCGCGATGACCTGGTGGCCCAGGTCAGGTCACGGCGCCTCGGCCGGCAGGTGACCTTCGAGGGATGGCTGCCGGAGCAGGCCCTGCATGCCCTGGTCGCGGCGGCGGATGTCGCCGTGGTGCCGTCCATCTACGAGCCCTTCGGCATCGTCGCGATCGAGGCGGCTGCTGCGGGCACGCCGGTCGTCGCGGCAGCCTCCGGTGGCCTGGCCGAGGTGGTCGTGGACGGCCAGACGGGCTGGCTCTTCGAGCCGGGAAGTGCCAGCGGCCTGGCCGCCTGCCTGACGCAGGCGCTTGTCGATCGCACGGCGGCCCGCCGCCGGGCTCGGGCCGGGCTGCGCCGGGTCGAGGAGGAGTACGCCTGGCCGAGGATCGCGCGGCTGACCGACGCTGCCTACCGGGATGCGATCGAGCAAGGCAGCCCGGCTGGACGTCCCGAGTCCGACTATTGCCCAGGCCCGGCCCTGCACGTGAACCTGCTGACGACGATGGCCCGGCCGGCAGTCGACGGCACCGGTCAGCTGACGGAGCCTGGCGATTGAATAGGCCCGTGGCTGGCAGCCGGCGTGACCCGAGGCAGGCGCGCTTCGTCACCATGGCCTCGCTGCGCTGGATCATCCGCAATCGGGCGTGGAGCTGGTGGTACCTGGTGCGCTACTACCGGCTCATGGTGTTGCGCATCCGCCATCCGCACGTCATCGTGACCGGGATGGTGTTCATCGGCCGCCGCGTGCAGATCCACGCCCGGCGCGGCTACGGTCGCATCATCCTCGGCCGCTGGGTGCACATCGGCGATGAGAATCGCCTGCGCTGCCATGAGGGGACCCTCGCCGTGGGGGACAAGTGCGTCTTCGGCCGTGACAACACCGTCAACGCCTACCTGGACGTCGAGTTCGGCGAGGGCACGATCGTCGCGGACTGGGTCTATGTCTGCGACTTCGACCACGTCACCGACGACATCCATCGGCCGATCAAGGACCAGGGGATCGTCAAGGCGCCGGTGCGCGTCGGACCCGACGTGTGGATCGGGGCGAAGGCGACCGTCCTGCGCGGCACGGTGATCGGGCAGGGCACTGTCGTGGCGGCCCATGCCGTGGTGCGAGGGCAGATTCCTGACTACAGCATCGTGGCCGGGGTACCCGCGCGCGTCATCAAGGACCGCCGGGTCGCCTATGCCGAGCGCGAGCAGCACCGAGCCGCGCTGGCGGACATCGCGCGCAAGACCTCGCTCGCAGCGCAGCAGCAGGGTGAACTCGCCGATCAGGGCCCGGTGGCCGCGGACGCTGGCTAGCCCGACGGTCGTTCCAGCAGACGAGCGTCCACATGCCCGAATCCGCGATCCTGGACTCGCTGCTCGGCAACCAGGTGCGCTGCCTGCCGGGCGTCGCCGGACCGCACCGCCTGCACGAGAGCCAGCGCCCGCTGGCGATGCTCCTGCGCCCGGCGCCGCGCGTAGTCCGCTGCGGAGTCCTTCGTCACCATGAAAGCCCAGTCGCTCGAGCACGTCAGCAGCAGCTCGCGCGCCATCTGATCCAGGACCGGGTCGCGCTGGGATGGCGTGCCGTCGAGCGAATCCCGGATGGCCTCGACGACCTGCGACTCCAGGTCAGCGCTCGCATGTCGAAGGTCCTGCACCTGGACGCCATCCCACACGCGCCAGTCCTTGCCGGATCCCCAGGATCCGGCCGGCAGGTCGGCATTCCCTGCGACAAGTCCGTCCCGGACGGCCCGGTGCAGGGTGGTGGTGGCGATCCCGGCCTCGGGCAGCAGGCGCACGACCTCGGCGAGCCACTGGGGCCCCTCATGCCACCAGTGGCCGAAGAGCTCGGTGTCGTACGCGGCCACGACCAGCGGCCGCGCCGTGGGCGCGGCGGCCAGGCGCTGCCGGACCACTTCCACGAAGTCGGCCGCGTCTGCCTGCACGGCTTGCCGAGCCCGCTGCGGGTCGTACGGCGCCTTCTGATGCGGCGGTGTCTGGCGGCTGGTGACCCGCGATGGCCGCACGCCCCACGCGTGGTCATAGGTATGGAAGTCCCGGTACCACTTGCCCCCTGGATATCCCCGCCGCGGCGACCACACTCGATAGGTGACATCGAGGTCGCGGGCGAACGCAACGACCCCGCTGCCCGCGACCGTCCGCCCCGCGAAGGTGTCGTGGCCCGCTGCCCGCATGGTCGGGCCATCCACCAGGAAGTGCGAGATGCCCTCCCGGGCGTAGCTCGACTCGAGCCCTGGTGCGTAGCCGCACTCCGGCGCCCATAGGCCGACGGGCCGCTGGCCGAGGCGCAGGCGTGCGTCCTGCAGGCCCCAGGCCAGGGCAGCGCGCTGGGTGGCCGGCTGCAGGAGCGGCTGGAAGGGATGCATGAGGGGACCGCCGAGGATCTCGATCACCCTCGTATCGCTGAGGTCCCGCAGGAGCGGCGAGGCGCCGCGCTGCCAGCGGGTCTCGAAGGCGGCCAGGGCCCTGGAGGCCTCGGCGAACTCCCGCTGGCCGGTCCGGCGGCGACCGGCGTTGCGGTCGGCGCACATCCCGGTGGCCCGCAGCTGCCAGTCGGCCAGCCAGGTGTGCTCGGCGGCCAGGCAGGCGGGGTCATCCAGCATGGCCGCGATGGTCGGCGTCACGCCCAGGGTGAGCACGTCTCGGCGGCCATCGGCCTGCAGCGCCAGCAGCAGGTCGACCAGCCGCAGGTAGGAGCCGGACCATGCCTGGTAGAGCCACTCCTCGCCGACGGGCCAGGTGCCATGTCCGGGGAGCCAGGGCAGGTGGGTGTGCAGGACCAGGGCCAGGGATCCGATCGACTTCATCGGTCCTGCGCGTCCATCACCATCGCGCCCGGGCAACCGCGATCAGGTCCTCGGCGCCGTCCGCGCCTGCGATGGCGAAGTCCTCCCAGGTCACCTCCTGTGCGAATGCCCGCAGCCCGGGCGGCCAGGTGCCGCAGACGTGGGCGGTGATGAGCGCTGGCACGAGCGGCCCGTGCTCGGCCTCCCAGGCCGCGATGCGTGGGCCATGCCGCAGGCCATGCACGCCCACCTCGACCAGCCCCGAGGCGGCCAGCAGGTCGTGCAGCTGCTCGGCATCGAACTCCTGCTGGTGGAAGGGATTCAATGGCCTCTCGCCTCGGCCCAGGCCAGGTGAGAAGACGGGTCGATTCGGCGTGGAGATCACCAGGCGCCCGCCGGGGGCGGTGATGCGCACGAGCTCGGCGAGGTAGCCGGGGACGTCCCAGAGGTGCTCGATGACCTGCATGCTGACGACGCGGTCGAAGGCCTGGTCGCGCATGGGCAGCGCGATGAGATTGGCGCGGACCACGGGTGCGTGCGGGTAGGTTGCGGCCGCGTGCCGGCACGCATCGGGGTCGAGCTCGATGCCGCAGGCGAACTGCGCCACCTGGCTCAGCAGGGCAACGCCGTATCCCTCGCCGCTGCCGGCATCGCAGGCGGCTCGTATCGGACCCATCTCGCGCACGGCCCACCGGTAGGCCGCCTCGTGGCGGGGAAACCAGTAGGCCTCCTCGGCCAGCCCTGGGCAGGTGCGCTCCCCGGTCATGAGCCGATGCCGTCGCTGCTGGACTTCCTCAACGGGCACGTGCTCGACACTAGACGGGCTCAACTGGCCGTCTCCGCAGGCCTTGCTAGGTTGTCCCTGACAGGCGATAAGCGGGCGCTTATCAGAGCACGGCAGTGCGCAGCAGCATTCGGCAACGGAGGGTGCAGGCAGTGAAGATCGCGGTGTGCGTGAAGCAGGTCCCGGACACCTGGGCTGAGAAGCGGTTGCGCGAGTCCGACCGGCGACTGGATCGCGAGTCCGCCGACGGCGTGCTGAACGAGCTTGACGAGTATGCCGTCGAGGAGGCCCTGCGGCTGGTCGAGGCGCACGGCGGCGAGGTCACGATTGTCTCGATGGGCCCGGAGCGGGCTGCTGAGAGCGTGCGCAAGGCCCTCAGCATGGGTGCCGATGCCGCCATCCACGTCAGCGACGACGGGCTCGCCGGCTCGGATGCCCTGGCCACCAGCCTGGTCCTGGCGCGTGCGCTCGACGGCCGTGATTTCGACGTGGTGATCTTCGGCTCGGAGTCCACTGATGCTCGCATGTCCGTCGTGCCCGCGATGGTGGCCGAGCGGCTCGGCTGGGCCATGCTCACCTTCGCCCAGAAGGTCGATGTGGACGGCACGACCGTTGCGATCGAGCGTGCCGGCGACGGCGAGACCGTCTCGGTCAGGGCCTCGATGCCGGTCGTGCTGAGCGTGGTCGAGAAGATCAACGAGCCCCGCTACCCATCCTTCAAGGGCATCATGGCGGCGAAGAAGAAGCCCGTGGAGTCACTCGATATCGCCTCCCTGGGCCTGGACGCCGCGGCAGTCGGAGCGTCAGGCGCATGGAGCGAGGTCGCCGACTTCGCGGCCCGCCCGGCCAAGGCTGCGGGCACGGTCGTGACCGACGAGGGCGATGGAGGAGCCCAGGTGGCGTCCTACCTCGTCGAGCAGAAGCTCATCTAGGGATCAGCGCGGTTCGCAGGGATTCGACGGTTCAGTCAGCAGCCTGAGGAGAAGAAGGCGTCATGGGCGAGGTACTGGTTCTGGTGGAGCAGGCGGCGGGCACGGTCAAGAAGGTCACGACCGAGCTGCTGACCGCTGCGGCCGCGATCGGCGAGCCGGTCGCGGTATGGATCGGCCCCGGGTACACCGACCAGGCGGGTGCCGTGCTGGGCTCGTACGGCGCAGGCACGGTCGTGGTCGCTGATGGCCCGGGGGTCGCGGAGGCACTGGTCGCTCCCGCTGCCGAGGCCCTTGCGGCACTGGTCGCCCAGCGCTCGCCCAGTGCCGTCCTGGTTGCGTCGACTGCGGACGGCAAGGAGGCTGCTGGCCGGCTGGCCGTGCGCACGCAGTCGGGGATCATCACCGATGCCGTGGAGATTGCCGCGGACGCCACCTGCACCCAGAGCGTCTTCGGCGGCTCGACCGTGGTTCACTCGCGGGTCACCAAGGGAACCCCGATCATCACGGTGCGCCCGAACGCCGTCGAGGCCATGGCAACCGGTGGCGGGCTGCCGGCCCGGGTTGACCTGGATGTCAGCCTGAGCGAGGCGGGGCGCAAGGCCACGATCACCGGCCGTGCGGTCGCAGTCGCCGGTGGCCGGCCGGATCTCGCGGAGGCCTCCATCGTCGTCTCGGGCGGCCGAGGGGTCGGCGGCCCGGAGGGCTTCGGCGTGATCGAGGCGCTGGCTGACAGCCTGGGGGCGGCGGTCGGAGCCTCGCGCGCTGCCACGGACGCCGGCTGGTATCCGCATCAGTATCAGGTCGGCCAGACGGGCAAGACCGTCTCGCCGCAGCTGTATGTCGCCGCCGGGATCTCCGGCGCGATCCAGCACCGCGCGGGGATGCAGACCTCCAAGACCATCGTCGCGATCAACAAGGATGCCGAGGCGCCGATCTTCGAGCTCGCTGACTACGGCGTCGTCGGAGACCTGTTCAGCGTCGTGCCGCAGCTGACCGAGGAAGTGAACAAGCGCAAGGGCTGATCGTCGGTGCGCTGCTGGTGAGCCTCAGCGGCCTGGTCGTCGCGCGGCGAACCCGGCCCAGATCGTGCCCGCGAGCCCGAGGAGGAATGCCGAGCCGGCCAGGATCACGCCGATGGCCATGATCTGCTCGCCGGAGTCCGCCGAGGCCGATGCCAGCACGCCACTGGCAATGCCGATGACGATCGAGCCGATGATGCCGACGATCCCGAGCGCTCCTGGCACTGCGGCACCCCGGGCCAGGCCCATCGCGCATGCGATCAGCGCGAGGATGCCGGCGATGACCATCCCGAGGACCCCGAGGGGGACCGTCGCGAACATGTAGGCCCAGCCGGCGGACCTCCATCCTTCGTCGCCGCTGACCAGGGCGATGAGCGCCGGGCTGATGCCGAGCAGCACGCTCAATGCCGAGATGGCCACTGCGAGCCAGCCAAGTGCCCTCACGCCCCTCCTTTGCCTCGGCCTGCATCCGTCATCTGCGTGACCTTCACCGGGTTGCCGGCGCGATCGTAGGTGGTCCACTCGCCCACCTGGGTGCCGAGCCGGAAGCTCCCGGTGCGCATCAGGGAGCCGTCCCGGCGACACCACCGCCAGGAGCCGTGCAGGTGACCGTCCTTGTAGCGTCCGGCGGACTTGAGATAGCCGTTGTCGTAGAACGCCTTGGACTCGCCTGACCCCCGGGGATAGCCAGCGTTGATCTCCTCGATGCGCGCGCGCAGGATGCGCCTGAGCAGGGCAGTGGGGAACGGCTCGTCACATGGGAAGTGGATGGAGCCCTTGGTCTGCTGAAAACCGGCCAGCTCCTGCCGCAGCAGCGAGGTGATGCCCCCGCTGTAGGGGAACAGGCTGTTGTGGCGCGTGAATCCATCGAGCCCGACGACGCTCACGCCATCAGCCTGCATCGTCGGCATGCCGTAGGCGATAGCGGCCCGGGCACCGGGCAGCAGGGAGCCGATCGCCTGCCAGGTGCGGGTCAGGGCCTGGCGCTGGGCGGGCGGGAAGCGGTCGAAGTGATCGCCGATGTCTGCTCGATCTGCCACCTCGCGATGGTACGCATGGCGCTCGTCGCCCTCGACCGGCTAGCGCATCAATCCCCGGTTGCGCAGGGTCCGGGTCCGGATGGGATTGAACACCACCCGCTCGACCAGCACGCCGACGAACAGGATCACCAGGATCGAGCCGATGACCAGGGCCATGTCGCCGAGCTGGCGGCCGATGTCGAGCATCTGACCGATGCCCAGGCCCAGTGCCGGGGAGACGGCGATCAGCTCGGCCGCCATCAGCGAGCGCCAGGCGAACGCCCAGCCCTGCTCCAGACCGGCGAGGTAGCCCGGCCAGGCGGCCGGGAGCACGATTCGGGTGATCCGGTTCAGCCCGCGAGCGCCGAGGACATCTCCGGCGCGCAGGTAGATCGGCGGGATCTGGTCCATCCCGGCGAGCAGGCCGTTGGTGATCGAGGGGATCGCTCCGAGCAGGACCACCGCGTAGATGGTCGCGTCCGACAGCCCGAACCAGATGATCGCGGCCGGGACCCAGGCAACGGAGGGCAGTTGCTGCAGGCCCACCAGGATCGGGCCGAAGATCGCGCGCAGCGGCTTGACCAGACCCAGTGCCAGGCCGATGGGCGTGGCGACGATGATGGAGATCACAAAGCCCTGGGCGGCCCTGCGGATGCTGTTGATGACCGACTCGACCAGGAGTCCCTGCTCGTACTGCCCCCACAGCGCATTCCAGACGCCCTGCGGCGAGGGCAGGATCCACTCGGGCTGCCAGCGCAGCCAGGTCAGGAACTGCCAGATGAGGACGACGACGGCGATGGCCAGGAGGGGGGACAGGGCCCGGACCACCCCGGCGGTGATCGGCCGCCGCATGACATCGGTGGTCTCCAGGGCGTCGAGCCCGGCATTCAGCTCGCTGAGTCGTCGGCCCTGCTGGGCGATCTCCGCCGGCGTGACATCAGGCTGGGTGACCTCGGGCTGACCGAGGTCACGCCCGGTCGCGTCCAGCTCGTTGCTCGTCGGCAGGCTGCTACTTGGCATGGCGGCGGATCTCCTCGCGCAGGTCATCGGTGATCTGGCTGGCCAGGTCGGCCACGGCCGGGGAGTCGATCCGCCTGGTGCCGTCGATGCGGACGTCCCACTGGCGGATGAATCGCCCGGGCCGGGATGACATCAGCAGCACGCGCTGGCCCAGGCGGACGGCCTCGCGAACGTTGTGCGTGACGAAGAGCACCGTGAGCCCGGTCTCCTCCCAGATGAGGGTGAGCTCGTCGTGCAGCAGGTCGCGGGTGATGGCGTCGAGGGCGGCGAACGGCTCGTCCATGAGCAGAATGGACCGTCCCTGGGCCAGTGCTCGGGCGATCGCCACGCGCTGCCGCATGCCGCCCGACAGCTCATGCGGGCGCTGGTTGTAGGACCGGTCGAGATTCACCATCGCCAGGAGCTCCTGCGCCCGCGCCTTGCGCTGGGCGCGGGTCATGCCCCCGCGCAGGTACAGGGCCAGCTCGACGTTTCGGCCGGCGGTGAGCCAGGGCATGAGCGCCGGCTCCTGGAAGATGAGGGTGGGCCGGTCGCTGGTCGCGATGGTCCCGGTGGTGGGCTTGTCGAGGCCGGCCAGGATGTTCAGCAGGGTCGACTTCCCGCAGCCGGAGGCCCCGACGATCGAGACGAACTCCCCGGGCCGGACGTCGAGGCATAGGTCCTCCAGGACGATCGGGCCATCCTGGACGTACCGCTTGCTGACATGGTCGATGGTGACGGCGTACTCCTGGCGGCCCTCGGCCGGTGAGTCGGCCACAGGCCCGGTCGTGACAGTCATGGGCAAACCCTACCTTGTCAATGGTGAAAATTACTTCTATGGATATTGCTGAGACGTGGGCGCGCCGCCCGCCGTCGAGGTGACGGAGGGCGGCGCGCCCAAGGGGGCCGCGCGACTACTGCTGGCCGAGTCCGCCGGCGGTCACGGTGCGGGCCCGCGAGGCCTTCAGCACGGTATTCAGCAGGCGCAGGTCGTAGATCCCGTTCAGGCCGGTCGGCGGCAGCTGCAGCAGGCCGGCGTAGACCGCATCGTCCGCACTCTTCTTGAGGGTGGCGGGCAGCGGATCCCAGGTGAATCGCAGGTTGCCCCATGAGCGGCTGATGACCGAGTCGGGCAGCGGCTTGCCGGTGATCTTGGTGATCTGCTCCTGGACGAGGTCCTTGGACTTGGCGACGTTGAGCGCGATGTAGCGGATGGCGCTGTTGTTCACCTGGATCAGGCTCCGCACGGTGCCGGGGTACTGGTCCAGGAAGGCCTTGCTGCAGATGATCTGGGTCGTGACGAACTGCTGATTGGGCCACAGGGTCTTCTCGTCCACCAGGACCTTCGCCCCGGCCTCCAGCACGAGCCGCGAGGCCCAGGGCTCGGGAACCCAGGCCCCGTCGATGTCGCCCCGCTTGAACAGGGTGAGGGTCTGCGCGTTCTCGGTCGGGATCACGGTGACATCACCGGTGCCGGCGATGGAGGTCGTGTAGCCGTTCTCCTTCAGGTAGGCGCGCAGGGCGACGTCCTGGGTGTTGCCCAGCTGCGGGCTGGCGAGCTTCTTGCCGCGCAGGTCGGCTGCGGAGTTGATGCTCGGCTTGACGACGAGCTGGGCGCCGCCGGAGGTGGCCCCGGAGACGATGCGCAGGAGCTGCCCGCCAGTTGAGGTGAAGCCAGCGACAGCCGGGTTCGGGCCGATGTAGGAGCAGTCGATCGCCCCGGCCTTCATGGCCTCGATCACCGCCGGGCCGGCGTTGAACGTCGTGTACTCCACGTTCGTGCCCTCCTTGCCCAGGATCTGCTCGAAGAGCAGGAGCTGCCGGGCGACCAGCGCCGGCGCATGCGTCACGTTGGCGAAGAAGCCCAGGCGCAGGGTCGGAGAGGTCGGCAGCTTCGGAAGCGCCGGGGCCGAGGGGGATGGGCTCGGCGATGCTGATGGGCTCGGCGATGCGGATGGCGCGGCCGATGAGGGAGCGGCGAGGGCCACCGCACCCACCAGGATGGCGAGGGAGGCGGCCAGCAGGGTCAGCGCTTGCCGCTTCAGCAGGGTCAGCGCCTGCCTCTGGATCATGGCAATCCTTCAGCTGAGCCGACATTGTCGGCAATGTCTAGTGAACAGATCGATAAAGTAGCAGTGGTTGGCTTTATCGCCAAATCATGGGTGGCCAGGCGTGTCGCGCTGGCTAGCATTGCGGCCTATGGACGGGTCGCTGGTAGACGACGCGTCGGTCGACGCGCCCACCGACAAGCCCATCGGGCAGATCGGGACGATCGGCCACAGCCGAGAGCCCCATGAGCGGATGGCGCGGCACTATCTGGATCACGCGGCGACCACCCCGATGCTGCCGGCGGCCCGCGAGGCGTGGCTGAGCGCCTCGTCGGCGACCGGGAACCCCTCGTCCCTGCACTCCGCCGGGCGGGCCGCACGGCGGATCGTGGAGGAGGCCCGCGAGGGCATCGCCGAGGCACTGCGGACCAGGCCCAGCTCGGTCATCTTCACCGCTGGCGGAACGGAGTCGGACAACCTCGCGGTGAAGGGCCTGTTCTGGGCCCGGCGGACCCCATCCCGCAGACGGGTGCTGGCCTCGGCCGTCGAGCATCATGCGGTGCTCGACCCGGTCGAGTGGCTGGCGGCGCACGAGGGCGCCGAGGTGACCTGGCTCGGGGTCGACGGCGAGGGCCGGGTCGACGTGGAGCAGCTCGAGCGCACCGTCGCCGATGGCGACGTGACGCTCTGCTCGGTCATGTGGGCGAACAACGAGGTCGGCACCGTCCAGCCCGTCGCCGCCATCGCGCGTGCGTGCCGCCAGGCTGGGGTCCCGTTCCATACTGATGCGGTCCAGGCACTCGGTGCCCTTCCCATCGACCTGGCGGCCCTGGGCGCCACGGCGGTCACCATCAGCAGCCACAAGGTCGGCGGCCCGTTCGGGATCGGCAACCTCATCCTGGACCCGGCAGCGAGCGTGACACCCGTCCTGCATGGCGGCGGCCAGGAGCGCGAGGTGAGGTCAGGCACCCTCGATGCCCCTGGCATCGCGGCGTTCGCCGTGGCCGTCCGCCATGCCGTGGCATGCCAGCAGCAGCAATCCGCACGCATTCGCGTGCTGCGCAATGAGCTCGTCGCCGGCGTCCTGGGAGCCGTCCCTGGCGCGGTGCTCAACGGCGCGGCCGACCTGCAGGACCCGGGCGCTCGCCTGCCGGGCAATGCCCACTTCTCCTTCCCGGGCTGCGAGGGGGATGCGCTGCTCATGCTCCTCGATGCGTCCGGGATCGATTGCTCGACCGGATCGGCATGCACCGCCGGCATCCCAGAGCCAAGCCACGTCCTGCTGGCGATGGGCGTGGACGAGCGCACGGCCCGGGCCTCGCTGCGGTTCAGCCTGGGCGCGGCCTCAACCGATGAGGACATCCGCCGCCTGATCGAGGTGCTGCCTGGCGCGGTCGAGCGGGCGGCTCGCGCCGGGCAGATCCGCGTACGAGCGGCACGCTGATCCGATGAGGGTCCTCGCAGCGATGTCGGGCGGCGTCGACTCGTCGGTTGCGGCAGCCCGCATGGTCCACGCCGGGCACGAGGTGACCGGCGTGCACCTGGCCCTGGCCAAGTCGGCTCGTGCCTCGGGTCGCTCGCGCGGCTGCTGCACCCTGGACGATGCCCGGGATGCCCGGCGGGTTGCCGATCGGCTCGGCATCCCCTTCTATGTCTGGGATATGGCCGATGACTTCGCCGATGAGGTCATCGCCGATTTCATCGCCGAGTACCAGCAGGGACGCACGCCGAATCCATGCCTGCGCTGCAATGAGCGCATCAAGTTCAGTGCCGTCCTCGAGCGTGCCCTGGCCATCGGATTCGACGCCGTCGCCACCGGCCACTATGCGCGCATCATCGCCGGGCCCGACGGGCCGCAGCTGCACCGTGCCGTCGATGCCGACAAGGACCAGTCCTACGTGCTCGGCGTCCTTACCCCGCATCAGCTGGCGCATGCGATCTTCCCGCTCGGCGCCGACCGCAAGCAGGACGTCCGCGCCGAGGCCGAGCGCCTGGGGCTGCTCGTGGCCGGCAAGCCGGACAGCCACGACATCTGCTTCATCCCGGACGGGGACACCGCGGGCTTCATCGCTCGATCGATTGGCGAGCAGCCGGGGGAGATCGTGGATGCCGGGTCCGGTGAGGTCCTCGGCTCGCATGCCGGTGCCTTCGGCTTCACCATCGGCCAGCGACGTGGCCTGGGCCTGGGCCGGCCGGCACCCGATGGCGCGCCTCGGTACGTGGTCGACGTCGACATCTCCGCTCGGCGGGTCGTCGTCGGCACGCCCGACCTCCTGGACGTCCATCGAATCGAGGCAACGCACGCAACCTGGTGCGGCGAGCCCCTTGGCGAGGAGCCGTGCGGTGTCCTTGCGCAGGTGCGGGCGCACGGCGTGCCCGTCCCAGCGACCGCTCGCGTCGAGGGCGGCACTCGCGTCATCGTCGATCTCGATACCGCGATCCGCGGCCTGGCCCCGGGCCAGGCACTCGTGCTGTACCGGGGCACCCGGGTGCTGGGCGCGGCAACCGTCACGGCAACCGATCGCGTCGGCGCCCGGTGAGCATCCCATGGGATGGGCCGGCAGCCACCGGCATCGGCTCGCTGCCGGGCACCTCGTCGCGCGAGGCCAGCCGGATCATCCGCGGCGAGCTGCCTGACTTCCTGCACGTGCCGGAGCTGCCGGCCCGGGGCCCCGGTGCCGACATGATCGGCCGTGCCGGGGCCTTCCTGGCCGAGGTCAGCGAGGACTTCGCCCTGGAGACCACCCCCGATGGCTGGAGACTGTCGCGGGGACGCAACCGCGCGATGCGGCGAGCCCGATCCTGGCTCGATGAGGACCTCGATGCCCTGGAGGAGTTCGCCGGCGGATACGCGGGCCCGGTCAAGGCCCAGGTCGCCGGCCCGTGGACGCTCGCGGCATCGATCGAGCTCGCATCCGGGGAGCGGATGCTGAAGGACGCCTCCGCCTGCCGCGACCTGGCCCATGCCCTCGCAGAGGCGATCACGCTGCACCTGGCGGACCTGCACCGTCGCTTTCCGGCCAGCGCGCTGGTCATGCAGGTCGACGAGCCGGGCCTGCCGGCGGTGCTTGCCGGCACCATCGGCACGGCGAGCGGGCTATCGCGCTACCGGGCTGTCGAGGAGCCGGTGGCCTCGGCGTCACTGCGTGCGGTGCTGGCAGCAGCGCCGGCCGCGCATGCGGTCGCCGGGGTGCACTGCTGTGCGGCGCGGGCGCCCATCGGCCTGATCCGCGCCTGCGGGGCGGACTTCATCTCCATCGACCTGCGCTCGGATGACGTCGACGAGCAGGCCCTGGGCCTGGCCTGGGAGTCGGGTGTCGGCCTGCTCCTCGGGGCGGTGCCCACCGGTCGAGCGGTGACCGATACCGAGGCGAGCCGGCCGGTACGGGAGGTGGCCAGCCGGCTCGGCCTGGCTGACCCGCGTCACCTGGCGCACGTGGCCGTGACCCCGACGTGCGGGCTTGCCTCCGCGTCCCCTGCGGCAGCCATCGCTGCCTACGCCTCCTGCCGGGCTGCGAGCCGGATCCTGCGCGATGATCAGGACGCACGCGATAACCAGGAGCGATCGGCACACGGCGACCGGCCTCGGGGCCGGCGTGCGAGCAGGGGGAGGGCAGGCGAGGATGGCGGATAAGGCGACGTCCAGGTCGCGAGCCACCGCGAAGTCGACGGACGAGTCCGGCGTGTCCCTCAGCAGCTACACGGGTGAGGCCTACTGCGTGAAGTGCAAGGAGAAGCGCGACTTCACCCGGAACGTGGAGGAAACGAACGGTTGCCTCGGCCGCCCTGCTCGGCTGAGAAATGGTCACGTCCACCTGATGCCATGCCGCTAGCACTCGGGCCCCGGCACCCGCTCCCGCAGGCTAGCCATGTGCAGGCCCATTCCAGAGGTCAAATCGGGGCTGGGCGTGTGTGCTAGCGGGTGCGTGTTAGCTGCTGCAGGCCCAGGCGGCGCAGCGCCACCGATCCGGCGGGCTGCTGGTCCTGGGCGCCGTGCTCGGGGCTGGGTTGTGCTTCCTTGTCGGCGGCCGGGGCGGTGTCCAGGATGAGGTCGCGCAGCGTGTTTCGGGCGGCGAGGTCGGCGACGGTGTCCGGGTAGGATGTGCTGCTGAACTGCTGTCGTGACCGACACGGAGGCCGCGCGAGTTCGTGGGTTATGGGGAACAGCGTGAAGCGATGTGCAGTGTGTGGTGGCGTGCTCACCAATCTGGCAGATGTGGTTTGCTCGATGTGTGCGGTTGATGATCTCGCAGTTAGACGCGACCACGTTGCAAGGCTCCGAGCGCTGAATGCGCCAGACTTCATCAAGACGACCGAGGCTTTCCTCGCATCGCAAGACGAGGAGGCGACTAAGGACCTTGAATCGCTTCGCCTCAAGCTCGAACAAACCCTCGCTCTGGCTGGCGAGCTCAATAGACGGTCCCAGGAGGCGGGGCATCGCGGCTGGGCTCTGATCCCCGGGGTTATCCAGTCCAGCAAAAGGCGTCAGGGCCGGGCCAGTGCCCGAGACCTGTCATCACAGGCAGCAGCGAGCGAAGCGGAAGCGGAGCGACTGGCGTTCATCGCTTCCCGCGTCGAAACCAGGCTTGCGGAGATTGGAAGGCTCCTAACTGAATCCACCGGCGTCCGCGGCATTCGACCCGCTCGCGTTCGGTGGGCCGAGCTCGTCGACCTGGTGAATGGCGCCCGGGCTGCGTACTACCAGCATGATCGGCCCGCGCTCTCGGACGAGGAGTACGACCGGCTCTACCGTGAGCTGGTCGAGCTTGAGGCCTCGTGGCCTGAGCTGGCAACGGCGGACTCGCCGACCCAGTCGGTCGGCGGCCAGCCGGCGGGGATGTTCTCCCCGGTGGAGCACCTGCAGCGGATGTACTCCCTGGACAACGCCTTCGACGAGGAGGAGCTGCAGGCCTGGCTGGATCGGGTGGAGTCGGGGCTGGGGGAGGTCCCGCCGCTGCTGTGCGAGCTGAAGATCGACGGCCTGGCGGTTGATGCGGTCTATCGCGAGGGGCGCCTGCACTCGCTGGCCACGCGCGGTGACGGTGTCACCGGCGAGGACGTCACCTTCAATGCCCAGTTCATCCCGGGCATCCCCCAGCAGCTCCAGCCTCGGGCGGGGGTGGAGGTGCCGGCCCTGCTGGAGGTGCGGGGCGAGGTCTTCTTCCCGGTCGCCTCGTTCGAGCGGCTCAATGAGGAGCAGCTGAGCCTGGGCCTGCCGGCGTTCTCCAATCCGCGCAATGCCGCCGCCGGATCGCTGCGCCAGCGGGTGGATCGGCGCCAGCAGGACCTGGCAGCAGCCCAGTCGGCCCGCAGTGCTACCAAGGCGGATCGACTGCGGGTCGAGGTGCAGCGTTCCATTGATCGGCTGGCCCAGCTGCAGCTCACCGTGCACGGGATCGGCATGGTGGAGGGGGTGTCGCTGGCCCGTCAGAGCCAGGGGTACGACGTCCTGGCGTCCCTGGGCCTGCCGGTCAGCGAGCGTGCCCGGGTGCTGGGCAGTCCGGCCGAGGTGCGCGACTACATCGCCCACTACGGCGAGCATCGTCACGACATCGAGCACGAGATCGACGGGGTCGTGATCAAGGTCGACGACCTCGGCCAGCAGGCGCGGCTCGGCGAGACCTCGCGGGCCCCGCGGTGGGCCATCGCCTACAAGTACCCGCCGGAGGTGGTGCGCACGCGGCTGCTGGACATCGCGGTCAATGTCGGCCGGACCGGCCGGGTGACGCCCTTCGCGGTGATGGCGCCGGTGCGGGTGGCGGGCTCGACGGTGGCGATGGCGACCCTGCACAACGCCTCCGAGGTGGAGCGCAAGGGCGTGCTCATCGGCGACATGGTGTTCCTGCGCAAGGCGGGGGACGTGATCCCGGAGGTCCTCGGCCCGGTCGTGGAGGTGCGGGACGGCACCGAGCGCGCCTTCGTGATGCCAACCGCCTGCCCGGAGTGCGGGACGGACCTGCGCCCGGAGAAGGAGGGCGACAAGGACCTGCGCTGCCCGAATGCCCGCAGCTGCCCGGCCCAGTTGCGAGAGCGCATCGCTCATGTGGCATCGCGATCGGCGCTGGACATCGAGGGCCTGGGGGACAAGGCCGCCCGTGCCCTGCTCGAGGAGGGTGTCGTCGGCGACGAGGGCGACCTGTTCCTGCTGACCGAGCAGGACCTCCTGCGGACGTCCTTCTTCACCCGGGATCCCGGGCGCGGGGAGGAGGGCAAGCAGCTCGGCGAGAACGCCAGGGCGATGCTGGCCCAGCTCGATGCCGCCCGTGCCAAGCCGCTATGGCGGGTCATCGTGGCCCTGTCGATGCGTCATGTCGGGCCGCCGACGGCCAAGGACCTCGCGGAGGGGTTTGACTCGATCGATGCCCTGGCCGCCGCCAGCCTGGAGGAGCTCGCCAGTGTCGACGGGGTCGGGCCGACGATCGCCGCGGCGATCCGCGAGTGGTTCGACATCGACTGGCATCGCGAGGTGGTCGAGAAGTGGCGACGCGGCGGCGTGCGGCTGGCACAGGAGCGCACGGCGAGCGCCCCCGGCCCGCTGGCCGGGCTGACCGTGGTCATCACCGGATCCATCGAGGGCTTCACCCGCGACAGCGCGGCCGAGGCCGTTAGCGAGCGTGGCGCGAAGGTCGCGTCCTCGGTGTCGAAGGCGACTAGTGTGCTCGTCCAGGGGGATGCTGGGGCCAAGCCGAGCAGCAAGCGCAAGAAGGCAGAGGACCTCGGCGTCCCAATCATCGGCCAACGCGGCTTCATCGCGCTGCTCGAGGGCGGGCTGGATGCCGCCCGAGCCGCGGACGGTGGTTGATCGCATCCCGCGTCCGCGACGGTTCAGTCAATCGAAGCGCCTCTTCCTCGACCCGTGCAGGTCTTTCCTTCTGGAAATCTGGCTTGCTGGAAATCTGGTCTGTCGTTAGGGTCACGGGGTGAAGACAACGCTTCAACTGTCCGATGACCTCTACCGAGAGGTGAAGTCGGTGGCGGCCTTGTCAGGTCGGTCCGTCACCTCGGTCATCGAGGAGGCACTGCGGAGTTTCCTCCTCCAGACGTCCCCTGTCGGACGGCTTCCCGACCTACCGGTCTCCGCTCAGGTTGGCGGACTCACGGCCGAGTTCCTCGCGAGCGGGGTCGACTTCGACGACACCAGCGAACTCCTTGCCTGGCTTGACTCGATCGATGCTCGCTTGCCGTGATCGTCACCGACGTCAATCCGCTGGTCTACGCGTATCGATCCGACACTCAAGCCCATGTGCTGTCCAGAAGCGTCCTGCAATCCGCGCGCGACAATGCAGGCTTGCTGGTGCTACCAGACGTGGCCGCATCGTTCATTCGCATCGTTACGAGCCCTCGAATCTTCCGGAACCCCGATCGTCCTCGTGAGGCCCTCACCTTCATCGAGGCGCTCACGGCCGACGGTCGGTCAATGTCCGAGGGGCGGATCACCCGGTGGGCGATCTTCCGAGAAATCCTCGAAGGGGAAGAGTCTCGTGCAAGCCGAATCCCAGATGCCCTGCTCGCTGCCACCTGCCGGGACCTTGGTGCGGCGATCCTCACCGCTGATCGGGACTTCCTGTCATTCACTGGACTGCGGGTGAACCTGATTACGCCGCATGGGCTCATCGATCACACGGTCGCGTAGGGATGAGCCCGCGACTGCGTGGCCGCGCCGGTCCGAGGCGCCCATAGGATTCGGGCATGACCGGCATCACCCGCGCGGAGGTCGCGCACCTGGCCCGGCTGGCCCGCCTCGAGCTCAGCGAGGACGAGCTCGACCACTATGCAGGGCAGCTGGACGTGATCCTGCAGTCGGTGGCCCGGGTGTCCGAGGTGGCCACGCCGGATATCCCGGCGACCTCCCACCCGATCCCGCTGGTGAACGTCTTCCGCGAGGACATCGTGCAGGCCGGCCTGGATCGTGCCGAGGTGCTCGCGTGCGCGCCGGCGCACCAGGACGATCGCTTCCGGGTGCCGCGCATCCTGGACGAGGAGTAGGCGTGTCGGATCTCATCAGGCAGTCGGCCGCCGTGCTCGCTGAGGCCATCCGGCGGCGTGAGGTCTCGGCCGTGGAGGTCACCACCGCCCACCTCGACCGCATCGGAGCCGTCGACGACCAGGTCCATGCCTTCCTGCATGTCGACGCCGAGGCAGCGCTGGCCGCCGCCGCCGGGGTCGATGCCCGAATCGCGGCCGGTGAGGTGCTCGGGCCGCTGGCCGGCGTGCCCCTGGCATTGAAGGACGTGCTCACCATGCACGGGGTTCCGACGACCTGCGGCTCGCGCATCCTGCAGGGCTGGCGGCCGCCGTATGACGCGAGCGTGGTCGAGCGGCTGCGGGCCGCCGACATCATCATCCTCGGCAAGACGAATATGGACGAGTTCGCGATGGGCTCGTCCACCGAGCACTCGGCCTACGGGCCGACCCGCAATCCCTGGGACCTCGATCGGATCCCCGGCGGCTCCGGCGGCGGATCGGCCGCTGCCCTCGCCGCCTTCGAGGCACCCCTGGCGATCGGCACGGATACCGGCGGGTCGATCCGCCAGCCCGCTGCGGTGACCGGCACGGTCGGGGTCAAGCCGACCTATGGCGCCGTCCCGCGCTACGGGCTGGTGGCCCTGGCATCCTCCCTCGACCAGGCTGGGCCATGTGCCCGGAACGTGATGGATACCGCCCTGCTGCACGCGGTGATCGCCGGGCATGACCCGCGGGACTCGACCTCGCTCGACGTGCCCGTGCCCGATGTCGTCGCAGCCGCGCAACGAGCCGATGTGCGCGGGATGCGCATCGGCCTGGTCCGGCAGCTGACCGGCGAGGGCTACCAGGCCGGGGTCTCGCAGCGCTTCGAGGAGGCAGTTCGCATCCTCGAGCACCTCGGTGCCACCATCGTGGAGGTCGACTGCCCGAGCTTCGACTACGCCCTGGGCGCCTACTACCTGATCCTGCCGTCCGAGGCGTCCAGCAACCTGGCTCGCTTCGACGGCATGCGATACGGCCTGCGCCTGGGCGATGACGGCGAGCACTCGGTCGAGCAGGTGATGTCGCTGACGCGCGAGGCAGGATTCGGAGCCGAGGTCAAGCGGCGCATCATGCTGGGCACCTATGCCCTCTCCAGTGGCTACTACGACGCGTACTACGGATCCGCGCAGAAGGTGCGCACGCTGATCCAGCGCGACTTCGCCGCTGCCTTCGCGTCGGCCGATGTGCTCGTCTCCCCGACGGCACCGACGACTGCCTTCCGCATCGGGGAGAAGGTCGACGATCCGCTGGCGATGTACCTCAACGACATTGCCACCATCCCGGTGAACCTCGCGGGCAATGCCGCGATGTCACTGCCCGTCGGGCTGGCCGCCGAGGATGGCCTGCCGGTCGGCCTGCAGGTGATGGCCCCGGCCATGGCCGATGAGCGCCTGTACCTCGTCGGCGCGGCGCTGGAGGCAGCACTGCGGGACCAGTGGGGCCATCTGCTCATCGAGGAGGCACCGGCGCTATGAGCACGACCAAGTCGTCAGCCGTCGACGTCATCCCGTTCGACCAGGCCCTGGCCGACTTCGAGCCGGTCCTGGGACTGGAGGTCCATGTCGAGCTCGGCACGCAGACGAAGATGTTCTGCGCCTGCCCGACGGCCTTCGGCGCGGAGCCCAACGCGCAGGTGTGCCCGGTCTGCCTGGGCCTGCCGGGGTCGATGCCGGTGGTGAACCGCACTGCGGTGGAGTCGACGATCCGGATCGGCCTGGCACTGAACTGCGCCATCGCCAGCTGGTGCCGCTTCGCCCGGAAGAACTACTTCTACCCGGACATGCCCAAGGACTACCAGGTCAGCCAGTACGACGAGCCCCTGTGCAGCAACGGCTACCTCGACGTCACGGTCCAGACGCAGGACGGCCCGCAGGTCTTCCGCGTCGAGATCGAGCGCGTCCATATGGAGGAGGACACCGGCAAGCTGACCCACGAAGGCGGGGCGACCGGCCGGATCCATGGCGCCGACTACTCCCTGGTCGACTACAACCGCGCTGGCATCCCGCTGATCGAGATCGTCACAAAGCCGATCGTCGGGACGGGTGCGCTGGCCCCGCTGGTCGCCCGCGCCTACGTCACCGAGCTGCGCGACCTGATGCGAGCCCTGGGGGTCTCCGACGTGCGGATGGAGGAGGGATCGCTGCGCTGCGACGTGAACTGCTCCCTGAACCGTCCGGGCGACCCCTGGGGGACCCGCAGCGAGACCAAGAACGTCAACTCCCTGCGCTCGGTCGAGCGGGCGGTGCGATCAGAGGTGGAGCGCCAGGCGGCGTTGCTGCTCGCCGGCGGCCGGATCATCCAGGAGACCCGGCACTTCCACGAGGACACCGGCCGAAGCACGCCGGGCCGCAGCAAGGAGCATGCCGAGGACTATCGTTACTTCCCCGAGCCGGACCTGGTGCCCGTGGCTCCGTCCGATGCCTGGATCGACGACCTGCGCACCACCCTGCCAGAGCTGCCGTCCGCCAGGCGGGAGCGGCTGCAGCAGGAGTGGGGGATCAGCGCGTTCGAGCTCATGTCCGTCGTCAATGCCGGCGCCCTCGAGCTCGTCGAGGCGACCATCGCCGCCGGGGTCGATCAGGCCGCCGCTCGCAAGTGGTGGACGGGGGAGTTGCTGCGCACGGCGAATGACCGTCAGGTCGAGCTGTCGGACCTGCCGGTGACCGGCGAGCAGATCGCCCGGATCGAGGCGCTGATCGCCGCGGGGAGCCTCAACGACAAGCTCGCCCGCCAGGTGTTCGAGGGGATCATCGCGGGCGAGGGCGATGTCGACGACGTGGTGGCTGCCCGGGGCCTGGTTATCGTCAGCGACGACAGCGCGCTGATCGCCGCCATCGACGCCGCACTTGCCGAGCAGCCCGACGTGGCGGAGAAGATCACCGGAGGAAAGTTCCAGGCAGCCGGGGCGATCGTCGGCGCGGTGATGAAGGCGACCAAGGGGCAGGCCGATGCGGCCAAGGTCCGGGCCCTGCTGCTGGAGCGGCTCGGGGTCGCCGAGTAGTCGCCTCGGAGGGTGCCCGTGGCGGGCTATCGCCGATTGGCGTGCGTCGCACCCGGATTGATGACTCGGCGGTCATGACTCCGACTGGAGGATCTCCAGGGCTTCAGCGATGTTCGAGACCTCGAGGCGAAGTCCTATCGGGGCGCACGGCTGCCGAAATGCTCGTCCGGACGCCGCCCATGCTGCGTCGTGATGCTGATCCATGCGCATCAGTATGCGCACCCTGGTCTTGCGTGCGCGGTGCGACGCGGGTGGCAGTTGCGCCCTGAGTCCCCGTGCGATGGAGCGATCAGGTCAGCTCTAGAGTCAGTCCATGACTGACATGAAGCCGCGCAGCAAGGACGTCACCGATGGCCTCGAGCGGGCCGCCGCCCGAGGGATGCTGCGAGCCGTCGGCATGACCGACGAGGACTTCCCCAAGCCCCAGATCGGCATCGCCTCGAGCTGGAACGAGATCACGCCCTGCAACCTGTCCCTGGAGCGGCTGGCGCGCGCCGCCAAGGAGGGGGTGCATGCCGCGGGCGGCTTCCCCCTGCAGTTCGGCACCATCTCCGTTTCCGACGGGATCTCGATGGGCCATGAGGGCATGCACTTCTCCCTGGTGAGCCGGGAGATCATCGCGGACTCCGTCGAGGCCGTCATGCAGGCCGAGCGGCTCGATGGCATGGTCACCTTCGCCGGCTGCGACAAGTCCCTGCCCGGCATGCTCATGGCTGCCGCCCGGCTGGATGTGGCGTCCGTCTTCGTCTACGCGGGCTCGATCCTGCCGGGCCATGTCAAGCTCTCCGATGGCAGCGAGCGGGACGTCACCATCATCGATGCGTTCGAGGCGGTCGGGGCCTGCGCCCGGGGCCTGATGTCGCGTGAGGACGTCGACACCATCGAGCGGGCCATCTGCCCGGGCGAGGGTGCCTGCGGCGGCATGTACACCGCGAACACGATGGCAAGCGCGGCCGAGGCCATGGGGATGTCGCTCCCAGGATCGGCCGCCCCGCCCGCGGTCGACCGTCGGCGGGATGGCATCGCCCGTCGCTCCGGCGAGGCCGCAGTCGAGCTCATCCGGCAGGGCATCACCACGCGCGACATCATCACCCGCCGGTCACTGGAGAACGCCATCGCCGTGGTGATGGCGTTCGGCGGATCCACCAATGCCGTCCTGCACCTGCTGGCGATCGCCCATGAGGCCGACGTGGAGCTGTCGATGGACGACTTCCACCGCATCGGGTCGAAGGTCCCGCTGCTGGCTGATGTCAAGCCCTTCGGCCGGTATGTGATGAGCGACGTCGACCGCGTCGGCGGCGTCCCGGTCGTCATGCGGGCCCTGCTCGATGCAGGCCTGATGCACGGCGACTGCCTGACGGTCACCGGCCGGACGATGGCGGAGAACCTGGCCGATATCGCCCCGCCGGACCCGGATGGCGACATCCTGCACGCGTCGACGCAGGCGATCGCCCCGACCGGCGGCATCACGATCCTGTCCGGGTCGCTGGCACCCGAGGGTGCCGTGGTGAAGAACGCCGGGGTGCCGGTGGAGGAGTTCGAGGGCACGGCCCGGGTGTTCGAGCGAGAGCAGTCGGCGATGGCCGCACTGGAGGACGGCACGATCGGCAAGGGCGACGTCATCGTCATCCGCTACGAGGGCCCCAAGGGCGGGCCGGGGATGCGGGAGATGCTCATGATCACCGGAGCCATCAAGGGTGCCGGCCTGGGCAAGGAGGTCATGCTCATCACCGATGGCCGATTCTCCGGCGGTACGACGGGGCTGTGCGTCGGCCACGTGGCACCCGAGGCTGTCGATGGCGGCCCGATCGGCCTGGTCCACGAGGGCGACCGCATCCGGATCAATGTCAAGGAGCGCACCCTGGACCTGCTTGTCGACGATGACGAACTGCAGCGCCGGCGCGGCGACTTCAGCCCGCTGCCGCCGCGCTACACCCGAGGGGTGCTCGCCAAGTACGCCCGGCTCGTCGGCTCGGCCTCCCGCGGAGCCGTCTGCGACTGAGCGACCTGCGACCCCGGCAGGGCCAGGCCGGGGGACCTCGCCGGGCCGAGTGGCCCGGGCCCGCGATCAGGTGCGCTCGGCGGGGATGATGCGCCAGTTCGCGGTGAAGATCATCTCGTGCACCTGGGTCTCGCACATCGACTCCAGGGCATGCCGCTGCCGCCACGCGTCGGTCTCGTCGGTCACCTGCATGAGCCAGCAGGAGACCGGGTGATCCTGGTAGAAGGGTCGACCGATCATCAGATGGCCGTGGGTGAAGTCGCCAGGGAAGAACGCCTGGAGCTGCAGCGCAGGGATGGGCGTGTCGTCGAAGCGGCTGCGGGCCTGCTGCTGCTCCGGCCAGGTGCACTCCCAGGTGCCGTAGAGCCCCAGGCCCTCGCGTGGTGCCAGTGGTCTGGTGCTGATCGTGCCCGTTCCGGCCAGGACCTGCGTGTTGAAGTCATCGAGCACGGCCAGCGCCACGGGAGTCAGCAGTTCGAAGGCCCTGGCGAAGACGGCATTTCGGTCCGCGCGCTCCTGGGCGCCCTCGTAGGCGTTCTGCTCTAGGTCCGCCAGGTGGCGGCGGAGATCCTGCCGGCGCCAGGACCAGAACGACCCGGTGGAATCCGTCATTGCGATCAGCCCTCCTGTGCCATGCGCCGTGCGCGGACCTGCCGCTCGATCGGCCGCACGTGCTCGACCGAGGCGCGGGTGTACGCATCGAAGAACTCGGGGGCATCGCCGCTGATGACCGACTCCAGCGGCCGCGCCTTCGCCGGGAAGAGCTCGAAGGTGACCGTCCCGCGATAGTCGATATCGATGAGTGCCTCGATGTAGGGCGCGAAGTCGATCGTGCCGGTGCCCGGTGCGGCTCGGGTGTTGTCGGCGAAGTGGACATGTCCCAGATGGGATCCAGCCCGCCGGATGGCACCCACCGGATCGGACTCCTCGATCCCCATATGGAACGTGTCGGCCATGACGCAGGCCGCTGGATGGTCGATCGCCTGCACCAGCTCGATGGCCTGGGCCACGGTGTTCACCAGGTGGGTCTCGTACCGATTCCAGGGCTCCACGGCAAGCCGGCAGGTGCCGTCCGCCTCGACGGACAGGCGGCGAAGGGAATCCACCGACCACT
>JAGWXF010000014.1 GCA_018970025.1 Actinomycetales bacterium | reverse complement strand
CGTCCGCGCCCGGCAGGGTCAGCTCGTGCCGGGCGTCCGCGCCCGGCAGGGTCAGCTCGTGCCGGGCGTCCGCGCCCGGCAGGGTCAGCTCGTGCCGGGCGTCCGCGCCCGGCAGGGTCAGCTCGTGCCGGGCGTCCGCGCCCGGCAGGGTCAGCTCGTGCCGGTGGGGACCTTCGGCGCCCCTCCCCGCCTGACCCGCGGCGGGGGCAGCCGCAGTCGGCGGATCTGCAGTGCGCGAATGGCGGCGTACAGCATGATGCCCTTGCGGTCCTTGGCATCGGGGAAGGCGGCCCGCGCCCGCCGGCTCAGCTGGAACAGCAGGACCCCGGTGTCGACCAGGATCAGCGCCGTGACGGCGTAGAAGGCGATGTTGACCCAGGAGACGATGACCCGGTTGGGGATGAACCCCATGACGAGCACGCCGATCGCGATGAAGATGAAGTACTCGGCGATGGTGACCCGCGCGTCGACGAAGTCGCGCGTGAACGCCCTGGCAGGGCCCCGATCCCTCGCGGGCAGGTAGCGCTCGTCACCCGCCATCATCCCTTGGCGCTGCCGCTCCCGGGCGCCTCGGTCACGCTCTCGGGCAGCCTTGCGCGCCGCCTTCGGGTCCTTGGGGATCTTCAGCTGCTGCTTGCGAGCCTGCTCCGCCTCCCGGCGCGAGGGGGTCGGCCGCCCCTTGCCGGAGCCTGCCGAGGTCACGTCCTCGCCGCTGGCCGGCCCATCAGTCGGACCCTGACCTGACCCAGACCTGCGCAGACCGAACATGGGATGGGAGCCTAATGCGTCATGCTCTCGCCGGCGGCACTGTTCCATCTCCGCGCGATGATGCGTAGGCTTGGGCGAGGCCGGTCGAGGTGACGCCGGCCCATTCCCACGCCTTCGCAGCGTGAACCGGGAAAGGAACCCGCATGGGCCTGTGGCAGCGCTTCACGATGATCTTCAAGTCCAAGGCGAGCAAGGCACTCGACCGTGCGGAGGATCCGCGAGAGACCCTGGACTACTCCTACGAGAAGCAGCTGGAGCTGCTGCAGAAGGTGCGTCGAGGGGTTGCTGACGTCGCCACGAGCCGCAAGCGGGTGGAGCTCCAGATCCAGGGGCTCGTGCAGCAGGAGGCCAAGCTCGACCAGCAGGCCCGTGCAGCCCTCGCAGGCGGGCGCGAGGACCTTGCCCGGGAGGCGCTGACCCGCAAGAGCGGCCTGCACCAGCAGATCGCCGACTTGCAGCAGCAGCTCGCCGGGCTTCAGGCACAGGAGGAGAAGCTCACCACCGCCGCGCAGC
The DNA here is from genome assembly GCA_018970025.1 of Actinomycetales bacterium. Taxonomy (GTDB): domain Bacteria; phylum Actinomycetota; class Actinomycetes; order S36-B12; family S36-B12; genus REEB460. The sequence continues at coordinate 69,397 of JAGWXF010000014.1, read as the reverse complement.
AGCTGCAGGCCAAGGTCGAGGCGTTCCGAACGAAGAAGGAGACGATCAAGGCCACGTACTCCGCGGCGGAGGCGCAGACCAAGATCAACGAGGCCTTTGCCGGCATCTCCGATGAGCTCGGCGAGGTCGGCCTGGCGATGCAGCGGGCGGAGGACAAGACCGCGCAGATGACCGCCCGGGCCAGCGCTATCGACGAGCTCGTCGCATCGGGCGCCCTGGAGGACGTCACGTCGGACGGCAAGGACAACATCACCAGGGAGCTGGAGCGGATGGCCAGCGAGAGCGAGGTCAACGCCCAGCTCGAGGCGATGAAGCGCGAGCTCGGTCCGGGGAGCGCGCCGGAGCAGATCGAGAAGTAGCTGCCACCAGCGGTCTGCGCACGGTTGGCGAGTCGCCGCCGACTGTGGCATGGTCAACAGTGATGGCACGCACACGATACGGATCTGACCGCGGGCTCGTCCTGCGCATGTCGATGACGCTGTTCGGCCTCGGCCTGCTCTACGTGGTGCTGGCAGCCGTCCTGTACGCCCTCGGCTTCAGTGCCATCTTTGTGATCGGCCTGACGGGGGCCATGCTGCTCGGCCAGTGGTGGTTCTCTGACTCACTTGCCCTGGCCGCCATGCGTGCGGTCGTCGTCCAGCCGGAGCAAGCACCCCAGCTGCACGCCATGGTCGATCGGCTGTGCGCCATGGCAGACATGGACAAGCCCCGGATCGGGATCGCGGACAGTGACGTCCCCAATGCCTTCGCTACGGGCCGCTCGCCGAGCCGCTCAGTGGTGGTCGTCACGACCGGCCTGCTCAAGCGCCTGGACCAGGAGGAGCTCGAGGGGGTGCTGGCGCACGAGCTGTCGCACGTCGCGCATCGTGATGTCACCGTCATGACGATTGCCTCGTTCACGGCCATCCTGGCTGGATTCATGGCCCGCTCGGCGATGTGGGGCTCGATGCTGCGCGACCGACGAGACCAGACGGCCATCGTGTTCCTCGTCGTGATGCTCGTCAGCTTCCTGGTGTACTTCATCTCCTTCGTCCTCATTCGGGCGCTTTCCCGGTACCGGGAGCTCGGCGCCGACCGGGGAGGCGCCCTGCTGACCGGTCGTCCTTCGGCGCTGGCCCGAGCCCTGCAGAAGATCTCCGGGGAGATGGGCAGGATCCCCACCCGAGACATCCGCCAGATGGAGCCGGTGAGCGCATTCGCCTTCGCACCTGCGCTCACCGGCGGACGCGGGATCAGCCTGGAGTCGATCCTGTCGACTCACCCGTCGCTGGAGCGGCGGCTGGAGCAGCTCGCCCGCATCTCGACCGAGCTCGGCGAGCGCTGAGCATGGGCCTGCTGGATGCGATCGTGGGGCGTCGCAAGCCGGCGCGGCCGAACCTCGATGCGCTGTTCGGCGTGCCCTCGGCAGCGGTCAGCCTGCAGGTCTCGATGGACATGCAGCCGACCGGTCGGGGCTCGGTTGCGTTCCGGGCTCCGGAGGGCCGGGCATTCGCCGACCTCGAGGACGAGATCCGCCGGCTGCTGGATGCCGATGGCGGGCCACCGGTCGAGATGGCGGCTGATGCCTACGGCTTCACCTGGCTGGTCGTGCGAACTGATCCCGCCGACATAGCAGCGGCCGTCACGGACCTGCATGCGGTGAACATCTCCCTGGTGGAGGCTGGCTTCGGGCCTCAGCTGCTGTGCTCGCAGGTCTCCTTCCGCGATCCGCAGGGTCGCGTCCTGGCGCTGGTCTACCTCTACAAGCGGGGGACGTTCTACCCCTTCGCGCCGACTCAGGGCGAGAGCCGCGACAACGTCCTCGAACTGCAGGTCCGCGACTTGCTCAGCGGCGAGCTGCCGATCGAGGCGGACCTGAGCCGCTGGTTCGCCGTCTGGTCCGCTCCTGGCCTCTAGGCCTGCTGCCTCGTCACTGGGGTACGTCGATCAGGATCTTGCCGACTGGCCCTGCCTCCTGGGCCAGCTGCGCCGCCACGATCTGCGACAGCGGAAAGCGGATGATGGGCGGCATGGTGAGGGCGCCAGCCGCCACGGCGGCACGCACGACTCGGATCGCGGCCGCCAGCTCAGGGGACGGCTCGGAGTACAGCAGCATGAAGCGCAGGCTCAGGCCCGCCCCCATGCATCGCCGGACCGGGATCACCGGATCAGGCCCGTCGATCGCGTAGGTCACGACCGTGGCCCCGCGCCGGCACACCGCCAGGTCGAGCTCCAGGTTCGGCCCGAGCGCCACCTCGACAACCCGGTCGATACCCGGGCTCCAGTCTCGGATGGCCTGCACGGCCCTCGGGTCGCGGTAGTTGACGACCAGGTGCGCGCCGGCCCGCTCTGCGATCGCGGCCTTCTGGGGCCCGCTCACCGTGGCGACCACCCGGGCACCCGCCCAGCGGGCCAGCTGGATAGCGGCATGCCCGACCGCGCCGGAGCCGGCCACCAGCACGTCTCGACCGGCGAGGGAACCGCCGCCGAACAGGCACACGGCCGCCGTCATTGCCGGGACCCCCAGCGTTGCGCCGAGGTCGAAGGACGCGTCATCAGCCAGGCCGATCGCGTGCTCGGCGGGCACGACCGCCCACTGGGCGGCTGTGCCCCACGGACCCAGGGCGGCGAACATCAGCCATACCCGCTCGCCGATGCGGGCAGGGTCGACGCCTTCGCCGACGGCATCGATGACGCCCGCGCCGTCCATATGCGGGACTTGCAGGCCGTCGATGGGTCGAGGGGTCAGCCCGGCCCGGCCCTTGACGTCCGTCGGATTGACGGCGGAGACCCGGATGCGGACCCGGACCTGGCCCGGGCCCGGTCCGGGACGATCGATCTCGTGCACCGACAGGACGGTCGCCGGACCCTCCGCGGCGTACGTGGCCGCCAGCATCTGGTGCGTCACAGGGTGCCTCAGTCTGCCTTGGCTGCCGGGCCTGGCAGGGAGAGCATCCGGTCGAGCGCGATGCGCGCCCAGTGCGCGGTATCCGCATCGACCTGGATGCGGTTGACCACATTCCCCGCGGCCAGGGACTCCAGTGCCCACACCAGGTGCGGCAGGTCGATGCGGTTCATGGTCGAGCAGAAGCACACGGTGTCGTCGAGGTAGACGATGGTCTGATCCGGATGATCCTGGGCGAGTCGACGGACGAGGTTCAGCTCGGTGCCCACAGCCCATGATGAGCCGGCCGGTGCCTGTGCAATGGTGGCGATGATCCGCTCGGTCGAGCCGACGACATCGGCCTTCTCCACCACCTCGTACTGGCATTCCGGATGCACGATGACCTGCACCCCGGGGACCCTGCGGCGTACGTCGTCGACATTGCCCGGCGAGAACCGCCCGTGGACGGAGCAGTGGCCCTTCCACAGGATCATCGTGGCCCGCTGCAGTTCGGCCTCGGTCAGCCCGCCGAGTGGCCTGCGCGGGTCGTAGACCACGCAGTCGGCCAGGCCGAGCCCGAGGTCGCGCACTGCGGTGTTCCTGCCGAGGTGCTGGTCGGGCAGGAACAGCACCTTCTGGCCCTGCTCCAGGGCCCATTGCAGGCTCTGCCGGGCATTGCTCGACGTGCAGATCGCGCCGCCGTGTCGGCCGGTGAAGGCCTTGATCGCGGCGGTGGAGTTCATGTAGGTGATGGGGACGGTCACGTCGGCAATACCGGCCTGCTCGAGCGAAGCCCAGCATGACTCGACCTGGGCGATGTCGGCCATGTCGGCCATCGAGCAGCCGGCCGCGAGGTCGGGCAGGACGACCTGCTGGTGCGACGCGGTGAGGATGTCGGCGCTCTCGGCCATGAAATGCACCCCGCAGAACACGATGAACTCCGCCTGCGGGTTGGCGGCAGCCTGCTGGGCCAGCTTGAAGGAGTCGCCAGTGACGTCCGCGAACTGGATGACCTCATTGCGCTGGTAGTGGTGACCGAGGATGAACGCGCGGTCACCGAGGGCAGCCCTGGCGCGAGCAGCGCGGTCGACGAGGTCGGGATCCGATGCCGGGGGCAGGGCGCCCGGGCACTCGACGCCCCGCTCGCTGTCTGGATCAGCGCCCTGGCCGAGGAGCAGCAGGGCCAGCGGCGTGGGCTTGGGTTCGTGCAGCAGTTCAGTCACGGGCTCATTGTCCACCCGGGGTGCGACGTGCCGCGCCCGCAGCGGGAATGCTGACGGGTGGCGGGTCGTTCACCGTGACGTACACTGCAAGAGCAACGAGTCGTCGGCCCAGGGCAACGAGTCGTCGGCATGGTGCGGGCGCTGGGCCCCAGCACGCGGGCCGGTCGCCTCGATGCCGAACTGGCCACCAGGAAAGGGAGCACCGCATGTCGGCTGACACCAGCACCGAGCAGATCGTGACCGACGGCATCCTGCTGACAGATGCGGCCGCAACGAAGGTCCGCTCCCTGCTCGACGCCGAGGGTCGCGATGACCTCGCACTCCGGGTAGCGGTGCAGCCGGGCGGCTGCTCGGGCCTGCGATACCAGCTGTTCTTCGACGATCGCAGCCTCGACGGTGATGTCACCAAGGACTTCAGCGGGGTCGCCGTGGTCACCGATCGGATGAGCGCCCCGTACCTCAGCGGTGCGACGATCGACTTCGTCGACACGATCGAGAAGCAGGGCTTCACCATCGACAACCCCAACGCCACCGGCTCGTGCGCGTGCGGGGACTCCTTCCACTAGGCAGCTGCGACCACCAGAGCGGTCGGGCCTGGACCATGACCCAGCCACGGCTAGCCGTCGTGGTGTTCGATGGCGATTGCGGCTTCTGCACGGCATCGGTGGGCTGGGCCCGTCGTTGGATCCGTCCCCGCGTCACCTTCCAGGCCTGGCAGGCAACTGACCTTGCCGCCCTTGGGCTGCGCGCATCCGCCTGCCAGCAGGCGCTGCAGTTCGTCGCGATCGATGGCTCGCTCGCGTCGGGCGGACGCGCGGTCTGCCGGATGCTCGGCACGGGCCGCTGGCCCTGGCCCGCTGTCGGCTGGATTGGCTCGATGCCGGGCCTGCGCTGGGTGATTGACGTGGCCTATCGGCTCGTCGCGCGGACGCGACATCGTCTGCCGGGGTCCACGGCTGCCTGCGCCCCGCACGCGTCCGCTGATCCGCGGGCCGATCTGCCCGGCTGAGCCTGCCGGTGGGATCCCCGCACCGCTGACAGACGCCCGTGCTCGGTATCGCCCTGTCAGGGCGGCGCCGAGTCAATGCGGGGCAGATCAGCGGGTATGGTGCGCCACCGTGGCCGTCCTCATCACCGGGTCCATCGCGACCGATCACCTGATGACCTTCCCAGGCAGGTTCGCCGACTCCCTGGTAGCCGACAAGCTGGACAAGGTCTCCCTGTCCTTCCTGGTCGAGGAGCTCGAGGTCCGCAGGGGAGGGGTCGCTCCCAATATCGCCTTCGGCATGGCCTGCCTGGGGCTGAACCCCGTCCTCGTCGGTGCCGTCGGCCCGGACTTCGCCGACTACGAGTCCTGGCTGCAGCGCCATGGGGTCGATACCCGCGGGGTGCACGTCTCCGATGCCCGGCATACCGCCCGCTTCATCTGCACGACCGACACCGAGCAGAACCAGATTGCGTCCTTCTACGCGGGCGCGATGAGCGAGGCGCGCAATATCGAGCTCAAGCCCGTGGTCGACGTGGTGGGCTCGGCCGACGTGGTGCTCATCGGCGCCAATGACCCTGAGGCGATGCTGCGGCATACCGAGGAGTGCCGGTTCCGCGGCTACGCATTCGCTGCGGACCCCAGCCAGCAGCTGGCCCGGATGGACGGGGAGTCGGTCAAGCCCCTGGTCGAGGGGGCGACCTATCTGTTCACGAACGAGTACGAGGCAGCGCTCATCCACCAGAAGACCGGCTGGACCGAGGCCGATGTCGCCTCGATCGTCGAGGCACGCATCACCACGATGGGTCCGCAGGGAGCCAGGGTGGAGCGTCGGGGCGAGCCGGCCGTGGTCGTCCCGATCGCCGAGGAGGATCGCAAGGCGGATCCCACCGGTGTCGGCGACGCCTTCCGCGCCGGGTTCCTTTCGGGCATGGCCTGGGGGCTCAGCGATGAGCGCTCGGCGCAGCTGGGGTCGCTGCTGGCGACCTACGTGATCGAGACCATTGGCACGCAGGAGTACGAGCTGGCCCAGCAGCACTTCCTCGCACGGATGGCCCGCACGTACGGTGACGATGCCGCTGCAGAGGTGGAGCCGCACCTGTCCTGCCCGAGGCCGTAGGACGGCACTGCGAGGGCACGGGGGATCGTGATGCCCGAGAGTCCGGATTCGCCATGGCCCGGCCCGCGCGATCCGGGCCCGGCGGGCTGGGTGTTCCCCGACCCGCGCGACGCGCCCGCCGGGGAGGCCGTCATCGCGGTCGGAGCCGACCTCGAGCCGGGCACGCTGGTCCTGGCATATTCGAGCGGCCTGTTCCCCATGCATCTCTCGGACGGGCCCCTTGCCTGGTGGTCACCTGATCCGCGGGGCGTCCTGCCCCTGGACGGCATGCGCATAACCCGCTCCCTGCGTGCGTCGGCACGGCAGTTCACCATCACGTTCAACCGCGCGTTCGACGCCGTCGTGCAGGCATGCGCCCAGGAGGGCCGCCCGGATCGCTGGATCACCGAGGAGTTCATGACGGCCTACGGCCGGCTGCATGAGCTCGGTTGGGCGCACTCGGTCGAGGCGTGGCGGGACGGCGAGCTGGCCGGGGGCCTGTACGGCGTCGAGGTGGGCGGCCTGTTCGCGGGGGAGTCGATGTTTCACCGGCGGCGGGACGCATCGAAGGTGGCGCTGCTGGCATTGGTCCAGCGACTGCGGCTGCGCCAGCCGCGGGGGCTGCTGGATGTGCAATGGCGCACTGACCACCTCGCCACGCTCGGCGTGGTGGAGGTGCCCAGGCCGGCGTACCTGGACCTGCTCGCGGAGGCGATCCGGCTTGCGCCGTGCTTGGGCCGGCCCGATGAGCAGGGCCGGCCGAATGAGCAGGGCCGGCCGGATGAGCACGACTTAGGCGGATGAAGGTGGCGTGATGCCGGACTGAACGAGGTAGGCACGGCCGGGGCCGGCATCCGGAGGACTCGCCTCGCCCAGGAAGGTGGCTCCCTTCAGCCGGCACCAGGCAGGGATGTCGTACTGGGCCGCGGGGTCGTCCGACAGCACGGCGATGACTGTCCCGTGCGGTTGCTGCGCGCAGACTCGCGCGAGCGCCAGGACCGGAAGCGGGCAACGCCGACCCCGTTCGTCCAGGACCACGGACCACTCGTCGCCTGCGGCAGCATCCGGGCTCGCGGCAGCATCCGAGTTCACGGGAGCATTGAAGCTCACCGGAGCCATGCCTGCGCGCATGCGCTCACGTGCCCAGGCGTACGGCTTGTACGGCACCGGGCAGGGTCGCCAGGAATGAGTCGATCGTCGCCTCGGTGCAGCCGAAGGGCAGGGAGATGCGCACGTTGCCCCCGGTGTACGCGCCCATCGCGGCGAGGACATGGCTGGGCTGCTGATCCTCAGCCGCGCAGCTCGACCCACTGGCCACGGCGAAACCCCGCCGATCAAGCTCGCTGACGAGGGCCTCGCCTGACACGTACAGGGCGCAGAAGGTCACCACATGCGGGAGCCGGCTGTCCGGATCACCGAGGACATCCACATCCGGGATGCGCTCCGCCACCTCGGTGCGGATGCGCTCGACGAGCGCGAACGCTCGGGCCGACTCCTGATCGAAGGTCTGGACCGCCTGCTCCAGCGCGGCTGCCGCGGCGACTGCCGCCGGAACGTCCGGGACCCCGCCGATCCAGCCCCGGACCGTCGGCGACGCCGGATGCCAGTTCGGCACACCCCGCACGACGGCGACTCCCACTCCTGCCGGCCCGCCCCAGTCACGGGCACCGGCCCACATCGCCGTCCACTGAGCTGGCAGCCGGACCCGAGCCAGGCACTGGCCTGCGTCGGCGAGCCAGTGCCCGCCGGCCACGTCGATCGGCTGGATCGAGCCGACCTCCGGATTGGCGATCTGGACGCACAGCACCGATCCAGGGGTGCGATGGAGTGCGTCCGAGCAGGCCCGTGCCGACACCTTGCCGAGTGCGTCGACGCCGATGACGTGCGAGCCGGGCCGGTCATGGGCGACCTCGATGACTGCCCGGGCATCGACGGCGGTTGTCACGATGGGTCCCGGAAAGGCATCGAGAACGGCCTGTCGGGCGATTTCAGCCGAGCCGGTGAGCCACACCTGGTCGGGCCGCACGGGCGGCCCTTCTGTGCTCGCCGTGATGGAGGCAGCGATGCTGGACCGGGCAGCATCCAGGAGCATGCCCGCGCGGCGTCCGCGATAGTGCAAGGCCGTCGGATCCGGCCACGCCTGCGTAGCGACCTGCTGCCAGGCCGCAGCGGCCGCAGCCTGCACTGGCTGGCCGGAGACAGCGTCGAGGTACCCCGCAGGTGCGGGTTCCCATGCCGGCATACCGCCACGCTAGTCGCGCTGAGCCAAGCCCGCAGTCTCGGCTCGGCACTGCGCGACATGCCCGGCAGTCCCCGCTCGGGACTGCCGGGCATGACGCTCGCAGACCCCGTCGAGCAGCGTGGCCCAGCCGTCCTTCGCCGCCGATTGTGCGCTAGTGTGCCGATCGATCCCGTGCTGGGCGCGCACTGTCGTGGCGTGCCCGGGCAGACCAGAAAGGCGATCCGTGGGTTCCACTGCTTACCTGCCAGCGGCCAGGTCACGGCGCACCCGGGCACTGGGCTTTGCCATGGGGGCGCTCATCGGTGCCGTCGTCCTCAGCGGGTGCACCGCGCGCGAGGCCTTCTTGTTCGACCTGCCCGAGCCTGCGACGGAGCAGGGCGTCATCATCGAAAACCTCTGGCAGGGCTCGTGGATTGCCGCATGGGGGGTGGGCATCGTCACCTGGGGACTGATGCTCTGGGCGGCCGTTGCATACCGGCGCCGCAATCGGCAGTCGATCCCCGCCCAGACCCGCTACAACCTGCCCATCGAGATCCTCTACACCGTTGCGCCGCTGATCATGATCCTGGGCCTGTTCTGGTTCACTGCTCGGGATCAGAGCGAGCTGCTCACGCTCAAGAACGACCAGCAGCAGACCGTGAAGGTCGTCGGCTACCGCTGGAGCTGGGGCTTCAACTACCTCGACGAGGGTGTCTACGACACCGGGATGCCAGTGGGGCAGGGAACGACCAACGAGCCAGCCACCTTGGTGCTGCCGGTAGGGGAGAAGGTCCGCTTCGAGCTCAACTCTGTCGACGTGATCCATTCCTTCTGGGTGCCGGCATTCCTGTTCAAGATGGACGTCATCCCCGGCAAGACCAACGTCTTCGAGATCACGCCGAACAAGGTCGGCACATACGCCGGCAAGTGCGCCGAGTTGTGCGGTGTCGACCACGCCCGCATGCTGTTCCAGGTGAAGGTGGTCGAGCGGGCCGACTTCGACGCCTATGTGGAGTCGCTCAAGGCCAGGGGGCAGACCGGACTCCTGCAGACCGGACGATTCACCGATGAGGGCCAGGTACCAGGGGAGAAGCGGATATGACGATGCTCAACGAGCGCCCGACTGTCGCCGTTCCGGCACAGGCGGAGCGCAAGCGCAGCGCCGGCAAGGTCATCGTGTCCTGGATCACGTCCACCGATCACAAGGTGATCGGGTATCTCTACCTGTGGACGGCCACGGTCTGGTTCCTCATCGGCGGGCTGATGGCGCTGGTCATGCGGGCCGAGCTCGCCGTGCCGGGCCTGCAGATCGTCTCGCTCGAGCAGTACAACCAGCTCTTCACGATGCACGGCACCATCATGCTGCTGATGTTCGCAACACCCCTGTTCGTCGGGTTCGCCAACGTCATCATGCCGCTGCAGATCGGCTCGCCGGATGTCGCCTTTCCTCGGCTGAACATGCTCGGCTACTGGCTGTTCTTCTTCGGCGGCCTGACGGCGGCTCTCGGGTTCTTCACCCCCGGCGGTGCTGCCGCGTTCGGCTGGTTCGCCTATCAGCCGCTGAGCAACGGCGTCTACTCGCCGGAGGTCGGCGGCGACCTGTGGCTGCTCGGTCTGGCGATGGGTGGCCTCGGGACGATCCTGGGCGGCGTGAACTTCATCACCACCATCTTCTGCATGCGGATGCCGGGCATGACCATGTTCCGGATGCCGATCTTCACCTGGACGGTCTTCATCACCAGCGTGCTGGTCCTGCTCGCATTCCCCGTCCTGGCGGCCGCCTTCGCCATGGCATTCATCGACCGGGCGTACGGGGCGGTGGTGTTCGAGCCAGAGAACGGCGGAGCCATCCTTTGGCAGCACCTGTTCTGGTTCTTCGGCCACCCCGAGGTCTACATCCTGGCCCTGCCGTTCTTCGGCATCGCCAGCGAGATCATTCCCGTCTTCTCCCGCAAGCCGATCTTCGGCTACAAGGGCCTGGTCTTCGCGACGATGGCGATCGGGGCGCTGTCGCTTGCTGTGTGGGCTCATCACATGTACGTGACCGGCTCGGTCTACCTGCCGTTCTTCGCCATCATGACGATGCTGATCGCCGTCCCGACGGGCGTGAAGTTCTTCAACTGGATCGGCACCATGTGGAAGGGGTCTGTCTCGTTCGACACCCCGATGCTGTGGACGATGGGCTTCATGGTCACCTTCCTGTTCGGCGGGCTGACCGGCATCATCCTGTCTGCCCCCCCGCTGGACTTCCCGGTGTCGGACAGCTACTTCGTGGTCGCGCACTTCCACTACACCGTCTTCGGGACGGTGGTGTTCCTGTTCTTCGGCGGCCTGTACTTCTGGTGGCCCAAGATGACGGGCAAGATGCTCGACGAGCGGCTCGGCAAGGTGCACTTCTGGCTGCTGTTCATCGGGTTCCAGGTGACCTTCCTGGTGCAGCACTGGCTCGGGGTGCAGGGCATGCCCCGGCGCTATGGCGACTACCTGCCCCAGGATGACTTCGAGCTGCTGAACACCGTCTCGACGATCGGTGCCGCGCTCCTGGCGATCTCCACCCTGTTCTTCCTCTGGAACGTCATGCGGACCTTCAAGTCCGGCAAGCGGGTGGAGGTCGATGATCCGTGGGGCTGGGGCTCATCCCTGGAGTGGGCGACGTCGTGCCCGCCGCCTCGGCACAACTTCACCTCGTTGCCGCGGATTCGCTCGGAGCGGCCTGCGTTCGACCTGCACCATCCCGAGCTGGCGGCAACGTCGGCGGGCCACGCCCCGGCAGTGGAGGGAGCGGGCAAGTGAAGCTCGAGGGCTACATCTTCGGACTGGGAGTCATCGTCTTCGTGCCGATGTCGGCCGTCTACTGGTTCCTGTCCAGCGACCCGGTCGGAACGACGGCACTGGCGCTCAGTGGCGCCCTGGCATTCCTCATTGCCTTCTACGTCCTGTACACCTCCAAGCGCGTCTACCCCCGCCCTGAGGATCGCGCCGATGCGGAGGTAGACGAGGCGGATCCGGAGTACGGCTTCTTCAGCCCGCACTCCTGGTGGCCGCTTGGCATCGCGGTGGCAGCGTTCGTGCTCGTCCTGGGGCTGATCTTCGCGGTCTGGCTGATCGTGTTCGGAGTCTTCCTCCTCATCGTGGCCCTGGTTGGCTGGCTCTTCGAGTACTACCGTGGGGCATTCGCCCACTAGCGGTCCATGACCGGGCCGATCAGGCGGCTATCGTGCGAGGCTTGGTCGTCTGAGGCATCATGGTCGCCGAGGGTCCGGGAGGGTGCACGGTGAGGTCACAGGCGCCAGCACGGCGTCGTTTGCTGCCTGTGCTGCCGCTGATCCTGGCCCTCGCCGCGTGCTCGCCATCCATCTCACTGACGACGAGCCAGCCATCGGCCCAGTCGCGGGCGTCGATCCAGGCCTTTCCTGGTGGGGAGCAGCCGATCAAGCCGACCGACCCGGTCGTGGTGACGGCCCGCAATGGCCGCCTGTCGTCGGTGACGGTCACCGGCCCGAAGGGCGTCGTGCCAGGCACCATGTCACCGGATGGCCGCTCCTGGCAGGCCGACCCCGGCATGCTCGGCTACGGGGCGGAGTACCAGATCCAGGCCACGGCGCTGGACGCCCGTGGCGTGCCGGTCTCTGCGACCGCCAGATTCAGCACGGTGGAGCCCAAGGAGTTCTTCGGCGGTGCGGTTGTGCCGACCGAGGGATCCACGGTCGGGGTGGGCATGCCCATCACGGTGACCTTCACCCGTGCCATCAAGGACCGGCAGGCGGTCGAGCGCGCACTGGTCATCCGAACGCCGACCTCCATCGAGGGGGCGTGGTCCTGGCAGTCGAATCGGGTCGTGGAGTTCCGCCCCCGGGAGTACTGGCCAGGCAACATCAAGGTCACGGTCGACCTCAACCTCACCGGGATCGAGGGCTCGCCGGGGGTCTTCGGGAAGAAGGACACCTCGACCAGCTTCGCGTTCGGGCCGGCGATGGTGACGAAGGTGGATGCAAAGTCGCATGAGGCGTCCGTCTTCAAGGACGGCGAGCTGCTGCGGACCTTCCCGATCACGACGGGCAAGACTGGCTTCGAGACCCGGTCCGGGGTCAAGGTCGTGCTGAGCAAGGAGCGCAGCCGGGTCATGGACGCCGCGTCGGGCGGTACGAGCCGTTCAAGCCCGGACTACTACCGGGTGCTTGCCGAGTACGCGATGCGCATCACTCCGTCGGGGGAGTTCCTGCACGCGGCCCCGTGGTCGGTCGGCTTCCAGGGGCGGGCGAACGTCAGCCATGGGTGCGTTGGGATGAGCACCAGCAATGCGCAGTGGCTGTATGACCAGACCCTCGTCGGCGATGTCGTCGAGGTCTCCGGAACTCCGCGGCAGCAGGATCTCGGCAACGGGATCACCATCTGGAACCAGACTTGGGACCAGTGGCTCGGCAGCTCGGCCAACGGTCCCGTATGGACGACGCCGACCGATGGCGAAGCGGCCGCCGCAGCGGCATCCGCATCTCCATCCGGCTCGCCGGCCGCCACCAGTGCCGGGCCTGATCCGCTGCCGACCTATCTGCAGCTGCCGGATCCCGGGTCGACGCCTCGTCCGAATGGCACCTCGTCAGGCAGGGCAGCCTGAGGGCTGGATCACGGGCGGGGCTCCGGGCCTGTGCGTGCGCGCTGGATCATCTGCACGGCAGCGAAGGCCATGACTAGGGCGAATGCCACCTGCAGTGCCCGGCCGTTGATCACCAGTGCCGCGCTGGCCCCGCCGATAGCGCCCACGAGCGCTCCGGCGCCGATGCGCAGGCCCTGCGGCCAGTCGGTATGCCCTGCCCGGGTCAGCCGTGCTGCTCCGAGCAGGGCGATCGGGATCATCACGAGCAGGGACGTGCCGGCCGCGAGGTGCTGCGAGAAGCCGAAGAAGGTCACCAGCACCGGGATCAGGATGATGCCGCCTCCGACCCCGAACATCGAGGAGAGCAGGCCCATGGCAAGGCCGCTCATCAGGTAGCCGGCAATGACCGGCATGGTCATCAAGGGGAGGTCTGCCTGGTCGGCGCCATGCGAGTCCAGCAGCATCCGCACAGCCGCGACAATGAGCAGGGCACTGAAGAGCAACTGCAGGTGCTGATCCGGTGTGCGGCGGAGCAGGGCTGTCCCCGCGAGGGTCCCGCCCACGCCTCCGATGATGATCCAGGCGGCAGGGCCCCAGGCAACGGAGTGATCAAGGGCATACGTGGTGGCACCCGAGGTTGCTGCGAGGGCAACCATCACCAGCGAGGTCGCCTGGGCTCTCTTCTGGGGCACGTGCCGGGCCAGCACCAGCAGCGGCACCAGGATGAGCCCGCCCCCAACGCCAAGGAGGCCTGAGAAGATCCCGACCAGCAGGCCAATGCCAAGGTCGAGTGCGAGGGTGGGCACTGGTGCCGTTCGCAGGGCATGCATGGGGCAACCGTAGGGGTCAGCCATGGCGGGCGGGACGGTGAGAGGGGCGAATTCGTCCTCCTCGGCGCTCATCCCTCATGAACCACTTCGGGTAGGCGTCGGCCGATCGATTCCCGCAGCAGGCGCGATTCGCCGTTCACGGCCCCTTTGCGCACGCAGATGCGGAAGGGGGCCGAGCCTGATCAGCTCGACCCCCTCCCATCAGCAGTCCCTAGTGCCCGGATGGGCTTCCCGACGCCTGCTCCGCATTGGTGGCAGGCATCCCCGGGTGGTGGAGTACCCCTCCGTGGAAGGCCTGGATCTGGTCGGCATCCTCGTACGCGTGCAGCGGAGCCTCGAGGGCCGCGTCTTGGCCAGCATGATGCTGGGCTGCCTCGATCTCGGCGTCGGTCGGCCGTGGGATGTTGGCGCCGTAGAAGAACCCGCTCAGGCGCGACTGCAGGCGCTTGACGCGATACCACTTGTTGCGCACGCCATCGGCGTCCGCCTTCTCCGGCAGGGGAAGGGGTGCATGATCGACCTTGCTCATGATGACGGCCTTCTCCTTCACCGTGAGCGGCTCATGAACCTCGATGAACTCGCCATGCGGCAGGCGCAGGATCCGGCCCGACTCGTAGCCGTGCAGCAGCTTCTCCCGGTCGCGGCGCTGCAGGCCCAGGCAGATGCGCTTGGTCACGTAGAAGGCGATCGGCGGCAGCACGATGAGGCTGATCCGCAGGGTCCACGAGATCGAGTTGATCGAGAGGTTGAACGCGGTCGCGATCAGGTCGTTGCCGCCGCCGATCCACAGCAGGCCGTAGAACACGATGGCCATGACGCCGATACCGGTACGGACCGGCGCGTTGCGCGGCCGCTCGAGCAGGTTGTGCTCGCGCTTATCGCCCGTCACCCACGCCTCGATGAATGGGTACAGGGCCATGCCCGTGAACAGGATCCCCGGAATGACGACTGATGGGATGAACACGTTCCACGAGATCGTGTAGCCGAAGACGACCGACTCCACGTTGGGCATGAGCCGCAGCGCGCCGTCGAGCCAGCCGATGTACCAGTCGGGCTGGGTCCCGGCAGTGACCTGGTCCGGGGTGTAGGGGCCGAAGATCCAGATCGGGTTGATGGTGGCGAGCCCGCCGATGAGAGCGATGATGCCGAAGACGACGAAGAAGAAGCCGCCGGCCTTGGCCATGTAGACGGGCATCAGCGGATAGCCGACCACGTTGTCGTTCGTGCGCCCTGGGCCGGGGAACTGCGTGTGCTTCTGAGTCCAGACCATGATCAGGTGGACGGTGACCATGGCCAGGATCAGGCCGGGGACGAGCAGGATGTGCGCGGAGTACAGCCGGGAGATGATGTCCGTCCCGGGGTACTCGCCGCCGAAGACGAGGAATGCGGCCCAGGTCCCGACGACGGGGATCGCCTGCAGGATTCCTCGGATGATCTGCAGGCCGGTGCCGGAGAGCAGGTCGTCGGGCAGCGAGTAGCCGGTGAACCCGGCTGCCAATGCCAGGGTGAGCAGGACGACCCCGACGAGCCAGTTGAACTCGCGGGGCTTGCGGTAGGCGCCGGTGAAGAACACCCGGAAGGCGTGGACCGCCATCGCTGCCACGAAGATCAGTGCGGCCCAGTGGTGCATCTGGCGGATCAGCAGCCCGCCCCGGACGTCGAAGCTGATGTCCAGGGTCGATGCATAGGCCTCGGACATCTGCACGCCCTTGAGCGGGACGTACGACCCGTCGTAGACGACCTCCACCATGGATGGCTTGAAGAAGAGCGTCAGGTAGGTGCCGGTGAGCAGGATGACGATGAAGCTGTACAGCACGATCTCGCCGAGCATGAACGACCAGTGATCCGGGAAGACCTTGCCCAGGTTGCGGGCGAGGAAGCGGTTGCTGCCCAGACGCTGATCGACGAACGTGGCCGCCGCGCCGCCCGCCTTGTCGACGGGCGACGACCCCGGTACGGCCGGTGCCTTGGTGCTCATGCGCGCTCCCAGAAACTTGGTCCGATGGGCTCAGTGAAGTCGGACTTCGCCACGAGGAATCCTGCCTCGTCTACGCCGATCGGCAACTGCGGCATCCGGCGAGCGGCCGGGCCGAAGACGACATTGCCCGAGTCGGCGAGGTCGAACGTCGACTGGTGGCACGGGCACAGCAGGTGGTGCGTGCGGTGCTCGTAGAGGGCAATCGGGCAGCCGACATGGGTGCAGATCTTGGAATAGGCGAGGATGCCCTGGTAATCCCAGCCGTCGCCCTGCTGGGAGCGGATCTCGCCCGGCTCCATTCGCACCAGGATGATCGCGGCCTTCCCGCGGGCATTGAGGTTGTGCTCGGCCTTCTGCACTTCCATGATGTCGATGGGCAGGGCGGAGACCAGGCCGCCGACCGGGACGTCCTCCGGGCGGATTCCCTCCACGCCCTCCCCGGTCGTGTCGCCGGTGTCGGGCACGATCCGCAGGCCATCGCGCCAGAGCGTCGTCGACAGGATCTGCGCCGGGCTCGGGCTCCCTGGGGGAGTGGCCCACAGGTCGCGCAGCAGCACGATGATGGGGATGGGGAAGATCGCAAGGGCGGCGATCATCGTCCGACGGATCATCGTGAAGCGGGCGAAGCCGGACTCATCGCGGCCCCGCTCGTAGTTAGCGGCGGCCTCGGCGGTGGCCTCAGTTTCGGAGGGCATGCCATGCCGCTGCTGCACGACCTCCACGTCGGGCATCAGCTTCTTGGCCCACTGGATGGCAGCGGCGCCGATGAGGAACACCCCCGCGCCGAGGCAGGCGCCGAGGGCGACATTCATCGCCTCGACGACGCCGAATACGGGGATGTAGATCGTCGCCCGGGGATCGATCATGACGTAGGCCACGACGAATGCGATGAACAGCAGCACCGCCAGCAGGAACATGAACGACACCTGGCGCTCGGCCCGGCGCGCAGCCTTCGGGTCGGTGTCGGTCACTCGCGGTCGGTGCGGGACGTCAGCGACGGGGGAGTGCCCGAGCCTGGCAGGAGCATCACCGTGACCCGACGGTGCCCCATGCCCGGTGGCGGGCGCTGATCCGGACTCGTGCCTGGTGATTTCGCTCATCGTGCCTTGATTCCGATCCAGACGGCTGCCCCGACGAGGGCAGCGGCTACTGCGGTCCACACGAACAGGCCCTCGGTGACTGGCCCGAGCCGCCCCAGGGACAGGCCGCCGGGGCTGGACGCCTCCTGCATGGCGGTGATGTACGCCATGATCGCCTTCTTGTCTTGCTCCGGGAGTGTGGAGTCGGCGAACACCGGCATGCTCTGCGGCCCGGTGATCATGGCCTCGTACATCTCCTTGGGCGTCGCCTCCATGAGGCTGGGCGCGTACTTGCCCTGCGTCAGGGCACCGCCCTGGCCGGCGGCCTGATGGCACTGGGCGCAGTTGACCCGGTACAGCACACCGCCCTCGGCGACGTCGGCGTCAGCGAAGTCCAGCTGCTCGGCCGTGGGAATCGCAGGCCCGGGGGCGAGGGAGGCGACGTAGGCCGACAGTGCGGCGACCTCCTCCGGGGTGTAGCTGGGGTCCTTGGCGACGGCCTGGGCGCCCGGAGCGGCCAGGGGCATGCGTCCGGACGAGACCTGGAAGTCGACCGAGGCGGCCCCGACGCCGATCAGGGTCGGCCCCGTCCCCGCGCCCTGGCCCTGCATGCCGTGGCACGAGGAGCAGCCCTCCAGGTACAGCTTCTTGCCGTCCTCGACCTGGGTCTGCGCGCCGACGGCTGCCACGGCCGGCTGCACGCTGGCGACCGCGGCGTAGACCGCTCCTGTCGCCCCAAGCGCGAGGATCAGCAGCGACGACGCGACGATGGGGCTTCGCCGCCTGGCGGCTAGGAACTTCACGCTTGTTCACACCTTCCTGGGACGGTTTCGCTGTCGCTGGGCACCGGGGTGCTCGTCACCGCCGATGCTGCGAGGTCACTTCAGAACGTAGATCATGAAGAACAGCGCGATCCAGACAACGTCGACGAAGTGCCAGTAATAGGACGTGACGATCGCTCGGGTGGCCTGGTCGTGGGTGAACGTCTTGGACACGTATGTGGTGGCCAGGACGAACAGGAAGGCGATGAGGCCGCCGGTGACGTGCAGGCCGTGGAAGCCGGTCGTCAGGAAGAAGGCGGTGCCATAGGCGCTGTCGCGGAGCGTGATGCCCTCGCTGACCAGGAGGGCGTACTCGGTCACCTGGCCGCCGATGAAGAATGCACCCATCAGGAAGGTGATGATGAACCAGCGGCGCAGGCCCTTGACGTTGCCGCGCTCGGCGGCGAACACGCCGAGCTGGCAGGTCACCGACGACAGCACGAGCACGGTGGTGTTCACGCTGGCGAAGGGGATATTGAGGAGCTTCGTTTCCTCCGCCCACAGCTCGGGATTGACCGCCCGCAGGGTGAAGTACATCGCGAACAGCGCCGCGAAGAACATCAGCTCGCTGGAGAGCCAGACGATGGTGCCGATGGCAACCATGTTCGGGCGGTTCGCCGGTGCGTGCGCGTATGCAGAGGGGACTGTTGTTGCCGTTGCCACGGGTGGAGTCTGGCAGATGGCACGCCTGGATGCGCTGTGACCCCCCGGGGTGACTACAGTGCCGCTGTGACTGATGCGCACGGTGCAGCCACGACTGCTCGCAAGCCGTTGAAGATCGTCGTCTACAGCGATGACCGCAGCGTCCGCCGGGATGTCATGCTCGCCCTTGGCAGGCGCCCGGCGGCTGACCTGCCCGCCGTGGAGTACCACGAGGTGGCCACCGAGGCGGTGCTGCTGAGCGTGGCCGATGCCGGCGGCGTGGACCTGTTCATCCTGGACGGCGAGGCAGTTCCGGCCGGCGGCATGGGCATGGCCAGGCAGTTGAAGGACGAGATCTACCGCTGCCCGCCCATTCTGCTGCTGATCGCCCGGCCGCAGGATGCCTGGCTGGCCACCTGGTCGCGGGCCGATGCGGTCGCAGCGCATCCCATCAACGCGATGGCCCTGGCGCAGGCAGCTGCCTGCCTGCTTCGGGGCCGGCTTGCGATCAGTGCCGGATAGCCCTGCGGGGGGGTGGCCTGCGGTCATCAGGGCCCTCGTGGAGGGCCGCGACCTGAGTCAGCCGGATGCGGCCTGGGCCATGGATGCCATCCTCGACGGGCGGGCAACCGATGCGCAGATTGCCGGCTTCGCCGTCGGGCTGCGGGCGAAGGGGGAGACCCCGGCTGAGGTTCAGGCCCTGGTCGACTCGATGCTGCTGCGAGCGGAGCGGGTCCCGGTCGAGCCTGTCGTCCTGGATGTGGTCGGCACGGGGGGCGATCACTCGGGCTCGGTCAACATCTCCACGATGGCCGCACTGGTTTGCGCTGCCAGCGGAGCACGGGTGGTCAAGCACGGGAACCGCGCGGCGTCGTCGCGGACGGGGACAGCCGATGTGCTCGAGGAGCTCGGCCTAGCGATCAGCCTCCCGGCGCCGGACGTCGGTAGGTGCGTCGACGAGGTCGGCATCGGCTTCGCCTTCGCGCCGGTGCACCATCCGGCGATGCGCCATGCGGCGGCCCCCCGGCGTGAGCTCGGGGTGCCGACGGTGTTCAACATCCTCGGCCCGCTGACGAACCCAGCGCTGGCCGGGGCTGCGCTCATCGGCTGCGCCGATGTCGAGCGGGCTCCCCTGATGGCCGAGGTGCTCGCACGTCGAGGCGTGCGAGCCCTCGTGGTGCGCGGGGACGATGGCCTCGACGAGATCTCGATCGGGGCCCGGACCATGGTCTGGGATGCGACCGGCTCGGCCATCCGAGTCGAAGCGATCGAGCCCGCGGCACTTGGCCTGGCACCTGGCAGCGCAGCGGACCTCGCTGGCGACGACCCCGCCCGCAATGCGGACCTGCTGCGCATGGCGCTCGGTGCGAGCGCGGTGCCCGATCATGAGCGCTCGCGCATCCTGGCGATCAAGGAAGCGGTCGCCGTCAACGCGGCGGCGGCGCTGGTCGCCTGGCGGGCCACCCAGGGTGCCCCGGACGGGACCGTGATGGCTCGGGTCGGCAAGGAGCTCCCCGGGGTGCGTCGGGTGCTGGACTCCGGGGCCGCCGGTGCCCTGCTGGAGCGGTGGGTCGCGGTCAGCCAGCGGCTCGCATCCGGCTGACCGCCCCGGCGGGCGGGCCGAGGGGTCGCTCGCCCGCTGACCAGTGCCGCTCGATCGCGGAGTCACCGGCCAGGCTGGCCAGGCGAGCGGCGAGCGCGCCGCCGCAGCCGATGGGCATCGACAGGGGCGTGGAGGCGACGACCAGCCGGACTCCGCCTGAGTCGAGCCAGTCCAGGATGAGACCGGCCTCCTCGTCGAGGCCGGCCGTGATCTCGACATCGGGTGGATCGATCTGGGCCGCGCTGCTGATGAGGGCCTCGATGGCACTCCTCGGGTCGTGCCCGGGCGGGATGACCATCGCGCTGGCGAGCACGCCGTATCGAATGCAGTGCGCCTCCCATCCGCCCTCTGCAGTGGGTCGCGCTGCCACGAGCTGGCCGCAGCGTGCCAGGGATCGACGCCGATGGCTGCGCAGGCTGGCCTGCACGACGCAGGCCAGCCGATCCCGCCATGCAGCCGCCTCCTCGTAGCGTGCCTGCTCGGCTGCCGATGCCATCCGAGCCTGCAGTGCGTCGATGACGGGGGAGGCATCTCCCTGCAGGGCGCGGCATGCTCGTGCGACTGCGGCAGCGTAGGCATCGCCCTGGTGATCTCGGCGGCATGGGGCCAGGCACTGGCCAAGGGCCGCAGCAAGGCAGCCCTCATCATCGGGGGCCCGGCGGGCGGGCATTCGGGTAGTACAGGTGCGCAGCCCGAAGGCCATCGCAATCGCCTCGGCGACCGTCTGTGCCTGCTGCCGGCTGGTGAATGGGCCGAGGTGCGCCAGGTGCGCGGGGGTGACGCGACGAACGATGCTCAGCCGCGACGCGTGACCCGCCGTCAGGGCCAGCCAGACCTGGGCGTGGGGTCGCTTGGATGCCCGGTTGTATCGCGGCTGCTCCGCTGCGATCAGGCGCACTTCTCGCACCCGGGCCTCGAGGTCGGTCGCGCAGGCGATCGGCTGGACCCGGGTCGCAATCGCGATCATCTCGGTCATCCGGCGCCGGGTCTCGGAAGCGGTGAAGTAGGTGCGCACGCGCCGGCGGATGCTGCGCGAACGACCCACGTACAGGGCGGTGCCCTGCTGGTCCTGGAAGACGTAGACGCCCGGGGAGTCCGGCAGGCCATCGGCCAGGTGCCGCTTGGTTCGCTGCTGGGCGGACACTCGTGAGGTGAACGCCATGGCGTCCTCCACCGTCATGACCCCGAAGCTGCCGGCTCGCTCGAGCAGGGCGTGGAAGACCTCGGTCGTCGCGCGGGCGTCGTCGAGGGCTCGATGGGACGGGGTCGCCTGGGTGCGGAAGTGGGTGGCAAGGGTGGCCAGCTTGCAGTTGCGGACCTCATCGCGGTGCAGGCACACCCGCGCGAGCCGAGCCGTGTCAAGGACCGGCGGCCCCGGCCAGGGGTGCTCGTGTCGAGCGCAGGCGCCCTTGAGGAACCCGACGTCGTAGGGCGCGTTGTGCGCCACCAGGACCGCGCCCCGGATGAACTCCAGCAGGCCGGGGAGGACCGCCGCCAGCGGGGGCGCGTTGGCAACCAGGGTGTCGGTGATGCCGGTCAGGGCGGCGATGTAGGCCGGAATCGGCGAGCCTGGGTTGACCAGGCTCGCGAACTCGCCGATGACCTGGCCGGCCTGGACCTTGACGGCGCCGATCTCGGTGATGCCGGCTTCTGCCGGACTCCCGCCGGTGGTCTCCAGATCGAGGATCACGAACGTGGCGTCGGACAGGGGGGTGCCGAGATCGTCGAGGCGGAGCTGACCGGTCACGCCGCCGAACCTACGGATGCGGGCTGACATGTGGACGCGGGCTGACATGTGGACGCGGGCTGAGATTGCCGGTGACCGCCGGGGCCGGTCGCGCAGGGTTGGCTGGGTATCGTGTCGGCCGTGGCCGAGCTCCCTGATGACCAGTCCCGATTCCGGTGCGGGCACTGCGGAAACCTCACCCGGTTCGACGTGGTCCGCACGACCCGGGTCCGCGAGTTCTGGCATCTCGACATGGCCGGTGCGGCTGTCGTGGAGGAGCGAGACGTGCTCCAGGACGACGTCGAGCAGGTGCAGTGCCGCTGGTGCTCGGCGAGCGATCAGGTGCTGCTCGTGCCCAGGCCCGCCTTCGGTGGCCCCGATCGAGAGGCACCGGGCGACGGAGGCCCGTAGGCCCTGGGCGACCTGGCATGCGTGTCAGGGGGTCCTCCTACGCTGCCGGCATGCTCATTGACTGTGATGCGTGCGCGGTTGCTGGTCCGGCCTGCGGCGACTGCGTGGTGTCGGTGCTCCTGGGCCCCCCCGCGGGAGCCAGGGTTGAGATCGCCGACGAGCACGGCCCCGCCCTGCAGGTCCTGGCCGATGCCGGCCTTGTGCCGCCGCTCCGACTCGTTCCCACCGAGCCCGACCGTCGGCGTCGAGCGGGTTGACCGCGGGCATCCCGTCTGGCAGCCCGTCATGGGCGCACGAGGGCTCGCACGAGGGGGATGCGCCCGACGCTCGTCGGGGCGATCAGCAGCAAGGTAGCCGAGGCCGTGGCTGCCAGCAGCAGCCCGATGCGGGCGGCCTGGAGGGCCACGGCGTAGCCCTCGGTGTCGAGGTATGAGCCGTATGCCCATGGGAAGAGCGCCTGCGTGACTGCGGCCATGGCGATCAGGAGCGCGACCACTCGGCGCAGGCGTGAGCCCTGATCGCAGGCCGCTGCAGCTGCGATGCCGACCAGCCAGACCGAGTACTGCGGGGAGTTGACCCGACTCGTGGCCACGCTGATGAGGATCAGCGCCAGGCCGACGTCGCCAGGAGCGATCGACTCCAGCCGGCCGAGCAGGCGCCAGATGACGATCCAGCCGATCGCGAGGAGGCCAAGCAGGGTCAGTGCCAGGCCGACTGACGGTGCTCCTGGATCGTCGATCTCGAACGCGCCGAAGCGCAGCACGATGTCCGGCTTGGCCCCGAAGGCGCCGAGCACGGCATAGGGCAGCGCTGCAACTGACTCGACCTGCAGCCCTCGGCTGCCCTGGCCGCCGATGAACGACCCTGACCCAGGGGCCCACAGCGAAAGGCCCAGTGCGCCAGCCGTTATGACGCCCACGGCCGCGATGGCCGCGCGCGGCAGCGAGCGTCGCCGGACCGTGGCCACCATGAGGATCGGCCAGGCCTTCAGCAGGGCCCCCATCCCCGCGAGCGCGCCGCTCGCCCACGGCCGGGCAGCCATCAGCAGGGCCGCTACCGCCAGGGCGGTCGGGAAGACGTCGAAGCGGGTCAGCAGGACGGGTCCGATCGCCAGGCCGCCGACGACCCATGCGGCTGGGCCAAGCCACGTCAGGGAACCAGCGGCGTCTCCTGGCGTGGTCATTGCCCGGCGGATCAGCATGCCCAGGGTTGCCGCATCGGCGAGCAGTGCGAGCCCGATGAAGGACGCCACCGGCCGCGGGCCGAGGAATGCCAGTACCGCGAACAGCAGCCCCGCCCCGGGCGGGTACTGCCAGAACGGATCGCCAGCCGGATAGTGGCCGCTGGCGAGGAGGGTTGACCACAGGGCGTACAGGCGGACATCCCCGAGGTACGCGTCACCGAATGCCAGGACCTGCCCGAGGAGCAGGGCCCTGCTGAGGGCCCAGCCGATCAGGATCGATGGGAGGGGTCGCGCGGCACATGCGGACACCGCCCGACTGAACACCGCCCGACCGAACACCGCCCGACCGAACACGCATCGAGGGTAGTCCGATCACGCGGACTACCCTCGATGCGCGGGACGATCGCGGGCTGCCGTGGGCAGCCCGGTGCCGGCTCAGTCGCCGTACAGCGCGGCGATGTCGGCCTCGCACTCCTTCATGACGACATTGCGCTTCAGCTTCAGGGACGGTGTCATCTGGCCGCCCTCCTCCGTCCAGTCGCTGCCCATGATCGTGAACTTCTTGATCGCCTCGGCATTGGAGACGGCCTTGTTGCCCTGGTCGACCGCCTGCTGGATCACCGCGACGAGGTCTGCGTCCGTGGCCAGGTCGGCGACGGTCGCAGCGTCGGGCTTCCCGGCCTGCTTCTTCCAGGCGGCGAAGGACTCCGGATCGATGGTGATCAGGGCCGCGATGAACGGCCGGTTGTCCCCGACCACCATGCACTGCGAGACCAGCCAGTTGGCCCGGATGCGGTCCTCCAGCACCGCGGGTGCGACGTTCTTGCCGCCAGCGGTGACGATCAGCTCCTTCTTGCGACCGGTGATGCGGACGAACCCTCGGTCGTCGATCTCGCCGATATCCCCGGAGTGGAACCATCCGTCGGGCTCGATCGCCTCCGCTGTCGCCGTCGGGTTGTTCCAGTAGCCCTGGAAGATGTGCTCGCCGGCCAGCAGGAGCTCGCCGTCGTCGGCCACCTTCACCGATGAGCCGGGGAACGGCTGGCCGACGGTGCCGATGCTGATGGCCGCGGGCCGGTTCACGGTGCTGGCCGCGCTGGTCTCGGTCAGGCCGTAGCCCTCGAGGATGGTCACCCCGATGCCGCGGAAGAAGTGGCCCAGCCGTGCGCCGAGGGGGGCGCCGCCCGAGACGGCCCAGCGCAGCTCGCCTCCCATCGCGTGCCTGAGCTTCTTGTAGACCAGGCGATCGAACAGGCCGTGCTTGAGCTTCAGGCCCAGGCCCGGGCCGCCGTCATCGAGGGCCTGGCTGTAGTCGATCGCCACCTGGGCTGCGGTGTTGAAGATGTTGCCCTTGCCGTCGGCATTGGCCTTCTGCTGTGCCGAGTTGAACACCTTCTCGAAGACTCGGGGGACGGCCAGCAGGAAGGTGGGCTGGAACGACTGCAGGTCGCCCAGCAGGTTGCTGATGTCCGGCGAGTGCGCTAGGCGCACCTTTGCCCGCATGCAGCCCAGCTGGATGACGCGGCCGAAGACATGCGCGATCGGCAGGAAGAGCAGGGTGGACGAGCCCGGGGCCAGGAAGACCTCCTTGAGTCCCTGCACGACGTTATCGACCTCGAACATGAAGTTCCGATGGGTGAGCATGCAGCCCTTGGGCCGGCCCGTGGTGCCGGAGGTGTAGATGATCGTCGCGAGGGTCTGCGGGGTCACCGATGCCCGGTGGGACTCCAGGACCTCGTCCGAGACCTCATGGCCCGCTGCCTTCAGCGACTCCACGCAGCCCTCGTCGATGACCCACGCGCGGGTGACCTCGGGGAGCTCGGCGGTCACCTCGGCGAAGACGGCCTTGTTCTTGGCGCTCTCCATCACGATGGCCACGGCATTTGAGTCGCTGCAGATCCAGTGCACCTGCTCCGCTGACGAGGTCTCGTAGATCGGGACGCTGATGGCCCCGGCGTACCAGGTGGCGTAGTCCAGGAGGGTCCACTCGTAGCGGGTCCGCGACATGATCGCGATCCGCTGGCCCGGCTCGATGCCGTTGGCGATGAGCCCCCTGGCGACGGCCTTCACCTCGCCCAGGAAGTCCGCGGCGGTCATCGAAACCCAGGCCCCGCCGCGATTGATGGACAGGACCGCTCGACCGGGATCGGTGCTCGCGTTCTCGATGATGTGATCGGTCAGACTCCCCGTGGTCGGGGCGGCCACAATGGCCGGGACGCTGAACTCCTTCAGCATGACGAGGCCTCCTTCGGCAGTTTGCGGCACGCCTGCGGCAAGGACCCCTCAGCATCGGCGGACGGCTCACCAATGGGCGTGACGTAATTCACTTTGACACGGTACGGGATACCCCGGTGGCCCGCGACCGCGCATCCGGGGCGCCAGCAAGAGGCCGGTTGCGGCGGCGATGTGACATCCTGCCGGCCATGCCGACGATCGACCTGGTCGATGAGACCTTCATCGCGGTCGACCGCGGCATCCTTGCCCCGATCGTCGCCGACCAGGTTCGCTGGCATGCATGGTGGCCGAAATGGCGCATGTCGGTGTTCATGGACCGCGGCGAGCAGGGCATCCGGTGGTCGATCAGCGGCTCGCTGGTCGGCTCGTGCGAGATCTGGCTGGAGTCAAGCCTGGACGGGGTCCTGCTGCACTACTACCTGCGAGCCGATCCGTCGGCCCCGGGCAGGCCGGCTACCCCACGCCAGCTGCCATCCTCGCCCAGGGGCCAGCGGGTCGCGGCTGGCCTGCGCCGTCAGCAGGCCCTGGCGTGGAAGGCCCATGCCTGGGCGCTGAAGGACGAGCTCGAGGCCGGCCGTCGTCCAGGTGAGGCTGCCCGCGGCCCGAGCACGCGCGCGTCATGAGAGTGCACACGTCATGAGAGTGCATATCGCATCGGACGTCCACGGCGCCTGGCCAGAACTGAGGCAGGCCGCCGAAGGAGCTGACCTCTTCGTCTGCCTGGGCGACCTGATCCTGTTCCTGGACTACGCCGATCCGTCCCGCGGGATCTACGCCGACCTGTTCGGGGAGACGCACACGCGTGCCTACATCGCGGCGCGCACGGCGGGCCGGTTCGAGGACGCCCGCAGCCTGAGCGCAGCGGCGTGGGAGCGCATCGGCGTGCTCGATCCGCAGGAGCGGTGGGCCCGCCTGCAGGAGCGGGTCGCGGGCCAGTACGAGGAGGCCTTCGCGGCCATGCCAGACCACGCGGTGCTCACCTACGGCAATGTCGATGTCCCCGGGCTGTGGCCCTCCTATGCCCGGCCCACGCACCGAGTCCTCGATGCCGTCGCGGTCGAGCTCGGCGGAATGCGGATGGGATTCGTCGGCGGGGGACTGGTGAGCCCGATGCGCACCCCGTACGAGGTCACCGAGGAGGAGTACCAGGCGAAGCTCGACGCCATCGGCGACGTCGACATCCTGTTCACCCACATCCCGCCCCGGCTGCCTGAGCTCACCTACGACGTCATCGCCCGCCGATTCGAGGTCGGCAGCGCGGGGCTAGCCGAGTACGTCCGACGGGCACAGCCGCGCTACCACTTCTTCGGCCATGTCCATCAGCCGCACCGGGCGCGGTCCAGGATCGGCCGTACCGAGTGCGTGAACGTCGGGCACTTCCAGGCTCGGGGCCGGCCATTCGCGATCGACCTGTGATGGATCTTCGGTCGATGCCTTCCAGGCAGTGTCCTTCCAGGCAGTGTCTTTCCAGGCAGTAGCCTGAGCCGTTCGCCGACTGGCCCGCCAGACGGCCGCGAGAGCCAGGAGGCCGCATGCCTGCGTCGACCGAGTCCAGCATCGTCATCGAGGCCCCGCCGGCCGACGTCATGGCTGTCATCGCCGACCTGCCGGCCTACACGCAATGGAGCGATGGCATCACCTCGGTGCAGGTGCTGTCGGTCTACGAGGAGGACAACCGCGCTGCCGACGCGCGATTCCAGGTGGAGTCGGGCCTGATCAAGGACACGTACGAGCTCGAGTACGACTGGGATGGCGACTCGGCGGTCTCGTGGACGCTGACCAAGGGCGACCTGCTGACGTCCATGGACGGCTCCTACAGCCTCACCGACAACAACGACGGCACCACGACCGTCCACTACCGGCTCAGCGTCGACGTGAAGATCCCCATGATCGGGGCAATGAAGCGCAAGGCGGAGAAGGTGATCATCGACACCGCACTGAAGGGCCTGAAGAAGCGTGTCGAGTCCGGCACGTCTCCTGCTGCTTAGCGGTACGCCTGGCTCGGGCACCACGACGATCGCCCGGGCGCAGGCGGCGGCCCTGACGGACGCAGGTGCCAGCGTCCGACTGCTCGAGGACGATCCGGATGCACGCGCCCAGGCACAGCGGGAGCTGTGGCCCATGCTCGCCAGCGGCCTCGGGGCCCTGCTCATGGCGCAGGGAGCGCAGGGGCTCGCCGCTGATGAGCTCGGCGTGATTCCGGGGGTGTCCGACCTCGCTTGCGCCCTGCGCGTGGCCGAGGCGGTTGCCCGGTCCGGTGCGGACGTGGTGGTGTGGGACGCCGGAAGCCTGGACTCCCTCCTCCGGGCCGCCCTCAGCGTGAGCTCGACCGCCCTGCTGCTGGACCGCTACCTGACCCCGGCGGCGCTGCTGCTGTCCAGCCGCACGGATCCCGGTGTGGTTGCAGCGGTGCAGGCGCTGCAGGCTGCGTGCGCGCGCGCCGAGCAGGCCTTGTGGCCCGGTGCCGAGGTGCACGTCGTGATGTCCCCGACCCAGCAGGCACTGGCCCAGGTGCGCGCGGCAATCGGGGCCATGGCTGCGTGGGGGTGCCGAGTCCATCGGGTGATCGTGAACGGCGTCCCGGAGCCGGGTGCCGGCTGGCCCGAGCCCTGGGCGGCCGAGCGCAGGGCGAGCGCCCAGGATGCTCGGGCTGCGCTCTCCTGCGTGCCAGGCTGCGACGTCGCGCTGCTGGACATGCTCGCCTGCCCAGCCGATGAGCGTCCGGCCCGGATCGGCCAGCTGATGATGAGCCGGTCCACGCTCGGTCGGGCCGACCTGCGTGGCGCCACCGACCTGCGTCCCATGACAGACCTGCGTGCCACGACCGACGAGTGTCATCGTGCGGATGGGCCTGACTCCGCTGGCTCGGGAGGGCTTGTCGCTGGGTGGATCCCGGTGGAGCCGGACGGGCCGGGGTATCGCCTGCTCATCCCGCTGCCATGCGTCGACCGCGCCGATCTTCGGGTGGGCCGCTCGGCCGGACACCTGGTCCTGGCGATCGGGGGCCTTCGACGGGCCATCCGGCTCCCCGCGCACCTGCGGCGCTGCACGCTGCAGGGCGCCCGCCTCGACACCGGTGTGCTCACCATCCGGATGCAGCCGGACCCGGACGCCTGGAGGGATCAAGGCAGAACGGAACCGGCAGCAGGGGCTCACCGGGCGGCGGCCGAGGCGGGCGATGCGCCATGAGCTCGGCTCCTGCCGAGGGCGATGTGCCCTGGTGGTCGTCGGCCGGCAGGCCAGGTGCTGCCGGGCCTGAGGATTCGGCGCGTTCGACCCCAGGGGTCCTGCTGGCAGACCTGGTGACCGGCGTCCAGGCAGCCGTCGATTGGGCACGTCGATCCGTGCTCGATCCCCATGTCAGCCATGCGGATTCGTCCGCGCATCCGCAGTGCCTGGTGTGCCGGGCGAATGAGGCCCTGGCCCAGGGCCTGCGCCCATCCGCAGAGCCGACCGGCGCACGCATCGACTGGATCGAGCTGGACCCGCCCGCCCCGTAGGCTGGCTCCGTGGCAGTCACGATCGGCGTCGACGTCGGCGGCACCAAGATCCTCGGCGGGCTGGTCGACGACACGGGGACGATCCTGCGCACGACCCGCAAGCCGACCCCGCGCAATGACGCGATGGACGTGCTCGGCGTCGTCGCCGCAGTCGTCGCGGAGCTGATGGAATCGCCATCGACGCAGGCGACCGCAGTCGGGGTCGGGATTGCCGGCGCGGTCGACGCATCCATGTCGACGGTCATCTGGGCACCCAACCTGCACTGGACCGACGTGCCCGCCCGCGAGGTGCTGGAGGCCCGCACCGGCCTGCCGGTCGTCATCGAGAACGACGGCAACGCCGCCGCCTGGGCCGAGCACCGGTTTGGTGCCGGCCGTGGCGTCGATGACATGGTCATGGTGACCGTCGGCACCGGGGTGGGCGGAGGCATCATCCACGGGGCCCGGCTGCTGCGCGGATCCCATGGCTGCGCGGGTGAGATCGGCCATCTGACAGTGGTGGTCGATGGCCAGCCCTGCGGCTGCGGCCTGAAGGGATGCCTGGAGCAGTACGCGAGCGGGAGCGCGCTCGTGCGAACCGCTCGGGCCCTGGCCGCTCACCGACGTCAGGACGCCTCGCTGCTCCTCGGCCTCGGCGATGGCACGCCCGAGGGAGTCCAGGGCATCCACGTCACCGAGGCGGCGCGGTCCGGGGACCCGGTGGCCACCGAGGCCTTCGACGTCACCGGTACCTGGCTGGGCCGAGGCCTGGCGAGCCTGTCGCAGGTCCTGGACCCTGCGGCCTACGTCATCGGGGGAGGGGTGGGCGAGGCCGGTGACCTGCTGCTGGGCAGCGTCCGCGCGGCCCTGCGGGAGAACATCGGCGGCATGGGGCACAACCCCGTGCCCGAGGTCCGCCAGGCGACGCTCGGCAATGACGCAGGGCTCATCGGCGCGGCAGACCTGGCGGCCAAGGTGAGCGGCGAGGTCACGGCGCGGTCTCCTGCATCGCGTCGATGAGCCCGGTGATCGAGAAGGTCGCGATCGAGATCCGCTGATCGGCGATCCCGAAGGGCAGGACCAGGTGGTCGCCGTGCGCGAGCCCGCCGCAGGAGTAGACGACGTTGGGGACGTACCCGTCGCGGTGCATCTGGTCCGGGAACAGGATGGGCTCGATCGAGCGGGCCAGCACCCGATGCGGCCGGTCGAGGTCGAGCAGGAGCGCTCCGAGGGCGTAGGTGCGCATCGGGCCGACCCCGTGCGTGAGGACCAGCCAGCCATGCTCGGTCTCGATCGGGGAGCCGCAGTTGCCGAGCTGCAGCACCTCCCAGTGCTCCTGGGGCACCTGCAGGCTCTCGAATGATGCCCAGTGCCGGATGTCTTCCGATGAGGCGACCCCGTTCGTCTCGCGATCCGCGCGCGTGAGTGCCATGTAGCGGCCCTGCACCTTCCGCGGGAACAGGGCAAGCCCCTTGCCGACCGCGGCGGCGCCCGCCATGGGCGAGCTGGCGAATCGCCTGAAGTCCGTGGTCTGCAGCAGCTGCAGGGAGATGTTGCCGCGGTCGAAGGCGGTGTACGTGGCGTAGTAGGTGACCGTCCCCTCCTCGTCCACGAACCTGACGAAGCGTGCATCCTCCATGCCGTGATACTCCGGAGGGGCTTGCGGCCACAGCACCCGCTCGGAGATGTCCGTCTCCTCGGGGAACTCGACCTGGTACGACCAGTGCGACAGGTTGATCGCGTGGTTGACCATCGCCGGGCTCGGCCGATGGGTCGAGTGGTCCGCGCTCAGGGCGGCGATCGCCTCGCTGAGCTCCACCTCGTCGAACTCGGCGGGCAGCATCGCGAGCAGCTGATGCACGTACTCGAAGTCATCGCCGAGCAGGTCCAGCTTGGCGTGGTAGACGCTGCGGTAGTGGCGTCCGGGAGTGCTGACCGCGGTCTGCGCGAAGGGGCTCGGCTCGTCGAGCACGACGTCCCCGGAACCGCTCACCGTCCCAGTCCGAAAGCCGATGGATGACTTGTGCCCCTCGCCGATGCCGCGGACGCTCATGATGAAGCGCGCGTCGCTGCCGCTGCCGCCCTCGGGGTGCAGGACGATGGAAGGATTCGACAGCGATGCGCCCTCGATGGAGTACTCATGCGTGAAGTAGGCACCCAGCAGCCGCCGGCGTGCCGGTGACAGGGTGATGGCCGGGTCGATGACGGTGATGACCTTCTCGGCGTTCGTCTCGAACATCCCCGACAGGTCGCGGTGGCGCCCGCCGAAGCGCTCGTCGATGTCCGCCAGCGTCGGCTCGATCAGCGACTCCTCCAGGCGCAGGATTCGATCGATCACCGAGCCGGCACGCGAGCCTTGTGGCCCGACGTCCTCCAGGCCCGGCACGAAGAGCCGGGCCACGACCCGGGACGGATCGGGATCGATGCGGATGCCGGTCTGCCTCGCCAGCGATCTCGACGGGAATGCGACTGGCGTGTGGGTTGCGGTCACGCTACATGCCTCTCTGCGGGGCGTTGCCGGACCGGCTGCCAGGACCTCGCGGGCCCCAGGGCTGGCTGGATGGACGTGCTGGCAGCCGGGTATCCCAGCGCCCAGGGCAGGACGCTGCGGGCCCGCTGCATGGTGGAGACCAGGGCCAGGGTCGACTCGGCACCCTGGTTCACGTTTCGGCCATCAGCCTTGAGCCCGTCATAGGAGCCCCCGGAGTGGACATCCTGCATGACCGCATGGGAGTCGTTCCGGCCCGCGAACCAGTCCGCTGCCAGCGCGATGCCGTGTGCCCAGGAAGGATCGCCGGTGAGGGTCCACGCCCGCCAGCAGGCATCGGCGATGGCGGCCACCTCGATCGGCTGCTGATCGAACTGGGGTCCGCCCTCGCCGGGGCCCCGGCCCTGGACCCCGACGACCGAGAGGTGGCCGTCGACGACCTGCTGGTCCAGGAGCCAGCCGAGCATCTCCAGGCCGCGCTCGGCCATCCGGGCATCAGTGCCGGCCCATCCCGCCGCGATGACGGCCTCGGCCAGGCAGGCGCTGCCATAGGTGAGCCGCGGCAGCGGCCAGGGCCATGCCGGGCTGATCACTGCCGACAGGCGCTGGCCGGCGTCGCGGGCCAGGTCGATCGCCTGCTCGTGGCCAGGCTCGGCAATGGCAACGTCCGCGGCGCCGAGGGCCGCGAAGGCCATCGCGTGCAGGTAGGGCGACCGCTGATGGACGCTCCTGTCGAAGCCCCACCGCGCTCGCTGCCGCATCCATGGGTCGGGGTGCGAGACGCTCGCGGCTCCCAGCCCCCATACGGCACGACCCCACCAGTCGGCGTTGGCGGGCTCGTCGACCCATCGCCAGGTGCCCTCCAGCCGGAAGCGATTGCGGAAGAGCCCGGCATCCGACTGGGCGTCCAGCACGAATGACAGGGCGATGCGACCCAGGCGACGCGCGATGCCCTCGTCCGGCTCCCTGCAGGCGATGAGCAGCAGCCGGGCGTTGTCATCTGTGCAGTAGCCATGCTCGATGCGCGGGGTGATGCCGCTGGCGTGCTCGTAGATGCCCATGTCGGTGGTCATCCGGTCGAGGTGCTCGAGCCGGTAGCCCCAGTTGCGCGATGCGTCAGGCACCGTCGACGCCCCTGACCCCGGCCGTGCCATCCCGATCACCATGATGCCGCTACCCGCTGCTGTGCCAGGGCCGCGCAGGCGCGGGCGTACTGCCCGGCGATCGAGGTCCAGCTCAGGTCGGCGGCCGCCTGCCGCGCTCGCCGGGTCATCTGTCGACGCTGCTCGGGGTCGGCGATCACCGTCTCGATGGCCTGCGTGAGCGCCTGCTGATCGTCATGCGGGACGACGATGCCCGCGCCACCGGCGAGTACCTCGACCGCGTGCGGGAAGGCCGTGGCGATGACCGGCCGACCTGCTGCCACGCTGTCGACGAGCACGCCAGAGGTCACCTGGTCATGGCTGTCGTAGGCCATGACGACGGCACTGAACGTCCCGATGAATCGCGTCAGCTGCTCTGGATCTCGGTAGGCCTGGTCGAACTCGATGAGATGGGCGATGCCATTGGCGTGCGCCCGCTCGATGAGCGAGGCCCGATAGGTCTCGCCCTGTCGTGCGGCAACCTTCGGGTGGGTCCGGCCGGCAACGGTGTACTGGACTGGCATGCCCTGCCGGGCCAGGGTGCCGATGGCGTCGATCACTCGCTCCACGCCCTTGCCGGGGCTGAGCAGGCCCCAGCTCAGCAGGCGAGTCGGATCCGGTTCACCGGTCTGCGGACTCGACCACTCGCCCACGAGTGCTCCGGTCTCATCCGACCACTCGCCCACGAGTGCTCCGTGCGCTATCTCGATGACCTTCGAACGATCAACGGGGTACTGGTCCATCAGCCGGCGGCCAGCGCACTCGGTCATGACGACCACGAGGTCGGCCATCGCGCACAGGCGCACCAGGATCGATGCCTGGTTCGGCGAGGGCCGCACCGGCACGGTGTGCAGCACCACCACCGACGGCACCTCGAGTTCGCGCAGCACCTCGAGCACCTCGGCGCCGTCCTCGCCTCCGTAGATGCCGTACTCGTGCTGGATGATCGCGGCATCGCACTGGTTCAGCGTCGCGGCGGTGCGCATGGCCGAGCGGTGCGAGCCCTGCCGCAGGACCCCGGCCACGCTCAGGCCGAAGGTCGGCGAGTCCAGGGTCCCGTCATCGATGCCGATCATGTCGACACGATGGCCGAGCGAGCGCAGTCCGCGCTCGAGCGCGGACGCGAAGGTGGCCAGCCCGCAGACGGTGGGCGGATACGTGCTCAGCATGCCCAGCCTCAGCGAGCGGACCGGCCGCGCCAGCCCCCGGCGTGCTCCCTGGAGCGGACTGACGGATCGATGCAGGTAGTCGGCGGTCATCGACCTATGACATGACACCTGGACGCAGAAGTCACGGTCATGTCAGGCATGACAGCGGACAAAGGCTGATCAGACGACGGCGCCGTCCCCGTCATCTCGGTGATCGGGAAGCCGCACGACCAGGGTGATGAAGCCGATGACGAAGGCAGCCACCCCCACTGCTGCGATCGATGAGCCGAGGCCGAGGACGTAGGACGCGCCTACCAGGACCGGGCCGCCGAGGGCACCGGCCCATCCCATCCGGGAGAGGGCATCGGCCGGCATCGGAATCGGTCCCGGGTCCGCGGGCCTGAAGTCGTCGCCGTCGTGCTCATGCCCGAGCCCATGGCCCGCCTCACCGTCGTCGCCAGCCGATGCAGTGCTCCCCGACGCCTCTGCGGGCGGGTCGCCGTCCAGCAATGCGTCGATGAACGCCTTGTCGCGATCAGCCGCGGATCGGTAGCCGGGGAGGTCGAGCTGCCCCTGCAGCTCGGAGACGATCGACTCCCAGGCCTGCCGCTCGCGGGCTGCGCGCTCGGCGTCATCCGCTGGCGGGGAACTCTCACCGGTCATCGGCTGCCCCGGCTGCTCGGCTGGCCCTCATCATGTGCGGGCGCGCACGAACTCGATGCTCCCGTCGGTGATGACCTGTGCGTCATGGTCGAGGGTCGCAACGTGGTACGAGCGGTCGAGGACGACCTCGGTGAGGTCGGGCGACGACACGTTCGCCAGGATGTACGCGGCATTCGACGGCTCGACCACGTGGTCTTGCCGACTGCGGAAGAGCAGCAGCGGCTGGGTGACCCGGTGCATGTCCTGCTTGACCAGCGACCACAGCTTGCTCAGCGAGTGCGCGGCCTTCAGCGGAAGCCGGTCGTAGGCGCCCTCATCCACCCCCGGCTTGGCAATGTCATTCGAGATACCAGGGAACGAGCCGATGACCCTGGATACGTACGGCAGCAGGAATCGATCCGGACGCTCGGTGTGGACGGCCGGGTTGACCAGCACCAGGCCCGAGATGTCGCTGCCGTGCACCTGTGCCAGCCGCAGTGAGAGGGAGCCGCCCATCGACAGGCCCATGACGTAGACGTGCTCGCAGCGATCCTGCAGCTCGCGGACGTTGCGGTCGGCCTCGGCGTACCAGTCCTCCCAGGTGGTGATGTTCATGTCCTGCCAGCGGGTGCCATGGCCAGGCAGGCGCGGCACCCGGACGGTCCAGCCCTCGGCGGCCAGTGCCTGCCCCCAGGGCTTGACCGACTTCGGGGAACCGGTGAACCCGTGGAGGACGACGACCCCGACGGTGTTGCCGTCGGCCGACCATGGTGCTGCGTCTGGCATGAGTGGCATGCCGCTAGTGTGCCACCGTCAGTCCGAAGGCGAGTGCGCGATTCGGCGCACGCTGCCCCTGGCCCGGGAGCTGCGGTGCTCTATTGGTTCTTGAAGTACTGGGTCATCGGCCCGTGGCTGCGGGTGCTGTTCCGGCCCTGGGTCGAGGGCATCGACCACGTGCCGGCGCAGGGCCCGGCGATCCTGGCAAGCAACCACCTGTCGTTCTCGGACTCGTTCTTCCTGCCGCTCATGGTGCGGCGGCCCATCACCTTCCTGGCCAAGAGCGACTACTTCACCGGCAGGGGGATCAAGGGCCTGCTCACCAAGGCGTTCTTCGCCGGCGTTGGCCAGGTGCCCATCGACCGATCCGGAGGCCGCGCAAGCGAGGCGGCGATCGCCACGGCGACCCGAATCCTGGGCCAGGGCAGCCTGCTGGGCATCTACCCGGAGGGGACCAGGTCTCCCAACGGCGTGCTATTCCGAGGCAAGACCGGCCTTGCCCGGATGGCCCTGGAGGCCCGAGTGCCGATCCTTCCCGTCGCGATGATCGGCACCTTCGAGATCCAGCCGCCAGGGGTCATCAAGCCCCGGCTTCGGCGTGTCGGGATTCGCATCGGCCCGCCCCTGGACTTCAGCCGCTACGACGGCCTCGAGGATGACCGGTTCATCCTGCGCTCGGTGACCGATGAGGTGATGTACGAGCTGATGACGCTCTCCGGCCAGGAGTACGTCGATATCTACGCATCACGGGCCAAGGAGCTGATCGCCGCAGGATCGCCGGTTGACGCTCGCTCGACCCTGCCGGATCGGGACGACTGACGGCGATCGCGGGCCTGTGCAGGCTCGATCACGTCGCCCAGTTCCTGGCCCGCCCGACCGCGTCGCGCCAGCGGGCGTGGTCCAGTCCGGGCATCGGCTCGGGCTGGAATGCCCCGGAACTGCGCCGGGCGTGTGCCAGGGTCGCCAGGTCGGGCCAGATGCCGGCCCCGACGCCGGCCAGGTATGCCGCGCCCAGGCCGGTGGTCTGCAGCTGGGCGCTGCGATCGACCTCGATGCCCAGCACGCTGGCCTGGAGCTGGCATAGCAGGTCATTGGCTGCGGCCCCGCCGTCCACCGCGAGCCGCGTCAGGGTGATCCCACCCTCCTGGGCCATGAGTCGCACCACGTCGCTGACCTGATAGGCGATTGACTCCAGGGTGGCCCGCGCCAGGTGAGCAGCGGTCGTGCCGCGAGTCAGGCCGACGATCAGTCCGCGCGCGGTCGGGTCCCAGTCGGGAGCCCCGAGGCCGGTCAGGGCCGGGACGAACACCACGCCGGCCGAGTCGGGGACACTGCGGGCAAGGGCCTCCACCTCCGGTGCGCTGTCGATGATGCGAAGGCCATCGCGAAGCCACTGCACCGCTGAGCCGGTCACGAACACCGCCCCCTCCAGCGCGAAGTCGCGCCGGCCATCGGGATGCCCGAGGGCAACGGTCGCCAGCAGCCCGCGCTCGGAGGCGGCCCGCTGGGCGCCCGTGTGCACCAGGAGGAACGAGCCGGTCCCGTAGGTGCACTTGGCCGATCCCGCCGTGACCCCGGCCTGCCCGACGAGCGCCGCCTGCTGATCTCCGGCGAGCCCGGTGATCGGCACGTCCAGGCCGAGGAAGGTGGCCGGATCGGTCCGTGAGAGCTCCCCGTAGGACGGCACGATCTGCGGCAGCGCGTCGATCGGCACTCCGAACAGGTCGCACAGCTCGCTGCTCCACGCCCCGGTTTCCAGGTCGTACAGCAAGGTGCGGCAGGCATTCGTCGGGTCGGTCAGGTGGTCAAGGCCGCGGGACATCCGGGCGATCAGATAGGAGTCGACCGTGCCGATGGCCGCCCGACCCGCCTCGACCTGCGACCAGGCATGGGGATCCTCCTCGCGGACCCAGGTGATCTTCGATCCGGTGAAGTAGGGATCCAGGCGCAGGCCGGTACGCGCATGGACGGTCGGCTCGTGGCCGGCCTGGCGGAGCCGCTCGCAGATGGACGTCGTCCGGCGGTCCTGCCACACGATGGCTCGACGGATCGAGCCCAGGGTCTCCCGGTCCCAGATGCACAGGGTCTCGCGCTGGTTGGTGATGCCGACCGCGGCGATGGGGGCCGTCCACTGGCGAAGGGCCTGCTTCGCCGCGGCGAGGGTGGCTGACCAGATCTCCTGCAGGTCATGCTCGACCCAGCCGTCATCGGGGAAGTACTGGGCGAACTCGGCGTAGCCGGATGCCCTGACCAGTCCGTGTCGGTCCACCACCAGGGCGGTGACGCCCGTCGTGCCGGCGTCGATGGCCAGGATGGCGGCATCGCTGCGCTGGTTGGGGGAGCTGCCTTCCGCGACGTCGCTGCCTTCGGTCATGCCCGTCTCCTTGGTCAGGCCGAGGTCGCGAGGGGTTCGCGGCGGCGGCTTGCTGGTCGGATGGTAAGGGGGCCCGAGCGGCGGGCCATGCCCAAACAAGGTGCAGTCGTGGGCTAGCGTGTGCCATGACAGCGGTTACAAGCCGCGGGTGCCAGGCAGTCGGCCGCCTACCGGCGAGCCGTGATCGAAGGGAGCGGGTCGATGCGAGTAGGCGTCCTCACCGGAGGCGGTGACTGCCCCGGGCTCAATGCGGTGATCCGGGCAGTCGTCCGTCGTGGCGTCACGGAGTTCGGCTACGAGTTCGTCGGGTTCCGCGACGGCTGGAAGGGCCCGCTCGACGGGCTGACCATGGATCTCGGGATCGCCCAGGTGCGGGGCATCCTGCCGAGGGGCGGGACCATCCTCGGCTCGTCCAGGACCAACCCGATCAAGGTCGAGGGAGGAATCGAGCGTATCGAGGGCAATCTGGAGCGACTGGGCATCGACTCCCTCATCGCCATCGGGGGCGAGGACACCCTCGGCGTCGCCACTCGGCTGACTGAGCACGGCTTCCACGTCGTCGGCGTCCCGAAGACCATCGACAATGATCTCAACGCGACCGACTACACCTTCGGCTTCGATACCGCCGTCACGATCGCGACGGAGGCGATCGACCGGCTGCACACCACCGCGGAGTCGCACCATCGCATCCTGATATGCGAGGTCATGGGCCGCCACGCCGGCTGGATCGCCCTGCACTCGGGCATGGCGGGGGGTGCCAACGGGATCCTGATCCCCGAGGTGCCCTTCGACCTCGACGAGGTCATCGGCTGGGTCGAGTCGCGGTTCAGCGCGAGCTATGCGCCGATCCTGTGCGTCGCGGAGGGTGCCCAGCCCAAGGACGGCACGCTCATCACCAAGGACGCATCGCTGGATGCCTTCGGGCACGTGAAGCTCTCCGGCATCGGCGAGTGGCTCGCCGCACAGGTCGAGGCGCGAACCGGGCACGAGGCGCGCACGACGGTGCTGGGCCATATCCAGCGGGGTGGCACCCCCACGGCCTTCGACCGGGTGCTGGCCACCCGATTCGGGCTCAACGCCATCTCGGCAGTCCGCGACCAGGCCTGGGGGACGATGGTCGCCCTGCAGGGCACCGACATCGTCCGCGTGCCGCTCGAGGCGGCGACCGGCGTGCTCAAGACCGTTCCGCTGGCTCGCTACGAGGAGGCCTCGGCCTTCTTCGGCTGAGGCTGCCCTACCCTTACCGGCATGCGCGCGCCAGACCTGCAGTCGTCGACGGCACTCCACTGGCCCGACCTGCCGGCGTACCAGCAGCCCCCATGGCCGGATCAGGCCGAACTCGATCGCGCCACGGCGGAGCTGCGCAAGCTCCCGCCGCTGGTGTTCGCGGGGGAGTGCGACGTGCTCATGCAGCGGCTGGCCGATGCGGCGGCCGGGCAGGCCTTCGTGCTCATGGGTGGCGACTGCGCGGAGACCTTCGAGGCGAACACGGCTGACTCCATCCGGGCCCGGCTGAAGACGGTTCTGCAGATGTCCGTCGTGCTCACCTACGCGGCATCCGTTCCCGTCATCAAGGTCGGCCGGCTGGCGGGTCAGTACTTCAAGCCGCGCAGCAAGCCGGTCGAGGTGCGCGACGGCATCGAGATGACCTCCTATCTCGGCGATGCCGTGAACTCCATCGAGTTCGACGCCGCGCTGCGTCGACCTGATCCGCAGCGGCTGGTGCGCGCCTACCATGCGTCCAGCGCGGCACTGAACCTCGTCCGGGCCTTCACCCAGGGCGGCTACGCCGACCTGCGCCAGGTGCACGCCTGGAATCAGGACTTCGTCCGCGACTCCATTGCCGGGCAGCGCTACGAGGCGATGGCAGCCGAGATCGATCGGGCGCTGGCCTTCATGAAGGCCTGCCGTGCCGACCCGGAGGAGTTCCAGCGGGTGGAGTTCTACGCCGCCCACGAGGCCCTGTCGATCGACTACGAGCGGGCTCTGACCCGGATCGACTCGCGGACCGGGCTGCCGTACGACGTGTCCGGCCACTTCCTGTGGATCGGGGAGCGCACCCGCCAGCTCGAGGCCGCGCACCTGCACTTCGCCTCGGTCATCCGCAACCCGGTCGGGGTCAAGGTCGGCCCGACCGCCGCGCCTGACGAGGTCGTCGAGATGGCCGAGCGACTCAACCCGGATCGGATTCCGGGCCGCCTGACGCTCATCACGCGGATGGGCGCGCCCCAGGTCAGGGACGTGCTGCCCGGGATCGTCCAGAAGGTCGATGCGAGCGGGATCCCGGTGGTGTGGGTATGCGACCCGATGCACGGTAACACCAGGGAGGCCACCACCGGTCACAAGACCAGGCGGTTCGACGACGTGCTGGATGAGGTCCTCGGCTTCTTCGAGGTGCATCGCAACCTGGGCACCTTCCCGGGCGGCATCCACGTCGAGCTCACCGGCGACGACGTCACCGAGTGCGTCGGCGGCACGGGCGGGGTCCTGGAGGGCAATCTCGGCCAGCGGTACGAGACAGCGTGCGATCCCAGGCTGAACCGCGAGCAGAGCCTGGAGTTGGCCTTCCTCGTGGCCGACATGCTGCTCAGGCGCTGATGGCAGCCCGGGCGTCCACGCCTGGATGCCTTTCCTTCGGGGTATTCGGCATCCCTGGCGGTGACCTCGCCGTGATCGCCGACGATGGCGTCGTGGTGTCGACCTCCTTTCGCGGGGTGGCCGATGCCCTGGAGCGGATCACGGGCGATGTGCGCGCCGAGCCAGGGTCCTTGAATCCGATCGCCGCGGTCCTGGAGCGCTACGCGCATGGGGATCTGCATGCCCTGGAGGAGGTCGCCGTCCGCCAGCCAGGCGGGCCGTTCCGACAGCAGGCCTGGGCGCGGATGCGGCAGATCCGGGCCGGATCCGTCGATACCTACGCTGGC
The DNA here is from genome assembly GCA_018970025.1 of Actinomycetales bacterium. Lineage (GTDB taxonomy): Bacteria > Actinomycetota > Actinomycetes > S36-B12 > S36-B12 > REEB460. The sequence continues at coordinate 28,930 of JAGWXF010000014.1, read as the reverse complement.
CTGGCTGCTCGGGCCGGCAGCCCGCGAGCCTGCCGCGCCGCGGGGACCGCGTGCGCCATGAACCTGGTCGCGCCATTCGTGCCCTGTCACCGGATCGTGGCATCGGACGGGATCGGGGCGTATGGGTACGGCGTCCACGTCAAGGCCGCTCTCCTGGCTCATGAGGGCATCTCGATGCCGATCCGCAGCCATGTCGATGCACGGAACTCTCGGACGCCCGGGAGCGTCTGACACGGGGTCCAGGCGCGGATCCGTGCCTGCTGGCCGCGCCTGCGGGCTAGCCTTGCGCTGCTGATTCGCAGACGGGATCGGAGGGGCTCATGCGCAAGGCCGTCGGCTTGGTCGTCTGCGCCGCCGTGGTAGTGGCCTGGGCCAGTGGGTGCGGGGGCGGCAACGGAGCCGAAGGTTCATCGGCCGCCGTGAGCGCTGGCCCGGCGGCAGCCGAGGCCATCGTCTGCGAGGGAGTACCCCGTGCAGGTGTTGCCCTGGACCCGGCTGCGAAGGCCTGCGCCGACAACGGCTTCGAGCCGGCAGCCGATGAGTTCAACTTCCCGAACTGGGGCGGCAAGGGATCGCTGAGCGCCAGCGGGATGATCGCGATGTTCGGCCCGGATGCGGTATGCGCCCAGCGAGGTGAGGGCACCTGCACGTTGTTCCCGGCGGCGCAGGACTGGCTCGACCAGGTGAACGAGGCCATGGCCGGCGGACGCTGCGAGGGCATGGCGGTGCTCTCAGCGAAGCTGGAGGACGGCGGAGCGCCGGTGGAGCAGCTGCAGGCCGGTGCGGTCGCCACTGTCGAACTCGCTCAGCAGACCGAATCGGTGGTGCACCAGATCGAGTACTGGTGGGCGACCCAGATGGTCAGCGAGGTCGCCGGCCCCACCTCGCAGATCAGGGCACTGCAGCCCAGCGAGGTCGTCGCAACGCTCGTGCAGGGACTCGCGGATGGCAAGGGCTACACCCTGGGCATGTATGCGCAAGGGGCTGGCCATGCGGTCACGCCATTCGCGGTGAGCCTGGCGAACGGCGTATACGACATCGCCATCTACGACAACAACTATCCCAACTCCGTCTCGCACCTGATGGTCGATCCGGTCGCCCAGACGTGGACCTACGACGAGGCGGCAGTCAACCCCGATGCGCAGGCCGCCGCCTGGACGGGCACCGGCCCCGGGACCCTGGACCTCACGGCCATGGACTGGCGGGCCGGGCCCTTCGTTGCTCCCTTTGTCGATGACGCAGCGACGAGCAAGGGCCAGGGTCCGCGGACCTTCCTGGTCACCGCGGCCATGCCGCCGGGTGCGGGCACCGTCGGAGCCCGCATCACGATCGGCGGCTCGACGGTCGACACGACCGCGGACCTGTCGGGTGCGGCGGCGGCTCTGCCTGCGGGTGCCGTCGTCACGCTCGTCAAGGCTGCTGGCACGGTGGTCGGTGTTCAGGTGCTGGTCCCGGCCGGGGCGGGTGCGGTGTCGGTGGAGCCGGTGATCCAGCGGAGCCCGTCGGCGGCTGGCGGCCGCACGGTCGTTGCTCGCGTGTCCGTCGACGGGCCGGGGCAACCCCGGGTCACCATTCGAGGCGCAGTGTCGCAGGGTGGCGGAGCCTTCAGCCTGAGGTCGGATGCGAAGGGCAACGTGTCCGTTGCATCCGTTGGCACCGGCAAGGTGACCGTCGAGGTGTCGAATGGCCGGCGCAGTGTCAGCATCCCGGTGCCCGATGGCGGCCAGGTCGACGTCTCGGTCGATGACGCTGGCAACGCCAATGTCACCATCACCGACGAGGATGGCGAGGAGTACGAATACGTCCTCGAGGCCGATAGCGAGGATGGCGAGGTCATCGAGGTGTTCGCCGACATCACCGATGGCGAATTGGTGGTCGATGAGGAGGTCGTTGAGCCGGAGGCCGTGGACGAGGCGTTCGTCCGCGACCTTGAGGCTGCGGCAACCGACGATCAGTCATCGGGTGGCGATGCGGCTGACTCGGTTGACGAGGCGGACTCGGGCGGCTCGGATGCCGGTGGCGGGTCTGACTCCAGCGGGTCGGATGCCGGTGGTGGATCTGACTCCAGCGGGTCGGATGCCGGTGGTGGATCTGACTCCAGCGGGTCGGATGCCGGTGGTGGATCTGACTCGGGTGGCTCGGATGCTGGTGGATCTGACGGTGGGGGGTCTGACTCGGGTGGCTCGGATGCCGGTGGATCTGACGGTGGGGGATCTGACTCGGGCGGCTCAGATGCCGGCGGCGACGGGTAGGCAAGCGGCTGGCTCGTCCCCGTGAGGGCGTGCCCTGAGATCCCTAGACGATGTTGCGCTCCATCAGCCGGTTGCCCGCGGCGAACCGATCACCGGTGAACGCCGACACGTCCACGTCGGGCGTGCGATGCATGAACAGGTCGCGGATCACCTCGCCGATGGCTGGCCCTTGGAGGAATCCGTGGCCCGAGAATCCGCAGGCATACAGGAACCTGCTGGTGGTCGACGACTCGCCGATGAGTGCATTGTGATCGGGCGTCACCTCGTACATCCCGACCCAGCGGTGGGCGATGCCGACGTCCAGCAGTGCCGGCAGGCAGCGCTGCATGGCATCGGTGAGGTCGTCCGTCCAGGCATCGCTGTAGTCCCAGCGGAAGCCCGGCTCCTCGCCTGCGTAGGACATCCCCATGAGCAGGCCCGGGCCTTCCCGATGGGCGTACAGCGTCGTGCCGGCATCGATCGTCATCGGCATGCGGGCAGGGAACTCCTTCTCCAGTGCTGCCGGAAGGGGCTCGCTGATGAGGATCTGCCGGCGCAGGGGCACCACCGGCAGGGTGACGCCGGCCCACTGGGCGACCTGCATGGACCACGCCCCAGCGGCGCAGATCACCGTGCCAGTGCGTACCAGCCCGTCATCAGTGCGGACGCCGGTTACCTCCCCGCCCCGGGTGTCGATGCCCGTCACGGTCACCCCGGTGCGGATGGTCGCCCCATGCCGGCGGGCACCGCTGGCATAGCCCTGGGTCACCGACTCCGGCGAGCAGTAGCCGTCGCGTGCGTGGAAGGCTGCCGCGAGGATCGATCCCGGGTCGATGGCCGGCGTCAGCCCAGCTGCCTGCTTCGCCGACAGCATCCGGCTCGCCACTCCCATCGAGTTCTGGAGCCGGATCGAGGCCTGGTACGCCTCGACCTCGTCCTCGGTGCGCAGCAGGAACAGATACCCGGGCTGGTGCAGGTCGATCTGCTGACCGGGCCGGCGATCGAAGTCCTCGAAGGCCCGCAGGCTGCGCAGGCCCAGGGCGATGTTGACCGGATCGGAGAACTGGGCGCGGACTCCGCCTGCGGCCTTCGAGGTCGAGCCGCCGGCCAGGCTTCCCTGCTCGAGGAGCAGTACGCCGTCGACGCCCGCCTCGGCCAGGTGGAAGGCGATGCTCGTCCCGATGACCCCGCCGCCGATGACGACGACCCGCGCCGAGCCGGGCAGGCCGGATGAACCGGCTCGGCTCATCCGAAGCTGACCCCCTGCGCCAGGGGCAGGTCGTCGGAGTAGTTGATGGTGTTGGTCGCGCGCCGCATGTAGGCGCGCCACGCATCCGATCCTGACTCCCGCCCGCCCCCGGTGGACTTCTCCCCGCCGAAGGCGCCGCCGATCTCGGCCCCGGACGTGCCGATATTGACATTCACGATGCCGCAGTCCGAGCCGGCTGCTGACATGAAGCGCTCGGCCTCGCGCTGGTCTCGCGTGAAGATGCTCGACGACAGGCCCTGCGGCACGTCGTTGTGCATGGCGATGGCCTGGTCGAGGTCCTGGTACGACATCGCGTAGAGCACCGGTGCGAAGGTCTCCCGGCGCACCACCGGCGACTGGTCGGGCATCCGGATCAGGGCCGGCCGCGCGTACCAGCCGCCGAGCTCGGCCCCGTGCCGGTCACCGCCCACGATCAGCGTGCCGCCATCGGCGCAGGCCTCGGTGATGGCCTCCTGCATCCGGGCGTAGGCGGCCTCGTCGATGAGCGGTCCCACGAGGGTCTGCTCCTCGAAGGGGTCGCCCACGCGCAACTGCGCGAATGCCCGCCCGAGGCGGTCGATGAGCGAGTCGGCGATATCCGCATGGGCGATGACCCGCCGCATGGTGGTGCAGCGCTGCCCGGCCGTGCCGGCTGCGGCGAACACGATCCCGCGAACGGCGAGGTCGAGGTCAGCGGACGGGGTCACGATCGCGGCGTTGTTCCCCCCGAGCTCGAGCAGGCAGGCGCCGAATCGGGCTGCGACGCGCGGCCCGATCACGGCACCCATCCGCTCCGATCCGGTTGCGCTGACCAGGGCGATCCGCGGATCGTCGAGCAGGATGCCGGCGCACTCGCGGTCGGTGAGCAGCAGCTGGTGCGCATGGGCTGGGGCGCCCGTCTCGCGGATGGCCTGATCGAGGACTGCCGCGCAGGCAAGTGACGTCAGCGGTGTCAGCTCGGAGGGCTTCCAGATCACCGGATCCCCGCATACCAGGGCAATGGCGGTGTTCCAGGACCATACGGCAGCGGGGAAGTTGAACGCGGAGATGACTGCGACGATCCCGCGCGGATGCCACGTCTCCATCAGCCGATGCCCGGGGCGCTCGGACGGCATCGTTCGGCCGTCGAGCTGACGGGACAGGCCGACCGCGAAGTCGCAGATGTCGATCATCTCCTGCACCTCACCGAGGGCCTCGGCTCGGATCTTGCCGACCTCGACCATGATCAGGTCCGCGATATCGGCCTTGCGCTGCTCCAGCAGCTGGCCGAAGCGCTTGATGAGCGTACCTCGCACCGGTGCCGGCATGATCCTCAGTTCCAGGAAGGCCCCCTGAGCCCGCTCGATCGCTGCCCGCACCTCGTCGGGACCAGCGCAGGGCAGCTCGAGGAGGTGCTCGCCGGTGATCGGGCTTCGGGCGAGGATCCCGCCGCCGGAGGGGACGCTCACCCCGCAGGCACCGAGTGATGATCGGGCGAGTGCGTGCAGATCAGGTGGCATGGCCGAAGTCTGCCGTGTTCGCGCCTGGCCGTCAGATGATGGTGATCGTCACGGTGCTGCCGCGGGGGATCTCGGTCCCTGCGGCCGGATCCTGGCGGTAGACACGGCCCAGGACGGTGCTGCCTCCGCTGCTCACCTTGGGCTTGAGTCCGAGCCGCTTGATCTGCCGGACGGCCTCGGCCTTGGTCATGTCGACCAGGTTCGGCACGGTGACCGGCGGCGGGCCCTTGGAGACCACGAGGTCGACCTGCGTCCCCGAGTCCACGACCGTGCCTGGGGAGGGCCTGACCGCGATGACGATCCCGTCCGCGATGGTCTCGGAGAACTTCTCGGTGACGGACACCGTCAGTCCGTCGTCGGCGAGGGCCCGCTTGGCGGCACTGGCCCTGCGGCCTTCGACATTGGCCACGCGCACCGGCTTGGGCCCCTTGGAGATGAGGATGCCGACATCGGAGCCAGGGCGGACCTCGGTGCCGATCTCCGGCTCCGTCCCGACCACCTGACCAGCCGGGATCTGGTCGTCGAAGACCTGGATGCTCGTGCCGACCGCGAGCCTGGCCTCGGTGACCGCGGCTGCGGCGTCGGCGGGGCTCATCCCGGTCACGTCCGGGACGGCATAGCGCTCAGGCCCGCGGGACAGGGTCACGCCGACGGTGCCGCGCTCCCGGACCCCGTCTCCCGGCGCCGGATCGGTGCTGATGATGCGCCCTGCTGGGACGTCCTCGCTGAACGCCTCCTCGCGTACCTCCAGGGTCAGCCCGGACTTGGCCAGGACGCGCTCGGCCTCCGTCTGGGTGCGCGCGATGACGTCCGGAGTCGGGGTCGTTCGGCCGAATCCGGCGGCGACATACCAGCCGGCGAGTCCGGCGGCGATGACGCACAGGGCCACGATCACGGATGCCAGGGCGCCCCGGCGCCGTCGACGCGGGGCCGGCTGCTGGGGCTGCTGTGCCGAGGGCACCTCGCTCGGGCGCTGGGACCCTGGCCGCTGCTGGCTCGCCGGTCGCCGGCGCTCGGCCGCTGCCTGCATCCGGGCCGCGGTTGCCGGGTCAACGACCAGGGTGTCACGGTCCTGGGACGCCGCGCTGAGCGGTCTCGGGGGAGGCAGCACGCCGCGTACCCGGCGCACGTCAGCGAGGAACTCCTGGGCACTGCGGTAGCGCAGGCCCGGATCGCGCCTGGTGGCCCGCACGACGAGGGCGTCGACCTCGGCCGGGATGCCGCGGCGTACCGATGAGGGGGCCGGGACGTCGGCATGCACATGCTGGTAGGCGACCGCGAGCGCGCTGTCCCCGCCGTGCGGGACGTCGCCGGTCACCATCTCGAACAGCAGGATGCCCGAGGCGTACACATCGGAGCGGCCATCGGCATCCCCGCGCTCCACCTGCTCGGGCGACAGGTAGGCGACCGTCCCGATGATCATGCCCTGGGTGGCCTTGCTCCTGGTCGTCGACAGGGCCCGTGCCAGGCCGAAGTCGGCGACCTTGACCCGGCCGTCGTCCGAGATGAGGACGTTCTCCGGCTTGATGTCGCGGTGGACGAAGCCGGCCTGATGCGCCGCCGCGAGCCCCTCCAGGACCGGCTCCAGGATGACGAGGGCCTGCTCGGGTGCCAGGGGGCCGAACTCGTGCAGGATGTCGCGGAGGGTCCGGCCGGGCACGTACTCCATGGCCAGGTAGATCAGGTCCCCGGACTGCCCCTGGTCGAAGACGCCCACGACGCAGGGGTGCGCCAGTCGCGCGGCCGCTCGCGCCTCGCGCTGGAATCGGGAGACGAACTCCGGGTCCTGGGCCAGGTGCCGGTGCATGACCTTCAGGGCCACGATGCGATCCAGGCGCAGGTCGGTCGCCTCGTAGACCGTCGCCATGCCGCCCCTGGCCAGGCGCGAGTGCACCTGGTAACGGCCGTCGATCACCTGACCGACGAGCGGGTCAGCGGCTGGGGAAGGCACCCTGGGAGTCTAGGTTCGACGGACCGTGGCTTGATCGCGCCACGCGCCCAAGTCCTGCGACACCGCGATGGCATGCGTCACGGCCTGCGCCACTCGCTCCCGCCGGCTGCCGGCGATCTCGTGCAGGCGGCCGTTCGAAAGCCACTCCCCGGGCTGGATGGCCCTGGCAATGAGGTCATCTGCACGCTCCCGGTAGTCGGGACCGTCCCGCTGGCCCGGCTCGGCCCGCCAGGGAAGATCCGGCCGGCACCAGAGCAGCAGGTCGTAGCGGCCTGCATCTGCTGCAGCCTGCACGAGGAGTCCTGGGTCGTCGAAGTACAGGGCCGAGTAGACCGCCGTCATCATCGTGGCCGGGTCGCCGATCACCACGCCTCCCGACTGAGCGAGGCGATCCTCTGCGGTGCGCTGGTCGCCCATGATGCCGGGCTGGTCTTCCGCCAGCGGTGGCCTGCCGTGGCTGGCGACGAATGCGCGCAGGGCCTCGGGTACGACGTGCACAGTACAGCCCAGCACCCTGCGGAGTTCATCCGCGAGATCGGCGGCGAGCGTCGACTTGCCGGTGCACTCACCGCCCATCAGCCCGATACGGATCACCGTCAGCCGGCGTTCAGGCGAGGCGGGCACGCGAGCAGGCTAGCGTTGGATCATGGCCCGGTTCGGCTACGTCGGCGTGCTGCTGTTCGTGCTGGCCGGCTGCCTGTGGCTGGAGGTCGTGCTGCGCACCCGCGTGCTCATCCGTTGGCGCAGGCTGATGCTGTCGTGGATCCTGCCGGTCGCGCTGTTCATCGCGTGGGACGTGTACGCGATCAGCCAGGGCCACTGGTGGTTCGATCCGGACCGGATCCTCGGGTGGCACCTGCCCGGTGATGTGCCGGTCGACGAGCTGCTGTTCTTCCTGGTGATCCCGCTCGCGTCGATCCTGACGATCGAGGCCGTGCGCTCGGTGCGCGGCTGGTCCTGCGGGGACGAGACAGCCGATCCGGGCGGGGCTCCATGACGTACACCCAGCTGGCGATCCTGAGCGTGCTGGCCGTGGTGGCCGTCGACCTGTGGCTGCTGCGCACCCGAATGGTGCTGCGACGGGTGTTCTGGGCGTCGTACGCGATCATCTTCGTCTTCCAGCTCATCAGCAACGGCATGTTCACCGGCTTCGGGATCGTCCGGTACGACGGCGATGCCATCATCGGGGGCACGTCGCCGTCGTCAGGGCCTCCGCCCTTCATCGGGGACGGCAGGCTGGCGTTCGCTCCGGTGGAGGACCTGCTGTTCGGCTTCGCGCTGATCCTGCTGTCGATCTCCGAATGGATCTGGCTCGGCCGGCGCGGCATCCAGCGCACGCCCGTGTCCGGGCCTCCGATATGGCGGACGAAGGCGTCCGGGCTGGATCAGGAGGGGCGGACGAAGGCGTCCGGCCCCGATCAGGAGGGCCGGACGAAGCCTGAGCCGTAGACGCGGCGGGCTCGCCTGGCGCGCCGCCAGGCCGGGAGGGCGACGCGCAGGCGCTGCGACATCGGAACCGTGGCCCTGCGGGCGAAGACCTCGTAGTCATTGGCCTCGACTTGGTCGACGATCCCGCAGTACAGCACCCGGGCGGCCTCGATGCAGTCACGTGAGGACGGGTGCAGCATGCCGACGCCGTCCTTTGAGCGCTCCTGCAGGTCTCGTACCCGCGCGACCTGGAATGCCAGGGCCTGCTTGATCGCGGGGGTGGCGATGCGCTCCTGGAGGTCATCCCGCGTCACGCCGAATACGGCGAGCTCGTCCAGGGGCAGGTACACCCGGCCGCGCTCGAGGTCCTCGCCGACATCGCGGATGAAGTTCGCCAGCTGGAAGGCGATGCCGAGTTCCATCGCGCGGTCGTAGGCCTCGGGTGCGCTGGGCTCCAGGATCGGCACCATCTGCAGGCCGATGACGGCCGCCGACCCGTACACGTACTCATGGAGCGCCCCGTAGGTGGGGTACTCGGTGACAGTCAGGTCCATGCGCATTGAGTGCAGGAAGGCCGTGAAGTGCTCCCTCGGGATGCCCCACGTGCGGACGGTGTCGACGACGGCCATGCAGACCCCGTCTGCGGAGGATCCGCGCTCGAGGTCATCGAGGAATCGATTGCCCCAGTCGTCCAGCCAGGCGGCCTTCTGGTCGTCGGTGAGTGTGGAGGCCAGGTCATCGACGATCTCGTCGGCGTATCGGGCGAACCCGTAGAGGGCATGGACATACGGCCGCTTGGCAGGGGGGAGCAGCAGGGTTGCGAGGTAGTAGGTCTTGCCGTGCGCGGCGTTCAGCTGGCGGCACCGCTCGTAGGACGCCCGCATCGCCGGATCCGTGATGCCCGCAGCATCGAGGTCGCGGCTGCTCATACGCGCATCCTGCCACTGTCGCCGAGGATGAGCCCGCGCTCGCGGGGGGAGGCGAACAGGACGAGGGCCACGATGGCAATCGCGATCACGAAGGTGATCCCGTCGGTGATGTCCAGGAAGTTGTCCGAGGTCGTGCTGCTCTCCACCATGCCGTGCACCGTGAACGCGGCGGTGAGCAGGACGGCTGCGCGGCGCTCGTTCGTGCTCAGTCCGGCGGCAGCGAACAGCGGCAGGAACCACAGCAGGTACCACGGCTGGATCACCGGGCCGAGCACCACGATGACGCCGAGCGCCATCGCGGCACCTCGCAGGGGTGCTCGGCGATCCGGTGTCAGGATGAGCCATCCGATGATGGCCACGGCTGCGAGCAGCGCCACCCCACGCACGACGGCCACGACGGGGCTGGCATCGGCGGTGAGTCCGGCCAGGGAGGTGAGGTATCCCAGTGCCTGGCCGATCGCGGTCGGGGGGGACAGCCAGGTCAGCACGCCCGATGGGGTGCCGAAGGCAGCGCTGAGCACGCCCGTGCCGGCGTCGGCAACGAGGAACAGGCAGGCCAGGGTGCTTGCCGCAGCCAGCGTGGCCAGGAGCCACGCCCGGATCCGGGCGCCCCAGCCGGCCCCATGGCCAGCCCACAGCAGGCCGATGAACGGCAGTGCGAGCACGGCGATCGGCTTGATCGCGATGGCGCCGCCGACGAGGACCGCTGCCCACAGGCATCGATTGCAGGTCGCCAGCCAGAAGGCCGCTGCCAGCAGCCCGGCCATGAGGGCATCGTTGTGAGCCCCGGAGACGAAGTGCATCTGGATGAGCGGGTTGAGCACGCCCAGCCAGGCTGCCGTCCCGGGGTCGACTCCATGCCGGGCGGCCAGGGCCGGGATGCACGCGGCGAGCAGCGCCACCCCGGCGACGCACGACAGGCGGAACAGCACCCCGGCCAGGTAGGCGTTGGGGTGGGCGAAGGAGGCGATGCCCTGCTCGATCAGCAGCCACCCGGGGCCGTAGGGCGTGGGCGCCTCGGCCCACATCGGATCAGCGCCGGCCTGGAACCAGCCAGGGATGCCCGCCACGCCCATGGTGGTCGGATCCGAGCCCGAGTCCATCAGGCGTCCCTGCACGTAGTAGGAGTACACATCCCGGCTGAACAGGGGCGGTGCCAGCAGCAGGGGCGCTGCCCACAGCGCGAGAACGGCCTGCAGGGATCGCAGGGGGACGCCGGCCCCGAGGACGTGCGTTCCCAGCAGGAGCCAGGCCTGCAGCAGCACCGCGAGCCCGACGAATACCAGGCTGCGAGCCACCAGGCTGCCGGTCAGCGAGCCGCGCAGCGCCTCCACGACCGGAGCCCCGAGCAGCTCGGTGTCCAGCGGCAGCCAGCCGATGCCGAGCGCGCCGACGGCGATCAGGGCGCTGCCGGCCATGCCGGGAAGCCCAAAGCGCAGCCAGGCACGGCCCTGCAGGTCGCGCAGCCGATCGCCGGCGGACGGCCGATCAGTCATGGGCCAGGTGCACGGCGGTGCCTACCTCATGGCGCGGGAGCGGTAGGCATGATCCCGGCCGGTGATGCGCTCCGCGGCCAGGCGGCCGGAGACCAGGACCATCGGGACGCCCACCCCCGGCTGGGTGCCCGAGCCGGTGAACACCACGTTCTCGCCCCAGAGGTTGCCCGGGCGGAATGGACCGGTCTGCAGGAAGGAGTGCGCCGACGCGAACGGCGCCCCTCGCTCCATGCCCCGAAGCTCCCAGTCCAGGGGCGTGGTGACGTCCTCGACCTCGATGGCATCGCCGAATCCGACGTACCCGCGCTCCTCGAGCACCCGGACCGCCTCATCCCGGTACCGCGGGCCGACGCTCCGCCAGTCGATATCCGCGTCCATGTTGGGCGTCGGCAGCAGGACGTAGTAGACCTGCTTGCCGTCCGGTGCGAGCCCGGGATCGGAGTGCGTGGGGTTCGTGACCAGGATGCTGGGATCGCTCATCAGCCGCTGCTCGTCGATGAGCTCGCGGAAGACTCCCCGCCAGCTTCGGCCGAAGTGGATGTTGTGGTGAGCGATCTTGGAATACGACGCGGTCGAGCCGGCCAGCAGCAGGAAGCAGGAGGGGGAGTAGCGCAGCCGCCGGACCGAGAGCGGCTGCTGGCCGAGGAGATCCCGATATGCCACCGGGAGGTCGGGATTGAGCACCACGGCGTCGGCCTCGACGCGCTCGCCGTCCGCGGTGATGACCGCGGTGGCCCTGCCGCCGCTGGCCTCCACCTTCGTGACCTCCGTGCCGTAGCGGAACTCCACGCCATGCTTGGCCGCCGCGGCTGCCATCGCCACGGGCAGTGCATGCATCCCGCCCTTGGGGAAGTACACGCCGGCCACGGAGTCCATGTAGGCGATCACCGCATAGATCGCCAGGGCGTCGTACGGCGAGAGCCCGGCGTACATCGCCTGGAACGAGTAGACCCGCTCGGTGCGGGGGTCCTTCAGGTACTGGCGCACCTTGGGCGCCAGCCGACGGAAGCCGCCGATGGCGACGAGCCGGGCCAGGTCCGGGGTCAGCAGGTCCAGCGGCGAGTCGATGTTCCGGTCGATGAAGTTCTTCATCTCGTAGCGGTAGAGCTTGGAGACGAAGTCCACGTAGGAGCGGTATCCGGCTGCCTCGGCCGGCCCGATCACCCGGGTGATCTCGTCGGCCATCTGCTCGACATCGGCGTGCACGTCCAGCACCGAGCCATCGGGGTAGAAGGACCGGTATAGCGGGGCGACGGGCTGCAGGTCGAGCCAGTCGCTCATCTCCTCGCCGACGGCATCGAAGCAGTCTGCGATGAGGTCCGGCATGGTCAGCACGGTCGGGCCGGTGTCGAACTCGTAGGTGCCGTCCGCGGTCGGCACCGATAGCCGGCCCGCCCGGCCGCCGGGCTGGTCCTCGCGCTCCAGCACCGTCACGCGCCGGCCGGCGCCGGCCAGGCGCATCGCGGCGGATAGGCCAGCCAGGCCTGCGCCCACGACGACCACGTGGTCGGTTGGCCCGCTCACCTTGCGGGGCTCGCCTCCTGGCAGCCAGCGCTCGAGCTGTGACCTCAGGGCCGGTGACATCGTCCTCCTCGTTTCATCGATCGTCTGGCCTGTCACACGGTACGACGGGTCGCCGCATACGCCAGGCCGAGCAGGATCTGGCTCGCCTCCGGCGCGATCACCGGGCTGGCGGCCGCCTGGAGCGCCTGGGAAAGCCGCTCGTCGATGAGTCGCTCGGTCGCGGCCAGGGCCCCGGTCTCCTCGATGATGGCCCGCAGGGCGGCCACGCCGTCCGCGTCAAGGGCGGGATCGCCGAGGTGCGCTCGCAGGACGGCGGCCTGGGATGGGCTCGCCGCGTCCGTCGCCATCGCGATCAGGACCGTTCGCTTGCCCTCGCGCAGGTCGTCGCCCGCTGGCTTGCCGGTCTGGCTCGGATCACCGAACACGCCGAGGACGTCATCGCGCAGCTGGAAGGCCTCGCCCAGGGGCAGGCCGTACGCCGTGTACGCCTCCATGACCTGCGGGGGCGCTCCCGCGAGGGCAGCGCCCAGGTGCAGGGGACGCTCGATGGTGTACTTGGCCGACTTGTAGCGCACCACCTGCAGGGCACGCTCCACCGAGCCGCCGCCGCGTGCCTGCTCGAGCAGGTCGAGGTATTGCCCTGCCATGAGCTCGGTGCGCATCTCGTCGTAGACGGCCTTGCCGCGCATCAGGTCCGCGACCGGCATCCCGCTGGACATGAGCACCTGGTCTGCCCAGGACAGGCACAGGTCGCCCAGCAGGATGGCAGCCCCGATGCCGAAGTTCTCCGGGGACCCCAGCCAGGCCGAGCCGCGGTGCAGGGTGGCGAAGTGGTGGTGAGCCGCTGGAAGCCCTCGCCGGGTGTCGGAGCCGTCCATCACGTCGTCGTGGATGAGGGCACAGGCCTGCAGGAACTCAAGGGACGCCGCCGCGCGCATGGCTGCGTCATCGAGTTCCGAGGTGACCTCGGTGCCGGCGAGTGCCCCGCGCCAGCCCCAGTAGCAGAAGGCCGGTCGCAGGCGCTTGCCCCCGCTCATGAGGGCGCGCAGGGCCCCGGCCAGGGGGACGAGGTCCGCGCCCGCACGGGCCAGCACGGACGACTCCTGCTCGAGCACCTGATCGACGATCGCCTGGACGCGCTCCCGCAGGCCGGCGGCATCCAGCGGATGGGAGGACGAGACGCCGGCAGCCACTCCCCGAGCCTATGGCGTATCCCCGGTCGTGCGAGCCGGCTCGTCGGCGCGAGCCGCTCGGCCAGTTCCGCTCGATGCATTGGGTACCGCCGTGAGCGTCTGGTGCGGCCGTGAGCGTCGGGTGCTGCCGTGAGCGTCGGGTGCTGCCGTAAGGTTGCGCCATGCCCCAGGATGCGACTCGCGCCTCGCTTGGCGAGGTCCTCCGCTCCGGCGAGCGGTCCTTCTCCTTCGAGCTCTTCCCGCCCAAGACAGACGAGGGGGAGCGGCAGCTCTGGCAGACGGTCCGTGACCTCGAGGCCCTGCGGCCCACCTTCGTATCGGTGACCTACGGCGCAGGCGGCTCGACCCGGGATCGCACGGTTCGCATCACCGGCGATATCGCCGAGCACACCACGCTCACTCCCGTGGGTCACCTGACCTGCGTCGGGGCCAGCCGGCAGGAGCTGCGCGGGGTCGTGGCCCAGTACGCCGCCGCCGGCGTGTCGACCATCCTGGCCCTTCGAGGTGATCCGCCCGGCGGCCCGATGGCTCCATGGCAGGCGCACCCCGATGGCCTGGAGCATGCCGATGAACTGGTGTCGCTCGTGCGCTCCCTGGGTGACTTCAGCGTCGGGGTGGCGGCATTCCCGGAGGGGCATCCGCAGTCGACCGACCTCGATGAGGATGCTCGTGTCCTTGCCGCCAAGCAGGACGCGGGCGCCGAGTTCGCCATCACCCAGTTCCTGTTCCGGGCGGCCGACTACCAGCGACTGGTGGAGCGGGCCCGGTTCCATGGCTGCACGATGCCGATCATCCCGGGACTGATGCCGGTGACGAATGTGGCGCAGATCGAGCGGTTCGCAGCGCTGTCAGGCGCAGCCTTCCCAGAGGATCTCGCAGGTCGGTTCGCGGCCGTGAAGGACGACGACCAGGCGGTCCGGTCCCTCGGCGTCGAGATCGCCACCGACCTGGCCCGCGACCTGCTGGATCGAGGCGCACCCGGCCTGCACTTCTACACCCTCAATCGCTCGACCTCGACCCGGGAGATCTACCAGGCGCTCGGCCTGGGCGAGCAGCGCTAGCCATCCTGGGCTCTGGCGCGGCCGATCAGGCCCGCCACGATCTCGGCACTCATCCCGACCAGTGGGAGCCCTCCTCCGGGGTGAGAGGAACCGCCGACGAGGTACAGGCCCGGGATCGGTGACTGGTTGGCGGGTCGCTGGAATGCCGCTCGCGGGCCGTTGCTGGATGTGCCGTAGATGGAGCCACCGGGTGCCCGCGCCATCCGCTCGAGATCCGCAGGCGTGCGCACCTGCGTCCACAGGATCCGGTCCCTGATGTCGGTCCCTCGGGCGGCGAGCAGGTCGAGCAGGTGCCGGGCGTAGGCGTCGGCACGGCCGGGGACGTCCCAGTCGACCGTGCCCGAGCTGCCATCGCCGTGCCGGGGAGCGTTCACCAGGATGAACCACGACTCATGTCCGGCATCGGGCCGCATCTGCGGGTCTGCGGGGGTGCAGGCATAGATGGCCGGATCGGCCACCGGCTGCGCCTGCCGGCCGAACACCTGGTCGAACTCCGCGTCGTAGTCGGCCGGGAACCAGACGTTGTGATGCTGCAATCCGGGAGTGGCACCTCGGACGGCGGCCAGGATGACGAAGCCGGCGAGCGAGGGCGTGGTGCGCTCCAGGGCTCGCGCGGCCGATCGTGCCCGTGGATCGGCAGCAGCCAGCCGGCCGTACACCTGGGAGGCGTCGGCGTTGGCGACCACGATGTCGGCGTCCAGCCACTGGGTGCCGTCGACCTCCACTCCCGCGATGCGGCCATCGCGCAGCCCGATCCGGGTCACCGGCGAGCCTGCCCGCAGGTCCACCCCGCGCTCCTGGCAGCGCAGGACCAGGGCGTCGGCGAGCCGGGAGAGCCCGCCCCCGATATGCCAGGCTCCGAAGGTCTGCTCCATGTATGGAATGGTGGCGAGCACGGCCGGAGCGCGCCGGGGGTCGGAGCCGCTGTAGGTCGCATACCGGTCGAGCAGGGTCACCAGCCGGGGATCGGCGAAGGTTGAGGTGCCGAGGGATCGAAGGGTCGTGAACGGCGCCACGGTGGTGATGTCCGAGGCATTGCGTGCCAGGCCCATCAGGGTCCGCCAGCCCGCCAGAGGGGACTGCAGGAAGGGCTCGCGGGTGACCTGCCACATGGCTCCGCCCCGCTGGATGAGGGCACGCCACTGAGCAGCGGCCTGACCGCCCAGCGCGTCGCCGAGGGCGTCGGCACACCTGGCAGGGTTGACACCCGGCAGCACCGCGGTCGAGCTGTCCGCCCAGTGGTACGCGAAGGAGGGATCGACCGCCTGCAGGTCGACCGCTTCCTCCAGCGGGCCGCCGGTCTTCAGGAACAGGTCGCGGTAGACGGCCGGCAGGGTGAACAGCGACGGGCCCGTGTCGAAGACGAAGCCATCCCGCTCGAAGCGCGCCAGCTTGCCGCCGAATGCCGGAGCCTGCTCCAGCACCGTGACCCGATGGCCCTTGACGGCCAGGCGCGCAGCGGCTGCCAGCCCGCCGGCCCCGGCGCCGATGACGACGACTCGGCTCATGCGGGCTCGCCCACCACGGGCCGGCCCTTCCAGCGATTGGTGCCGCGCAGGTGCCGCCACCAGGAGATGAGGTTCAGGCCGATGAAGGCGGTGATCGACGCCGGCTGCGCGAGCGTGTCGGGAAGCACGGGCTCGCCGGTCCGCCGGGCGACCATCGCGCGACTGGCAACGCCGGCGGCGTACCCGATCGCACCGATGCCCCTGGTCTGCCGGGAACGTCCGAAGGCCATGCCCAGGGCAGGCACGACATAGGCCGCCGCGAGCAGGGCGTTCACCCCGATGCTGCCGACCGGGCCGTTGAAGGCATCCCACAGCGACTTCGCGTAGCCATCGACGACCTGACGGCTGCCCCGGTACATGCGGCACTGGGCGATCTGCGATCCATCGAGGGTGGCGGCATGCTGGCCGGACCGCTTGATGGCGCGCATCAGGGCGATGTCCTCGAGGACCTCCCCGCCGACGCTCGCATGACCGTTGATCGCGCGGTAGGCGGTGGCGTCGACGGCGAGGAACTGCCCGTTGGCGGCGCTGAGGGAAGGCCGCGTGGATCGCTCGGCCCAGCCCACCGGCATGGTCGCTGCCCAGGACCAGGTGACCAGCGGCTGCACCAGTCGCTCCAGCGGGCTGTCCGCCAGCTGACGCGGATAGGGGGAGACCAGCGCCAGGTCGGCGGCCCGCATCGCCTGCACGGCTGCCGCGATCCCATTGGGGGCCACCTCGACGTCGGCGTCGACGAACACCAGGGCACTGCCCGTGGCACGCTCCGCCAAGCGCATGCAAGCCCATGGCTTGCCGAGCCAGCCGGCGGGCGGGGGCACGTCGGCCTCGACGAGCACGGTGAGCCGCGGGTCGGCAAAGGCGCTGGCAACCATCGCCGTTTCGTCGGTCGAGCCGTCGTCCAGCACGATCACCTCGAGATCGTCGACACCGGTGCTCGCCAGCACTGATCGCAGCATCGCGGGCAGGCTGCTGGCCTCATTGCGCGCCGGGATCAGGACGCTCACTCGTTCCAGCACCCGGGCCGCTCGCGGTGGCCGGCGCAGCTGGCGCAGGTTGACGGCAGTATGCACGGCCAGGCCGACGGCGAGCGCGGATCCCAGGCCCACCAGGCGAGAGGCCGCCTGGGTCACCACGAGGTCACCACGAGGTCACCACTGCGGCTGGCTCCACAGCCGCCACCAGTAGGGGATGACGACGGCCCCCATGCAGATGCCGCCCCATACGGCGACCGGCCAGTCGGCGAAGAACGCAGCCGCCGCGAGCACGTTCGAGGCGTACACCCACGACAGCATCAGGGTCGGCACGCCGTCCTTGGCCACCTTGCGCGGGAGTCGCTCCAGCATCCACATGATCGCCAAGCCCGCCAGCAGCCACCCCAGGAAGTTCTGCAGCGGGATGTCCTCGACTCCGGGCAGGTTCCACGTCGCGTCGGACCACGTCCAGTACCCCTGCCTAACCATCTGGGGATCCAGGAACAGGTCCCATGACGCGAACAGGAATCCACCGACCAGGACGGTCGGCAGCCCCGGCCCGGCCAGTCGCCGGGCGGCCAGCAGCACCGGGTACGCCATCATCGACCAGGCCACCGGGATGAGCAGGGGCACCCCGAGCAGCGCCGGGCCGAGGTCGGTCGAGTAGGCGTAGGAGCCGAAGGGGAACTCGGTCAGCACGCCCACGACCTCGATGACCAGGCTGGCAACGAGGGTGATGGCCAGGTAGCCGGCCGTCCAGGTCATGCCCCTGCTGATGTACGCGTGGGTCGCGCTCGCCAGGAAGAACGTGATGACACTGCTGATCGTCAGCGCCAGGCGCAGGCGCTCGTCGACCAGGATCCAGGCGATCTGCGTCAGGATGGTCACGATGGCAAGCGCCCAGGGGATGTAGACGATCCAGCCCGAGGGCACGCCGCCGCGATCCGAGTGTGGACCGGAGTACATCCGAACACTCATGGCGGCAGTCTAGGAGCCCGCAGATGGCCCGGATCGTGGTGCTCATGCCAATCCGGACGTCGCCGACGCGCGGAGCTAGACTCCTGCGGCCATGCCAGACCGACCTCCTGCCGTCTCGACGCCACCAGGGGAAGATCTCCAGGAACCCTCCATCGAGGAAGCGCGGCTGCGGCAGTGGCAAGTTCAGGCGCTGGAGCGCTACCGCGAGGAGATGCCGAAGGACTTCCTGGTCACCGCCACCCCGGGTGCGGGCAAGACGACCTTCGCCCTGAGCCTGGCCACCTGGCTGAGATCCAAGCGGGCGATCGACCGGGTCGTCGTCGTGGTGCCCACCGATCACCTGCGCACCCAGTGGGCCGATGCCGCCGGGCGGCGAGGTCTCGTCCTCGATCCGGCCCTGCGCAACAGCTCCGGCCCGGTGCGACCCGATACGCAGGGCTACGTCACGACCTACGCCCAGGTCGCCGGTCACCCGATGCTGCACCGCGCCCGCGTCGAGGCGAAGCGAAGCCTGGTCATCCTCGACGAGATCCACCATGCAGGCGACAGCCTGTCCTGGGGCGATGCCGTGAGCGAGGCGTTCGCCCCGGCCGCCCGCCGACTCTGCCTGACCGGGACCCCATTTCGCACCAACCCGCAGGAGCGCATCCCGTTCATCCGCTACGAGGAGACCGCCGAGGGAGACCTTGCCTCGCTGGCAGACTTCGAGTACGGCTATCGGCAGGCACTCGGTGACCGGGTCGTCCGGCCGGTGGTGTTCGCGGCATATACCGGCACGAGCCGATGGGTGAACTCCGCCGGGGAGGTCATGAGCGCAGCCCTCAACGATGCGGGCACCAAGCGCCGGGAGGAGACCGCCTGGCGCACGGCCCTGGCACCGGACGGCAAGTGGATCCCGCACGTGATCGCAGCAGCCGACCAGCGCCTGACCGACCTGCGTCGTTCGGGGATGCCCGACGCCGCCGTCCTGATGCTGGCAACGGACCAGGACTCCGCGCGTGCCTATGCTCGGATCGTCACGCAGGTGACCGGCAGCACCCCGGTCGTGGTCGTGTCCGATGATCCGAAGTCGAGCAAGCGCATCGAGGCGTTCAACTCAGGGGACGATCGCTGGCTCATCGCCGTGCGGCAGGTGTCCGAGGGCGTCGACATCACCAGGCTGGCGGTCTGCGTCTGGACGACGTCATATCGCACGCCCCTGTTCTTCGCGCAGGCCGTCGGCCGCGTGGTGCGCGCCCGCAGTCCGCATGAGACCGCGACGGTGTTCCTGCCCGCGGTTCGCCCGCTGCTCGCCCTGGCGGCCGAGATGGAGGAGGCCCGCAACCATGTCGTGCGCCTGCCGGTCGGGGACTCCATCGACGACGCCCTCATCGAGCGGGTCAGCGAGCCGGGATTGCCGGAGTTCACGGCCCTGGACTCGGAGGCCGAGTTCGCGCACGTCCTGCATGCAGGGCAGGCGCATACGGCCGCACGCGAGCTCGATCCGCAGGAGGAGGAGTTCCTCGGCCTGCCCGGCCTGCTCACGCCCGAGCAGACAGCCACGCTCTTGGCCGTGCGGGACGCGAAGCTGCGCAAGGCCGTGCCGATGACGATCTTCGACGAGCTCGAGGCCGTTGATGACGGCGGGATGTGGCGCGATATCGAGGCACTCCGGCGGGAGGTCCATGCCATGGTCGGGCAGCTAGCCGCCCGCACCTCCCGGGAGCACGCGCAGGTGCACGTCGAGCTGCGCAGGGCAGTCCCGGGCCCGCCCTCCGCGAGCGCACCGCTTGAGATCCTCCTGGCCCGACGCGACTACCTGCTCGGCAAGGTCGGCTGACAGCAGCAGCGGGCCTTTCGCCGGGGATGCACGTGCACGATCCACTACCGTTCGACCGTGCCCGAGACCAGCGCACCCCAGTCGGGCCCCGCCCGGGCCGGCATCGTCCTGACCGCGCTCATCCTCGCGGCGCTCGTGGCGAACCTGAACCTGAGCGTCGCGAATATCGCGCTGCCTGACATCGGCCGCGCCTTCGATGCCACCCAGACCCAGGTCAACCTCATCGCCCTGGGCTGCACCCTGGGCCTGGCCATGTCCGTGCTGTACCTCGGCGCACTGGGCGACCGATACGGCCGCAAGCTCCTGCTCCTGCTGGGACTGGGCCTGACCGTCCCGCTCAGCTTCCTGTGCGCGTATGCGCCGAGTGCCAACCTGCTGGTCGCGGGCCGGATCCTCATCGGTGTCGCGGCCGGCCTGGCGTACCCGACGACCCTGGCGCTCATCACCGCCCTGTGGTCCAGCGGGCCGAAGCGGGTGGCGGCGATCGCCCTGTGGTCGGGCGTCAGCGGTGGGGGTGCCATCATCGGCCCGGTCATCGCCGGCGCGCTGCTTGAGGGCTTCTGGTGGGGCTCGGTCTTCCTGATCGCCGTGCCCCCGGCCGTGGTGGCGTTCGTCCTGGTGATCTGGCGCGTGCCATCGCATGTGAACGAGTCGAGCAACCCGGTCGACCACCTCAGCGGGGTGCTGTCCGTGGTGATGATCGCCCTGCTCGTGCTGGGCCTTGGCACGATCTCCGCGCCCGGCGCACTGGCCCGTGCGGTCGTCCTGATCGTGGCAGCGCTGCTGCTGGCAGTGATATTCGCGCTTCGGCAGTCACGGGCCCGTATCCCCCTGTACCCGCTTGCGTATGCGCGACGCCAGCTGTTCTGGGTGCCGGCCATCGCGGGGATGATCGTCTTCGGCTCCCTGATGGGCGCGATGTTCATTGGCCAGCAGTACCTGCAGGATGTCCTCGGCTACTCAACCCTCGATGCCGGCTTTGCCGTGCTGCCCGCCGCAATCGGCATGATGGCGATCGCGCCGCTCTCGGCCAGGCTGGTCGTGTCGCGTGGATCGAAGTTCACCCTGCTCGCCGGGTATGCGTGCATCCTGCCTGCATTCATCATCATGCTCATCGGCTGGCGGCAGGGCTCGTCCTACTTCATCGTCGGCATCGCCTACCTGCTCGTCGGGGTGGGCGCGGGCCTGGCCCTCACCCCGGCATCGCGATCCCTGACCAGCTCCGTCCCCGTCTCGCAGGTGGGCATGGCCTCGGCAACCAATGACCTGCAGCGTGACCTCGGCGGGTCGGTCATGCAGGCGATCCTCGGCTCCCTGCTCACGGCCGGCTACGCGACGGCCTTCAGCGCCGCCATCGCCGACTCTCCGGAGGCGTCGACCGTGAGCGACCGTACCGAGGCCATCCTGACCCAGTCATTCGCCAGCGCTGCCAATCTGGCCCAGCAGAACCCGACCTACGCCCAGGCCATCATCGATGCGGCCAGGGCATCGTTCAATGCCGGCGCCAACTGGGCCTTCGCGGCCGGCTCGGCTGCGGTGATCCTTGGCGCATTGCTGGTCGCGGCTGCCTTCCCAGGCAAGGCACGCGAGCGCGATCTGCTGCAGGCCTACCAGCAGGCTGATCTGCAGCTGCCCGGCAGTCAGGCCGGTGCTGCGATGGCGGAAGGCGGGCAGGGCAGATGACACGTGCGATCGACACCACGATGGTCTCCCAGGAGGCTGTCGACGAGTTCCGCCGGGTGGGCGCAACCGTCGTCCGGGGAGTGTGCACCCCGCAGGAAGTCGCGATGGTCGAGCGCGGGATCGAGCGGAACCTCGCTGACCCCGGGCCGATGTTCAAGGTGGCCAGCCGGACGGATGACCCGGGCAGCTTCGTCGAGGACTTCTGCAACTGGCAGCGCATCGACGAGTTCAGGGATGTGGCCTTCGGCTCGCGTGCGGCAGATGTCGCCGGGGCGCTGATGGGGAGCTCGCAGGTGCGGCTCTACCACGACCACATGCTCGTCAAGGAGCCAGGCACCAGGCAGGAGACTCCGTGGCATCAGGACCAGCCTTACTACAACGTGGACGGCCTGATGAACTGCTCCATGTGGATGCCGGTCGATCCGGTCGCGGCCGAGTCCACCCTGGAGTTCCTCGCCGGCTCGCACCTGATGGGCTGGCTCATGCCGAGGTCGTTCATGGACAACCAGGCGAAGTGGTTCCCTGAGGGATCACTGGACGAGCTGCCGGACATCGAGTCGAATCGCGCGGCCTTCGACATCCGGGGCTGGGCCCTGGAGCCCGGCGACGCGGTCTTCTTCCACATGCTCACCCTGCACCATGCGTACGGGGTTCCCGGCTCGAATCGTCGGCGGGCGTTCTCGCTGCGGCTCCTGGGCGATGACATGGTCCACGCCCCCCGGCCCTGGGCGACCTCGCCGAACTTCGACGGCCTCGACCTGCAGATCCCTGCCGGCGCTGCGATGGATCACCCGCTGTTCCCGCTGCTGCGGTCGAACGACTGATGGCAGCGGCACCGCGGTTCGCCGGGATTCCCGGGCAGGCCTTTGCCTTCTACGCCGAGCTGTCAGCGAACAACACCCGCGCCTGGTGGAACGACCACAAGGCCGATTACGAGCGACTCGTGCGCGAGCCCATGCAGGCACTGCTGGGCGAGCTCGAGGGTGAGTTCGGTGCGGGTCATCTCTACCGGCCCTACCGCGACACGCGGTTCAGCAAGGACAAGGCCCCGCTGAAGGATCACCAGGGAGCGGTCGTCAACATCGAGGACAGCGTCGGCTACTACGTGCAGATCTCTTCCACGGGGCTGATGGTCGCGGGCGGCTGGTACGCACCGCAGGGCACGCAGGTCGAGCGCTATCGACGGGCGGTCGACGGGCCAAGGGGAGGAGAGCTCGAGCGGATCCTGTCGAATATCGCCAAGGGCTTCGATGTCGATGGGCAACCGGTCAAGACCAGGCCGCGCGGCTACGACGCCGGCCATCCGCGCATCGACCTGCTGCGCAATCGGGCGCTGACCGTGGCCAGAAGCTATTCGGACGAGCCCTGGATGGGCACGCGGACGGCGCTTGCCAAAGTCCGGGCTGACTGGCGGGCCATGCGCCCGCTGCTGGAGTGGCTCGCCGACAATGTGGGCCCGGGCATCGAGCCCGACAGCGAGGACTGAGGGAGCAGCATGGCGGTCGACGGAGTCCGGACCTTCCTATGGTTCGACGATCAGGCGCTGCCCGCGGCGCAGTTCTATGCCGACCTGTTCCCCGGCGGATGCATCACCTCCGTGGCGCACTATGGCGATGGCGCGCCGAAGCCGGACGGCACCGTGATGGTGGTCGAGTTCGAGATCTTCGGCCAGCCATTCGCGGGACTCAACGGCGGGCCGCAGTTCCCGCACTCGCAGGCGGTGTCGTTCCAGGTCAGGTGCGACACCCAGGAGGAGATCGACCGGGTCTGGGATGCCCTGATCGCCGACGGCGGGCAGGAGGGCCAATGCGGCTGGTGCCAGGACCGCTTCGGGATCCACTGGCAGGTCGTCCCGTCTGCCCTCGGGGAGCTGCTCTCGGCAGGGGCAGGCGCATGGCAGGCGATGATGGGCATGCGCCGGATCGTCATCGCCGACCTGGCGAGCGCATCGGCCTGACCTGACCGGCCGGATCAGATGATCAGCTCCCTGGGCCTGCCGGCGCTGCCGGACCTCGCGACGGCGGCCCCGCTGTGGCTGTCGCTGCTCACCATCTTCGTCAACGCGATCGTCGGTGCCCAGCGGGCCTTCGATGACGCAGATCGCGAGTGGGACATCGTCGGGCTCACGGCATTCGCCCTGCTCATGGGCCTCGGCGGCGGCTTCATCCGCGACGTCCTCATCGGCAATCTGCCGGCCGAGTCGCTGCGCACGCCCTGGGCGCTGGTGACCGTCCTGGCCGGCATGCTGGTGGTGCGCCTCGTCGGGCGCTTCCTGGGCCGGGTGCAGGAGGTGATGCGACTGCTGAACGCCGTCGCCATGGGCCTGTTCGCGGTGACCGGCGCTGCATACGCCCTTGGCGTCGGTCTGCCGGTCGTGGCGGCCATCCTGGTCGGGACCCTGTCGGCGGTCGGCGGGGGAGTGCTGGTCAGCGTCATGCAGGCGAAGGTCCCCGGCATCCTGCTGGCCAGTGCGCCAAATGCGCTGATCGCGGTCTGGGGCTCGGTGATGTACTGCATCGTGCATCAGTGGTCACCGGTCGGGGCGGCGCTCACCGGTATCGCATCCGTGGTCGTCGCCCAGGTCTTAGTCGACCGTACGGGGATCCGCACCCGGCCGGCGGTCGGGGGCGATCCGCAGGGTCGGGAGGGCTGATGCGCAGCTCACGCCCACGTCCTGCCAGGCTACGGCCGTGATCATCGATACCGGCCTCGAGCGATAGGGATCCTGCTGCCATGACGATCCTGATGTACGGAGCTGACTGGTGCGGCGACTGCCGCCGGACCAAGCGGCAGCTCGACGAGCTCGGCCTCGACTACTCATACCTCGATGTCGAGCATGACGATGCCCTCAGGGATGCGGCCGTCTCGATCAGCGGGGCTCAGTCGATCCCAGTCGTGGTGTTCCCGGACGGCACGCACCTGGTGGAGCCGTCCAACCCCGCACTGCGTGCCAAGCTCATCGACCTCGGCCTGATCCAGGCGTGAGCCGCCGGGTCACCCGGAAGAGCCGGCCTGACCGTCGAGGAACGCCTGCAGCTGGGTGATCTCTGCCTGCTGCGTGCTGATGATCTGCTTCGCCAGGCTCGCGACCCGCGGATCGGCTGATCCGGTCACCTGATCGGCCATCTCGATGGCTCCCTGGTGATGCTCGATCATCGCCTCGGCGAACAGCCGGTCGAAGGACGCACCTGAGGCCTGGGCAAGGGCGTCGAGCTGATCGTCCGTCAGCATCCCGGACATGCCGTGCGACCCGTGCGAGCCCATCGCATCGTCTGCCGACAGCACGGGCGCACCCCATTCGGCAAGCCACCCGCTCATCTGGTCGATCTCGGGCTGCTGCGCCGCCTTGATCTCGGCTGCGAGCGCGGTGATCTGCCCGCTATCGGCCCGGGTCGCTGCCAGGTCGGCCATGACGACCGCCTGCTGGTGATGCGGGATCATCATCTGCGCGAACATCACGTCGTCGGCGGACGCGGTGGCCGCGCTTGCGCTCATACTGCTCATCGACCCGTGGGCATCGTGGCCAGAGGAGCAGGCGCTGACGGTCAGCACGCACGCGAGGGCGGCTGCAAGGGCGCTCATGCCGGCCAGGCTGGTTCGGCGCACGCGATGAAGATGTCCATAGCGACTCATATGGCTTTGCTACCACACCCTGCAGGTTCCGCACTTCCGGTCGATGCCTAGCATCGACGGATGGACGATTCGCAGGGCAGCACCTCATCGGAACCGGGCGTCGTGGTCGTCTTCACGTCGACGCTGTCGGGGATGGACGAGGACGAGTACCAGGCTCGCTCGGCGGAGCTCATTGCGGACGTGGAGCGGCAGCCGGGATTCGTTCGCCGGATGAGCATGCGAGACCCGGTGACCCGCGAGGGGATCACCCTGGCCTGGTTCACCGGCGACGACGCGGTGCGGGCATGGAAGCGGCATGCACGACATGCCGAGGCGCAACGCCGGGGCCGAGAGTCCTTCTACGACGCCTACCACCTGACGGTGGCTGAGATCATCCGCGACTATGGCTGGTCACGGCATGCAGGGCAGTGATGCACCGGCATCGGTCCGATTCCAGCGACCGGGCGCGATTGACCCGAGCCGGCGACTCGACGGCCTGGATGCCCTGCGTGGCCTGGCCGTGCTCGGTGTCCTCATTGTCAACGTGATCTTCATGGCATCCCCGGTGCTGTTCACCCCAGCTCAGGACTTGCTGGCCGGTGGCACCGGTACCGTCGACGAGATCGCGTCCGGCCTGATCGGCTGGCTGGTGACCGGCAAGCTCATCGCGATGCTGGCAACGCTCTTCGGGGCCGGCCTGGGCCTGATCGCGATGCGTTCCCTTGACCAGGGTCGGCTGCGCAGGTCCGTCTTCGTCCGCCGGAGCCTGTTTCTGATCGTCCTCGGCCTCGCGCACATGATCCTGCTCTTCCCCGGAGACATCCTGTTCACGTACGGTGTCACCGGATTGATCGCCATCTTGTTCCTGCGTCGGTCGGTGCGTGCGCTGCTGTGGTGGGCAGGCGGGATTGCCGTAGCCGGCTTCGTCCTGCTCGCCTGGCTGAGCATCTGGGTCTCCTCGGAAGGGACGAGTGCCGAGGATGCTGCCCTCGGGTCTGCCTACGCGGATGCGATTCGCGCCTACGGCAGTGGCGACTACCTCGGTATCGTCGCGAGCAATGCCCTGACCTCGGCCATTGCCCAGCCCAGCTTCGTGATCCTGGGGCAGGCGTGGCTCCTGCCGCTGTTCCTGATCGGTATTGCGGCTGCCAAGTCGGGGGTGGTCACTGCCCCGGGGGAGCACCGCCGACTGCTGCGGGCACTGGCGGTCGTGGGGTGCGGGGTTGGCCTGCCGGTCAACCTGGTGCTCTTCCCGCAGGGAGTGCTCGGGGCCAATGGCCTGCTGCCCGGCGATGGCGGAACGTGGCAGGCCATCCTGCAGTCCGCCGTGACGACCTTCGGGGTGCCACTGCTGTCCGTCGGATACGCGGCGGCCCTCACCTTGCTGTGGCAGCGAGTCGCACCGCCGACGCCGCTGATCTCGGTCGGGCGGATGGCCCTGACCGCCTACCTGCTGGAGAGCCTGCTTGCCCTGCTCATTCTGTTCGGCATGGGGTGGTACGCGAGAGTGGGCTACGCCGCGAGCCTGGCTCTGGTGGTCGGCATCTGGATCCTGATCATCGCCTTCTGCACGGTATGGCTACGACGCTTCGCATATGGGCCGATGGAGTGGGCCTGGCGTACCTGTACGTACCTGCGCCCACCTGGGCGATCATCGGAATGAGACCTGACCCTAGGGACCGCATGTTGCATTAATGCTGTTAAGCATTTATGCTACGCAGGTGAGTCGCAAGCCGAAGGCCCCCGAGGACGCCGTCTACAGCCGCCTGGAGCACTGGCGGCGCCTGCGCGGCATGAGCCGGCAGGAGCTCGCCGATGCGGTCACCGTCCACTACCAGACGATCGGCTACCTGGAACGCGGTGAGTACAGCCCGAGCCTGGCACTGGCCCTCCGTCTGGCCGAGGCGCTCGACGCTCCCGTGGCCGAGGTGTTCTCGTTGCATCCCTTCCCGCCCGATTGACCTCGGACTACCCGACGCCCGCGCCTTTCGAAATCGATGAGAGAGGATCCTGATGCCGCACCTTCCCGCCACGAGCAAGGAACGCAAGCAGGCCGACCTGGAGCGGCGTGTGCAGCGGATCCTGGACGACCGGCGTTTCCAGGGATTGCGCGGGCGCAGCGCCCGCCGTGCCCTGGCCGTGGTCGCTGCCCTCTGCAGCCTGGGCATCGTGCCCGCCTACGCGGTTGCCGGCTCGATCGTCGGCATTCTCGTCACTGGCCTGGCATGGCTGGCCTGGTGGCTGCTGCGCCTGTCGACCCGGACGATCGCCGATCTCCCCGACCGATTCCTGGATGAGCGGCAGCGCCTGTTGCGCGACCGCTCCTACCTGGATGCTTATCGCATCTACGCAGGACTGATCGCCTGCCTGGCCACCGTCGCGCTGGTCGCCTTCGTCGCCGTCTCACAGGATGATGCCGTGCAGCTGGTCATCACGTGGCCCCAGGCCTTCGGCCTGGTCATGTTCATGATCACGCTGGCCGCGGTGCTGCCGAGCATGGTGGTGGCATGGCGAGAGCAAGGGGAGCCGGCGGAGCTGCCTGCCTGAGGCCTCGGCTCAGCCCTCCTGCAGTCCGATGCGGGCATGCACGCGACGCAGCCAGTCAGGCACCCACCAGTTTGCCCGGCCTGCCAGGCGCATGAATGAGGGCACCAGCAGCGCCCGGACGACCGTGGCATCGAGCAGGATCGCAACGGTCACGCCCAGGCCAAGCTGCTTGATGTTGGTTGCGCCGCTCGTGAGGAAGGATGCGAAGACGATGGCGATGAGCAGGGCGGCGGCCGTGATGATGCGCCCGGTGCGCTGCAGGCCGAAGGCGACCGCGTCGACTGTGTCCCTGCCGCGCACATGCTCCTCGGTGATCCGCGAGAGCATGAAGATCTCGTAGTCCATCGATAGGGCGAAGGCGATGACGCCGACCAGGACCAGCGTCGACATGTCGACGGTGCCGGTGACGGTGTATTCGCCGGTGAGCCAGGAGAGCCGGCCGTCCTGGAAGACCCAGACGAGGACGCCGAGGGTCGCCGACAGGCTGAGCAGGTTGAGGACGAATGCCTTCACCGGGATCAGCAGGCTGCCGGTGTACAGGAAGAGGATGAGCAGCGTGGTCGCTGCCAGCCACACCAGCACGATCCAGGCGCGATCGATGATGCCGCTGGTGGCATCCGACCACTGGGCTGCGACGCCGCCGACGAGGGCCTCGGTTGCCGGTGCCGGCAATGCCCGGATATCGGCGACGAGTGCCTCACCGGCGGGGTCGATCGGCGGCACGTTGCCGATCACGGCAATGCGCGCGTCGCCTCCCGCCGTCCAGGGCGCGGGGTCGGGGTTCGCCGCCACGACCTGCCCGTCCACGATGACATCGCTCGGGGTCGTGACCCGCTCGACGGCCGGAAGGTCGGAGATCCGCTCGGCGTAGGCCTGTACGTCGCCGGGCGTGCCCGCACCGATGAGGACGATGTCGACGGGGGCGTTCTCATTGCCGGGGAACTGCTCGCGCAGCACCTCGCCGGCCTGTGCCACCGGGTTGCTGGCTGGCAGGGCCCGCTCGTCGACCTGGCCGAAGACCGCGCTGAGGGCCGGCAGGGCCAGCGCGATGAGCAGCGCCGCGGAGACCAGCAGGACCGGCCACGGGCGGCGCATGACCCCGCGTGAGATGCGCGCCCACGCGCCGTCGTCGGTAGGCGCGAGATCGCCACGACGGACCTTGAGCATGTTCACGCGCGGCCCGAGGATGGCCAGCAGCGCTGGCATCGCGGTGAGCGCTCCGACGACGGCCAGCAGGCTGACGGCAATCCC